>CADCHF010000005.1:0-94964 GCA_902801175.1 uncultured Coriobacteriaceae bacterium | reverse complement strand
TCCTCGTCGATGACGGGGAAGAAGCGATGCTGGGTGCGGGCCATGACCTTCTGGGCGTCGTCGATGGCGGTGTTCACCGAGAAGCGGTCCACCTTGTCGGCAGAGAGCATCTTGGCGCTCACGGGGATGGCCATCGTGATCAGGCGCGCGGAGGCGTAGGTGTCATAGGGAGAGGTGATGATCGCGCAGCCGCGCTCCTCGGCGGCAGAGCGCACGACACCCGAGACCTTTGCGCTGTGGCAAACGATCAGGCAGCCCGCGCCAGCCTCAACGGCAAAGCGCTGGGTCTCGTAGCGGTTGGTGCACAGGACGATGTCGCCCTCCTGGATCGTGTCCTCCATCATCTCGGGGGAGGTGCCCACGATGACGTGGCCGTCAGGCACGGTGTCGGAGGGGTCGCCAACAAGCATGTCGCCGTCGAGGGTGTTGACGATGTTCTTGTAGGGAGTCTTGGCCTTGGCAATGACCGAGTTGTCAAGGATGTCCATGTTTGCGTTGGCGACGTCCTTCACGGCGATGAGGCCAAGGAGGTTCTCGTTGTCGTCGGTGACGCAGAGGGTCGAGGTGTTCTCGCTGCGCATGAGGTTCCATGCGGTGTAAAGGCTGGTGTCGGGGTCAATTCCACTGGCCTTGCGATAGGTGACGTCCTTGATCTGCGGGGTAAGCGTCGTGATGAGGCGCGGCTCCTCAAAGCCAAAGTGCTTGAGAACGAATGCGGTCTCACGGTTGATGGCTCCGGCGCGACGGGCCTCATAGTTGCTATCACCAATCTGGTTTTTGAGATAGGCGTAGCTGATTGCCGCGCAGATGCTGTCGGTGTCGGGATGCTGATGCCCGACAACGTTGACCTTGCGGATGGCTTCTGGCATGGCTTGCTCCTTTGGTCCTGCCGCTAGCGCAGGAGTTGGTGGACGGGTGCCCATGGTCAAGGCATGGACGTATCGGAATTGTCCACCTCATAAAGTGGGCGCCCGCTCAAAGATGTTTGGCGGTTCGGTAATTGGCCGATTGTGGCTGGTAGGTGAGTCGATTTGTTCGGCAGACGGTGTCTGTCAATGTAGGCGCTCTCTGGTTGGTGCGCGTTTACGAATCAGGTGTCCAAAGAGATGACGTCTCATGTCGCGAGGATGCCCAAAGGGTTTTAGCCCTCTGTGGCATGTCGGGTAAGAGTAGCCCCTCTCCACCGCGTGCGGGGAGAGGTTTCATTGTCTACTGATTGATGCATGTGCGCATCGACTTCCGACACGTGGCGACCCATCGAGAAATAATCGTTCAAATTAATATGAAAGCAGGCCACCAGATTCAACTGATGACCTGCTGTTTTTGTTGTGGTGCCCTCTACAGGGTTCGAACCTGCGACCTTTCGCTCCGGAGGCGAACGCTCTGATCCACTGAGCTAAGAGGGCTTAGAGATTGCATTATAGCCTCTTTTGGCAGATATGGTAAGAGCCATGGCAAAGTTGCGAGATTGCTGCACCCTGCCAAGCGAGGCCCTCCATCGCGTACAATGAGACAATGCGGTCAAAGCTTTGTATGCCGTGGTGTCGAATGACCGGAGGTGACGAATGCGGGCAAGCCAGGGGAGCATGCAGGGGCAGTCTCCCGTCTCGCTGGTTGGCCTAACTGACGAGGAAGTTGCCGAGCGCGTTGCCGCCGGCAAGGTCAATGCCAACGCTGACGTAAAGACAAAATCTGTGAGCCAGATCGTGCGCGAGCACACCATGACGTTCTTCAACGCGGTGAACCTGTGCCTCGCCATCCTGGTCATCATAACTGGTGAGTACCGCAACATGCTCTTCATGGGGGTCGTGCTGTCCAACCTCGTGATTGGCATCGTGCAGGAGCTCCGCGCCAAGCGCATGGTTGATAGGCTCACCATCATCACGGCATCTGACGTGACGGTCATACGCAATGGCAAGGATGCCAATATACCCGTCGAGCAGATCGTTGCCGACGACCTGGTGCGCGTGCAGCATGGCGATCAGGTTCCCGCGGACGGCGTTGTCATCTCGGGCTCGGCTGCCATGAACGAGAGCCTGCTGACGGGCGAGTCTGATGCTATTCCCAAGGTGAAGGACGACGAGGTGCTCTCGGGATCCTTCGTTGACTCCGGTTCTTTGGTCTTTCGTGCCACCAACGTGGGACTGGACAGCTATGCCTCTCGAATCAATGACGAGGCAAAGTTCGTCAAGCCCATTACCTCCGAGATTCGCGACACCCTCAACTGGATCATCCGCGCCTCGACGCTCGTTCTCGTCCCGGTGGGCATAGCGCTCTTCCTGCGCAGCGTCCTCTCGGACTCCATGGATACCAACTCCGCCATCCTCACGACGGTTGCGGCAGTTGTTGGCATGATTCCGCAGGGCCTGGTGCTCCTCACCTCGTCGGTGCTTGCCATCGCCACCACGCGCCTTGGCATGAGGCAGGTGCTTGTGCAGCAGGCATACTGCGTCGAGACGCTCGCCCGCGTTGACGTGCTCTGCCTCGACAAAACGGGCACGATCACCACTGGTCAGATGGAGGTGGCCGAGGTCAAGGCGTGGCGAGGCGTTGAGGAGGCCGATGCGGCACAGGCTGCGGTGATCGTGGTCATGGCCAACGAGGCTGACGCCAACGAGACCTCGCGCGCGATCATTGCCTATGGCAAGGAGAAGGGCATCGAGCCCATTGCATGTGAGCGCGCTGTGCCCTTCTCGTCCAGGACGAAGCTCTCTGGTTGTGTCACCGCTGACGGAAGGGCCCTTGTGCTCGGTGCTGCCCAGTTTGTGCTCGGCCCAATGTTTAGGGACTACGAGGGCGAGGTCCGCTCCTTTGACAAGCTGCAGCGCGTGCTCGTGGTTGCCGAGGCAGATGGCTTTACCGATGAGGGCCAGCCCATGGGCAGGCCTCGCGTGCTCGGCTTTGTTGGCATTCGCGACCAGATTCGCTCGACCGCGGCAGAGACGATGGCCTATTTCGTCGAGCAGGGCGTAGGCATTCGAGTCATCTCTGGCGATGACCCCATTACTGTTTCGGCCATTGCCGAGGCTGTGGGTGTGCCCGATGCCAACAAGTGGGTCGATGCGACCTTCCTCGAGAGCGAGGAAGAGATCGAGGCAGCGGTGCGCGACAGGCGCGTGTTTGGACGCGTGACGCCCCCGATCAAGCGCGAGCTCGTGAGGTGCCTCAGGGCAGAGGGCCACACGGTGGCAATGACCGGCGACGGCGTCAACGACATACTTGCGCTCAAGGAGGCCAACTGCTCGGTCGCCATGGCCTCTGGCTCAGCCGCCGCCCGCAACGTTGCCGACATCGTGCTGGCAGACAGCGACTTCGCGCACATGCCCGAGGTCGTGGCCGAGGGACGTCGCTCCATCAACAACCTCCAGCGCTCGGCGGCGCTCTTCCTCATGAAGACGGTCTATGCCGCAGCGCTTGCGGTGGTGTGCGTGATCATGCCTCCGTTCCCGTTGCTGCCCATTCAGATGTCGCTCGTTTCGACCGCCATCATTGGCATTCCCTCGTTTGCCTTGGCCCTTGAACCCAATCACGAGCTCGTCCGAGGGCGCTTCCTAACCAATGTCCTTGCGCGGTCCATGCCTGCGTCAGGCGCCATTGCGGTGGGGCTCTTTGCCATGCTGATCGCACAGCGCGGTCTTGGCGGTGGCTTTGAGGAGGTTTCGACCTGCTGCATGCTGCTCACCGCAGCTGTTGGCATCGCCCTCATCTACAAGATCGCACAGCCGCTCAACGTCCTGCGCACATGCCTTTTGGTTTTCTGCGTTCTCTATGTTGTGTTGGGCTGCACGCTTCTCACAGACTTCTTTGGCGTTGTTCCCCTTACCCTTGTTGAATCTGTGACCTGCGCCGTTATTGTTGCGGCTGCGGTTGCGGGGTTCCTCTGGCTCTATCATTATTCGACTCACAAGGCGCAGCCGTTTTGGGATGCGCTCCGTGCGCCGGGCATGCGCACGTCAACTGAGAGGGAGTAGATATGGCATCTATCAGCAATACTGCCGAGTTCGAGCGTTCCGTCGTTGAGGCTCGCACGCTCAAGGCGCTTGATGCTGCAGGCCACAAACGGCTCGTGTGTGACGTCTCTAGGATCCCCGGTGCGAGCAGGCTGCCGCGTGCGCTTGTCGTGCTGCTCGAGAACTGCGTCCGTCGTGCCGCCACCGACGACGACGCCATTGAGTTTGCAAAGCGCATCGTGAGCGCAGGTCTTGCTGGCGAGCAGGGCGACGAGATCGAGTTCATGCCGGCGCGCGTGCTCTTCCAGGACTTCACGGGCGTGCCCGTCTTTGTTGACTTTGCCGCCATGCGTGACGCCATGGTTGAGCGCGGGGGAGACCCGTCGCTGGTTAACCCGCAGATCCCCTGCACGCTCGTCGTCGACCATTCGGTCATTGCCGACGAGGCCGGCTGCCCCGGCGCCGCTGCTGCCAACGAGCAGACCGAGGTCCAGCGCAATCGCGAGCGCTTTGCCTTCCTCAAGTGGGCGTCCAAGTCGTTCCAGAACGTGGACATAGTGCCGCCAGGAGGCGGAATCTGCCATCAGCTCAACATCGAGCGCTTCTGCCGCGTGGTGACCACCGACGCCCTGGCAACACAGGGCGAGGTCGCCTGCTTTGACACGCTGGTGGGCACCGACTCGCACACCCCAACGGCAAATGGCCTGGGCGTGCTTGGCTGGGGCGTTGGTGGCATAGAGGCAGAGGCTGCCGCGCTTGGCCAGCCCATTTCCATGCTGGTGCCGCCCGTTGTTGAGCTTCGCCTTTCGGGAAGCCTCTCCGACGGCGTCTCGGGCATGGATCTTGCCCTTACGGTGGCAAAGCTGCTCCGCGAGGCTGGTGTGGTCGGCACACTTGTTGAGGCCACGGGCCCAGGCGTCGCGACGCTTTCGGCAACGCAGCGCGCCTGCGTTGCAAACATGACCCCCGAGTACGGCGCCACCACCACGCTCTTCCCTGTTGACGAGACCGCGACCAGCTATCTTGACCTCACGGGGCGCGATTCCTCTGAGGTGGCTTTTGCCCGCGCGTACCTCGAGCTGCAGGGCGTTTGGGGCTCTCTGGGCGACCGCGTGTACTCCCGCACCATCGATCTTGACCTCTCGAGCGTGAGGACCTGCCTTGCCGGACCCTCTCGTCCTCATAACTACGTGACGCCAGACGGCCTGCGAGACCGCTTCCGTGCCGCCTCTGCCGAGCACGGGCACAGCGAGTTTGCCGCAAAGCGCGAGGTGGTCGTTGGTGGCGAGACCTTCCAGCTTGGCCACGGCACACTCGCAATTGCAGCCATCACGAGCTGCACTACGGCAACCGACCCCGCAATGATGGTCGCCGCCGGCCTCCTGGCCCACAAGGCCGTTATGCGCGGGCTTTCCACCAAGCCGTGGATCAAGCGCATCTTTGCCCCCGGCAGCCAGGCAACCGAGCTCCTGCTCGAGCGTGCGGGCCTTACCGATGACCTGTTCAAGCTTGGCTTCTACACGTGTGGCTATGGCTGCATGAGCTGCATCGGCAACTCTGGTGAGATCGGTGCCGCTCTAAAGCCCCTTGCGGGCGAGCTCGAGCTTACCAGCGTTCTTT
This sequence comes from uncultured Coriobacteriaceae bacterium, assembly GCA_902801175.1. Taxonomy (GTDB): domain Bacteria; phylum Actinomycetota; class Coriobacteriia; order Coriobacteriales; family Atopobiaceae; genus UBA1367. The sequence goes on along the minus strand of CADCHF010000005.1, from coordinate 89,394 downwards.
CTGGAAACCGTAACTTTGACGGTCGCATTAGCCCCGATGTCGCGCAGAACTTCCTGTGCCAGCCCGCGCTCGTTGTTGCCTACGCACTGGTTGGAACCATGGACGTTGACCTTGCGAACGAGCCCGTGGGTACTGACCAAGATGGCAGGCCCGTCATGCTCGCAGAGCTGCTGCCCACCACGCAGGAGATAAACGAGGTGCTTGCAAAGGTTCTCACTAAGGATCTCTTTGAAGAGGGCGGCAAGGGCCTCTATGAGGGCTCGGCAGCTTGGCAGCAGATTGCTTCCGAGGACTCTGACACCTTTGCATGGGACGAGGATTCCACCTACATCCGTAAGGCTCCCTACTTTGACCTCGCACGTCCGCAGGACGTTGTAGAGGTAAAGGATGCCCGTGTCCTTGCGATGCTCGGAGACTTTGTTACCACGGACCACATCTCGCCCGCCGGCTCCATTGCAAAGGACTCGCCGGCCGCCCGTTACCTCGACGAGCATGGTGTTGCCAGGGCCGACTACAACACCTATGGCGCCCGCCGAGGCAATCACGAGGTCATGATGCGCGGCACCTTTGCCAATGTGAAGCTTCGTAACCTCTTGGCCGAAGGTCGCAACGGCGGCTGGACTCGCGAGCTGCCCAATGGCGACATCGTTGCCATCTACGACGCAGCCATGAGCTATGCGAGCGCGGGTACCGAGCTTGTCATTGTTGCTGGCAAGCTGTACGGCTCCGGCTCGAGTCGCGACTGGGCCGGCAAGGGCCCGGCGCTTCTTGGCGTGCGTGCGGTCATGGCCGAGAGCTTTGAGCGCATCCACCGCTCTAACTTGGTGCAGATGGGCGTTGTGCCGCTGCAGTTTGAGGATGGCGTCACCGCAGAGTCGCTTGGGCTCACTGGCACCGAGGAGTACACGATCGACCCGATCGACGTCTCATGTGGCCTGCCCAAGAGCCAAACTACGACCGTCCGCGCACGCCGCGCAGATGGTTCGACGGTGGAGTTTGACTGTGTCGTCCGCGTTGACACACCCATGGAGGGCGCCTTCCTCGCGCACGGCGGCATCTTGCCCTATGTTCTCGAACAGTTGGCGGGGGAGTAGCAACTCGTGATTTGTCCTGCCTGCTCAACGCACATTCCTGACGGGTCTGTGATTTGCCCTGCTTGCCATGCGAGCGTGGGTATGACTATGGCCATGCCCACGCTGCAGGGACGGTGGTGCCCCAGCTGCGGTGTCTCCGTAAACTGGGAAGAGGAGGTGTGCCCCAATTGCGGCCTACCCATGGAGAAGGCCTGGGGACAGCCGATTCCGCAGAGCCAACAGGCTGCCTCGCTGCCCGTTGAGGAGATGACCCCAGAAGAGCAGGTCGAGATCGAGGAACAGGACACCAGGGTGATACCCCGTATCGAGAGTGCCCTTCCTGCAGAAAACGATCCCACCAGCAAGGTTGCCATCCATGAGGCCATGCCGCGCATCCGCGGCATGCTTCTGGCGGGCGTGGCATCGATTGCCCTCATTGGTGGTGCAGCCCTTGCGTTGAGCCATCCGTGGAATCCGGATGCCTACTCAACAAGGGCCACCGAAGAGGCCGACACGTCCATGGCGGGTTTCCCCGGGACGGTCGAGTCGCTTTCGGGGCAGGATTCCAACGACGGGGCGCCGGTCGAGGTGGTCTCTGGTGACGACGCAACGTATGCCGAGCTTGTGGGTGTCTACGACAAGCTTGCTAAATACGAAGAGCGTGCCAACGAGAGCGAGGCTCTCTTCCTCGAGGTTGCCTTCGGCGACGACCTTGACGAGCGGGCGCGCGGCAAGCGAGAGCTCGATGCCCTTGCAATCGATGTCAGCAACCTCATTGAGGGGCTCGAGCAGATCGATGTCACCTCTGGTACCTATGTAGGCCAGCGCGACAACCTCCTTATCCTGGCAAATTGGCTGCGCAACCGCGTGGATACGCTCGGCGGCGCATGGAAGGCCGACGTCGAGTCCGCCGATGCTGGTGCCGACAAAGAGAGTCTCATGGCGCTATTGACGAAGGACAATGACAACAGCGGACAGAGCACATACAAGACGCTCTTCGACGAGCACTATGAGGGATGGAAACCAGTAGCCCAGGAAGAGTCGGAGTAGGCGCGACACTTAATGTCTCAGTTCGTCATGCCCCGCTCATCCCTTTTGCGTCTGCCGAATATGTGAAACAATACCGCTGCTGCTAGAATATTTCTGTTTATGTGCAAGATTTCGCCCGTGCCCAATGATTCAATATGGGTCCTTAGGCACAAAGGCGAAAGATGAGAGGGACATTTCATCATGGGTTTTCTTCCTGACATGCTGTACACCCCGACCTACAAGGTCGCAGGCGACGAGATTGCCGTCTTCGACACCAGCAAGGGCACCATTCGCGTGCGCCTCGATGGCCAGGGTGCTCCTATTCACGTGGCAAACCTTTGCGAGCTTTCTGCCAAGGGTTTCTATGATGGGCTCAAGTTCCATCGCTACGTTCCGGGCTTTGTGATTCAGGGCGGTTGCCCCAACACGCGTGAGATGACTCCCGAGCAGGTTGCTGCGGGCGAGGTGGGCCCCTTTGGCATGCCTGGCACCGGCGGCCCTGGCTACCGCATTCGCCAGGAGTACACCACCAACCCCAATAACAGCCACGTAGACGGCGCGCTTGCCATGGCGCGTTCCCAGAACCCCGATTCCGCAGGCTCGCAGTTCTATTTCTGCCTTGGCCCCCAGCATGGTCTTGATTCTGGGTATACGGTCTTTGGAACCACCATCGAGGGCATGGACGTCATTTCTCAGCTGCGTGCTGGCGACGTCATAAACAGCGTGCGCATCGAGCACGAGCTGGCATAATTTATCCGCTGCCTCAAATTAACTACAGACGGACGCGAAACGAGGTACAGACGTGAATCAACAGGCATTCGAAGCTGGACGGGACGCCTATCGTCAGGGTGATCTCACGAGCGCCGTCAGGTGGCTCGAGCAGGCAAAGCAGCCTGGTGAGGTTTCTGGTCGAATCGACCACCTTCTGGGCAACTGCCTCATGAAACTTGGCAACTACGACCAGGCGGCCATCGCCTACAGCGATGCCCTTGGCGACTCTAGCTACGGGCACTCTGGCGCCCTTGCCGCAAACCGCGGCCGCGCGCTGCTTGCTGCCGGCAAACCCCAGGAGGCCGTTGCATCGCTGGTCATGGCCACCAAGGATTCCGACTACTCCACGCCCTACAAGGCGTATGTGGCACTCGGCAACGCGTACTCCCAGATTGGCGACTACCGCGAGGCCGGCGTTGCCTATCGTAATGCCGCCATCGACGAGAGCAACCCCGATCCCTCGGGCGCCCTCAGGAGCCTGGGCGGCTGCTTCATGAAGATGGGCCGCGCGGTTGATGCCGTTGAGGCCTATCGCACGGCACTCGACTTCTCGACCCCGCTCGAGAGCCAAAATGCCATCTACGAGGATCTTGGCATGGCCTATGCAGCAACGCAGCGCTGGAGCGAGGCCGTCGATTCCTTTGGTCATGCAACCGCCAATGGCAATCACAAGCTCTCCAACGAGTCCGAGGCCGCCCTTGAGGCCGCAAAGGCCGCTCTTGCAGCGCCTACCGGCTCCTCGTCGAGCACCGACGCCTTCCTCATTGCTGCGGGCTACGGTAGTGGCGCCGATCCCCTTGACCCGCTGGGCAAGTCGGGCGAGTTCATCCCCTCTCCCGAGGATACTGGCTTCTTTGACCTCAGCGAGCAGGAGATGGTCCAGCTCGATGCGAGCAGTCGTAAGGTCAAGCGCAAGCATCGCCATTCTGGCCTGCGCTCGTTCCTGCTCTTCCTGCTGTTCGTGATGCTTCTTGCCGGTGCTGCTGCCGCTGCGTACTACAACGGCTATGGCTGGCCGCTGCAGGAGAACGTCGTCGAGGACCTCTTTACTACCAACGCCGAGGGCGGGGACATCTCTGGCCTTCTGTCTAGCTCCATTAGCCAAGAGGCTGCTCAGGCCATCGATGCCGTGCTCCCTGATGGTGCTACCGGTGTCACGGTTGAGGGTGTCGACCGCAGCATGAACGAGTCTTCGGCTCTTGTTACCGCAACGCTGAGCGCTGGTGGTGAGCAGAGCTACCGTGTGACCATGGTCCGCGAGGGCATCGGCTGGAAGGTCGACAGCGTGTCGGTTGAGTACCCTGCTCTTGACGGCGAGGAGCCTGCCCTCTCCACTGGCGAGCCAGCCGCAGATCTTGACTCCACCGCTGCTGACGCCACCACCACCGACACGGTCTCTACCGACGAGGCCGGAGAGTCTACTGAAGCCGAAGGCGAAGACGGCACCAGCACGACCTCTGGTCAGCTCTAACTGCACACGTAATTCCCGGTCTTACAAAGACCACATCACAGACACAGGGGACGAACGATATGTCGCTCTTTGACGCACTCTTTGGCGAGTATGACGGTGACCTCGCCATCGACTTAGGAACCGCCAATACGCTTGTGGCGCGGCGCGGGCAGGGCATTGTGCTCAATGAGCCCTCCGTCGTTGCCATCGACCGCAACGAGGATCGAGTCTTGGCGGTGGGTGCCGACGCTAAGCGCATGATTGGTCGCACACCCGGTTCGATCATTGCCGAGCGTCCGCTCAAGGATGGCGTCATTGCCGACTTTGACGTCACCGAGGTCATGCTGCGCTACTTCATCGAGAAGGCACGTGGGGCAAACCACTATCCCTGGTCTCCTCGTCCGCGTGTTGTCGTGTGCGTTCCATCGGGCGTGACTTCTGAGCCATTGGCGCCGACCTTCCCATCGAGGATCCCACCGGTTCCATGGTGGTCGACATTGGCGGCGGCACCACCGAGGTCGCAGTCATCTCAATGGGCGGCATCGTTGTCTCAAAGTCAATCCGCATTGCCGGTGACGAGTTTGACCGCACCATTCTTGAGCACGTGCGCGACGCCTACAACCTTTCGATTGGCGAGCGCACGGCTGAGGACATCAAGATCAAGGTCGGTTCAGCAGCCCCGCTTGCCGAGGAGCTTGACGTCGAGGTCAACGGCCGCGATGTTATGAGCGGCCTTCCCAAGACCGTTCGTATCGAGAGCGAAGAGATTCGTCGCGCGCTCGACAAGCCGCTCGACGAGGTGACCAAGGCCGTCAAGGACGCGCTCGATGTGACGCCTCCCGACCTGGCCAGTGACCTTATGTACTACGGCGTGCTGCTCACTGGTGGTGGCGGTCTGCTGCGCGGACTTGACCAGCGCCTGCGCGACGAGACTGGCGTTCCGGTAAACGTCAGCCCCACCGCCCTTGAGAACGTCGTCAACGGCTGTGCAAAGGTCCTTGAGGCCAACGCGCTTTCGGGCGGATTCGTTCAGAGCGCAGCTCAGTAGCGGAGTCCTAGGCATGGCCCTTGCAAAGGGAGGCACGACGCCTCCTTCGACACGCTTTCGTAGAACCGATGCAGATGGTGCCTTGCGCACGTGCATAGTCCTGCTCGTGGTTTCGCTTGTCATGTTTACGGCAAGCGTCCGCGAGGGTGACTCTGGTGGCGTCTTTAGCACCACACGTGGCATCTGGATGACCATCACCACGCCCATTCGCTGGGTGGGTGGTGCCCTTACCGCGCCGTTTGAGGGCCTCGGAAACGTTATCGACAACCTCACGGCAGACCAAGAGCACCTGAGCGATCTTAAGGCCGAAAACGAGCGTCTGGTTGCGCGTAACGCCGAGCTTGAGGAAGCCGAGCAGACCGCCCGACGACTCGAGAGCCTGTTGGGCCTTCAGAGCCTCTACAACCTGCAATCGACCGCAGCACGCATCATCTCGGGTTCTACCGACTCCTGGAGCTCTACGGTGACCATCGACAAGGGCACGTCAGCTGGCCTTGCCGTGGGAATGCCCGTCACCGACTCCAACGGCGCCATTGGACAGATCGTAAAGTGTGGTCCCGCATCGTCTACGGTCAGGCTCATTACCGACGAGAACTCCGCTGTTTCCGCCATGATCCAGTCGAGCCGTGCCCAGGGCGTGTTGCGCGGATCTGTTGACGGAACGCTGCACCTCACGCTCGTGCGCACCGACCAAATGGTCGAGGTTGGCGACACCGTTGTGACAAGCGGCCTGGGTGGCGTCTTTCCAAAGGGGCTTCCCGTGGGAAAGGTCCTGAGCGTAGAGCGCACCTCCGGTTCGCTCTATTACGAGATCGAGGTCGAGCCCCTCTCGTCCACCGAGGGATTTGAGGAGGTTCTGGTCATTACCTCGCTCACCGAGGACCAGAAGGCCACGGCGGCCGACGTTGCCGAAGCCGACCAGCAGGACACGACCGCAGGTACGGCTGCCCAGACGTCCGAAGAGGGCGAGGCCGATGACGAGTCGGCTGACGAGGACACCGAGGCTGCGAGCGATGAGTTGGTCGCAGATGGTGACTATCAAGACACGCAAGACATCGGTGACGAGGGATAGGGGAGGCGAAGCATGCAGGTAAAGGATAACAACCGCAATCGTAGAGACTTCGCCCTTCTAGCCGTTCTCTGCCTGTTTTTACAGGTTGCCATAGCACCCAACATTGCGCTTGGCAACGGCCGTGCAAATATGGCCCTCGTTTTCGTGGGCATTACTTCGCTTTTGGTGGGTGGCCAGATCTCGGTCCTGTGCGGTTTCATTGCCGGGCTGGTGTTTGACCTCTCCACAACGGGTCCCATTGGCCTTATGGCCTTCTTGCTCACGCTTGGTTCCTTTGTTGTGGGCATCGAGGCCCGAAACCGTCTTGCCGACGACTTCCGTGGCTCGCTCACGATTTTTGCCATACTTGCGCTTGCCGTTTCGCTTGCCTATCACGTATCGATGTTTTTGGTGGGCGAGGCCACGAGCCTCATTGACGTAGTGTTTTTGCGCACCATTCCCACGCTCGTCCTCACCATCCTTGCCTTTGCTCCTTTTGCATACGTGATCTCGCACGCTACGGGCAGCGCCCTTTCGCTCAAGGGCAAGCCGTCTAAGTCGGCGCGTTCGCATGGCTCGCGCTACGACCTCGACATATAGGAATCACCCGTGAGTCCTATCGTTTTCATCGCAACGCTGCTTGCCATCGTCTTGGTGGCCTTGGTACTGCTGGTCCTTATAAACAGGGGCGAGGCGCGGTTTACCTTTGACATTGGTGGTGCGACGCCGCGCGCCTCGGGCGGCGGTGACAACTCTGCCGAGAAGGGCTTCAAGAGCCGTCTGATGGGGCTCTCCGTTTTCTCCGGAAGCATCATTGGCATGCTCTTTGCGCGGCTTTGGGCCATGCAGCTTGTGTCTACCGACGACTACATGCAGCAGGCAGAGCTCAACCGCACGCGCACCATCTCCACCGCCGCCTCACGCGGCCGGATTCTTGACCGCAACGGTGAGGAGCTGGTTACCAATAGGCCGAGCCTCTGCGTGGTAGCAAGCACCGAGGTCGCCGACAACGAGGTGGAGATACAACTTCTTGCAAACGTGCTGGGCATGCCGCCCACTGCGGTCAAGCGCAAGATCCAAGACCAGACCGAAGGCGCGCAGAGCCTGCGCACGGTAGCGGTCGACGTCTCTCGCCGAGTGGTGTCATACATCGACGAGCACAAGTACCTCTTTGACGGTATCCAGGTCGAGGAACGTGCCCAACGCCACTATCCCATGGGCAGCCGCTGCGCCCACGTGCTCGGATACACGGGCAGCCCTACGCAAGAGCAGCTTGCCGAGTCGCAGGAAGACGACTCAGAGGGTTCGATCAAATACGAGTCTGGTGACATCGTGGGCCAGGCGGGCATCGAGTATCAGTACGAGAGCGTACTGCAGGGCGTGCGCGGCGAGCAGACCGTATACGTTGACGCTGACGGCAACGTGCTCGATTACGCCACGACCATCGAAGCGCAGGACGGTTCTGACATCGTGCTGACCATTGACAGCAAGGTGCAGGAAGCTGCCGAGCAGGCGCTCCTGGACGCGATCAACCGCGTGCGAAAGACCGGCAACACTGCCTGTGACAGTGGCTGCGCCGTTTGTTTGGACGTCACCAACGGAGACGTCATTGCCCTGGCCAGCTATCCCACGTTCTCGCCAAACGACTTTGTGGGCGGCATCTCAAACGACGACTGGGAGATGCTTTCTTCGGAGGAGAGCGGCTACCCTCTCATGAACCGCGCCATTGCGGGTCAGTATCCTTCGGCATCAACCATCAAGCCCCTGTCGACCTTTGCAGCGCTCAACTACGGTATTGCGAGCTCCGAGTCGGGATATGACTGCGTGGGCTTCTGGACTGGTTTTGGCCAGCAGTATGGTCAGTACTGCTGGAACCACGACGGACATGGATGGATGAACCTGCGCGAGGGAATCGTCTATTCCTGCGATACGGTCTTCTACGAGATTGGCAAGGCTTTCTTCTATTCGGACAATCCTGAAGGTCTTCAGGAGACCTACAGGCGTTGGGGCCTTGGTGAGCCAGTGGGTATCGATCTTCCGGCCGAATCGATCGGTCGTGTTCCAGATGCCGATTGGAAGTGGAACTACTTTACACAAGCAGACGACTACGCGCGTAGCTGGCAAGGCGGCGACACGACCAACTTGGTCATTGGTCAGGGCGATTTGCTGGTGACCCCGCTCCAAATGGCCTGTGTGTACGCTGGCCTTGCAACCCACGGCACCATCATGAAGCCGCATCTGCTCAAGAGCGTCTCGTCGCACGCGGGCGACGGCACGATCATGGAATACTCCGAAGAGGTCGTGCGTAAGGTCGATGAGCAGGAGAGCTCGTTTGCGCTCGTAGACGACGGCCTCTATGGAGTCATCTATGAGGAGTCCGAGGCACAGGCCTCGCACTTTCTCAACATGAAGGAGGTCGTGGCAGGTAAGACCGGTACAGCCGAGCGCGCTGGCGAGGAGCCCACCGGTTGGTTTATTGCCTATGTCCCTGCCGACAACCCCAAGTACGTTGTGGCCTCCTGTATCGAGCAAGGCGGATTTGGTAGTGACTGCGCCATGTACGTGGTGCGCGACATCATGGGAGCCATCTACGGCGAGCCCGACACCTCGACCGCGGTCGACACCTCGGGCGTGCGTTAGGAGTGCTCATGGCGCTTTCGTTTGGCAAGGACAGCCCGGCTCAGGGCATCGGAGAGAAGGCCCACACCACCTTTTCGCGTGGTGCAGGTAGCGCTCGCGGCGCTCGCATGTCGAGCACGGGCATCTCGCAGGTGCTTTACATGCCCCAGCTGCTCTTCACGCTTGCCCTCATAGTCTTTGGCGCAGTGGTCATTTGGTCTGCGTCGCTCACCATCCCCGAGGCCTCCTTCCCTCGTCATATCTTTGGAATCATCCTTGGCATGGTCGGCGCATACGGCGTCTGGCGCTACGACTACCGTACGCTCTCAAATGTCTCTACGGCACTGCTCATTGCCGACGTGGTGCTCATGCTGCTGCCAAAGGTGCCGGGCATTAGTTGGTCGGCGATGGGCATGACCGGCTGGATCCGCATTCCTATCATTGGCCTGCGCTTTCAGCCCTCCGAGCTCGCAAAGCTGGTGACCATTCTGCTCATGGCATCGCTTGGCGCCGAGTACAACGGACGCATCGAGACCCTTCGCGACTACCTCAAGCTCTGCGGCATCCTCACGATTCCGTTCCTGTTGATCCTCACGCAGCCTGACCTTGGAACAGGCCTCATCGTTTTGGTGGCGGGTGCCTCCATCATCATCTGTGCCGGCGCCCCACGTAGCTGGGTGCTCGTGACCATAGGAATCGTTGTGTTGGGGGCAACGTTGGTCGTTGTGACCTCGCTCACGCCAGGGCTTCCGCACCTGCTCAAGCAGTACCAGCTCAACCGTCTGATCGTGTTCGTGGACCCCTCCGTTGACCCGTCGGGCGATGGCTACAACCTGCAACAGGCAAAGATTGCCGTTGGCTCTGGCGGCTTCTTTGGCAAGGGGGTCGGCAACGCGACACAGTCTGGATCGGGCTTTTTGCCCGAGGCCCATACCGACTTTGTCTTTGCCCTCATGGCCGAGGAGTTTGGCTTCGTTGGCTCGACCTTGCTTCTGGCCCTCTTTGGCGGGCTCATCTTTTCGACCATTTCGCTCGCGCAGCGTGTCGAATCGCCCTTTGCAAAGCTCATACTCGTTGGAATCGTCACCATGTGGTCGTTCCAGCTGCTGCAGAACGTAGGCATGTGCATTGGCCTCATGCCCATTACGGGCATTCCACTGCCCTTTGTGAGCTTTGGCTCGTCTTCGATGGTCTCGCAGCTCATGAGTGTGGGCATGGTGCAGTCGGTCTGGCGTCATCGACCCAAGGCTGCGTAGCACAAGAAACGGGACAATCCGTCAAATGGCATAGAATGTAGCGAGCGGTGAGAGGAGGGCTATGGCCACCACGTCAATTGTCAGTCAGGCCGCGGACATGATGAGATCGGGCAGGGAGTCTGAGGACAGGCGCCTTGACCACGTATGCGTGCTCGTTCTGGTTGACACAACCGTTGCTACACAGCTGGCCCTGACTGTGAGGGACGACTTTGACCCTCGTATGCACACCGGAGAGGTGAGGGTGTATCCCACCAACGAGGTACGCGACTTTGCATATCCAAACCTTCCCGACGTTGCCGTAGTGCTTTGCGGTAGGGACACGATGGGCGTACGTGATGGCGTGAGCGCCATGGCATGGGCGGGCGTTCCCGTGGCCGTGGTGGCAGAGTCGGCGCTTGACGTGCCCTCTTTCCCACTTGGCGAGACAGCTGCCAAAAGGGTCTCTCTCATCTCTGCCGCAACGCCAGAGGTGCTTAACGACCGCCTTGCCGAGTGGCTTATAGGTGCTACCGACAAGAGCATTGCCCTTGCGGCCAACTTCCCGTTCTGTCGCAAGGCCAAGGTCCGCGAGCTGGTGCGCGACTACGCGCTCGAGAACGCCAAGGCCACGGCAAAGATGGGCAAAGGAGCCGAGATGCCCTCCCTGGCCCTCAACCAGGCGAGGCTCGCTCTCAACATTGCCGCTGTGAATGGCCAGCCGCTCGCACTAAAGCGCATTCCCGAGGTCCTGAGTGCCGTTGGGGCAGGCATGGGCTCCCGTTTTGTGGCAAATCGTGCCATTGGGCAGTTCCCGCTGCTGGGGATGGCCTTTAAGGCCGGCTTTGGCTTCTTGGGAACCGAGGCAACCGGAATGGCCCTGCAGCGTAGGTTTGAGAAGCAGGAGCGGGAGCCCTCGAGCACAAGCTCCATTGAGCGCAGTCGCTCGCTCGCCCAAAAGGCTGCAGAAGCGCTCAGGTCGCGCCTGCCCATTCGCGAGGGAAAGCCGGTCAAGTCATCTGGTGCTACAACGGTCAGGTTGCTCGAGGCGACGAACGAGGATGAGCCATCCTATCTTGTGTATGACGAAGGAGACCGCCCATGAGGCTTGCCCGCAAAGACCGCTTTTCCGAGCTAGAACCGCTTTTGGGAAAGGTCCTGCACCCCGCGCGCTATCTCGATCACGAATGGGGTGCCACAGAGGAGCAGGACGGGCCGTTTCACGCCTGCCTCATATATCCGGACACCTATGAGGTTGGCCAGCCAAACCTGGGCATTGCCATCCTCTACAACGAGCTGAACCGCGCGGAGGGCATCTCTTGCGAGAGGGCCTATTTGCCGTGGGTGGACATGAGCGCACTCATGCGCGAGCGCGGCGTGCCTCTGCTCTCCCTTGAGTCCTCGTCTCCCGTTGCCTCATTTGACCTTGTGGGAATCACGCTTGCCCATGAGCTCGTGGCCACAAACGTCATAGAGACGCTCGACCTCGCGGGAATCGCCGTTAGGTCCTCTGATCGCGATGAGGACGATGCGATCGTTGTGGCGGGCGGTGCCTCTGCATGGAACGTCGAGCCGCTCGCACCCATCTTTGACGCTGTGTCGCTCGGCGATGGCGAGGAGGCCATCGTTGATATCGCGCGCTGCGTGCGGTCTTGCCGTGAGCGTGGGCTAGCCAGAGCCGAGATTCTCCGTGAGCTTTCACGAGTCGAAAACGTCTATGTCCCGTCTCTCTACGACATCGTTCATGACGAGACGTCCACTCGCTGGGGCTATGCTGTGCCAAAAGAGGGTACCGGCGTTCCCCCTGTTGTCTACAAGCGCTGCATACCAAGCCTTGCGGAAACCGACCCGATTCCACAGCGCATGGTGCCCTATATGGGCATCGTACAGGACCGCTTGGCCATTGAGGTGCTGCGTGGTTGTGCACGCGGGTGCAGGTTCTGCCAGGCGGGAATGACCTACCGTCCCGTGCGTGAGCGTCCGGCAAGCCAGGTCATCGACGCGGTGTGCGAGGGGCTCTCGGTCACCGGATATGATGAGTGCTCGCTGTCATCGCTGTCGACCACTGACCATTCCCAGTGCGAGCATATCCTGCGCGAGCTCAAGATGCGTGCCAACCAAAACGGCGTGCGCATCTCGATTCCGTCACAGAGGCTCGACTCGTTTGGTGTCGACATGGCGTCTGCGGTCTCGGGCGGTCGCAAGGGTGGCTTGACCTTTGCACCAGAGGCTGGCACCCAACGCCTGCGTGACGTCATCAACAAGAACGTCACCGAGGAAGACCTCTACAGGGCCGCGCGCAATGCGTTTGAGAACGGTTGGAAGCGCATGAAGCTCTACTACATGATGGGCTTGCCAACCGAGACCGACGAGGACATTCTTGCCATTACCGAGACGGCTCGCAAGGTGCTTGCAATTGGTCGCGAAGTCTGTGGATACCGTCGCGGAAAGAGCGGCGTGAGCGTCTCTATCTCTGTGGCAGTCTTTGTGCCCAAGTGCTACACGCCCTTCCAATGGCAGGGGCAGCTTGGGCGCGATGAGGTACGTCGTCGTCAGCAGCTGCTGCTTCAATCGGCACAGGACCGCGACATCCGCATCTCCTATCACGACTCTGACTCGTCGGTGCTCGACGCAGCTCTTTCAAAGATGGGACGTGCTGGCTTTGAGGTTGTGATGGAGGCCTGGAAGCGCGGATGTCGCTTTGACGCCTGGACCGACCAGTTCTCATACGAGACTTGGCTTGAGGCCGGCAGGAGCGTTGGCATCGACCTCGAGGAGGTTGCTGCCGAGACATTTGACCTTGATGCCCGGCTCCCATGGGACCATACGTCCCCCGGCGTGTCAAAGGGCTATCTAAAGCGAGAGTGGCGTCGAGCAGTCCAGGGGGTCACGACTCCCGATTGCACGATGACAAGCTGTGTGGGTTGCGGGGTTTGCCCGACCCTTGGCGTGGACAATGTGATTGCAGGTGATCGACATGCCAGGTAGGCCACCCATCGGAAAACCCGACCTTGAGAGGCTGCGCGTTCGTTTTATCAAGAACGATCGGCTTGCCTATCTTGGGCACCTCGAGGTGATCAACACAATCAGCAGGTCTGTGCGCCGCGCAAAAATGCCGTTTTCAGTGGGGAACGGCTTTGCACAGCGCATGCGGATCCAGTTCTCGCAGGCACTGCCCGTGGGAGCTGCCTCGACTTGTGAGTACTACGACCTCTACCTTACCGAGCGTGTTGACGAGGGCGAGGCCTTTGAGCTTTTGCGGGCCTCGACGCCCAAGGCCATGGCGCCAACGGAGGCTCATTTTGTAAAGAGCAAGCTTCCTGCGCTCGAGGCATGGCTCACTCGCTCGGATTGGGACATAAGGCTCTTTGGCCGCGACTTTGATGCCAGTGCCCTTGGCCTTGCGCTCGAGGACCTAAAGGGTATAGGAAAGATCGACTTCATGCGCGGGGACAAGCCACGCAGCATTGGCCTCGACTCCACGCTTGTTTCATGGGCCCTTGAGGACTGCGAGAAGGAAGGGGAGTGGGACTGCGTGCACATGACGCTCAAGACGCGCTCCTCCAACCTTGGCGCCCTGCGTCCGGCGGTGTTGCTCGAGGCGGCCTTTAAGACCCCAGTGCTGGCGGGGGCAATGCTTGACAGCACGCGGGTCCTGAGGCAGGGCCAATGGAACGAGGCCGAGGACGGATCGCTGATTGACCCATTTGACCCGGGCCAGCTTCTGTAGGGTGAGTTTGGCTAGCGTTAGTGTTTCTGGTTGTCTTGTGGAGTCAAAATGATTGACAACAAGATGTGGTGTGTGAATGTATCCTCACTAAGGCGGTTTTTTGCCTCCTAAGTGGGTTTCAACCATTGACCGAGGCACTAGACGCTAGTAAGATTATTAGCTGTTGCACTAACATCAGCAAGAAGGGTTTTGGACATGTACGCAATCGTTTCTACTGGTGGCAAGCAGTATAAGGTTGCCAAGGGCGACGTCATCGACGTCGAGAAGCTCGACGTGCAGCCTGGCGACAAGGTTGAGCTCGACGTTCTTATTCTGAACGACGGCGAGAACACGGTCGTTGATGCTGCCACCCTCGCGGAGAAGAAGGTCACCGCCGAGGTCCTCGAGCAGTTCAAGGGTGAGAAGAAGCTCGTCTTCAAGTTCAAGAAGCGCAAGCGCTATCACCGCACCAAGGGTCATCGCCAGAACCTGACCAAGCTTCAGGTCGTCGAGATTCCCGCGTAGGCTCATTTGGCTACGATTCACTACCAGAAGATAGGCAGGTAACAAGATGGCTCATAAGAAAGGTCTCGGTTCGTCCCGTAACGGCCGCGATTCTCATTCCCAGCGACTTGGCGTGAAGATCTACGGTGGCCAGAAGATCAAGACTGGTCAGATCATCATTCGTCAGCGTGGTACTCACATCACCCCTGGTGACAACGTGGGTCGCGGCAAGGATGACACCCTCTTTGCTCTCGCCGACGGCGTCGTAGAGTTCAAGAAGGGCAAGAAGCACTACGTGCACGTGCGCACGGAGGCTTAAAGCGCCCCCAAATCGTGTATGGCTCTGGCCCCCGAACACATCGGGGGCCTTTTGCCGTACTATGGAGCATCGGAATTGCAAAACAGCAGGGAGGAGGCCTCGTGCCTACTGCCACCTTTACAGATCTTTGTAGAATCAACGTCCGAGGAGGCGACGGCGGCGCCGGCTGCATGTCTTTTAGGCGTGAGGCCTTTGTGCCCAAGGGCGGGCCAGACGGCGGCGATGGCGGCAACGGCGGCTCCGTTGTGCTCGAGGCCGACCCTCAGCTCTCGTCGCTCATTGACTATCGCTACAAGCACCACTTTAGGGCCGAGCGCGGAACGCACGGCAAGGGCGCCCGCAGGCACGGACGCGCCGGTGAGGACCTCGTGCTAAAGGTCCCCCTTGGAACGGTGGTCCGCGAGATCGACCCAGAGACCATGCAACCAGCCTTTGACATCTGCGACCTCACGCACCCCGGAGAGCGCGTTGTTGTGGCTCCAGGTGGCATGGGCGGTCGTGGAAACATCCACTTTGTCACCTCGGTCCGCAGAGCTCCCGCATTTGCCGAAAAGGGTGAGCCCGCCATCGACCACTGGATCGAGCTCGAGATGAAGCTCATGGCCGATGCGGCCCTCGTTGGCATGCCCTCGGTGGGCAAGAGCTCCATCATTGCAAGGATCTCTGCGGCCAGGCCCAAGATTGCCGACTATCCCTTTACCACCCTCATCCCAAACCTTGGTGTGGCTCGCGCCCGTTCGGGCGAGTCGTTTGTCGTCGCGGACGTCCCTGGTCTCATTGAGGGCGCAAGCGAGGGACGCGGGCTTGGCCATGAGTTCCTTCGCCACATCGAGCGCACCGCTCTTATCCTGCATGTTGTGGACCTCTCTGGCGGGCTAGAGAATCGCGATCCGCTTGCCGACTATCACACCATCAACCAAGAGCTTGCGGCCTACGCAGAGGAGCTTGCCGAGCGTCCGCAGATTGTGGTTGGCAACAAGAGCGACATGCCGGGCTCCGACGTTGCCTCTATGTTCATTAGGGAGGCTGCCGAGGCTGACGGGCACCCATACTTTGAGATATCTGCTGTTACGGGCCAAGGTATCGACGACCTGGTCACTGCGTGCGCCGCTAAGGTCTCTGAGCTACGTCGCGAGATTTCGGTCGACGCTCCTACGGTCGACTTCAACGCTGTGGTCGAGAGGGAGCGCAAGCGCCGCGACCAGGCCATCACCATCACGCGCGAGGAGCGCGGCGTTTGGCGCGTGCACGGTGGTGCCATCGAGCGTATGGTCGTCCAAACCGACTGGGACAACGACGAGGCCGTTGCGTACCTGCAGCGCCGATTTGACCGCATTGGACTCGACGACCTCTTGGCCAAGCATGGCTGCACCTTTGGAGACGAGGTGCGCATCCTAGGATTTGCCTTTAGCTACGATGGCGAGAAGGGCGCTCAAGAGCAGGTGGCCGAGGAGCTGGACGACGAGCTCGCTGAAGAGGAGTACGACGAGTTTGATTCCTTCGATGAGCTTTTGGATGACGGAGAGGACCTATAATGGCTGACCTTTCGGGCGAGTCCGGCATCATCGTCATCAAGATTGGGTCGTCGACCCTGGTAAACGCGAGCGGAGGCGTTGACCGAGACTTCATTGCCGATCTTTGCGCCCAGGTGGTCAGCCTGCGCCGGCAGGGTCTCAAGGTGGTCATCGTCTCGAGTGGCGCAGCTGCGGCTGGCATGGAGCGCCTGGGCTTTGCCTCGCGCCCCTCAGACATCCCGAGCCTTCAGGCGTGTGCCGCCTGCGGTCAGGCGGCCCTGACCGAGGTCTACGCAGCGGTGCTGGCACAGCACGGCATCCCTTGTGGCCAGGTGCTGCTTACCCGGCGTGACGTCGTCGACCGCGAGGGTTACCTCAACGCCCGAAACACCCTCGAGCGCTTGCTCGACCTTGGCGTGGTCCCCGTCGTGAACGAGAACGACACCGTCTCGGTTGCCGAGTTTGCCTTTGGCGACAACGACATGCTCGGCGCTATTGTCGCCACGCTGATTGGCGCTGACCTCTATGTGATCATGTCGGACATCGACGGTCTCTATGATGCCAACCCCGCGACCAATCCCACGGCAAAGCTCATCTCGCGCGTCGAGCGTATCGATGCCGACGTGATGCGCATGGCCGGTGGCTCTGGCTCCGCTGTTGGCACAGGTGGCATGACGACCAAGCTGGTCGCCGCACGCGCTCTGCTCGCGGCGGGCATCACAACGGTCATCTGCCAGGGTCGTAAGGCTAATGTTCTCGCCGAGGTCGTTGGCGGCAAGTCCGTGGGCACGCGCTTTGAGCCGCCCGCGGGGTCATCGCACGAGAGTCCGCGCAAGTTTTGGATTGGACTCGCGGAGGTGCCCCAGGGGACGCTCACGCTCGACGAGGGTGCCTGCGCGGCTGTCGTCAAGCGTGGCGCGTCGGTGCTGCCGGTTGGTGTCATCGCAACCGATGGAACATACGCCGCTGGAGACGTGGTCAACGTTATCACGCCTGACGGCTCACTCATTGGGCGAGGGACCGTGCGATATTCCTCCGATGAGATGGTGCGGGTCCGCGGGCTCAAGCTCGATGTCATTGCCCGCTTTATGCCCGAGAAGGAAGGACAGCCGGCGATTCACCGCGATGAGCTGCTTGTCTTTTAGACGGACCAGGCATTGGCCTTTAGTGGCCGCGAAGCATAGTGAAGTGAGGTGACATGGAAGCGAGCGACAGGAAGCAGGCTGCACCAGGCCAGGCGTCGAGAGGTGACCTCCCGCGTCTTGGGTCCGATCCCACCCGTGTGTACCGGCTTGGAATCATGGGCGGAACCTTTGACCCCATCCACAACGGACATCTCGTGGCAGCCGAACAGGCACTCTTTGACCTTGAGCTCGATGCGGTCGTCTTTATGCCCGCCGGCAGCCCTGCATTCAAGCAAAACAAGCAGGTGACGGCCGCGGAGGACCGCTATGCCATGACGCTGCTCGCCACTTCCGACAATCCGCACTTCCTGGCGAGCCGCTTCGAGATAGACCGAGAGGGCATTACGTATACGGCAGACACCCTCTCGGGCCTAAGGGAGATATATCCGTCAAACGTCGAGTTCTACTTCATCACAGGCGCGGATGCCATTGCCGAGGTGGTGACCTGGCATGATGCCGAGAGGATTGCCAAGCTTGCACACCTCGTTGGTGCCACTCGCCCCGGCTACGACCTCCGTGCGGCGCAAAGGGCCTTCGCCCAGACCGATCTGCACTTTGACGTAACATATCTTGAAGTTCCGGCGCTTGCCATATCTTCGAGCTACCTGCGAGATCGCGTGAGGGCCGGACAGAGTCTGCGCTACCTCACTCCCGAGCCCGTGAGCGGCTATATTGGCAAGCACGAGCTCTACAGCGCTGGCAACACCCTATAGCTTCGGATAGGAGCATGATCGATGGCACACAAGCCCGACAAGCACAAGAAGGCAAAGGGCAAGAGCAAGGAGAAAGCGGCCCTCGCAAAGAGAAAGGCAGCATCTGCCAAGGCAGAGGCCAAGAAGGTCGCAAAGAAGAAAAAGCGCAGCCCTGCCAAGACGGACTCTGTTGCCGAAGTGCCCAAGGTTGCCATCAAAGTCGAGGGCGTCGAGGCAAACGAGACGCTTGTGCATGACGAGGCCAATACAGCCACAGCCGTCGGGGCAAGCCCCACCTCCGAGCCCCTGCACGACGCAGGCGCCTGGTCCTTTGAGGTGGGCGACCCAGCCTACGACCTTAGGGCCCGTGCGCTGATTGCACGTCTCGAGAGCGACCTGGCTGATCATATGGAGCGTTCCAAGCCTGTTAGGTACCTGCATTCCATTTCGGTGGCGCATACGGCCGAGCAGATGGCCTTGCAGTACGGGGTCGACCCGCTTCATGCACGCATCGCAGGCATTCTGCACGACTGGGACAAGGTCCTAACTCCCGCTGAGCAGATTGCCCTTGCCTCGAGGCTCGGGGTCAATCTTGGCGTTGACCTGCACCTCGTTCAGCCGCTGCTCCATGGCCTCACGGCAGCCAAAAGGCTTCCCGACCTCTATCCCGAGCTTCCCAGCTGCATCTGGCAGGCCATCGCTCGTCATACCATTGGCGCAGTCGACATGACTCCGCTCGACATGGTCCTCTTTGTGGCCGACAGCATTGAGCCCAGACGTCGCGACGTGCCCGCCATCCACCATGTGCGCGAGCTTGTTAGCGAGTCGGCGCCGCTCGATGAAGTCTACTGGGCTTCGTTCTATCATGGAGTTGCGTACGTCATTGACACAGAGCGTTACCTCTATCCGGGTACACTCGACATATATAACCATCTTGCCCTGCATCGCATGGCACCCAACCGCTAGGAGGCAGCATGCCCGTAACGTCCCTCGAACTCGCAAAAGTAGCCGCACTTGCCGCCGACGACAAGAAGGCCTTTGACATTCTTGCCCTCGACCTGACCGACAAGTCGGATGTGTGCGACTACTTTGTGATCTGCACGGTCTCCAACAATCCCATGATGGATGCCGTTGTGGAGGCCATCGAGGAGAAGGTGCGCATCAACTGCCACGAGAAGCCCCTCTCTGTTGAGGGACGCGCTGGTTCGACGTGGGTTCTCGTGGATTACGGCTCGGTCGTCATCCACGTCTTCCGCGAGGAGTCGCGTGAGTTCTATCGCCTCGAGAGGCTGTGGGGCGACGCGCGCCACGTCCATCTTGACCTTGAGGGTGCAACCCCTGAGGAAGACTGGGTCGTTGAGGGCGAGCAGTTCCAGGACATGCCCGAGGTCTAGTACGCAAGGGTGCCGTGCCTGCCTACTCTCTACCATCCATGGGCAGAGTGTTGGACGTGTCGTCCCTAAAGCGAAGGTCACGGCCGTACGAAAGCACAGAAGAGCCAAAGCGGCGCTTGATGTCGTCAGTGGCGACGGAGAGCGCCCTTAGGTCTCTTTCGGGCTTCTTTGGGGTCTTCTGTGGCTCCTCGTTGCCGCCAGAGCTATCGAGGTCAAAGAGTCCGAGCTGCTTTGGGCGAGCGCCGTCAAATCCGCTTACGCCCACTCCAACAAGCCGCACTCCCATGCCCTCGCGCCAGAGCCCGTCCAAAAGACGCTTGGCCTCCGCGCCAAAGACGTGCTCGTCATCGGTCGGCGCATCGAGCTGACACTGAGCCGTGTGGGTGTGCCTGATGTCAAACTTGAGCTTGAGGGTCACCTGGCTTCCCTCGAGCCCCTTCTTGCGCAGTCGAGCGCCAGCAAGCGCGCTCACGTGGTCTATGGCAGCATCAAGCTCGTCGCGCGTGGTGAGGTCATGGGCAAAGGTCCGTTCGATAGAGACCGATTTGACCTCCTCGGGCGCGTCTATGGCCCTTACCTGCGATTCCTCACGTCCGGAGGCCCTAAGAACCATTCTGGGGCCTGCGACGCCAAATATCTGCCTCATGCGCTCCGGGTCTTGCTTTGCCAGCTGGCCCAGCGTGCGTATGCCAAGGTCGGCGAGGTGCGACTCGCTAGCCGAGCCAATTCCGCTCATGGCGCGGACGGGCAGCGGAGCCAGAAAGGCAGCCTCGGTTCCGGGCAGGACCACGGTGAGGCCGCGGGGCTTTTGCCTCTCGGAGGCAATCTTTGCGACCGTCTTGTTGGTGCCAAGGCCAATGGAGCAAGTGACCCCAAGCTCAGAGACGCGCTGCTGGATGCGACGGCAGATGTCAATGGGGCTCTCTCGCGAGTAGCGGCCAGGAGTCACGTCAAAGAAGGCTTCGTCGATGGAGACTTGCTCGACTAGTGGCGTCTCGTCCTGGACTATGGACATCACCTGATCGGAGACCTCGCGGTAGCGCGCGTAGTGTCCGTGCGTCCATATTGCGTTGGGGCAGAGGCGCTGTGCCTGAAAAGACGGCATCGCAGAGTGAACGCCATACACGCGTGCCTCGTATGACGCGGTCGAAACGACTCCACGGCGCTCGGCGGACCCGCCAACAATCACGGGCCTGCCGCGCCACTCGGGGTGGTCGAGCTGCTCGACAGAGGCGAAGAACGCGTCGAGGTCCATAAGACCCACGGCGCGACCGTTCCAGGGAAGATCGGTATGTGGCATGCCCTCGATGGCGACGCTCCTCAAATAGGGTAGGGCTCCATTCTACAGTACGACTGTGAACGTGGTGCCCTCCTGCGGAGTGCTCGCGACGCCTATCTTTCCGCCGTGTGCGTCAACGATGCTCTTGGCAATGGCCAGCCCAAGACCAAAACCACCTTCGGCCTGACGGCTTCGCGCCTTGTCAGACCGGTAGAAGCGCTCGAACACATGGGGGAGGTCCTCGGGATCAATGGGGTTGCCCATGTTGTGCACGGTCAGCGTCGTGTGTCCGGAGGCCTGCTGCAGCTTGACGTCGACCGTCGTTCCCTCGGCGCCGTACTTGCAGGCATTGTCAATGAGAATGCGCACCATCCGCTCGAGCCATTCGGGGTCGCCATTGGTATGAAGGTCGGGGTCGACATCGGCCTCGAGAAGGCACCCACGCTCAAAGGCAATCGCGTCAAACTCGAGCGCGGCCGACTCGACCATCTCAGAGAGGTCAACTTCCTCGTGGCGCATGGCACTGGCAGAAGACCCCGAGACCGACTCGTCGGCTCTTGCAAGCTGCAGAAGGTCGTTGACCAGGGCCTTCATGTGCTCGGCCTCGTCGCTCGTGCTCTTTACCCAGCGCATGGCGTCGTCGCCAATGCTTTCGTTACGCTCAAGGATCTGGGTGTTGGCGAGAATTACCGCGAGGGGCGTCTTGAGCTCATGGGAGGCGTCTGCCACAAAGCGTCGCTGCTGCTCCCAGGCCAGCTCCACGGGCTTGAGCGCCCAGTTGGAGAGCCACCAGGCAATGGCAAAGAGTGCCAAAAGAGCCAAGACGGTGATGACGAGGTTATGGATAGCTTGGTCGCGCAGTGTCATGTGAACAAAGGTCGTGTCGGCTATGGCGACACGCCAATCCTCGCCGGTGGCAACACTGTCCCAAGCGACGCGCAGCTCATTGTCAGAACCAGATGCCTGTCCCTCGGACACCACACGCAGGACAACGGTCTTGAGCGTGCTGTCATCGATGGCTACAGGGGCGTTGTTTGACTCAATGAGCAGCTCTCCGTCGTCGTACTCGACCTCAGCCACGAGACAGAGCATGGATCCGCGTGCCTCTGCCATGGGCCTTTCCTGGGCAATCATGTGGAACACGTCGAAGTCCCTTGCGAGCGCATGCTCAAGAGAGTTGGCAACGAGCTCTGACTGGGCGTTGTAGGCCGCCCAAAACGACAGCCCAAGGGTCGATACCAGCACAATGCTAACGAGCAGCATGATGATAGAGATCAGCTGCCTACGGAGTCGCTTGATCATGATAGAGCCACCTACGAATGGTCGGGGAGAACCTCGATTCTATAGCCAATCATACGCAAAGTGGTGATGCGGGCATTTGACTTGAGGTGCTTGAGCTTCTTGCGCAAGAACGAGATGTACGCCTCAACGGAGTTCTCCGACGTCTCACCGTCGGTGCCCCAAACGCGCAGAAGCAGGTCCTGCTTTCCAACGACCCTTGCATTGGAGCTCATGAGCATCTGGAGAACCTCAAACTCCTTGCCCGAGAGGTGCACGCTCTTGTCGCCGCAGCGTAGGTCGTGAGTGGAGAGGTCAAGCGTGAGGTCCGAGAAGGTCAGCTCGTCGAGAACGACCTCTCCCTGCCTGCGAGAGAGGGCCCTTACGCGCGCGAGCAGCTCGGGCGCCTCAAAGGGCTTGGTCATGTAGTCGTCGGCGCCAGCGTCGAGCCCCTCCACCTTGTCGGTCGTGGAGGTGCGTGCGGTGAGCATGAGGACGGGCATGGCGATGCGCTTGCGACGAAGCTCGTGCACAAGCTCAAGCCCGCTCATGCCCGGCATCATGATGTCGAGCACCGCCATGTCATAGAGTCCGCTTTCGGCAGCGGTAAGGCCCATGCGCCCGTCATAGAAGGCCTCGGCGTTATAACCGGCGTCCTGCAGTATCCGGCAAATGGCGTCGGCAAGGTTGCGCTCGTCCTCAACAACAAGAATGTTCATGGTTACCTCCAGCTAAACGTATGGTGTCATATTAGCCGCGACTTCTGAAAATCACCTGAAGCAGGGAAGGAGTGCGAGGATTTGCGGTGGTTTTGTTTGCGTACGTGTTCTGTTCACAAAAACTGCACCTTGCACCATGTGCGTAGAGTCGTATCATAGAGAGTCGTTTGTGGCCCTGCGGCGCGGTCAACCTATCATCCACGTGCGCCGCCTGTCTGGAGGAGTTTTCATTGGCAGTCAAGATTCGCCTGGCCCGTCACGGTGCCAAGAAGCGTCCGTTCTACCGCGTCGTCGTCGCTGATGGTCGTATGCCTCGCGACGGTCGTTACATCGAGCTGATCGGCCGCTACAACCCCGTATCCAACCCCAAGGTCATCGACCTCGATCTTGAGAAGATCGACGCTTGGATCGCCAAGGGTGCCCAGCCCACCAACGCTGTCGCACACCTCATCGACGTCGCTCGCTCTGACGCTCCCGCTCCCGAGAAGAAGCAGAAGCTGTCCAAGAAGGCCGCCGCTAAGGCTGCAGCCGACTCCGAGGAGTAGGTTTCTGTGACCAACGAGATGACCGAGCCGATCGAGGCTGACGCCGCTTCTGAGATGCCTTCCGACAAGGTCGCAGACCTTGTGGAATACATCGTGTGCGGCCTCGTGAGCGATGACGAGGCCGTCTCCCTTGACGTGACCGATGGTCCCGAAGGCGCGCTCATTGAAGTGAGCTGTGCCGAGGAGGACGCGGGGCGCATCATTGGGCGCCGTGGCCGCACGATCAAGGCCATTCGCACGCTGGCTCGTGCGCTGGGATCTCGTGTTGGGACCTCCGTCGAGGTCGAGGTTCTGGGTTAAGAGCTTGCGCGCGCAGTATAGAGCCATAGCTCGTGTGGTGAAACCACATGGGAAGAGGGGGGAGGTCGTGACGGATCCCGTTCACGGCCTTCCCCCTCTGCTGCGCAAAGGCCTTACGGTTGCCGTCGTGCCGCCCCTTCTCAAAGAGGACCGGTGGCATACGGTGCTTGGGGCTTCAAACGATGGCGCATCCGGTCAGCTTGTTGCGCTCTCGGGCGTGAGTGACATTGCTGCTGCCGAGGCCATATGTGGGTGCACGCTTTTGGCGAGGGTCGAGGACCTTCCTGAAGGCTATGCTCTTCACGACGTCGACGCACTTCTGGGCCGTGAGGTCACCGACCAGACCTTTGGTCCAATAGGCACCATAGTCGAGGTGCTTCGCAGCGTTGCCAACGACGTCTGGGTCATCGATGGACCATATGGCGAGGTCCTTTTGCCAGCCGTTGACGAGGTGGTGCTCCAGCTGCCGCTGGCAGGCCCAATAGAGGTTTTGGCTCCCGTGGGCCTCGTGCCCGTTGAAGGTGATGGACATGCGCTTTGATGCCATCAGTGTTATCCCAGAGGTCTTTGAGAGCTACCTGGGAGCCTCCATTCTTGGACGCGCACAGTCTAGGGGGATCTTTGAGTTCCACGCACATGACCTGCGCGAATGGACTCACGACAGGCATCGTACGGTAGACGACGCCCCATTTGGCGGAGGGCAGGGCATGCTCATGATGCCCGAGCCCATCTTTGAGGCTGTTCGTTGCGTGAGCGAATACGACCAGCACAAGCCTTACGTCATCTTTTTCTCTCCCTGCGGCAGGCCATTCGATCAGTCTTGCGCCGAGCGTTTGGCTCACATGGACAGAATCATGTTTGTGTGTGGGCGCTATGAGGGCATGGACGAGCGCGTGTACAACTTGGCCGACGAGGTCATTTCCCTCGGTGACTACGTGCTCACCGGCGGGGAGCTTGCCGCCCTCACGGTGACCGATGCCGTGGTGAGGCTGCTTCCTGGCGCACTTGGCGACTCCATGAGCTCGGTCGACGAGTCTTTCTCTGATGGGTTGTTGGAGTACGCGCAGTACACGCGCCCTGCCGTCTTTGAGGGGATGGCGGTCCCAGAGGTCTTGACCTCGGGTGACCACGGTGCCGTTGACCGTTGGCGGAGGAAGAGCGCAATCGAGCGTACGGCTCTCATGAGGCCCGATCTGCTGCAGACGGCAGACCTGACCCCGGCCGAACGAGCCTTTGCCGAGCAAGCAATCGAGGAGCATGAGGGCACAGCGGAGGTGCAGAAATGAGCGCCAGAGGCCGTCACTTTGCTGCACAGGAAAGCATAGTCGATGAGCTCATCGATGACGCCATCGACACTGCCATCGATGAGGTGTACGAAGACGAGCTAAAGATACGTCACATGCCCGCCTGGCTAGATTTCCTTGCGACGATTGCGACTGCACTCGTACTCGCTGCCCTCATCAGGATATTCATTGCACAGACCTACAAAGTGCCTTCCGGCTCCATGCTCGAGACGATCCAGCTCAACGACCGCCTCGTTGGAGAGAAAGTCACCTTGCATTGGAGCGAGCCGGTCGCGGGTGACATCGTTACCTTCGACGACCCCAAGGGCTCTGGCGAGACGCTCATCAAGCGCGTGATCGCAACAGAGGGGCAGGTCATTGACCTGCAGGGAGGTCACGTCATCGTTGACGGCGTCGAGCTCGATGAGCCCTACACCCTCGGGAAGCCCACCGAGCCGATCAACGTACGCGACGAGGGCCAGGAGGACTACATCAGCTACCCCCTCACCGTGCCCGAGGGCTGCATTTGGGTGATGGGGGACAATCGCGTCAATTCGCTCGACTCCCGCTACTTTGGCCCTGTCAGCCTGGATTCCGTTACCTCTAAGGCACTTTTCATCTACTGGCCTCCTTCGAATATTAAGGCCCTGTAGGTGTCCCAAATTCGTTAAACGTCCACCACGAGTGAAAGAGAAGCTTATGAGCGAGACGACCCTGACTTTTCAGGACATGATCTTGAAGCTCACCGAGTACTGGGCAGCACAGGGATGCACCGTCATGCAGCCCTACGACAGCGAGGTTGGCGCCGGTACCTTCCACACCGCCACCACGCTGCGCAGCCTTGGCCCTGCCGCATGGCGCACCTGCTACCCGCAGCCGTGCCGCCGTCCGGCCGACGGCCGCTATGGCGAGAACCCCAACCGCATGCAGCACTACTATCAGTTCCAGGTCATCGTCAAGCCCTGCCCGGCTGACAGCCAGGACCTTTATCTTGGCTCGCTCAAGGCAATTGGCCTCGATCCCGCCGAGCATGACGTTCGCTTTGTCGAGGACGACTGGGAGAGCCCCACTCTGGGCGCCTGGGGCCTTGGCTGGGAGGTGTGGATGGATGGCATGGAGGTCACCCAGTACACCTACTTCCAGCAGGTCGGCGGCATCGAGGTCGATCCCGTGCCGGTCGAGATCACCTATGGCCTTGAGCGCATCGCCATGTACATCCAGGGCGTCGACTCCGTCTATGACCTCGTGTGGAGCTACCTGCCCGACGGAACGCCCATGACCTACGGCGACGTCTTCCA
Organism: uncultured Coriobacteriaceae bacterium; assembly: GCA_902801175.1. Lineage (GTDB taxonomy): Bacteria > Actinomycetota > Coriobacteriia > Coriobacteriales > Atopobiaceae > UBA1367. The sequence continues at coordinate 63,103 of CADCHF010000005.1, read as the reverse complement.
TGAGAACGAGTATGAGTTCTCCTGCTACAACTTTGAGGTCGCCGACGTTGACATGATGCGCCGCAAGTTTGACGAGTACGAGGCCGAGTGCCACTCCTGCCTTGCCGCAAAGCTGCCGCTGCCCGCATACGACTGCGTCATGAAGTGCAGCCACGCGTTCAACATCCTCGATGCCCGCGGTGCCATCTCTGCCACCGAGCGCGCCAACTACATCCTGCGCGTTCGCACGGTGGCTAAGGCCTGCTGCGAGGCATACCTGGAGCTCGTCGCCTCTAAGGCTGACGCACAGAAGAAGGAGGTGGCCTAAATGGCCGAGGTTCGTGACTTCCTGCTCGAGATTGGCTGCGAGGAGATGCCCTCCGCGCCGCTCATGAAGGCCCAGGAGCAGCTGGGCAAGCTTGTGGAGAAGGGCCTCGAGGATGCTGGGCTTTCTCACGGTTCCATCCGCACGCTCTCCACTCCGCGCCGTCTTGCCGTGACCGTGAGCGACTGCGCCACGGCCACCGAAGAGATCCACGAGTCCATGCGCGGTCCCAAGACCAGCATTGCCTTTGATGCCGACGGCAATCCCACCCGCGCGGCCCAGGGCTTTGCCCGCAAGATGGGCACCACGCCCGAGCAGCTGGTCAAGCGTGTAGAGGCCGACGGCAACGAGTACGTTTTTGCCGAGCGCTCCATTCCGAGCGTCCCCGCCATCGAGCTGCTCTCGTCGCTGGCCGAGCGACTCATCGCCGACATAAAGTGGCCCAACTATCGCAGCCAGCGTTGGGGCAGCGAGCATCAGACCTTCGTGCGTCCCATTCGTTGGATCTGCGCGCTTCTGGGCTCTGAGGTCGTGCCGGTTCACTACGCCGACGTGATCAGCTCCAACACCACGCGCGGCCACCGCGTCATGGCCCCTGGCGACCACGTTGTCCCCGAGCCTGCGGCATACGAGAAGGTGCTCGAGGACTGCTTCGTCCTTGGCGAGACCCGTCGTGCCGACGTCATCCGTGAGGGAATCTCGGTCATCGAGGCTGAGCACGGTGGCGCACATGTGGACACGCCCAAGGGCGTGTTCGACGAGGTCGTGAACCTCTGCGAGTGGCCGACCGTCGTCGTTGGCACCTTTGACGAGGAGTTCCTTGCGGTTCCGCAAGAGATCATCGTCGAGGCAATGCTCAAGCACCAGCGCTACTTCCCAATCTATGCCGCCGACGGCTCGCTCACCCGCGAGTTCGTCATCGTGAGCAATGCCGACCCGCGCGTGAACGACACCGTTCGCGCTGGTAACGAGCGCGTCGTGCGTCCCCGACTCGACGACGCCAAGTTCTTCTACGACGAGGATCTCAAGGTTGGCCTTGACGCATTCCGCGAGCGCCTTGGCAATGTCGTGTTCCAGAAGAAGCTCGGTACCGTGCTGCAAAAGTCCGAGCGCATGGAGTCCCTTGCCAAGTCCGTGGCAAAGCAGGCCTCCGACGAGCCCCAGGTGGCAGTCGATGCCGCGCGCGCTGCGCACCTCGCAAAGGCCGACCTCGTGAGCCAGGCCGTTGTCGAGTTCACCAGTCAGCAGGGCGTCATGGGCGGCTACTATGCCAAGGCCCAGGGCGAGAACAGCGTTGTTGCCGAGGCCATCTCGCAGCACTACCGTCCGCGCTTTGCAGGAGACGAGACTCCCGCTACGGTTGCCGGCAAGGCTGTGGCCATTGCCGACAAGCTCGACACCATCTGTGGCATGTTTGCCATCGACGAGCCCCCAACTGGATCCGCTGACCCGTTTGCCGTGCGTCGCAGCACGATTGGCGTCATTGCCATGCTGCGTGAGCTGCCCGGCGTCACTCTGGAGCCGCTCATTGACGTGGCGCTCACGAGCTATGCCGCTCAGGGCATCGACTTTGACCTCGATGACGTCACCTCAAAGGTCAAGGCCTACTTTGCCGGACGTCTTGCCGCCATTGCGCGCGAGGAAGGCGCTGACCCCGACACCATTCAGGCCGTCTCGGATACCGGCATCTGCGACCCCAATGCCTTCCTTGGCCGCGTCTTTGCTCTTGACCGCGCCAGACGCGAGTCCCGCGAGGTCTTTGACGACCTCGCCACGGCATATGCCCGCGCGAGCCACCTCGCCGACGCTGCCCTTGGCATTGACGTAGACGAGTCCATCCTCGGCGAGGCTGAGAAGGCGCTGCTTGCCGCTGTGGACGAAGGCGCAGCCTCTGTTGAGAAAGACATCCTTGCCGGCGAGCTCGACGGCGCCATTGCCTCGCTTGCCAGCCTGCGCGAGCCCATTGACCGCTTCTTTGATGATGTGCTGGTCATGGATGAGGACGAGGCGGTCCGCAACAACCGTCTTCGTCTGCTCAACCGCTTTGAGGGTGCCTTTGCCGGCATCGCAAACATTGGGGCCCTGGCAAAGCGCAAGTAGTTCATTGAAACATTAGGTTTCAAACGGCGTGCCCGTCGCATGCAATCAGCGTACGACGGGCACGCCCTTGTTTATTCGGTGCGCACGGCAAGGTACCAGTTTGGAAATAGCCAGTCATGAAAGCAGTGTGAGGCGGGGAGACCGTCATGCCACAAGGACGACTCTCACTTACAGATCGCTTGTCGTTGTCCGTCTCCATGATCTCTTTTGCACTGAATTTGAGGCCTTTACGCCTGCTTTTGTGCTCTCGCCGAATCGTGCAAGCCAATTACCATGTTTTTGATGACGCAGGGCCTTGCAGAATGGAAACTGGTAACTAGCGTACTTAGGCAAGACGACACTTGCACATGAACGTTGTTAGGTAAGATGTCCCGAAAGGGAATAGGATGTTGGGGCAAGGCCCCACGGCTGGGAGGCACATATGGCAGACGTAGACGTCCTCTTCGAGACCGAGACGCCCACACCCATCGTGTTTGTTATCTCTGACGCGCGCGGCGAGACCGCAACCGGCGTTGTTTCTGCGGCGGCTTCGCAGTTCACCGACGACATCGTCGTCATCAAGCGTCTGGGCGAGGTTCGCTCTGTTGAGACCGTCAAGAACTATCTTGATGAGAACGTAGACTCCGACGTTCCGCTGGCTGTTTTCCACACCATCGTCGACCGCAACCTTCGTCGCGATATCAGGCGCGAGCTTGACAAGCGCGGGATTCCTTCGATCGACCTGTTGGGGCCTGCGGTGACGATCATCTCGACCCTCACGGGCGAGGAGCCGGTCAACGAGGCAGGGCATCGTACCACCGTTGCAATTCACAACCTCTAAGAGTTGTCGCGCATGCCAAAAGGTATGCGCGATAATTTCATGTGTCTTGCATGTCCTTTGCGCTGGCTCTGCTATGCGTTTACAATGAGTTAGGTCAATAAGAGGACTCGTCACGGTGCCTTGCGTCCGTGGCGGGTGCTCTTGTGAAGTTGAGTGTCACAAAGGGTGGCACCACGAGTAAAAGATCAGGAGTGTGAGTATGGCTGAGAAGCATGTTTATCGCTTCGGTTTCGACGCCGACGGCAAGACCAACGTGAGTGAGGTTGCCGGCGCTACCGTCGACGAGGCCAAGTGGATCACGGGCGGCAAGGGCGCTAACCTTGCCGAGATGGCCGCTCTGGGCCTTCCCGTCCCCGCCGGCTTCACCATCACCTGCCAGACCTGCGTCGAGTATTCGAGCGCTGGCAACGTCTGGCCCGAGGGTGTTCTCGACGAGATCGACGAGTACCGCAAGGACCTCGAGCGCCGCATGGGCAAGAAGCTCGGCGACGCCGACGACCCCCTGCTGGTCTCCGTCCGCTCCGGCGCACCGTTCTCCATGCCCGGCATGATGGACACCGTCCTTAACCTTGGCCTCAACGATGACTCCGTCCAGGGCCTCATCAAGCAGACCGAGAACCCCCGCTTTGCCTACGACTCCTATCGCCGCTTCGTGCAGATGTTCTCGAGCGTCGTTATGGGCGTCTCCGGCCAGCTCTTCGAGGATGCCATCACCGCCAAGAAGGCCGAGAAGGGCGTAAAGCTCGACACCGAGCTCGACGCTGACGACCTCAAGGACCTCGTCGCCACCTTCAAGCAGATCTTCTCCGACAACGTTGACGTTGCCAAGTACCCCGAGGTCGACGTTGACGGCGTTGCCGTCTTCCCGCACGACCCGCTGCTCCAGCTCCGTCTTGCCGAGCAGGCCGTCTTTGGTTCTTGGAACACCGAGCGCGCAATCCTTTACCGCAAGCAGAAAAAGATCGACGACACCCTGGGCACCGCTGTCAACGTCCAGGTCATGGCCTTCGGCAACAAGGGCAACACCTCCGCTACCGGCGTTGCCTTCACCCGCAACCCCGCTGACGGCACCAACGAGCGCTACGGTGACTACCTGGTCAACGCCCAGGGCGAGGACGTCGTTGCAGGCATCCGTAACACCGAGCCCATCGCCAAGCTCCCGACCGAGCCTGGCCTGGAGGAGGCTGGCAAGCAGCTCTTCCACGTCTTCGAGATCCTCGAGGACCACTATGCCGACATGATGGACCTCGAGTTCACCATCGAGCAGGGCAAGCTCTACATGCTGCAGACCCGCGTGGGCAAGCGTACCGCCCTGTCCGCCCTCAAGGTCGCCATCCAGATGTACGAAGAGGGTCGCATCACCAAGGAGCAGGCTGTCATGCGCGTTGCTCCCGAGCAGCTCGACCAGCTCCTGCATCCTCAGTTCGACGCCGCCGACATCAAGGGCCGCGAGACCATCGCCAAGGGCCTCAACGCTTCTCCTGGTGCTGCCGTGGGCGCCGTTGTGTTCTCCTCCGAGGACGCCGTTGCATTTGCCGAGGCCGGCAAGTCCTGCATCCTGGTTCGCTGGGAGACCACGCCTGACGACCTGCCTGGCATGGACGCCGCTGACGGTATCCTGACCTCGCACGGCGGCAAGACCAGCCACGCTGCCGTTATCGCTCGTGGCATGGGCGAGCCCTGCGTCTGCGGTGCTGAGGCTCTCCAGATCGACGCCCCCAACAAGACCTGCGCCATTGCCGGCACCGACATCGTCCTGCACGAGGGCGACGTCATCTCCATCGACGGCTCCACTGGTGCTGTCTACATGGGCGAGGCCAAGCTTGTCCGTCCTGAGCTCGGTGGCGACCTCCAGACCATCCTCGAGTGGGCCGACGAGATCCGCTTCGACGAGGAGCGCGGCCGTGTCATGGGTGTTCGCGCCAACGCCGACAACCCCGACGACGCTCAGCTTTCCCGCGAGAACGGTGCTGTGGGCATCGGCCTGTGCCGTACCGAGCACATGTTCCTGGGCGAGCGCAAGTACCTCATCCAGAACTTCATCCTTGCCGACGACCCCGCCGTCAAGGCTGACGCACTCGCCAAGCTCGGCGAGGCCCAGAAGGGTGACTTCCTTGGCATGTTCAAGGCCATGGAGGGCCTGCCCGTGATCGTCCGCCTGCTCGATCCTCCTCTGCACGAGTTCCTCGACAACCCGCGCGAGCTTGAGGTTGAGATCGCCAAGCTCGAGAGCGCCAGCAAGGCCGTCGAGGCTGCCGCTGCCACCGACGAGAAGCTCGCTGCCCTCAACGACGAGCTCGAGAAGGCCATCGCCGTCAAGAGCGCCCTGCTCAAGCAGCTCGACTCCTTCCAGGAGGCCAACCCCATGCTCGGCACCCGTGGCTGCCGTCTGGGCTTCCTGTATCCCGAGCTCAACCACATGCAGTTCAAGGCCATCGCCAGCGCTGCTGCCGAGCTCATCAAGGATGGCGTTGACGCCAAGCCCGAGATCATGATCCCGCTCGTGGCATTCTCCGAGGAGCTCAAGCACCTCCGCTGGATGTGCGAGGACGACATCAAGGCAGTCGAGGAGGAGTACGGCGTCAAGCTCGAGATCCCCATCGGCACCATGATCGAGCTTCCGCGTGCTGCCATCACCGCTGACCACATCGCCAAGTACGCTGACTTCTACAGCTTTGGCACCAACGACCTCACGCAGACCTGCCTCGGCTTCTCACGCGACGACGTCGAGTCCTCGTTCCTGGACACCTACATGAACGAGAAGCTCATCAAGACCAACCCGTTCGCGACCCTCGACCGCGGCGTTGCTCGCCTGGTCCAGATGGGCGTCGAGGGCGGCCGTGCCACCAACCCCGACATCGTCTGCGGTGTCTGCGGCGAGACCGGCGGCGACCCCGACTCCATCCAGAAGTACTATGACCTCGGCCTTGACTACGTCTCCTGCTCGCCGTTCCGCGTGCCCATCGCTCGCCTCGCGGCTGCTCAGGCCAAGATCAACTCCAACGGTGGCGCCAAGACGATCGCTCCGCGCGTCTAGTCTCACCTAACGGCGTTATCGCTGTGATCTAAAGCGGGGGAGGGCAAAGGAGCCTTCCCCCGCTTCTCTATTTCTCTTGTGCTTGGCGCATGGAGTATTGAGGGGCCTTGCTTATTGAGGTGCTGGTACAAAGGCGGAATATGCTTGGGCCAACCTGAACTTGTGGACGGAGGTCCTGATGCGGGTCATAACGCGCGAGATGCTCGAACAGCGAGAGCATGAGCTGCTATCGCCTGAGGCCACCTTTGCCGATGGCTCTCGTGGGCGTGAGCGTTATGAGGAGCCCGACATGCTCAGAACCTGCTTCCAGCAAGACCGCGACCGGATATTGCACAGCAAGAGCTTTAGGCGACTTGCCAACAAGACCCAGGTGTTTCTTGCGCCAGAGGGCGACCATTATCGCACCAGGCTCACACACACCCTTGAGGTGGCGCAGGTCGCAGGGTCAATCGTGCGCGCACTGGGCCTTAACCCAGACCTGACGGATGCCATAGCGCTGGGGCACGACTTGGGTCACACGCCCTTTGGCCATGCGGGCGAACGTGCCCTAAGGGTGGCAAGGGCAAACTACCGTGGGGTAGAGCCGGGAACCCCCGAGGCCAACGATCTCTTTAGGCACAACGAACAGAGCGTTCGCATCCTTCGCCTGCTCGAAAGAAATGGTCGGGGCTTAAACATCACGCTTGAGGTGCTCGACGGCATTGTCTGCCACACGGGAAACGTTAGGGCAATAACGCCGGAGGGCAGGGTAGTAGCGCGTGCCGATCGCATTGCATATGTGGTGCATGATATAGATGACGCCGAGCGGGCTGGGCTCTTGAGCGAACATGACTTGCCGGCCGAGGCGCGTGAGGTTCTTGGCTCAAGCTCTTCTGAGCGCATCGAAACCATGGTGCACGACATGGTAAAGATGAGCGCCCGCGAAGGCGACATAGCAATGTCAGAGCACATATGGCAGGCCTTTTGCCAAATGCGGAGCTTCTTGTATGAGAACCTCTACAACACTGGCGAGGCAAAGAGCGAGGAACCAAAGGCCATGCACGTGGTAGAGAATCTCTTCGCACACTTTGTGACGCACATGGACGAGGTGCCGCCCGAGTTCAAGCGCACAGACGATGCCCCAGACGTTCAGGTTGCCGACTACATATCCACGATGACCGACCGGTATGCCATTAGGATGTACGAAGAGATCAATGTGCCTCGTGCCTGGTCGCATTCGACAAGGTAATCGTTCAGGCAGTTGTATCATGTGCTAGAGCACTGCGAGCGCGGGGCCGCATAGCTGGCGTGCGCATGTGCTTATGAATTGCTTGTGCGCAAAAGCAAACAATTCCTTGCTTGCATAAATGTCTTTGACTATACTTTCCCTCTGTGTGTAAACCTATGTGTCGTTCTCGCCAGGCGGCACCTCTAGAGAAGAATGAGGTACATCATGGACTACATCCGCGCAATCGAGCGCCAGGACATCCGCGAGGACATCCCCCGCGTGATCGTCGGAGACAACGTGAAGGTTCACTATCGCATTAAGGAAGGCGAGCGTGAGCGCGAGCAGGTCTTCCAGGGCGACGTCATCCGCATGAGCGGTGGCAGCTCTCGCGAGACCTTCACCGTCCGCAAGATCTCCTTTGGCGTTGGTGTTGAGCGCACGTTCCCCCTGCACAGCCCCAAGATCGCCAAGCTCGAGGTCATCCGTCACGGCGATGTCCATCGTGCTAAGCTGTACTACCTCCGCGATCGCATCGGCAAGGCCGCACGCATTCGCGAGAAGCGCTAAGCAAGTACCTGAGGCCCCTTCGGGGGCCTCTTTTTTTGGCTAAACGGTCTGCCGATAATGCGATTGAATGACGCGCTCAGTTTGCTGCGCGATAAACTCTAAGGTACCTGTTTCACCCAATATGCTTACATCGTAAGCGCCCAATCACGTCTTTGGGGGATGGCGTTATGGCTGAGTCGATCTCACGCGCCGCAACGGCTCGCGAAGTGGTGGCACTCTTGCACGAGGCGAGTTCGGACGAGCTCAGGGCTCTTCTCGAGCGCTATGCGGATGACCCCCGTCTACAGGTGCAGAAGGCCTTGGAGCAGGCAAGACGTCGCTTGCGGCGCGACGACATAGAGCGCGACCGCGTTCTCGCCATGTATGAGCTGCAGGACGAGCTCAGTGAGGGCGGAATAGCTCTTGGCGTCGATGAGGTTGGTCGCGGGGCTCTTGCGGGACCTCTCACCGTATGTGCAGTTGCGCTTCCTAAAGAGCCTATTATCTGGGGTATAAACGACTCCAAGCAGCTGACTCCGGAGCGCAGGGAAGTTCTTGCCGAGCGCATTGCCGAGCATGCGATAGCCATTGGCATTGCGCACATTGAGCCTGCCTCGATAGACGCGGTGGGGATGGGTGTTGCCATTAGGATGGGCATGTCGCAGGCAATTGAGAATGCCGGCATTGAGCCGCACACCGTGCTTATCGACGGCAACCCGGTGCATGTCCATGAGCGCGAGAAGACCCTGGTAAAGGGCGACGCCCGCGTGGCGTCGATTGCTGCCGCATCAATTGTTGCAAAGGTCGCGCGAGACGACCTTATGGTTGCCTACGCGCAAGACTATCCGCTCTACCATCTGGACTCTTGCAAGGGATACGGTTCCGCGGAGCACATTGCGGCAATACGCGAGCACGGGCTGAGCCCCATTCACCGAGTATCGTTCTGTGGCAACTTTGTCGAGACGCCTCGGCTTTTTGACCTGTAATGCAAGCTGAAAGTCTCAGTGCCCAAAACGTGTACCGCATCCGCTAGCGGCATGGCTGACCGGTTTACTACAGTGCGCGAGACGGCTGGTGCGACATTGCCACTACCTAATGCGTAGCTGGCTGCAACACGACGCTGCAATCCTTCTAAGGGACGTTATGTCTCTTGGAAGGAGCGCTAGATGGTTGGCAACGAGTACATTGAGCTTGATCTTGGCGACTACGAAGACGCCTACGAAGACGATCTTCAATACGAGCCCATCTTGGGAGATGGGCAACAGGAGGATGTGCCCTTTGATGCCGTGGGCACGGGATATGTCTTTGGCAGGGTGTCAGAGAGGGGCGAGAGCGCACACAGGCCCCAGTCGCTTCGTGTCGATGAGATGACTCCGCACGAGCTGGGGTCCATCGGGGAGGAGATAGCCGCACACTTCCTCACGCAAAAAGGGTTGGAGGTTGTGGAGCGCAACTGGATGTGCCCTTGCGGTGAGGCGGATATCATCTGCAAAGATGAACAGATGTATGTGCTCGTAGAGGTCAAGACCCGCCTCTCAGACGATATCACCGAGTCGATGCCCGAGCTGGCCGTCACCAGCAGCAAGAGGGACATATACCGTCGCATTGCCGCGTGCTTCATGAACGCATACGGTCTATCTACAGTACGCTTTGATGTGATTGGCATTAGCGTCGACACAAACCAAAAGATCGGGTTGCGTTACTTCAAGAACGCCTTTGGTGGAGAAGACTGATGTCGGGCGCAAGAGACAGGGGGTCGTTCTGCGTGAGGTCGGCCTTCATCATGGGCGCAGAGGCAGTTCCCGTTTCGGTCGAGGTCACCATTGGCGGAGGCCTTCCCAACTACACCATAATCGGCATGCCCGATGCTACGGTGCTCGAGGCGCGTCACCGTGTTGACAAGGCCATACGGGCATGTGGCTTTGAGGGCCCGCACGCCCACATTACCGTCAACCTTGCGCCGGCCGAGCTAAAGAAGTCCGGCACGGGCTTTGACCTGCCCATTGCCGTGGCAATACTCGTGGCTTCGGGGCAAATACCAACAGAGGGTCTCAAGGAATGCCTCTTTGTTGGCGAGCTTGGTCTGCAGGGCGAGGTCTGTGAGGTCAGGGGCTCATTTGCCTATGCCATGCTAGCCTCCCGCGAGGGTCTACGTTTGGTGTGTGCACCAATGAGCATTCCTGCATGTCTGGAATCCTGCGAATGCTCGACCCTGGTTGCGCTCTCGCGGCTAAGGTCTGGTGTCGGAAATCTTCCCGGGCCTGTGCTGCAGAAAGATAACGAAGAACCCAGCGGGGCTTTGTCCGAAGACACGCTTGACTTCTCGCAGGTATGCGATCAGGAGGTCGCAAAGCGGGCACTGGTTGTGGCTGCCGCGGGAAACCACGGAATCATGATGGTGGGGCCACCGGGTGCCGGAAAGACGATGCTTGCGAGGCGCCTCCCAACGATTCTGCCTCCGCTGACCGAGAGCGAGCGCGTTGAGGCGCTCATGATCCACTCGGTGGCAGCCCAGCCAACGGAGAGCATTGCCCGAGGTGAGCCGCCCTTTAGGGCCCCGCACCATTCCATATCTAGGGCAGGTCTTGTAGGGGGCGGCAAGCCGGTCATGCCAGGCGAGATTTCGCTTGCGCACAAGGGTGTCCTGTTCTTGGACGAGCTGCCCGAGTTTGCCAACAACGTGCTGCAGTCGCTCAGGCAGCCAATGGAAGACAAGCGAGTAACCATCGTGCGCGCCGACGGCTCGTACATATTTCCCAGCGACTTTATGTTTGTTGCGGCTGCAAACCCGTGCCCCTGTGGCCATCTTGGTGACCCCGGGCATGCGTGCAGCTGCGCGCCGGCTCGAGTCGAGAGCTATCAGGCGCGTATGGGCGGACCCTTGGTAAACCGCATAGACATAAACATTGACGTGGCTCGCCCGGCGTCGAGGAGCGTGATCGAAGGCGACGAGGGCATGTCCTCGGCACAGATGCGTGAGATGGTCCTTGCCGCCAGGGACTTTAGGGCGCACCGGCAGCAGAAAGGCGATGACGACAGAAGGCCAACGACGAGCTTTGACCCAGGTGCCCTGAGCGCCTTTGAGACCATCGCCAACCGTCTTGCAATGGGAGGGCGCTCCATTGCTCGGGCAGCTAGGGTGGCACGCACCATAGCAGACATAGAGGGGCATCAACGCGTAAGCAAGGACGACATCATCGAGGCATGTTCCTATAGGGGGAGGTCACATGGCTAGGCTAAATATCAGGGGCGAGAGGTGGGAGCTGACCCGAAATGACAGGGAGTACCCAGAGGGACTGTTGAGCCTGGAGGAGCCTCCAACGGTTTTGTACGGTACTGGCAGCCAAAAGGTTCTCGCAGATTTGGGGTTGGGCATCATTGGGGCCCGAAAGGCAACTCCCTACGGGCTTGCCGCGTCATCTATGGCTGGACGCATTGCCGCCGAGTCGGATATTACCGTTGTCTCGGGTGGCGCTCTGGGCTGCGACTCTGCTGCCGCACGAGCTGCACTTGATGCTGGAGGCAAGACGATTGTTGTGTCTGGAGTTGGTGCGGACCTCATCTACCCAAGGTCTTCCGAGGATGTCTTCTATCGGGCGATAGATGGCGGAGGTGCCGTGATCTCTGTCGCTCCGTGGGGAAGCGAGCCACAGCCGTGGTCTTTCCCAAAGCGAAATCCCATCATTGCGGCACTTTCGCACGCCGTCCTGGTTGCCGAGGCTGGGAGCAGGTCAGGCACCATGAGCACTGCCACGGCCGCCTTTGAGATGGGGCGCGAGGTTTATGCCGTGCCGGGCTCCATCTTCTCGCCCGAGTCGCAAGGTGCCAATTCGCTCATTAGGGATGGCGCCCATATCATTGCCTGCGAGCAGGACCTTGAGATGCTCATTTCTCGAGACTTTGGCGTGCTTCGCATGGTCATGGAGCGACCTGCCTCTGCACGTGGCCGAGTCTTGTCGGCGTTGTTTGCCATGCCCATGAGGGCCGACGACCTTGCTCACAGCCTTGGAGAGACCCCGCTTGACATCATGAGAAAGCTTGCGGACCTCGAGGTGAGGGGCTGTGTGATGCGACTTCCTGATGGGCGATATGCGCCAACGAAGGAGGTTCTTGAGGATGGGGGTATCATAGGTGGTCCCGTTGATTTGTGATGGAAGGGGCGACCGTGCCAGAGATGCAAGTGACCGTTGTGGGAGGCGGACTCGCCGGAAGCGAGTGCGCGCTGCAGCTCGCGCGCCGAGGCGTGCACGTAAGGCTCATAGAGCAGCGACCCGTTGCCCTGTCTCCCGCACATCATACAGACCGTCTGGCCGAGCTTGTGTGCTCCAACTCCCTCAAGTCGCTCAGGGAGGAAAGCGCCGCGGGGCTGCTCAAGTACGAGCTTGCCACGATGGGAAGCGAGCTCATCGCCATGGCAAAGAGCTGCGCCGTACCGGCAGGCGGGGCTCTTGCGGTGGATCGCGACCAGTTCTCGAAGATGGTGACGAGTGCCGTGGAAGCAGAGCCGCTCATTACCCTCGTGCGCGAGGAGGCACGCTCCATTCCAGAGGGACCCTGCGTGATTGCTGCTGGGCCACTGTGCTCCGAGAGCCTCTTTACCGCCTTGTGCAAGCTTGTTGGGACAGAGCACTTGTCATTCTTCGACGCAGCTGCCCCAATTGTGGACGCCGAGAGCGTCGACCGAAGCATAGCTTTCAGCCAGTCGCGCTACGAGGAGGGGCTGGGGGACTACCTCAACTGCCCCATGGACAAAGAGGAGTACGAACGCTTCCTAAAGGAGCTTCTTGCGGCTCGTCGAGTGGTTTCGCGCGACTTCGAGGAGAGCGACCTGTTCAACGCCTGCCAGCCTGTGGAGGAGGTCGCTCGCAAGGGACATGACACCCTACGATTTGGCGCCCTCAAGCCGGTTGGGCTCGTGGACCCGCGTACGGGACGCCGTCCCTGGGCCGTGGTCCAGCTGCGACCCGAGAACGCAGACGCGACTGCCTACAACCTCGTTGGCTTCCAGACCAACTTGGCCTGGGGCGAGCAGGCAAGGGTCTTTAGGCTCATTCCCGGCCTAGAGAATGCCGAGTTCTTTAGGTATGGCGTGATGCATCGCAACTCCTTTGTGGACTCGCCTCGTGTACTTGACTCGAGCTTTGCCGTTCCTGGGAGTGAGGTGCGCCTTGCTGGACAGATCACCGGAACCGAAGGATATGTCGAGGCCATGGCCTCGGGTCTGCTGGCTGCTCTAAACACCTATGCCGACCTCACGGGTGCCGAGAGGGTAAAGCTCCCGCGCACAACGGCGTTTGGAGCGCTTGTGGCCTACGCCACCGACCCCGCCACCAACCCGTATCAGCCTATGCATGTCAACTTTGGCCTGGTGCCGCCACTGGAAGGCCGCCGTATGCGCAAGGGGGAGCGCTATGCGGCATATGCAAAGCGGGCCAAGGAAGACCTCGCTGCCTATGTTGCCAGACGCCAAGACCTCTTTGCCATAGAGGGCTAGTGTCCATGTCTTCGGCAGAAGCGCGTGAGGCCGAGCAGGAGGTCTTTGATGGGTATGTGCGCGACTACCTCGACTACCTTGCCAGCGTGCGTAATCTCTCCCAAAACACAGTGCGCTCATACGCAACCGACCTCGAGGCCTACTGCTCGTGGGTAAGACGGGAGGGCGTGAGCGCCGCTACGGTGAGCCATCGCAGCCTCAGGCGCTATCTAGCCGAGCTGACCCGTGCGGGCTACAGCACCCGCACGGTCAATCGGCACCTCTCTGCTGTGCGAGGCCTCTACAAGTGGCTGATTGGGCAGGGGAGGGTGTCGTCCGATGCCGCCGCGGCTCTCGCCAGCCCCAAGATCGCCAAGACGCTGCCTCGCACGATGACCGATATCGATGTGAGCAGCCTCGTGGCGACCTGCGACCAGTCCAGCCCCGAAGGCGCTCGCGACCGGGCTTTCATCGAGCTCCTCTATGCGACCGGAGCTCGAATCTCTGAGATTTCCAGGCTCGACGTGCGTGATGTCGACCTTCGGCAGGCTCAGGCGAGGCTCTTTGGCAAGGGGTCAAAAGAGCGCATCGTTCCTGTGTACCCGCGTGCGCTTGGGGCCCTCGCCAGCTACCTCGAGTCCTCTAGGCCACAACTCGCGGCGCGCACCAAGGGCGGAAGCCCCACAACCGCCCTCTTCGTCTCAGTGAGGGGCAACCGCATGTCTGCCGATGCCCTTAGGACCTGCTTTGAGCGCCACGTTGCAATGGCAGGCCTCGACGGCGGGCTGACTCCGCACGCAATGCGTCACACCTACGCAACCGAGCTCCTTTCTGGTGGTGCCGACCTCAGAAGCGTGCAGGAGCTGCTTGGACACGAGAGCCTTGCGACGACTCAGATATATACGCATCTCTCGGTCGAGCGGCTTAAGGAGGCTACGCGTCAGGCGCACCCCAGAGGGGAGTGAGGCGCCCCTTGCCAATCACGCAAAGTTGTGTCGATTTTGTTGGCGCTCATGCGGGCATCCCGCCAGTATTGGGCCACGCACCCATGGCCCTTGAGGGAAATGCGCCTGTTTTGGACATCGATGGCATGTGTAGCTTGAGTTATGAGACTTCTCTCTCGACAGATGATCCGCGATGTGTGTATACTCTAAGGCTGCTGTGCGTCCGTACAGCTTAAATTCGCACGCGCGGGTGACCCTTTGGCCGCGGTGCCCGAGGCACACAGCCGAGTCTCGGGTGGCTCAAGGGGGCTGACCCCGCGCGGAGGACCAACCACAGGAGGTTAGAACATGGCTGTGAAGATCAACATCAGGACCCTGCTCGAGGCCGGCTGCCATTATGGTCACCAGACCCGCCGCTGGAACCCCAAGATGAAGCCCTACATCTTTGGTGAGCGCAACGGCATCTACATCCTCGACCTCAAGCAGACCGTCATCGACGCCGACCGCGCCTACAGCTTCCTCAAGGACACCGCTGCCAAGGGCGGCTCCGTCCTCTTCGTGGGCACCAAGAAGCAGGCTCAGGAGGCCATCGCCACTCAGGCCGCTCGTTGCGACATGCCCTACATCAACCAGCGCTGGCTCGGTGGCATGCTCACCAACTTTGTGACCATGCGCTCCCGCATCGACCGCATGGAGGAGCTTGAGGCCATGGTCGAGGACGGCCGCATGGCTGCCCGCGGCAAGAAGGAGCAGGCTGTTCTCACCAAGGAGCTCGAGAAGCTCCAGCGCAACCTCGGTGGCGTGCGCGATATGCACACCCTTCCGCAGGCCATCTTCGTGGTCGACACCAAGCGCGAGGAGATTGCCATCAAGGAGGCCAACCGTCTGCACATCCCCGTCGTGGGCCTGCTTGACACCAACTCCGATCCCGACGTTGTCGATTACGGCATCCCCGCAAACGACGACGCCATTCGCTCGGTCAACCTCATGTGCGAGCTTGTTGCCGATGCAGTGCTCGCTGGTGCTGGCAAGGAGCAGATCACCGAGGCCGAGATGCTCTCCGGCGAGACCACCCCTGCCGTCGAGGTCGAGGCTGCAGAGTAACAAACCGTCTTACTAGCTCGTTTTTCATTCCACCTAGAGGAGGAACGCATATGGCTCAGGTTACCGCCGCAATGGTCAAGGAGCTCCGTCAGATCACCGACGCCCCGATGATGGAGTGCAAGAAGGCACTCGTCGAGGCTGACGGAGACATCGAGAAGGCTATCGACGTCCTGCGCGTCAATGGTCTCGCCAAGGCCGTCAAGAAGGCTGGCCGCGACACCAACGAGGGCACCATCGCCGCTTACGTCTCCGAGGATGGCAAGACTGCCGCCCTCATCGAGGTTTCCTGCGAGACCGACTTCGTCGCCACCAACGCCAAGTTCAAGGCCTTCGTGCTTGACCTTGCCGAGGTCGTTGCCAACTGCAACCCCGCCGACGTCGACGCACTGCTCGCTTGCCCCATGAAGGACTCCACCGTTGAAGACGCCCTCAAGGAGAGCATCTTCGTCATCGGCGAGAACCAGAAGATCGTTCGCTTTGCTCGTCTGACCGTTGAGAACGGCGCCATCGCCTCTTACGTCCATCACGACGGCAAGCACGCCGACCTCGTTCAGTTCTCGTTCAACAACGCCGAGACCGGCGCCAATGACACCTTCAAGAACTTTGGTCACGACGTTGCCATGCAGGTCATCGCCTCTGACCCCATCGCCGCTACTCGCGAGGACATCCCCGCCGAGACCGTCGAGCACGAGAAGGAGATCTATCGTGCACAGGCTGCCGACTCTGGTCGTCCTGAGAAGTTCTGGGATGGCATCGTCAACGGCCGCCTGAAGAAGTTCTTCCAGGAGCGCGCCCTCACCGAGCAGGACTTTGTCAAGGATGGCAACGTGACTGTTGGTGAGCTCGCCAAGAACATCTCCAAGGAGCTCGGTGACGACATCAACATCGTCTCCTTCATTCGCTTCAACTTTGGCGAGGAGTAATCCCTCACAAACGCATTATCGGGCCGGCGCGCAAGCGTCGGCCCTTTTTCTTAGGCAATTTGAGCGCAGGGGCAACCTCTCGCATGTTGTTGCTGTTTGCTCGCACGTCTGCCCATAGGTGAGGGCATAGGGCTTTGCTACACTTCATGGGATTGATGTGCATTGCGCCGGATGGCGCTCAACACATAAGGAGGATTCTTTGGCAGACTACAAATACAAGCGCATCCTGCTCAAGCTCTCGGGCGAGGCCCTCATGGGCAACCGCTACTTTGGTATTGACCCCGAGGTTCCCGAGCGTATCGCCAAGGCAATCAAGCCTGCCTACGATGACGGTGTGCAGATTGCGGTCGTCGTTGGTGGCGGCAACATCTACCGCGGACTCGAGGGTGCAGCCGAGGGCATGGACCGTGCCCAGGGCGACAACATGGGCATGCTGGCCACTGTCATCAACTCTTTGGCCCTTCAGGACTGCTTCGAAAAGAACGGTTTTGACTGCCGCGTCATGAGCGCCATCGAGATGCATGCCATCTCCGAGACCTACATTCGCCGTCGCGCCATCCGCCACCTCGAGAAGGGTCGCATCACCATCTTTGCGGCCGGCACCGGCAACCCGTATTTCACCACGGACACCTGCGCGGCTCTTCGTGCCTGCGAGATTGGTGCCGATGTGCTCATGAAGGCCACCAAGGTCGACGGCATCTACGACAAGGATCCCGTTAAGTACGTTGACGCCAAGAAGTTTGATGTCATCACCTATCGCGACGTCCTCAAGCGTCGTCTGCAGGTGATGGACGCAACCGCAACAGCGCTCTGCCAGGACAACTCCATGCCCATCATGGTGTTCAACATGGAACAGGAAGGCGCAATCATCAAGGCGCTCAAGGGCGAGCCCGTTGGCACTACCGTCGTCGAGGAGCTCGACGACTAAGCTCGCGTTACAATGACTACTGTTTGAAGACTGATAGAAGTTCGACAAGCAATTGGTTCACAAAAGATTGGAGCACAGGAGATGAGCGAGTACACTGATTCGGCTAAGCGTCGCATGGACAAGGCCATCGATGCCCTCAAGGCAAACTTTGCACGCGTGCGCACGGGCCGCGCAAATCCGCACGTGCTCGACGACATTCGCGTTGACTACTACGGTGTCCCGACCCCCATCACCCAGCTTGCCGGCGTCAAGGTCCCCGAGGCATCCATGCTTTTGGTCGAGCCCTGGGACAAGAGCTCGCTTCGTGCCATCGAGCGTGCAATCATGGACTCCGACCTTGGCATCACTCCCTCCAACGACGGCATCACAATTCGCCTGCCGTTCCCCAAGCCCACCGAGGAGCGTCGTCGCGAGCTTGTCAAGGAGTGCAACAAGTACGCCGAGGAAGGCAAGATTGCCGTTCGCAACGCCCGTCGCCATGCCAACGAGAAGGCTGAGCGCGCCGAGAAGGACGGAGACCTCACCGAGGACGACGTCAAGCGCGAGAAGAAGGCCATCCAGAAGCTCACCGACGACTACACCAAGAAGGTCGACGAGATGCTTAAGACCAAGTCTGCTGAGGTCATGGAGATCTAGTGCAAAGAGACGATGCCCTCTTAAGGGCCTATTTCGAACATGCACCTGAGGACATAGCGCTCGAGGACATTGACCTCGGGCGCATGCCCTGTCATGTGTCCATCATCATGGATGGCAACGGCAGGTGGGCGCAGGCTCGCGGCCTCGATAGGTCGCAGGGCCATGTGGCGGGAGTCGACTCCCTGCGTGAGACCGTGACGACGAGCGTTCGTCTTGGGGTCGATGCCCTCTCGGTCTACGCCTTCTCGACCGAGAACTGGAAGAGGCCTAAGCGTGAGGTCGACCTGCTCATGCATCTGTTTGCGACAACGCTGGTAAAGGAGCTGCCGCTCTTTCACCAGGAGAACGTTCGCCTTAAGTTCTTGGGAGACCTGGAGTCACTTCCCAAGAAGACCTTTGACGTCTTTAAGCAGGGCCTTGACGAGACGGCAGACCATACGGGCATGACCTTTGCCCTTGCCGTCAACTATGGCTCGCGCTCCGAGATTACGCGTGCCGCAAGGCTCATTGCAAAAGACGTCGAGGAGGGCAGGCTCTCTGCGTCTCAGGTGGACGAGTCCGTCCTCGAGTCGCGCCTCTATACTGCAGGGTTGCCCGATCCCGAGCTGCTGATTCGCACTTCGGGCGAGCTCAGGCTCTCAAACTACCTGCTTTGGCAGCTTGCCTATACAGAGTTCTATGTGACCGATAAGTTGTGGCCCGATTTTGATCGTTGGGAGTACCTGCGTGCGATTCGGGCATTTCAGGGTCGCAACCGTCGATTTGGGGGAGTGGTTAGCTCATGAGTGATGCGAAACCCGAAGGCACAAGCAAACTGCTCGTGCGCGTCGTTGTCGGTGCAATCTACGCCATCGTTGTCGTTGGGTGTCTCTATATGGGCCTCACCAGCACTGCGGTCGTCGTTTCAGCCATGGCCACAATGAGCGCGTGGGAGCTCCTGAGCCTCTTTCGCGGTGCGGGCCGCCAGCCCAACGACATCATCGTGCTTGCCGCATCGCTGCTCTATCCCTTGGCGCCACTCGCACCAAACCGCGTGGGAACAATGGCCATCACCATCCTTCTGCTACTCGCGTGCGCGGTTTGGTACGTGAGCGTCCCGAGGGTGACCATCACCGATGTGGCCCTTACGGTATTCATCCCGCTCTACTGCGGCTTTGCGTTCTCGTCAGTGACTATGATTCGTGCCTTTGACCGCGGTCTGCAGGGATTCCTGCTTACCTTTGGCGTCATGGGATCCATCTGGCTCAATGACTCCGCTGCCTACTTTGTTGGGTCGAGCCTTGGAAAGCACAAGCTCGCCCCGCGCATCTCTCCCAACAAGAGCGTCGAGGGCTTTTGGGGCGGCATTGTTGCCTGCACCCTCACCTGGGTCCTGCTGGTAATCCTCAAGGTTCGCGGCCTCAAGATCTACATGGCAATCCCGTTTGGCATCATCGTCGGTCTTACGGCTGTCATCGGCGACCTGTTTGAGTCGCGCATCAAGCGCGGCTTTGGCGTAAAGGACTCCGGCAAGCTCATGCCCGGACACGGCGGAATGCTCGACCGCAGCGACGCCCTCCTGCTTGGAACCATGGTGGCCTTCCTCCTGCTCCGCTTTGGGGGGATTGTGTGAGTATCTTTGAGGATACGGCGCCGCGCAGCCCGCGCAGGCGCCCTTTGCGCGTTGCCATCCTGGGCTGCTCTGGGTCCATTGGTACCCAGACCCTCGATGTCTGTCGTCAGCATGCCAGCAAGCTAAAGGTCGTGGCACTTTCGGTATACGGGTCCACAGATCAGCTCGTGGCAGCAGCTCGTGAGTTTGGAGCGGCACATGCATGCGTGGCAGACCCCTCTCATGCAAACGACCCGATTCTCGACGAGCTTCCCGGCGGCTGCGAGCTCACGGTGGGCAGCGAGGCCCTGGCCGAGCTCGCTGTGCTCGATGACGTTGACTGCGTCGTGAACGCCCTTGTGGGCGCGGCCGGAATTCATGCTGGATACCAGGCGCTCAAGGCTGGAAAGGTGCTCGCCTACGCCAACAAGGAGTCAATCATTGTGGCCGGCGACCTGCTCATGCCTCTTGCACAGCCCGGAATGCTCATTCCTGTGGACTCTGAGCACAGCGCCATCTTCCAGTGCCTTGTTGGAGAGCGCACGCGCGACCTGCATCAGATATGGCTCACGTGCTCGGGCGGTCCCTTCTACGGCAAGTCTCGTGAGGAGCTCTCGCTGGTAAGTGCCGCCGACGCCCTTGCACACCCCACGTGGGCAATGGGCGCCAAGATCACAATTGACTCTGCCTCGCTCATGAACAAGGGCTTTGAGGTGCTGGAGGCCCATCACCTCTTTGAGGTGGGGATTGACGACGTGCGAGTGCTCGTGCAGAGGCAGAGCCGCATTCACTCGATGGTGGAGTTTGAAGACGGCTCGACGCTCGCGCAGCTTGGACCTTCTGACATGCGCATACCCATCCAATACGCCCTCAGTTACCCAGAGCGCTGGGAGACCCCCTCGCAGCGCATCGACTGGTGTAACGAGTCGCCCATCACCTTTGGTGAGGCCGACGAGAAGACCTTTGGATGCTTGGCGCTCGCTCGCGAGGCAGGCCGCGTTGGAATGACCATGCCCTGCGTGCTCAACGCCGCAAATGAGATTGCTAACGAGGCTTTTAGGCACCAACGCTGTGGTTTCCTCGACATCGAACGCATTGTTGGGGCAACGATGGCCGAGCACAGCGCTGAGCCCGTCACGTCGCTCGATCAGCTCGATGCGATAGACTCCTGGGCTCGCGCCCGCGCTGCCGAGCTTCTTTCTGAGAGGGTTTCATGACTGTTCTAAGCTCTGTTCTATCGGCTGTTTTCTGGGGACTGCTGGTCCTTTCGCTATTGGTGTTTCTCCATGAGGGAGGGCATTTCTTGCTTGCGCGCCTACAGGGTGTGCGCGTGACGGAGTTCTACCTTGGACTGCCGTTTAGATACAACCTGCACCGCAAGTCCAAGCGCTTTGGCACCGACTTTGGTGTCACGCCAATCCTTTTGGGCGGATACAACCGCATCTGTGGCATGGAGGGCGAGGTCGACGAGTTGCTTCCATCTGCCCTTGCTGCTGTGCAGCGCAAGGGACGCATCACTGGTGCCGAGCTTGCCGAAGAGCTCTCGATAGACGAGTCGCGCGCCTACGCGCTGCTTGCCTACCTTACCGACATGGCCTCCATCAGGCCCTATTACAACCCCAGTCTGGGCGAGGTGCCCTGGCAGAACGACTGGCCAGAGGCCTTTGAGACCCTCGAGCGCGATGCCAAGATGCTGACCGAGTATGACTCTGACCACGACTTCTCTGAAGCTGGCACAACCGCTGCTGGTGCCGCCCGTCCCGTTGAGGACGCACAGGGCTTCTTTAATGCCGAGAACGCCAGGACCTATCGCGGAAAGGGCCTTCTTGGACGACTTGCCATACTTGTTGCCGGACCTCTGGTAAACATCGCCCTTGCCTTCTTCCTGGTTGTGGGCTCGCTCATGATTGCCGGCGTTGAGGTCTATCCCAACTCCAACGAGCTCGGCGGTGTCGTGGAAGGGTCGCTTGCCGAGGCGGCTGGCCTGCGCGAGGGCGACGTGATCCTGCAGCTGGGCGGAACGAGCGTGTCAAGCTGGGACGACCTCTGCGATGCCATTGACAAGAGCCTTGAGCGCGGGGGAGACATCCAAGTTGCCTACGAGCGCAATGGTGAGACCTTTGAGACGACCATCGTTGTCCCAGAGGGGCAAAAGGTCGAGCTCATTGGCGTGAATGCCCTGGTAGAGACCTATCACCCCAGCCTGGGTGAGGCCACGGGCGTGGCTCTAAACTACATGAAGATGGTCGGCTCCACCGTCGTTCGCATCATCATGCCTCAGCACACGATGGAGGTCGTGAGCCAGTCCTCATCCATTGTTGGCATATCGACCATGGCCGCAGACGCTGCCAAGTCTGGACCCAATGACCTCGTGCTGCTCATTGCTGCGGTCTCGATCTCGCTTGGCTTCATGAACCTCCTTCCCATTCCGCCACTTGATGGTGGGAAGATTCTCATTGAGTTTGTCCAGGCGGCCTTAAGGCGTCCCATCAGCGCAAAGACGCAGGCGGCCATCAGCTACGTTGGCCTTGCCTTCTTCCTGTTCATCTTCTGCTTTGCCCTCAGGAACGACATCGTTTCCATCTTGGGCTAGGCATATAACGTTGGCTATTTGAGGAGAGTTGGTCATGCTCGCGCGTAACAAGACACGCAAGGTCACGGTGGGTGACGTCGCCGTAGGAGGCAATGCGCCCGTAAGCGTGCAGTCCATGTGCAACACAAAGACGGCCGACGTCGAGGCGACGCTCGCCCAAATACGGCGGCTCGCGGACGCTGGCTGCGAGATCATTCGTGCCACGGTGCCCGACAAGGACTCGGTGGATGCCTTTGCGCAGATCTGCGAGGCCTCGCCTATGCCCGTGGTGGCCGACATCCACTTTGACCACAAGCTTGCCATTGGTGCGGCTCGTGCAGGGGCGGCAGCGCTTCGCATCAACCCTGGAAACATTGGGTCGTTTGATCGCGTCGACCAGGTTATCGATGCGGCGGGCGAGCAGGGCTGTGCAATCCGCATTGGCGTCAATGCCGGCTCGCTTGACCCAAAGGTGGGGGAGAGGACGGACCTCACGCTTCCCGAGAAGCTCGTTGCGTCCTCGGTAGCCTTCGTCGAGCATTTTGAGAACCGCGGGTTTACCAACATCGTGCTCTCGGCCAAGGCGCACTCGGTGCCCGTGACCCTCGAGACCTATCGTGCGCTTTCCAAGGAACTCCCAGAGATTCCGCTGCATCTTGGCGTCACCGAGGCGGGAACGCTCAGGCAGGGCACGGTCAAGAACTCGGTCGGCGTGGGAATCCTGCTCGCCGAGGGCCTCGGCAACACCATCAGGCTCTCGCTCACTGCTGACCCCGTCGAGGAAGTCGACGTGGCGTGGGACCTCCTGAGCTCCCTGGGCCTTCGCAGGCTGCATCCCGAGCTCGTGAGCTGCCCAACCTGTGGTCGCACGCAGGTCGACCTCATCTCCATCGCCGAGGAGGTCTCTAGGCGCCTACAGCGCGTCAACGCGCCTATCAGCGTTGCGGTGATGGGCTGCGTGGTCAACGGCCCCGGAGAGGCGCGCGATGCCGACATTGGCGTTGCCTGTGGCAAGGGTCAGGGAATGATCTTTGTCCATGGCGAGCCGCTTCGCAAGGTGTCCGAGACCGACATGGTCGACGAGCTCTTTTTGGAAATCGAGCGCCGCTTTGGCGTGTAAGGACATACAGCGCGTGGCTGCGCGCAGAAAGGATTTGGTATGAAGAAGTACATGAAGATGTCCCAGCTCTATTCGCCGACCCTCAAGGAGGACCCGGCAGAGGCTGAGCTTGCCAGCCATAAGCTGCTGCTTCGCGCCGGCATGATCCGCAAGACCGCCGCCGGCCTCTACAGCTACCTGCCGCTTGCCTGGCGCTCGCTGCTTAAGATCGAAGCCGTCATTCGCGATGAGATGGAGGGCATCGGTGCACAGGAGATGCTCGTGCCAATGATCGTCCCCGCCGAGATCTGGCAGGACTCCGGTCGCTGGGACGTTTATGGCCCCGAGCTGCTGCGCCTGCGTGACCGCCACGAGCGTGACTTTGTCGTTGGTCCCACGCACGAGGAGACCTTCGTTGACCTTGTGAAGAACGAGCTCCGCAGCTACAAGCAGCTTCCGGTGACGCTCTACCAGATCCAGGACAAGTTCCGCGACGAGATGCGCCCCCGCTTTGGCCTCATGCGCGGTCGTGAGTTCATCATGAAGGACGCCTACTCGTTTGACGCAAACGTCGAGGGCATGCAGAAGAGCTACGAGGACCAGAAGGAGGCCTACGCGCGCATTTGCGAGCGCTGTGGCCTGAAGGCGCTACCTGTAGTGGCCGACTCCGGCCAGATTGGCGGCGACACCTCCGTGGAGTACATGGCCCTTGCAGAGGCCGGCGAGGCGGCGCTTGTGTACTGCGACTGCGGCTATGCTGCCGACGTTGAGGCCGCACGTGCCGACATTGCCATCGAGGAAGGTCCTGGCACCGAGTGCGAGCGGATCGAGACTCCCTGCGAGGGCTCTATCGAGTCCCTAGCGGTCTTCCTGGGCATCTCCGAGCGTGCCTGCCGCAAGAGCTTTGCGATCATTGCCGAGGATGAAACTCCGGTGCTTTGCCTGCTCCCGGGCGACCATGAGCTCAACGACGTCAAGGCCGAGCATGCCTTTGGCCACTATGACCCCATGAGCGAGGAGCAGATGGCCGAGTATGGCCTGGTCAAGGGATATATGGGTCCGATAGGTGCCGACAAGCGCGTGCGTGTGGTGGCCGATGTCTCGCTTCGCGAGTCCACGAGTTGGCTCATTGGCGCAAACGAGGCGGGCTGGCACATCAAGGGTGCCCGTCCCGGCCGTGACTTTGAGGTCGACGAGTGGCTCGACCTTGCATCCGCCAAGGAAGGCGACCGCTGCCCCAAGTGCGGAGCCCCGCTCAAGAGCGCACGTGGCATCGAGGTCAGCCAGGTCTTCCAGCTGGGCACCAAGTACTCCGAGGCCATGGGTGCCACCTTTATGGACGAGGACGGCAAGGAGAAGCCGTTCCAGATGGGCTGCTACGGCATTGGCGTGAGCCGTACGCTCGCTGCGGTTGTGGAGCAGCACCACGACGAGCACGGCATCGTCTGGCCTGTCTGCGTTGCGCCCTACGAGGTCGAGATCATCCCGCTCGACGCCAAGGGCGAGGTCTGGGACGCTGCCGAGCAGATTGCCAACGAGCTGACTGAGGCCGGTATCGAGGTTGTGGTCGACGACCGCAAGGAGCGCCCGGGCGTCAAGTTCAACGATGCGGACCTCATGGGCTACCCCTATCAGGTGGTCTGCGGCAAGCGTGGCATCAAGAATGGCGTGGTTGAGGTCAAGGAGCGCGCCACTGGCGAGCGTGCAGACGTCGCCATCGCAGAGGTTGCCTCCTACCTTGCCAACAGGGTCATCGCCGAGCGCAAGTAACTCAAGACACACAGCGTCTTAGCCCGCCCGCGTCAGAGAAATCTGCGCGGGCGGGCCTCTTCGTAAACACAAGCGCCAACTGCGGAAATGTTGAAACCATCCAACGCCGTGCGGCGCACGGCCAAGGTCTTGGGGCGTACTCTCAAAGCAAGATGATCAGCCTAGGGGGTGTACCATGCAATACCTGTATCTCTGTCCTATCTGCCTTGCTCTAGCCGCCGTGTTTATCGTTGTCGAGAAGATGGAGAAGTATGTTGTCGCCGACGTCATAAAGGGCGTTGCGTCGACCTTCTTCGTCGTTCTTGGCATTCTTGGGGCAATGAAGTGTAACGACCCCGTGTATGCACGCATGATTGTGATCGGTCTGGTGCTCGGTGCGGTAGCCGACGTCTTGCTTAACCTCCGCTATGTCTACGAGGGAAACAAGGGACAGCTCGCTTTTCTTGTTGGCATAGGTGTCTTTTTGCTTGGACACATCTGCTACATCGTTGCCACGCTGCCGTACTGCAAGTGGCTGCCCGCGGCAATCGTCATTGGAGTCGTCCTAACGGCACTCCTCATGTACTGGATTCTTGGCCAGGTCGAGGCCAAGCCCGCCTTCAAGATCTTTGGCGTCTTCTACATTGGGGCAATCACGATTCTCAACTGCATGGCCCTGGTGGCGCTTATCAACTACCCATCGCAGCATGCGATCATGTTCCTTGGCGGAACGCTACTCTTCTTGGCGAGCGACATCATCCTCATCCTAAATACCTTTGGTACCAACAAGAGCTTCTTGAGGCGTGTTGCCAACCTCATGCTCTACTACGTTGGCCAAATCATGATCGCTCTTTGCTTGCAACTTCCTCTCTAGCTCGCAGGGGCATTTTCAGGGACACTAAAAACTCTGCTATATAAGAGATTTTGGGAAGGGGAGAGGATGTCGAAAAACTTTTTTGGGATTTGGGCAAAAAAGTTTCAAATCTCGCTTGACCCATACCCCGTCTTTTGGCATTATACCTCTTGCACCAACCCACGGGGAATTAGCTCAGCTGGGAGAGCGCATGACTGGCAGTCATGAGGTCAGGGGTTCGATCCCCCTATTCTCCACCAGAACTTTCGGACGGCGACCAATTGGTCGCCGTTTTTCATTACCACGACACACCTACTCACAGGTGGACTGAGGGTCAGAGTGTACATCCCCTTGACACACCCTCTTGCAGGTGGACTGAGGTGGTCTAAGCGAACGTCCCCTTGACACTTCCTCTCGCATGTCAGCTGAGAGCCTTAAAACATCCACCGTCGCGGGCTTTCCCAAAAACCCACACGGATGTTTCGTCTGATGGTGTAAGATGTCTTGCGTAGTGACGGCTAGCTGCAAGGCGTAGCTGCTGGGCCTATGGCGCAACGGTTAGCGCAGGGGACTCATAATCCCTGGGTTGGGGGTTCGAATCCCTCTGGGCCCACCATGAGTATGAGGGGCCATCGGCTTGGTTGTCGGTGGCCCTTTTGCATAGCGGTTCACATGCGGGCAATGACTTTGATTGGAGTCACATGACCAAGGACGGAAGAACCCTTAAGATCACCTGCATCATCAGCCTCTTTGTTGGAATGGCCACGATTGCACTGGGCATAGTGCTCGCTGTTGGCAACATGGTTGACTTTGACGCCTGGCTTACGGCCCTTGAGGGAGTGGGCTCAGCCGCATTTGGCGCTCGCAGCGCCATCCTTGCCAATGTCCCCTCCAACACCAGCAAGATTCGTGGCAAGTCCCTGGCGCTTCTCGTGCTTGCCGTTGGTGTGGGCGCCTATCTCATCTACGTTGGCGCTCAGGCCACCGTCGCACAGCTATGTGTTGCCGCCGTCATTTGCCTTCTGGCGGTATGCGCGCTGCTGGTCTCGCATCGAATCGTCAAGGAGCAGCTGCGCAAGTAGGCCACAGCGGTTCATGGTGTGCGCTTTGTGATGAGCCTGCGAACGAGTTTCCACAAAACGCAGATTCTCGCGCACATTGAGGAATGCTTCTGCTAAGATAGCTTCCGCACGGGCGATTGGCTCAGGGGTAGAGCACATCCTTCACACGGATGGGGTCGCTGGTTCGAATCCAGCATCGCCCACCAGAGCATGTAAAGGCCAGGGGTTCGCCTCTGGCCTTCTTTCTATTCAATCGACCTTTACCGTCCATCTGCGGCGAAAGGACGTCGTGAGTAGCCGTTGCAACACGTTTGGACTCCTTGTTGCCCTTGTCCTTGGCATCGGCTGCCTTGTGGGATGCTCGCATGACACAAGGTCGGTTTCTGGTCCCGGCGATGAAGGCAACAATCCCGCTGTGATGCCCCAGGAGCTGGTTATGGGAATTGTCCATGCCCGTAATAGCATCAGGCATGAGATTGAGGACAACGAGGGCTACAGGCTTGCCGTTGACGCCGCAAATGCCGTGAGGAATCTCTCAACCGAGCAAAAGGTCGCGCAGCTCTTCTTTGTGACGCCAGAGAGCCTTGTGGCGGCCTACACGGACGAGACGGTTACCGAGGCGGGGGAGGCCACGAGCCAGGCCCTGAGCGAGCGTCCTGTTGGCGGAATCATCTACTTTGAGCAAAACCTCGTTGATGCCGAGCAGACGACACGCATGCTCGCAAACACGCAGGAGTATGCGCTTGAGGCCTGCGGCATCCCCATCCTGCTCGATGTGGACGAAGAGGGAGGCACGGTATCGCGCGTTGGCGGCAATGCCGGGTTTGGCATCGAGAACGTAGGCAACATGAGCGCCGTTGGCGCCACGCAAGACGCGGCCTATGCCGCCGAAGTAGCGCTAACCATTGGCAGCTATCTTCACAACCTTGGGTTTACGGCCGACTTTGCCCCAGTTGCCGACATTGCAAACAACCCAAACTCCGACACCATGGTATGGAGGTCGTTTGGCAGCGACCCCGAGCTCGTCTCGTCGATGGTCGCGGCTCAGGTCAAGAGCTTTCGCTCGCAGCGCATCATCTGCTGCGCAAAGCACTTCCCTGGAATAGGTGGCGCCGAGGGCGACTCCCATGAGGGGGCAATTTACAGCGACAAGACTGCCGATGAGATGTACGACGTCGAGCTTGCGCCATTTAGGGCGGCTATCGAGGCTGGCGTCCCCATGGTCATGGTCGGCCACCTCTCATGCCCTAGCATCACGGGCAATGACCTCCCGGCTTCGGTCTCTCCGGCCATAATGCAGGATCTCCTTCGCGACCGGCTCGGCTTTGACGGCGTGATCGTTACGGACTCGCTGGGCATGGGGGCAATCGTCGAGCGTTACGGCTATGACCGCGTGGCCGTGGAGGCCTTTCTCGCCGGAAGCGACGCCCTGCTCATGCCCGCGGACTTTGATGCGGCCTATCAGGGCATGCTGGCTGCAGTTGAGAGCGGCGAGATCAGCCAAGAGCGCCTTGACGCATCGGTCTATCGCATAGTGCTCATGAAGCTTGCCAACGAGCGCCGTTAGGGTCACCAGAAGGTGCATGCGTTGTCGCCCGCGTCTTGACGTTGCTGCCGTTATGGGTGTTTACGTGGGGCTTATGGCCCCTTAGCCCATATGACTTATACTGCTATCCAGCAGATACTCAGATAGGGAGCGCCTTTGATAGCCCTTGCAGATAAGATCGAAAAGTCATTTGGCGGCCGTGTCCTGTACACGGCCGCAACGTTGCAGCTCAACGCTGGCGAGCGTTGGGGCCTCGTTGGTCCAAACGGAGCTGGTAAGACCACGCTCCTCAAGATTCTCATGGGTCAGGAGAGCCCTGACTCTGGCACCGTGAGCTTTGCGCGCGACACCTCCATTGGATACCTCGAGCAGGAGACCCGCCTTGCCGGCGAGAAGTCTGCCCTGGCCGAGGTGATAGACTCGGCGACCGAGATTCGCCACCTCGAGCGCAGCATCGCTCGCATGGAGCACGAGATCACCAATCCCGCACCAGACACTGACCTCGATCGACTCCTCGAGAAGTACGGCCAGGCTCAGGACCGCTTTGAGCGGCTTGGCGGCTACGAGCTCGAGGCCCGTGCGCGTCAGATCCTTGGTGGCCTGGGATTCCCGGTTGAGGACTTTGACAAGCCCGCAAAGGAGTTCTCGGGCGGCTGGCAGATGCGCATTGCGCTCTCAAAGCTTCTGCTGCGCCACCCCGACCTGCTGCTGCTCGACGAGCCGACCAACCACCTTGACCTCGAGAGCGTTAAGTGGCTCGAGCAGTTCCTTGCGAGCTATGACGGGGCGGTTCTCCTGGTGAGCCACGACCGTGCGTTCATGGACGCGTGTGTGAGCCACATTGGCTCGCTCGAGAACAAGCGCCTTATGACCTATACGGGCAACTACTCAAGCTACCTGCATCAGCGTGAGGACAACCTCGAGCAGCTGAGGGCCAAGCGCGCCGCCCAGGAGCGCGACATTGCCCATCTTGAGACCTTCATCGAGCGCTTCCGCTACAAGCCCACCAAGGCCCGCCAGGTGCAGGAGCGCGTCAAGCGCCTTGAGAAGATCCAAGAAGAGCTGGTCGTTTTGCCCGAGCAGTCCAAGAAGGTCCACTTTAGCTTCCCTGAGCCTCCACGCACCGGAGACATGGTGGTGCAGCTGCAGGACATCGCCAAGGCCTACGGTGACAACCTCGTCTACGAGGGTGTCAACCTCACGTTGTACCGTGGCGATCACGTGGCGCTCGTTGGACCCAATGGCGCTGGCAAGTCGACCCTCATGAAGCTCATCAACGGCCACGAGGCGCCCACAAAGGGCTCGGTCGACCTTGGGCAAAACGTTTCGCAGGCGTACTATGCCCAGCATCAGCTCGAGAATCTCAACGGTGCAAACACCGTGCTTGGCGAGATGGACGAGGTCGCACCCGGCTGGACCACGGCAGAGGAGCGTCGCCTGCTTGGCGCCTTCCTCTTTCATGGCGACGACGTCGACAAGCGCGTGAGCGTCCTTTCGGGAGGGGAGCGAGCGCGTCTGGCCCTAGCCAAGATGTTGGTCGCACCCGACCCGCTGCTGTGCCTCGACGAGCCTACCAACCACCTTGACATTGACTCGGTTGACGTGCTCGAACGCGCACTCGTGAACTTCCCTGGCACCATCGTGCTCATCAGCCACGACGAGCACCTGGTGAAGGCACTCGCCAACAAGGTCATTGACGTGCGTGACCATACCGTGACACTCTATGACGGCGACTATGAGTACTACCTCTACAAGCGTGCGGAGCTTGAGGCCCGCGCGGCCGAGGATGCTGCTGCACAGGCACCGGCCCCGGCAAAGCAGGCCCCCGCAAAGGCAGCTACCGCAGAGGCCCCCGCAAAGGCACAGGGCCGCAACGTCAAGACCAAGGAGCAGCGCCGCGCCGAGGCGGAGGCCCGCAACGCCGCCAACCGCGCCCTGCGCAACGAGCGCAAGCGCCTCAAGGAGGTCGAGGCGGCCCTTGAGCCCATGAGGGCACGCTACGACGAGCTCATGACGCTCATGGCCTCCGAGGAGCTCTATGCCGACTCAAACCGCTTTGACGCCTGCATGAGGGAGTACAACGCCCTCTCAAAGAAGATTCCCGCACTCGAGGAGGAATGGCTCGAGCTCACCGAGAAGGTAGAGGCAGGAATATGACATACGACCCAAGCAGGGGAGCGAATCCCTACCTGGGGATGAATGACACTCTCGACGACCAGTTTGATCCTTTTGAGGATGACCTCTTTGAGGACGAGGTCGATCCATTTGAGGACGAGGACACCTTTGTGGACGACCTCTTTGGGGACAACACGGGCTCCCAGACGCCGCAGGCCGAGGCCAAGACGACCTATCTCCAACGCTCTGGCTCCGGGTCCACCGTTGCCGGTGTCCCACAGGGCACCGTAGCGGGTTCGCGCGGAGATGTCACTTCCGCCTATGCTGGCGAGACACAAGTCTCATCTGCGCAGTCCGTTCCAAGGACGATCCGTCGTGACCCCAGGCAGGTCGCAGCCGCACCCGCACCCGCTGCCAGACCGGCTCGTAGCCTGCAAAGGCCCGTGCCCTCCCCGCAACGTGACCCCTACGTGGCGAGCAACCAGGGCTCCTTCGCGCCAAAGAAGGCTCCCGGGTTCCTAAACACCCTCGGGTCGCTGGCACTGCGCCTGATAGCCCTTATGCTGCGCCTTGCGGCAATCGCACTCTCTCTGTACGTGATTGCGTCGGCGGTCCTCACCGACGCGCATCGCGCAACGCTCGTACGCATCTCGCTTGTCATCAACCGCTTTGTGCCGCCAGCGCTCTTTGGGCAGTTTGTCTTTGAGACGCCCTTTGGCGGTGCCTTCAGGGGAGACCTCGCCATCGTGTCCGTTCTCCTGTTTGTCGTCGACTGGCTTTGCGTGCGCCATGCCAACAACATGGTTGCCAGCCGCGAGATGGGAGCATGACATGCTGTCACACCTCTCCTTGGAAAGAGTCATCGTCATGGCCGCATCGGTCGTGCTTGTGATGGTCTCGGCCAGCATCCATGAGTTTGGCCATGCCTTTGCCGCCTACAAGCTGGGCGACGACACCGCAAAGAGGGCGGGCAGGCTCACGCTCAACCCCTTGGCGCACATCGATCGCTTTGGCTCGCTCATACTGCCGCTCATCATGGGCCTCGCGGGTGGCCCCATATTTGCCTTTGCAAAGCCCGTGCCCTATAACCCCAACCGTCTTCGCAACCCCAGGCGCGACGAGGTGATCGTGGCCTTTGCCGGCCCGCTCACCAACATCATCCAGGCCGTGCTTGGGGCCATTGTGTGCCGTCTGCTCTGGCGTGCGGCCCTCAGCTTCATCGTGGGCAACGTCGTGGGCTATTGGCTGTATACGATTGCCACCACATACGTCTACGTCAACTGCTCGCTAGCCTTCTTCAACCTGATTCCACTGCCGCCGCTCGACGGCTCGTCAATCATATCTCCGCTGCTCAAGGGAGAGGCAAGGCGCACATACTACAAGATTCAGCACTACTCCATGCCCATCCTCATGATTGCGCTCTACATCCTCCCGAGCATGCTGCGCATCGACCCGGTGGGCATCTATCTTGACCTTACGGCCGGCAATCTCGCACAGTTGCTTCTTGGGTGGTAGCAAGATGTCGTTCTCAGTACGCACACAGGGCTATAGCGGCCCCTTTGACCTGCTGCTCCAGCTCGTGAGCCGCCAAAGGGTAGCCATTGGCTCCATATCCATATCCGAGGTCGCCGACCAGTACCTCGCTGAGGTCGACCGCATGGGCGAGCTTGACCTCGACGTGGCAAGCGACTTTCTCCTTGTGGCATCGACCCTGCTCGACATGAAGGCCTCGTCGCTGGTTCCAAGCGACTACACCTCGCGGCGCGTCGAGCCCGATGAAGATGACGAGTATGCGGACCTGTCTCCCGACGAGGCCCGTGAGGTGCTCATCGAGCGACTCATTGCATACAAGCAGTTCCGCAACGCCGCCTCGGCCCTGGCAGGTCGCATGGAGCGCGAGTCACTCATGGAGCCCCGCACGGCAGGCCCCGACCCGGAGTTCCTCAACCTCATGCCCGACTATCTTGAGGGCATAAGCCTAAGGTCGCTTGCCGTCATCTGCGCCGACCTCGATAGCCGACGCGACGGCTTCTTGCTCGAGGCCGAGCACGTGGCGCCACGAAGGCTTCCCATTGCGCTCACGGTGGCAACGGTCGACCGTCTCACGCGCGCTAAGGGGCACCTCACCTTCAGCGAGCTGCTCGATGGCCAAGAGACAGCCGAGAACGTAGTCGCGACCTTCTTGGCCATACTGGAGCTCTTCAAGCGCGGGTCTGTGGTCGTTTCGCAGTCAGAGGTGTTTGGCGAGATCGACATCTCGCGCGTTGACGGGGCACCCGCCTTCGAGCTCAACGAATCCGAACTCACGAGCATTGAGGAGAACCTGGGATGATCGAACTGGACAGACTTGGAACGAGCGAGCTCAAGGGCGCCATCGAGGCGCTTCTGCTGGTTTCGACCGATCCCGTTTCGGCCGTTGACCTTGGCAAGGCGCTTGAGGTCTCTGCGGTCGAGGTCTCTAATGCGCTGGCAGACCTTTCAGCCGAATACGCCGACGCCAACCGCGGCTTTCAGCTGCGCGAGGTGGCCGGTGGCTGGAGGCTCTTCACCCATCCCGCCTACCACGAGCAAGTAGAGCGCTATGTGCTGTCGTGGGAGTCTCACCGCCTCTCGCAGGCGGCGCTCGAGACCCTCTCGGTCATTGCCTACCATCAGCCCTGCACGCGCGACGGCGTCAAGGCCGTGCGCGGCGTCAACTCCGACGGCGTGATCTCGTCACTTCGCGAGAAGGGCTTGGTACGCGAGGTGGGTCGTAGCAAGACCGGTGGCATCCTCTATGGAACCACCAGGGCCTTCCTCGAGCGCTTTGGCCTGCGTTCCCTGCGCGACCTTCCGCCGCTGGAGGACTTTGCCCCCGACGAGGAGTCGAGGCAGTTCATCCGCGAGAGGCTCTCGGGCCGTGCGGTATCCTCGACGCTCGAGGAGGCGGCGGCAGACATCGAGGACGAGCGCGAGCTTCTTGAGTCCTACGGAGACACCGCGCAAGATGGAGTGGACGAGATGGAAGATGTCGAAGCCAGCATCGATGCCGACGTCGAGCCTGAGGAGAGCGTGGCCCCAGCCTGGGAAGATGACTGGGAGGATGGCGTCGATGACTGACGAGCGCATCTATCCCATGCGCCTGCAACGCTTTCTCGCGCGGGCTGGCGTGGCCAGCAGACGTGGCTCCGAGAACCTCATGACGGCCGGCCGCGTGTGCGTGAACGGCGTCGTTGTGAGCGAGCTTGGTAGCAAGGTAGATCCACTGGTCGATGTGGTCACCGTGGACGGCAGGCAGGTGAGCCTGGCTGACGGGCACATCTACCTCGTGCTCAACAAGCCCAGGGGCTACGTCTCCACCATGAGCGACCCGCACGGCCGTCCGTGCGTAAAGAAGCTCGTGCCAACCACGCGCTATCCGGGGCTCTTTCCGGTAGGCCGACTCGACATCGACACGACGGGCCTCTTGCTCTTTACCACCAATGGCGATGCCGCACAGCGCATGCTGCACCCCTCGATGCACGTATGGAAGCGCTATGCGGCACTCGTGAGAGGCGTGCCCACCGCCGCACAGATCGAGCGGCTGCGCACGGGCGTGCGACTTGACGACGGGCGGGCTCAGCCTGCCGAGGCCGAGGTGCTCAAGGCAGGTGACCCCAGGGCGCTCCCCGTGGCCCCCGAGGGCATTCCGCATGCCCACAGCGTGGTGAGCCTTCGCATTCACGAGGGCAAGAAGCATCAGGTTAAGCGTATGCTAAAGGCCATCGGCCACGAGGTGGTTCGTCTGCACAGAGACACATTTGGGCCCATTGAGCTCGGAGATGTTGCGCTGGGATGCTGGCGCGAGGTCACCGCCGATGAGCGCAAGGCAATAGAGGACTTGGTGGGCAACAGGCCCACAAGAACGGAGGATTCATGATCGTAGCCATCGACGGCCCCGCAGGGTCTGGTAAGTCAACGGTCGCTCACGCCATCGCAGAGCGCTGCGGTCTCACCTATCTCGACACGGGTGCAATGTATCGCTGCGTGACCCTGGCCTGTCTTGAGAAGGGCATCAGCCTTGAGGACACAGAGGCAATGGCCCAGATAGCCCGCGAGGTGCGAATCGAGTTTGGCACCTCTGAGCATGGGCAGACGGTGATTCTGAACGGAAAAGACGTGACTGCAGACATCAGGACGCCCCAGATTGACCGCACCGTCTCCGTCGTGTCCGCAGTGCCCGAGGTCCGCGAGGCCATGGTCGTGCTGCAGCGCGCCGTGGGCGAGCAGGGGAGCGTGGTGGCCGAGGGTCGCGACATTGGCACCGTCGTCTACCCCAATGCCGAGGTCAAGGTCTTCCTCACCGCAAACGCCGAGGCCCGTGCGCACCGAAGGGCCGTGCAGCGCGAGGGAAAGGATGCCGCAACGGACTCCTCCGCGACGGCCGACTCCGCAAAGGAACAGCAGATTCTTGAGGACATTCGTCGCCGCGACGAGCTTGACTCATCGCGCAGCGCCGCTCCCCTCAAGCCCGCCGAGGACGCCCACCACATCGACTCCTCCTCTATGGGTGTCGATGACGTGATCAACGAGGTCATTCGCTTGATGGAGGAGGCTCGCTAGACATGGCAGAGCGTAAGAAGTTCACGCGCGACGACTACTTCGACAACGCGATGGAGGACTATCCCTTCTCGGCAAAGGTCCTGCTTGGCGTAGTCATCTTGGTCGTGTCGGCGCTCTCAAAGATCATCTACCCCTGGAAGATCGAAGACGGCGAAAAGCTCTGGAACGATCACTCCGGCAGGGTCATCATCATGAACCACGTCTCGTTTCTTGAGACGGTGCTTCCATCGTGCACGATGTGGTTCCGCGGCCATCACGTGAGGCCCATCTACAAGAGCGAATTTGACGGCAACAAGTTCCTCAACTGGCTGCTTCCCAGGGTGGGCGGCATTCCCGTGGAGCGCGGCACGGCAGACATCAAGGCCGTGAAGCGCGCCGTCAACTGCCTCAAGCGCGGCGAGTCGGTGCTGGTCTTTCCCGAGGGAACCCGCATCAAGAGCGACGACCAGCCCGTAGAGATCCATGGTGGCTTTGCCCTGATGGCTCGTATGGCCAAGGCTCCGGTGCTGCCGATGGCAATCGTTGGCCCAAGAGACATCAAGCCCAAGGGTCGCAAGATCCCGCGCATCTTCTGGCGCGTCTTCCTCAAGGTTGGCGACCTGATCACCTTTGACCAGATGACCTCCACCGGCAGACGCGAGCGCACCGAAGAGATGGAGCGCGTGGGCATGGAACGCGTCTACGCCCTGCGCAGCGAGCTGCAGCAGGAGCATCCTGGCAAGCACTAGTACAAAAGGGGAGGGATGAGAATGGCCAAGATCGTAGTTGCCCGTGAGGCGGGTGCCTGCTTTGGCGTGGAGCGCGCACTCAAGATGGTTCGTGAGTATGCGGAAAGCCACACCGAAGAGATTCATACGCTTGGTCCGCTCATCCACAATCCCATTGTCGTGGCCGAGCTCGAGGAGCTTGGCGTGGGCATGAGCGACACGCCCAAGGTCGCACCAGGCAGCACGCTCGTGCTGCGCACGCATGGGGTTACTCCAGAGGTCGAGCGTGCCGCACGCGAGGCTGGCGCAAAGGTCATAGACGCCACGTGCCCGTTCGTCCTCAAGGCACACAGGGCAGCCGAGCGACTGGAACGCGATGGATATCAGGTGCTCGTGGTGGGCGAGGCCGGACATGCCGAGGTCGAGGGGACACTCGGACATGCTCCCTCTGGAACTGTCGTGGCCAATGCCGGCGAGCTTGATGGTATGGATCTGGCTCGCAAGGTGGGCATCGTGGTGCAGACCACCCAAAAGCGCGAGAACCTAAGGCAGATCGTAGCCGCGCTTGTTGGTCGCGTGGCCGAGCTCAGGGTGATTGACACCATCTGCGAGGCCACCTCTGGCCACCAGGCGGCCTGCCGCGAGCTGGCCGAGGAGGCCGACGTGATGATAGTTGTTGGTGGTCGCAACTCTGCCAACACGACAAACCTTGCCGACATAGCACGGAGCTGCTGTTCGCGCACCTATCATATCGAACAAGCCTCAGAGATCATGGCGTCATGGCTAGATGGCGCGCAGCTCATAGGCGTTACCGCGGGTGCCTCGACCCCCGCATCGCATATCGAGGCTGTCTGCGATCGCCTTGGCGAGCTGGCGGAGTAGCCCCATGCCCACGACCGGCAAAAAGGGATCGAAGCGCGCAGACTACGCTTCCACGAGACCGCAGGCAGATGGTGCGTGGATAGCATCGGTTGATCCCGGAAGCCCGGCAGACGATGCCGGGCTTGAGCCTGGCATGCGCATCTGCGCCGTTGGCGGTCAGGAGCTGCGCGACATCATTGACTGGCGTTGGGAGGCCGATGGCGACGAGGCCGAGCTCGAGGTGTACGTGCCCGAGGATGACGAGGTCTATGCTGCGACCCTCTATCGCGAGCCCGGCCAGGACTGGGGCGTGGAGTTTACCGACGTGCTCTTTGATGGCATCAGGACCTGCGTCAACGCTTGCCAGTTCTGCTTCATGGCAATGCTGCCGGACGACGCTCGCGCCTCGCTGATGCTGCGCGACGACGACTATCGCCTCTCGTTCTTGCAAGGAAACTTTGTCACGCTTACCAACGTGAGCGACGAGGAGATCGAGCGCATCATTCGCTGCAGGCTCGAGCCCATGAACGTGTCTCTTCACGCGATATCGCCCGAGGTGCGTCGCCCGCTCATTGGCCGGAACGCCCAGCGAGGAATAGACGTCCTCGAGAAGCTGCTCGATGCGGGCATTGAGGTCCACGGGCAGATCGTGCTCTGCGCTGGCATCAATGATTGCGACGAGCTGAGGCACACGCTCGATTGGGTCGAGGCACACGACTCGTTTACCTCGCTCGCCCTTGTCCCCATGGGATATACCAAGTACTCGAGGAGGTTTTCCTCGTCGTTCTCTGAGGACCAGGAGGCCTCGAGGGCCGTCGTGAAACTCATCGAGCCCTACCAGAGCCGGGCTCGAAAGACGCTGGGCATCACGCGCTTCCAGCTGTCTGACGAGTTCTACCTCGATGCCGACCTCCCTGTACCTCCCGCCGAGAACTATGACGGATACCCGCAGTTCTACGACGGTATTGGTATGCTCAGGAGCTTTCTCGACGAGGGCAACGAGGTATGTGGCGCCAGAACCGCTGACCTAAGGCTCCTTGCGGACATTCTTGCCACGCAGGAGCGCGAGGTGCTCTTTGTGTGCGGTGAGGCTGCCCAGGGCGTTATCCAGGAGTTTTGCGACGGTTGGACCGCCTCTTGCGACCTGGCAACTCCGCCGGCACGTCCAGTTGCCATACACAACTACTATTACGGCGGGGACGTCAATGTAACAGGCCTCATCGTATCG
Organism: uncultured Coriobacteriaceae bacterium; assembly: GCA_902801175.1. Classification (GTDB taxonomy): domain Bacteria; phylum Actinomycetota; class Coriobacteriia; order Coriobacteriales; family Atopobiaceae; genus UBA1367. The sequence continues at coordinate 25,118 of CADCHF010000005.1, read as the reverse complement.
TGCGACCTGTTGGCGCAGATGCCTGAGCAGCTTGACCGCGCCGTGGTCGTGCTCCCAGAGGTCATGTTCAACTTTGATCACGTCACGCTTGACGGCGACACCCAAGAGCACATCATCTCGGTGCTTGAGCGGCGGGGAGCCGCCGTTCTGGTGGCGCAGACGACCCCAGAGGCGCTTGTTGGGGCGCTAATGGAAGCGCTGTTCGAGTAATAGGGCCTCACTCAAAACATAGGCCACGACCCAGAAACCGAGTCCCGCCGAGCAAAGGACCACTGGCCCCTCGCGCAGCTTCTTCCTTCATGTGGTACCCGTGACCAGAGTGCCACCCGCGGGCGCTCATGGCCCTGCGCATGGTATGCTATTCAGCTGTATTCGCTGGAAGGAAGCACTATGTCTAAGCCTATTGTTGCGGTCGTTGGACGCCCTAACGTTGGAAAGTCCACGCTGGTAAATCGCCTGGCAGAGAAGCGTGACGCCATTGTGCACGAGTCTCGCGGCGTCACTCGCGACCGCTCTTATCACACCACCGACTGGAACGGTCGGGAGTTTGTCCTTATCGACACGGGCGGAATCGAGTCGCTCAAGAGCAAGGACACCTTTGCCCCGCGCATCCGCGAGCAGGCTCTGGCCGCATGCGACGAGGCGGACGTCATCGTGTTTGTCGTTGACGGCACCGTCGGCGTGACCGACGAGGACGAGGAGGTCGCCCGCGTCGTGCGAAAGACCGACAAGCCGGTCTTTCTCTGCGTGAACAAGCTCGACAACCCCGAGGCCGACCTCGAGACCTGGGGCTACTACTCGCTGGGCGTTGGCGAGCCCAGGGGAATCTCCGCTGGTCACGGCCATGGAACGGGCGACCTGCTCGACGCCATCGTGGCCGCGCTCCCAGAGCCCACAGATGACGATGACGCAGACCCCGATGACGACGCACTGCCGGTTGCCATCATCGGCCGACCCAACGTTGGTAAGTCCTCGCTGGTCAACAGGCTCTCTGGCAAGAACCGCTCCATCGTGAGCGACGTTGCCGGCACCACGCGCGACGCGGTCGACACGCTCGTGCAGTGGAAGGAGCACAAGATTCGCCTTGTTGACACCGCTGGAATGCGCAAGAAGACCCAGGTGCACGAGGACGTCGAGTACTACAGCCTCGTGCGTGTCCTCGAGGCAATGGACCGCGCCGAGGTGGCACTGCTCGTCGTGGACTGCTCGGTGGGCCTCACGGAGCAGGACCAGAAGCTCGCCGGCATGGCCATTGACCGCGGTTGCGCGCTGGTCATCGTGCTCAACAAGTGGGACCTCGTGACCGACGAGCAGCAGCGCACCGAGATTCAGCAGTCGCTCGACAAGCGCATGACCTTTGCCACGTGGGCTCCCGCCATCACGACCTCAGCTCTTACCGGCCGAGCCATCGACCGAGTTCTGGCCACAACCATCAGCGCCGCCGAGGCGCACGAGCGCCAGATCAAGACATCGCAGCTCAACGATTTCCTCGCGGGCCTTCGCGAGAGCGGCCACACCGTGAGCTCGGGCAAGCGCCGTCTGCGTCTGCAGTACGCAACCCAGACTGGCAGCAAGCCTCCCGCGTTCACGTTCTGGTGCAACGCGCCTGACCTTGTTGACGACAACTACGAGCGTTATCTCGAGAACCGTCTCCGCGAGGCCTTTGAGCTCGAGGGTACCCCCATTCGCCTCAAGTTCCGCAGAAAGGACGAGAAGGCATGAGCGTAGTCGCATTCACCATCGTTTGCATGATCGCTTCTTACCTCGTTTGCGGCATTCCCTTTGGCCTGCTTGTGGCCAAGACCAAGGGAGTTGATGTCCGCAAGGCCGGATCGGGCAACATTGGCATGACCAACGTTGCCCGTACCGTTGGTGGCAAGGCTGCCGCGCTCACCTTCCTTCTTGACGTGTTCAAGGGGACCATTTGCGTGCTGTTGGCCCGTTTCTTGCTCGCCCGGCTCTTTCTTGGGGGCGAATGGGCGCTCACGACCCCACAGCAGCCCCTTGGCTGGTCGGCATCCTTTGTGTGGGCCTCGTGCGTGCTTGGGCACATCTTCTCGCCCTACCTTGGCTTTCACGGCGGAAAGGGCATCTCGGTGGGCCTGGGAGCCGGCCTTGGGCTTTGCTGGCCGGTTGCCCTGCTTGCACTTGCGGTGTTTCTCCTTGTGGCAATCCCGAGCCGTTACGTCTCGCTTGGCTCCATTTGTGCAGCCATTGCACTGCCCACGTGGGCCTTTGTGTTTGGCTTTACGCCCACTGCAATGATTGCCCCCATCGCGACCTGCGCACTTGTGATTTGGTCGCACAGGGCAAACATCGAGCGCTTGCGCAATGGCACCGAGAACAAGTTCACGCTCCATAAGGACAAGAAGGTTTAGCGGCAACAGGTCGGCCCAACTTGGCAGGGCCTCAAGGCGCACTTCGCGCTATTCTGTTAGTGGGCCCGCGCATTCTGCGCAAGCTCACGCAACAGGCCAAGGTATCGACTGGTTTCAACAAAAGAATAGGGGACACCATATGCTCTCTGAGGTGCGCATAGCTCCTTCGATTCTCTCTGCGGACTTTTTGAAGCTCGGCAGCGAGCTTGAGTCGATCAAGACGGCGGATTACATCCACTTTGATGTCATGGACGGAATGTTTGTCCCCAACCTGTCGTTTGGCCCAGGGATCCTGTCGCAGGTCAAGAAGGCTACGGACCTGCCCGTTGACGTGCATCTGATGATTGCCGAGCCCGACCGTCGCGTTCAGGCATACCTCGATGCTGGTGCGGACATCGTCACCTTCCACTACGAGGCCCAGACCCATGCCCTGCGCACCATTGACCTCATCAAGAGCAGCGGGGCCAAGGCAGGTGCTGTCATTAACCCGGGCACCCCGGTTTGCGCGCTCGAGAGCCTCATCAACGACGTAGACATGGTGCTCGTCATGTCGGTGAACCCCGGCTTTGGTGGCCAGAGCTTCATTGCGCGCACGCTCGACAAGCTGCGCAGCCTGCGCAAGATGGCCGCTGAGCACGGTGCCGATCCTATGATTGAGGTTGACGGTGGCATTGGTGCGGGCAATGCCGAAGAGGTCGCCTACGCAGGCGCCGATGTCTTTGTGGCTGGTAGCTCCGTCTTTGGTGCTGCCGACCGCGCCGCTGCTATTGCGGACATCCGCAAGGCTGCCCAGGCCGGTCTTAACAGGAGGATGTAGCCCATGGCCGTCCCTTCCTCCTTCGTGTACCTCGATTACGCAGCTTCGGCGCCCATGAGCGCTGCGGCGCGCGAGGCCGAGAATGCCTACGAGCTCTCGGCTTATGCAGGCGCAAACCCCAACTCGCTTCATACGGCGGGCCACATGGCGGCACGCGCGCTCGACGAGAGCCGCAGGACCCTCGCTCGCTGCCTGGGTGGGTCCTTTAGGCCTGCCGATATCGTCTTTACCTCTGGAGGCACCGAGTCCAACAACCTTGCACTGCTCGGGCTTGCCGAGGCTGCTCGCTCGGCCGACCGGCGACGCACCAGCGTGGTGCTCTCGGCCATCGAGCATGACTCGGTCCTTGACGTGGCGCCCGTGCTGCGCTCGCGTGGCTTTGAGGTTGTGTTTGCCCAGCCTGGTCGCACCGGTGTGGTAGACGCCAACACCGTGGCCTCGCTCGTGGGGCCTCAGACTGCCCTCGTGAGCCTCATGAGCGCCAACAACGAGACTGGTGTCATACAGCCCGTTGGCGAGGTCGCTCGCGTGGCACACGCCTCTGGTGCGCTCATGCACACCGACGCTGTGCAGGCCTTTGGTCGCATTCCCCTTGAGCTCTCTGGAGTCGATGCCGTGAGCATTGCCGCGCACAAGATTGGCGGCCCCGTGGGCATTGGAGCCCTTGCGTGTCGCACGCGCGTCCGCATTCGTCCACAGAGCTTTGGTGGCGGCCAGGAACAGGGACGTCGCGCGGGAACGCAGGACGTACGTGGGGCGCTGGCGTTTGCTGCCGCGGCCAAGGACTGCTGCGACAACCTCAAGGCACGCCGCTCAGCCACACTCGAGCTCTCTCGCGGCCTGAGGAACCAGCTCTTTGCCGAGGGAACGGGAATTGTTCCCACCGTCTCTTACGAGTCGCTTGGTGAGGATGCTCGTCTTGCTGGAATCGTCTCGATTCTTGCCCCAGGCGTCGACTCCGAGACCCTCGTGCTTGCCTGTGACCAGGCGGGCTTTGAGGTCTCGGCTGCCTCGGCCTGCTCTAGTGGTTCCTTGGCCGCCAGCCATGTCCTGCTTGCAATGGGCATCTCGTCCACTGAGGCGCTCTGCAGCCTGCGCATCTCTTTCGACGAACGCGTGACGCCCGCAGAGCTCGACTCGTTTGCCGACGCACTTATTGATATCGTTTCCACGCGGAGGGGGAGCCTTCGCTGACCGGACCATCAAGATTGGAGACATTGATGGAAGAGACACAGGCGCTGCTCAGGCTCCAGGAGATTGACCTCGAGCTCATGCGACTCAACACCACGCTCAAGTCGATGCCGCAGCAAAAGAAGCTTGCGGCTATCACCGCTGCACAAAAGAACCTCGCTGGCAAGATGAAGCAGATCATTGGCCAGCGCAAGGATGCCGAGATGGAGCTCGACGACAATGAGCAGGCCCATGAGCGCACGGTCAATCGCATTGGCGAGGTGCAGGGCGAGGCACAGGACCGCGCCCGCGACTACCGTGGCGTTCGCGACCTTGAGGCCCATCTCACGGCGCTGGCTAAGCAGCTCGAAAAGATCGAATTCAAGCACAACGAGCTCGAGGCTAACCTCGAAAAGCTGCTCAAGGCCGAGCAGAACGCAACCGACCTTGGCAAGCGTCTTGAGGAGGAGCGCGCAGCCCAGCAGAAGTCGCTCGATGACTCGTCGTCCGAGCTGATGGCACGCGTGCGTGTACTCGCCACAGAGCGCAAGCAGGTCATGTCTGCCATTTCTGACGAGGTCGCAAAGACCTATGCAAAGAGCGCCAAGCGCTTTGGCGGACTTGCCGTGGAGCGCCTCAAGGGCAATGTCCCCTCTACCTGCCGCGTAAAGCTGCAGCAGGGCATCTTCAACGAGCTCATGCGTGGTCCGCTCATTGCCGAGTGCCCGTACTGCCATCGCATGCTCGTGACGGAGGGAGCTCTCGCCGATGAGTAAGGTTGGGCTCGTAGTCTGCGGTGGCATCGCGGCCTATAAGGCCTGCGAGGTCCTGCGGGGGCTGCAAAAGGCCGGGCATGACGTGCACGTGGCCATGACTGCCGACGCCACCAAATTTGTGGGAACAGTGACCTTTGAGGCGCTGAGCAAGCACCCCGTGCTCACCGACCTCTACAACCAGCCGGGTGACCCCATTCCGCACATCACGCTCTCTGAGTGGGCCGATGTCGTGTTGGTGTGTCCCGCGACCGCCAACGTCATGGCAAAGATGGCCGCAGGCATTGGCGACGATGCGGCCACGTCCTTCCTCTTGGCTTGCGATTGCCCGGTACTCGTTGCTCCGGCCATGAACGTGCGCATGTGGAAGAACGCTGCCACACAAGCCAACCTTGCCACACTGCGGCAGCGCAATGTGGGCATCGTAATGCCCGAGGTGGGCCTGCTTGCCTGTGGCGACATTGGCGAGGGAAAGCTTGCGAGCGTGGACGAGATTGTGTCCAGCGTGCTCGAGACAATCTATCGCCAGGAACACGGGCTGGACCTTGCTGGTAAGACCATTGTTATCAACGCAGGTCCCACGCACGAGGCAATCGATCCGGTGCGCTTCATTGCCAACGCGTCCACGGGAAAGATGGGCTATGCGATTGCGGCCGAGGCGCTGCGCCGTGGGGCGCAGGTGCGTCTTGTCTCAGGTCCCGTATCGATCGAGGCCCCGCGTGGCGCTGACCTTCGTAAGGTGACCTCGGCGGCACAGATGCTCGACGCCTGTCTTGAGGCCTTTGAAGGCGCAGATGCTGCCATCTGTACTGCGGCCGTTGCGGACTACACGCCCAAGAAGGTCGCAGACCATAAACTCAAGAAGACCGTCGAACGAGTTGACGTCGTTGAGCTGACCGAGACCGCCGACATCCTGGCAACGCTTTCGGCCAAGAAGGGCGACCGCGTGGTGATTGGCTTTGCGGCCGAGACCAACGACGTGATCTCGTATGCGAAGGCAAAGCTTGCGCGCAAGGGATGCGACCTTGTTGTGGCAAACGACGTGTCGCGCGCGGATTCCACCTTTGGGTCCGACACCAGCCGCATTGCCTTTGTTGATGCCAACGGTGTGGACGAGCAAGAGACGTTGCCCCTGTCGCAGGTCGCCGAGCTCATCATAGACCGCCTTTCGCAGCTTCTTGGGGGCAAGAGGTGACAGCGGCGCGGCTCAAACTGGGCTGCCATCTGTCAAGTTCAGGCGGGTATCTCAAGATGGGTGAGACGGCTCTAGAGATTGGCGCCAACACCTTTGCCTTCTTTACCAGGAACCCGCGTGGCGGCAACGTAAAGCCTCTCGACGAGGCAGACGCGGCAGCTCTGGCGAAGCTGGCTGCAGAACACTGCTTTGGTCCGCTCGTGGCCCACGCACCCTATACCATGAACCTTTGCTCGGCCAACGAGCAGACGGTCGACTTCGCTCGCCGTGCCATGGCCGAGGACCTCGCACGTCTTGAGAGCCTGCCGGGAAACTACTACAACTTTCACCCGGGCAGCCACGTCAAGCAGGGCGTCGATTGCGGCATAGAGCTCATTTGCGAGGGGCTCAATCAGGTGCTCGAGCCGGGTCTTTCCACCACGGTGCTGCTCGAGACAATGGCGGGCAAGGGAAGTGAGGTCGGTCGCAGCTTTGAGGAGCTGGCGCGCATCGTTGATGGCACCAGGCACAACGAGTTGCTTGGCGTGTGTCTCGATACCTGTCACGTGAGCGATGCCGGCTACGACATTGCACACGATCTTGACAGCGTGCTTACGGAGTTTGACCGCGTCATTGGCCTCGAGAGGCTCAAGGCGCTGCACTTGAACGATTCAAAGAACCCCTGTGGTGCCCGCAAGGACCGCCACGAAAAGATAGGGCAGGGACATTTGGGTACAAGCTGCTTTGCGGCCATAGTGCGCGAACCAAGGCTTAATAACCTGCCCATGATACTTGAGACCCCAAATGACCTCGACGGCTATGCCAACGAGATTGCCCTGCTCAGAGGTCTTGCCAGTGGGGCAGCAGAGGAGGTGGAGGCCTAGTGGGAATCCTCATTGGGCTGGAGCGCGTCTCGCACGAGTGGCCGGGAAAGCGCGTCCTTGTCAACCAGACCATTGGCATTAACGAGGGAGAGCGCATTGGCATCGTGGGCCGCAACGGTGACGGCAAGTCCACGCTCCTTGACCTTGTGGCACACAGCCTGGAGCCTGACGCGGGGACCATCACCTACCGCAACAACATTGCTGTGGGCATGATTGGCCAGCAGGACAAGCTGCGCGACGACGACACCGTCTGCCATGCGGTGGTGGGGGATACGCCCGAGTACGTATGGGCCTCTGACCCTACGGTACGCTCGATCATAAATGAGCTTTTGTATGACATCGATTGGATGGGCCTTGTAAGCGAGCTCTCTGGTGGCCAGCGCCGCAGGGCTGACCTTGCCCGTGTACTCGTAGGGCGCTGGGACGTGCTGCTCATGGACGAGCCCACCAACCACCTTGACCTGCATGCCATTCGTTGGCTCGCCGAGCACCTCAAGCGTCGTTGGCCATCCGACCAAGGCGCCCTTTTGGTCGTGACACACGACCGGTGGTTCCTCGACGAGGTCTGCGAGCACATGTGGGAGGTCCACGACGGAGTCATCGACCCGTTTGAGGGCGGCTACTCCGCATACATCCAGCAACGCGTGGATCGCCAGCGGCAGGCCGCCGTCATGGAGGAACGCAGGCAGAACATGCTCCGCAAGGAGCTCAACTGGCTTGCCCATGGCGCCAAGGCCCGCACGAGCAAGCCAAAGTTCCGGATTGACGCAGCCATGGAGCTCATTGCCAATGACCCACCGCTGCGCAACAGCATCGAGCTCAAGCGCATGGCCGTTGGCCGCCTAGGCAAGCAGGTCATTGACATGGCTGGGGTCTGTGCGGGATACGAGGACAACGAGATCATCCACGATGTCGACTGGCTCATTGGGCCCGGAGACCGCTACGGCATTCTTGGTGAGAACGGCGCCGGAAAGACAACGCTGCTCAAGGTTATGACTGGAGTCATGGACCCAAGCAAGGGCACGAGAAAGATTGGCGCCTCGGTACGGTTTGGTACGCTCTCGCAGCAGCTCGAGGGATTGTCACAGTATGACGACTGGCGTGTGAGCGAGCTGCTCGGACGCTACAAGCGTTTCTTAGTGGTTGACGGCAAGACCCAGTCGCCAGAGCAGCTCCTTGAGCGGCTCGGCTTTGAGAGGCGCGAGTTCCCCACCTTCATCAAGGACCTTTCGGGTGGCCAGCGTCGAAGACTCGCGATTCTGTGCGTCCTTATGGAGGAGCCAAACGTTCTGGTGCTCGATGAGCCCGGCAACGACCTAGATACTGACATGCTTGCGGTGCTCGAGGACCTCTTGGACACCTGGCCAGGCACGCTCCTTTTGGTGAGCCACGACCGCTACCTCATGGAGCGCGTCACCGACGACCAGTTTGCCCTAATTGATGGCTATGTTCGTCACGTTCCTGGCGGTGTGGACGAGTACCTGAGGCTTCTTGACGAGCATGCGGAGTCTCAACCTAAGCCTGAAGTCCGCATGAGCAAAGCCTCAAGTACCCTCAACGAGCCTCAAGTAGACTCGCAAATGCAAGATTCTGGTGCCTCAACGCTCTCAAATGCCGAGCGCAGGGCGCTCAAGAAGCGTTTTGACTCGCTCACCCGGCGTCTGGAGAAGGTCTCGGAGCGCCCCGAGCAGCTCAAGCGCGAGCTGCCGACCATCGACCCCACCGACTACCAGACGCTTCTCGACAAGCAGGCCGAGATTGCCGCGGCAGAGGCGGAGCTCGAGGAGCTGGAGACCGAGTGGCTCGAGCTCTCCGAGCGATTGGGGGAGTGATGGGGGACCTGCTCAGGCGGTTTCTGCCGCCGTTCAGGACGAGGGCCGTCGTGGGCATCGCCTGCAAGGTGGTCGAGGTGATCTTTGACCTCATCACGCCCATCGTGGTGGCACGCATGATCGACACCGGCGTGGCCAACCACGACATGTCCTACGTCGTGCGCATGGGGGCGCTCCTCGTGGGCTTTGCCGCGGTGGGCTACGCATTCACGATCGAGTGCCAAAAGCTCGCGGCAACCGTCTCGCAGGGCATGGGAACCAACATCCGCGATGCCCTCTACGCGCGCGTCATGGAGCTCTCGGCGGCAGACGTCGACGCCCTCGGCACGCCCTCGCTCATCACGCGCCTCACGAGCGACGTCAACCAGGTGCAGGTTGCCGTGGCGATGGGCGTGCGAATGCTGGTGCGCTGGCCCTTCATCGCCGTGGGCTCCGTCGTCTCGGCCATGCTCATCGACCAGCGCCTGGGGCTCGTGTTTCTGGTGTGCACTCCGGCGATCGCCGGCGTCTTCTTCGTGGTGATGTCGCGCTCCGTGCCGCTCTTCCGCGCCATCCAGGAGAAGCTCGAGGGTCTCACGAGAATCGTGCGCGAGGCGCTCGAGGGCGTCCGCGTCGTGCGGGCCTTCGGGCGCGAGGGCTACGAGTCCGAGCGCTTCGGCCTCGCTGCGCGCGACCAGGCAGACACCTCCATCGCCGTGGGCGGACTCTCCGCGGTGCTGAACCCCGCGACCTTCCTCGTCATGAACTGCGGCGTGGTGGCCATTCTCTGGTCGGGCTCGTTCAGAATCGACGCGGGCAGCCTCACCCAGGGCGAGCTCATCGCCTTCGTCAACTACATGACGCAGCTGCTCATCTCCATCGGCTACGTGGCGAACCTCGTGGTCGTGTTCATGCGGGGGTCCACCTCGGCGACCCGCATCATGGAGGTGCTCCATGCCGAACCGCAGGTGACCGACGGCCCGGTGGACGCCAGCTCCGTCGCCGGCCTGCACGCGGGTGCCGCGGGCTCGGAGCGGCTTCCCAACCTCGTACTGCCGCCGAGTGCCAACGTGCCAGCGCTGCGCTTCGACCGCGTGAGCTTCTCCTACGGCGGCGCCCAGCCGGCGGTCAGCGACGTGAGCTTCACCCTGCCGCAGGGCTCCACCTTGGGCGTCATCGGCGGTACGGGCAGCGGAAAGTCCACGCTCTCGCAGCTTGCCGTGCGCCTCTACGACCCGAGCGAGGGCGCCGTGTACGTGGGCGACACGCCGGCCACGAGCCTGCAGCTCGCGCTTCTGCGGAGCGCCATCTCGCTCGTCCCGCAGAAGGCGGCCCTCCTCTCGGGCACGATCCGCGACAACCTGCGATGGAGGGACCCGTCTGCCACCGATGACGAGCTCTGGGAGGCGCTCGCGTGCGCCCAAGCGGACGACTTCGTGCGCGCCAAGCCCCTCGGCCTGAACGAGGTGGTCGAGGCCGGCGGAACCAACTTCTCGGGCGGCCAGCGCCAGCGCCTGACCATCGCGCGGGCCCTTGTGGGGTCGCCCCGCGTCGTCGTCCTCGACGACTCGGCCTCCGCGCTCGACTACGCCACGGACGCCCGGCTGCGCGCGTCGCTCAAGCAACTCCCGGGGAGCCCGGCCCTCATGGTCATCAGCCAGCGCGTGGCCGCGGTCATGGGCGCCGATCAGATCCTCGTGCTCGACCACGGGCGCACGGCCGGCCTGGGGACGCACCGCGAGCTGCTTGCGAGCTGCCCCATCTACCGCGAGATCTGCCTGTCGCAGCTCCGTCCCGAGGAGGTGGATGCGTAGATGGCAAACCTCTACTCGGGTTCCGCACTCGGCGGAGGAAGCATGGCGGTCATCCGCAACGAGGGGAGCGGCAAGGGGCCGGGCTCGCCCGAGGCACTCGACAGCTCCCCGATGACGACCGGCGAGGTCGTGCGGCGACTCCTTGCCATGATGGGTTCGAGCGCCACGCTCCTCGTCTTCTCGTTCGTCGCCTCCGCGGCCTCGGTCGTGCTCCAGCTCTGGGTGCCCATCATCATCGGCGGCGCCATCGACCGCATGGTGGCGGCAGGCCATGTGGACTTCGCGGGCCTCTCGCCCTACCTGCTGAGGCTCTGCGTGGTGGTGCCCCTCGCGGCCGCCACGCAGTTCTTGGGCGGCTACCTCACCAACCGGCTCTCGTACGAGACGACCAACCGCATGCGCACCGCGGCCTTCGACAAGCTCCGCAGGTTGCCGCTCTCCTTCGTGGACGGGCACGCCCATGGCGACATCCTCATGCGCATCACCGGTGACGTGGACCAGGTGGGCGACGGCCTGCTCCAGGGCTTTGGCCAGCTCTCCACCGGCGTGGTCACCATCGTGGGGACGCTCGTCTTCATGTGCTCGCTCTCGTTGCCGGTGGCGGCCGTGGTGGTTGCCCTCACGCCACTCACGATCTTTGTGGCCGGGCAGGTCGCGCGGCGCTCGTCCTCGAGCTTCGCCGAGCAGCAGCGCCTGCAGGGGCAGCTCGGCGCCTATGTGAACGAAACGGTCTCCAACCAGCGGCTGCTGCAGACCTTCTCGCGTGGCGACTACTGCCAGGCCGAGTTCGCGCGCCTCAACGAGCAGCTCTTTGCGGTGGGGGAGCGCGCGCAGTTCGTGAGCTCGCTCACCAACCCGTCCACGCGCGTCGTCAACAACGTCATCTACGCCGCCGTGGCCGTGGTGGGCTGCATGTGCGTGGTCCTGGGCAGGCCCTCGCCGCTCACGGTGGGCCAGGTGCAGAGCTTCCTCTCGTACTCCAACCAGTACATGAAGCCGTTCAACGAGATCAGTGGCGTGGTGACGCAGCTCCAGGCGGCCCTCGCCTCCGCGCGCCGCGTGTTCTCGCTGCTGGACGCGCCGGAGGAGGCGCCGAACCCCGAGGGAGCGCACACGCTGGAGAACCCCGCCGGCGACCTCGTGTTCGAGAACGTGAGCTTCTCCTACGTGGAGGGCAACCCGCTGCTCAAAGACATCACCTTCCATGCCGCGCCCGGGCAGCGGATCGCGCTGGTCGGTCCCACGGGCTGTGGCAAGACCACCCTCATCAACCTGCTGCTGCGCTTCTACGACCTCGACGGTGGCCGCATCCTCATCGACGGGCACGACACGGCGGACTGCACGCGCGAGAGCCTGAGGAGCGCCTTTGGCATGGTGCTGCAGGACACGTGGCTCTTCTCGGGGACCATCGCCGACAACATCCGCTACAGCAGGCCCGGAGCGACCGACGAGCAGGTGGAGCAGGCGGCCAGGCGCGCCCATGCCCACAAGTTCATCGAGCAGCTCCCCGACGGCTGCCAGACGATGGTGGGAGAGGGCGGCGGTGCGCTCAGCCAGGGCCAGCGGCAGCTCCTCTGCATCGCGCGCGTGATGCTCGCCGACCCTGCCGTGCTGCTGCTCGACGAGGCCACGAGCTCCATCGACACCCGCACCGAGCTGCAGGTTCAGGACGCCTTCGACCGCATGATGGAGGGTCGCACGTCACTGGTGGTGGCGCACCGCCTCTCCACCGTGCGCAACGCCGACCAGATCCTGGTCATGCAGGACGGTCGCATCAGCGAGCACGGCACCCACGAAGAGCTCCTCGCGCAGGGCAGCTTCTACGCCAAGCTCTACGAATCCCAATGGGAGGGCCTCTCCTAACCCCCGCTGTGGAACAGGGGACGGGTTTGTGTTCCATCTGCGCGACAGAGGGACGGGGGCGTAGTCACGTCGACGGGCGTCTTTGGGAGAAGAGGCGCCAACCGTGAACGTTGTGTCAGCTACGCAAAGTAGATCGGAACAAACTGGCATGCGGGGAGGCGGGTGGCCAGGAGGCGCGCCATCGCACTTGCAGACGCGCACGGAACAGCTTCTCCCTGGGGGATGCACAAGCGCAGTACAGGCTTTTCGGACAAAAGGAACCGTCCCCGATGTCCGGCCTGTCGCGGCGCTCCTTGCCGCGTCACAAGAACGAAGAGTTTTGCAGGCGGGGGCCAAACGTGCACCGGACGTGACAATGCACCCCCGTCCCTCTGTCACGTCGGGACAAGAACGAAGAATTTTGCCGGAGAGGCTGTGCGGGTCTGGGGGCCGAGCGCCTTACGCATCTCCCCGATGCGCGAACTACTATTCTGTTGGGCTGCGCTACCGTATAGGAAAAGAAAGCCGTCGCTGACGGGAAGGAGAGGGTTTGATGTATGACGTGGCAATCATAGGCGCGGGAGTCTCAGGCTGCTCGATAGCGCGCGAGCTGGCCAGGTACGACTGCTCCGTATGCGTGCTCGAGCGAGAGGAGGACGTGTGCTGCGGCACCTCCAAGGCCAACTCGGCCATCGTGCACGCAGGCTTTGACGCCCAGCCGGGCTCGCTCATGGCGAAGCTCAACGTCGAGGGCAACCGCCTCATGTACGAGTGGGCCAAGGAGCTCAACTTTGCCGTGCTGCCCGTGGGGTCGCTCGTGGTGTGCGTGAGCGAGGAGACGCGTCCCGGGCTGCAGGAGCTGCTCGAGCGCGGCCAGGCAAACGGTGTGCCCGACCTGCGGATCATCGAGCGCGACGAGCTGCTACAGATGGAGCCGAACATCTCCGACGAGGCCGTGGCTGCGCTCTGGGCGCCAACCGGCGGCATCGTCGACCCCTTTGGCCTCACGGTGGCCCTCGCCGAGAACGCAGCCGCCAACGGCGTGGAGTTCCGCTTCAACACCAAGGTCACCGGCGTCCGCAAGGCCGGCGACGCATGGGAGCTCGCAGCCGGCGACGGCACCGTGACCGCAAAGTGCGTGGTCAACGCAGCCGGCGTCTATGCCGACGACATCCACGCCCTGTTCCTCGCGGCCTCGGGCAAGAGCGATGTCCCGCCCATCGAGCCCTCCGTGGCCCCCAACGAGCTCACCATCGTCCCGCGCAAGGGCGAGTACTACCTGCTCGACACCACCGCCGGTCAGCACGTGACCCATACGATCTTCATGCTGCCCACGGCCATGGGCAAGGGCGTGCTCGTGAGCCCCACGGTCCACGGCAACCTCATCGTTGGCCCCACGGCCACCGACGTGGAGAGCAAGGAGGCCACCCAGACGACGGCCGAGGGCCTCGCCGAGGTCGCTTCCAAGAGCTCGCTCACGGTGAAGAACGTGCCCCTGCGCGAGGTCATCACCACCTTCGCGGGCCTGCGCGCCCACCAGGCCGCTCACGACTTCGTGATCGGCGAGCTCGAGGGGGCTCCCGGCCTCTTCGACTGCGCCGCCATCGAGAGCCCCGGCCTCACCAGCGCCCCCGCGATTGGCGTCATGGTCTCCGGCCTCGTCGCCGAGCGTCTGGGCGCCCAGCGCAAGCCCGAGGGCGCCTTTGACCCCACGCGCCCCGGCGTCGTCAACCTCGTCATCACGAGCTTCGACGAGTGGGACGAGCTCTGCCAGAAGGACCCCGCCTACGGCAACATCATCTGCCGCTGCTGCAGGGTGAGCGAGGCGCAGATCGTCGACGTCATCCACCGCGTTCCGCAGGCCCGCTCGCTCGACGCCATCAAGCGCAGGACCGGCGCCACCATGGGCCGCTGCCAGGGCGGCTTCTGCACGCCCAAGATCATGGAGATCCTCGAGCGCGAGCTGGGCATGTCCCCGGACGAGATCACCAAGCGTGGACCGGGCTCCGAGATTGTCGTTGGCCGCAACAAGGACCGGCTCAACATAAGCACGCAGCCGGTGGAGGGAGGTGACGCACGATGACCAAGCAAATCGAGCGCCACGCCATCGTTGTCGTTGGTGGCGGCCCGGCAGGCCTTGCCGCTGCAATAGCGGCCTACGAGGCCGGAGAGCACGACGTCATCATCCTTGAGCGCGACACCAAGCTCGGCGGCATTCTCAACCAGTGCATCCACAATGGCTTTGGCCTGCACACCTTTAAGGAGGAGCTCACTGGCCCCGAGTACGCGGCACGCTATGAGCAACGCGCCAACGAGCTGTGTATCGAGCGTCGTCTTGGCACCATGGTCGTGGACATCTCTGCCGACCGTGTTGTGACCGCCGTGAGTGCCGAGGCGGGCATCACGCGCATGCAAGCAGGTGCCGTCGTGCTCGCAATGGGCTGCCGCGAGCGCCCTCGCGGAGGACTCGCCACACCTGGATATCGTCCGGCAGGCATCTTCTCCGCCGGCACCGCCCAGCGGCTGGTGAACATCGAGGGCCAGCTTCCCGGCCGCGAGGTCGTCATTCTGGGCTCTGGTGACATTGGACTCATCATGGCGCGCCGCATGACGCTCGAGGGCGCCCACGTTGCCTGCGTGGCCGAGATCATGCCGTATTCCGGCGGACTCAAGCGCAACATCGTGCAGTGCCTCGATGACTTTGGCATCCCCCTGCTGCTAAGCCACACAGTGGTTGACATCGAGGGCCGTGACCGCGTTGAGGCCGTGACCATTGCCGAGGTCGACGACCATCTGCGTCCCATCCCTGGCACCGAGGTACGCTATCCATGCGACACCCTCATGCTCTCGGTGGGCCTTCTCCCCGAAAACGAGCTGTCGCGTGAGGCAGGTGTCGAGATTTCGCCCGTCACGCGCGGTCCCGTTGTTGACGAGAGCCTCCAGACCAGCATCCCTGGTGTCTTTGCCTGCGGAAACGTCCTCCACGTGCACGACCTCGTCGACTACGTGAGCGAGGAGGCCTCGGCGGCAGGCGCTCAGGCAGCCCGCTTTGTGACCGAGGGCTTTGAGGCAAAGGGGTCCCGCGGCATTCCCGTTACCGCAACCGATGGCGTTCGCTACACGGTGCCTTCCTTCATCGACCCGAGCCGTATGGACAAGCTGCTCACCGTGAGGTTCCGCGTTGCCAACGAGTACCGCGACCGCTACGTGAGCGTCTACCTTGACGACGAGCGCATCCAGCACCGCAAGAAGCGCGTGATGGCGCCTGGCGAGATGGAACAGGTCGTCTTGAAGCGCAGCGACCTTGAGGCGCGTCCCAACCTTGCCAACATCACCATCAAGCTCGAGGAGGAGTAGCCATGGCAACCGAGATTCGCGAGCTTATCTGCATCAACTGTCCGCTCGGGTGCCCGCTCACGGTTACCCTTGAGGACGGCGAGGTCACCTCGGTCAGTGGAAACACCTGCCCTCGTGGCGATGCGTACGGTCGCAAGGAAGTCACCAACCCTCGTCGTACGGTGACGACCACGGTGCCGGTTGACGGCAGTGCCACCGAGCACATGGTCTCCGTCAAGACCGCAACCGACATCCCCAAGGGAAAGATCTTTGACGTGGTGAGCGAGCTCGCTGGCGTGCGGGCAAAGGCACCCATCGCCATTGGCGATGTCGTGCTGGCAAACGTTGCCGGCACGGGCGTCGACGTGATTGCCACCAAGAGCGCGTAAACGCAATCAACGGCACAGTCAGCTGATGAGCTAGGGGGTCCAGATGAGCTTCTGGACCCCCTAGCTATGCCTCCCAGGAGTACGACTTCATGTCAACACGGCCGTCGGGTAAAAACCCTATGCCTTCTTGCTCGAGCATCTCGCGCTGAACGTCCGGTCCGCCAAAGGCAAAGCCTGGCGCCAGCCGTCCGTCCTTAAAGACCACCCTGTGGCAGGGCACGCCACCAGCCATACCGGGGCTCGCGTGCATGGCAAATCCCACAAAGCGCGCCTTGCGCGGCTCGCCCATCATGCGCGCAAGCTGTCCGTAGCTCGCCACGCGGCCTTCGGGAATCTGCCTTACCAATTCGTAGGTTCTTGCAAAGAAGGAGTCCATCGCCTTTGTCCTTGGGTACCATCTCTATACTGTGTCGGGCTTTATGATAGGGGAGTTGGCTTGGGTAGACACCATCACAATGGCTCGGGCCTCATGCCGCAGCTGGTCTCGTGGGGGCTTCTTGCAGCCTGGGTCTGCGTGATCTGGGGCCATTCGCTTATTCCGGGCACGCAGTCGAGCATGGAGAGCTCCCTTGTGCTCGAGGTTGTGCAAAAGGCAGGCATGTGGCTTGTTGGACAGGACTTTCCGCCCATAACGAGGCTCCTGGCCGAGCATCCCGGCATCATCAACGTGCTTAACGACTCGTCGCTCCTCCACCACTACGTTCGCAAGTCCGGCCACTTCTGCGCCAGTCGTCTCCGCGCTGGTACTAGGCGGAATTTGGTGCGCCGTGCCCAACATCGACGAGACCATACAGCGCTTTGTGCCGGGCCGTGCGGGGATGACGGCCGACGTGCTGCTCGACATGTGCGGGTTTGCCTGTGGCTTTGTGCTCTGCCTGCTGTGCGCTGGCATTGCGCGACTGTTCAGGCGTGACCCCAAACCATAAGCGCAGGCGCCCTCCGTCATTTGATTAGACTTTGATGGCCGTGCGCTCTCTCCGTTTCCCGTGAGCTCGATGCATCTAGGCGGTACACCTCTCTCACACGCCACAACGGCTTGATATTATGAGGGTTGCTTTGAGGTACATGATGCAACAAGCATAGCGAGTGGGAGGAGCTTTACATGGGCTTTAGCAAGGACTTCTTCTGGGGCGGAGCCACCGCGTCAAATCAGTACGAGGGTGGCGTCTTTGAGGGCGGAGCAGGCCTTTCCACCGCCGACGCCATGACCAACGGTGCCCACAAGGTGCCGCGTCAGGTCACGTTCCGCATGCCGGACGGCTCGTGGGACAAGCTCCCGCTGTGCTTCCACAGCGATGTGCGCGACCTTCCCGAAGGCGCGCAGGTCTGCCTTATCGACGACCCTGACATCTACTATCCGAGCCACATTGCCTCCGACTTCTACCATCACTACAAGGAGGACATCCGCCTCTGCGCCGAGGAGGGCTTCAACTGCCTGCGCTTCTCGCTCAAGTGGAGCCGCATCTTCCCCAACGGCGACGACCCCGAGCCCAACCAGGAGGGCATCGCCTACTACAAGGACATCTTTGAGACCTGCCGCGAGTACGGCATCGAGCCGCTCGTGACCCTCGAGCACTACGAGAACCCGCTCAGCCTTGCCAACCGCTTCAACGGCTGGGACAGCCGCTACCTGGTCGACTGCTTCGTGCGCTATGCCACCACGTGCTTTGAGGCCTTCGACGGCCTGGTCAAGTACTATCTCACCTTCAACGAGATTAACTGCATCGAGGCCGCCCCGTTTGTGACCGCCGGCCTTATCCATGGCAATCAGCAGAGCATTGCCAACGCGACCTTCCATCAGTTCCTTGCCTCTGCCAAGACCGTCATTGCAGCCCACAACTACTGGCCCGACCTGCGCATTGGCATGATGCTTGCATATGGTCCCGTCTATGGCTACACGTCTGACCCGGCCGACCAGCTGGCGGCCCTCAAGGCGCAGGACGGCACGCTGTTCTACTCCGACGTTCAGATGCTTGGATACTATCCCGAGTACAAGCTCGCAGAGTACGAGCGCAACGGCATCAAGATTCCCGCGCTGCCTGGTGACTGGGACATCCTTGCCGAGGGCGTATGCGACTTCCTGAGCTTCTCGCTCTATGGAAGCGGCACCATTACGACCCATGACGAAGACCTTGAGGCTGGCGAGGGCAATGGCGGCGCAGGCGGACGCGTTGTCAACCCGTACCTCAAGACCAACGCCTGGGGTTGGGCAACCGACCCGGACTGCCAGCGCATCACGCTCAACACCCTCTACAACCGCTATCGCTGCGACCTGTGGTGCGTTGAGTCCGGCATTGGCTGGAACGACGAGTTTGTGGACGGCACCGTGCACGACGACTACCGCATCGACTACATGCGCGCCAACATCAAGAGCATGAAGGACGCCGTCGAGCTGGACGGCATCCCCCTGATGGGCTACCTGTACTGGGGCTGCGTGGACATGGTGTCCAACGGTGAGGGCGAGATGGCCAAGCGCTACGGCCAGATCTACGTCGATGCCGACAACTATGGCCAGGGCACTATGAAGCGCTCGCTCAAGGATTCCTATCACTGGTACAAGAAGGTTATCGCGAGCAACGGCGAGGACCTCGACTAACGCTCTTTTGAAAGGGGAGCGGCGGAGGGTCAAAGTCCCGCCGCCCTCCCTAGCTTGCAGGCAGCAAGACAGTTTCAAAGCTATAAATAGAAAGGGCCCCGTTGACAAGCGCCAACGGGGCCCGGCGTGTTTTGAGCACCGTGTACTAGTTGAGACGTCCCTCAACAAAGGCGATGCCGGCATCGGCAAGACGGAAGTTCTTGCGAGACTGCATCGAGTCGCCGTCCTTCTGGATGACATCAATCATTGGCACGGCCTTCTTCTGCTCGATGCTCAGCGTGCCAGAAACGGAGCTAATCACCACGTCAATGGACTTGAGGAGCTTGTTGGCCTGGAACGAGGTCCATACATCGCTCTTACGGCGGGTCTCGAGCCAATAGGCGGCCGTCACGATCTTTTGGATGGCGGTGTTGGGGGCGACCTGAGCGTAAAAGTCGTTAAACGTCATGGGGGCAGGAGCGGCCTCTTCCTCGGTAGCCTCAGCCACGTCGGCCTCATCGGTCTCGGCATCCGCAATGACAATCACGGGTGCGTCAGCCTCGGCCTCATCGGTGGTGTAGAGGGGTGCGTACTCGTCGTACACGTCAAAGAAGTCCTCGAGCCACCTCACCACGCGCCTCTGCTCGTCGGTGTTAAGTGCGCTCATGATGCTGGCGACTTCGTTCATTACTGTAAGCTCACGATACATTGCTGCCATTTTCACTCCTATTGATAAGGGCTTTTCTGTAAATTAGCTGACATACTATCAATAACACCATCTACACTTAGATTGCAATGGATGCTAGGCATTTTTGCTCTCTTGATAGAAACTTTTCATGAATAGATGCAACTACTTGTATTCAATCGCTCGACATCCATAACAAAGCAATGTGAACAACGATATCCTTCGGCAATGTCGACATGCTTGGCGACTAGTATCGCAAAAAAGACAGTTTTGGCATTAAGTCATATGGAAAGCAAGAGTATTGACCTTACGGCAAGTGCCAGGGTGCCGGTTCACTCGTATATCCCTTCATGAGAAGCGCCGTCCAATAGCCGTGCCAACCACACAAAGCTGTTATTGCTACCATAGGTGTCACGCACCACACGGTGATGGACCCAGCACCAAGGAGCAAAAATGGCAGTTGATGGTACTTATAACGTAACGGTTGAGGGCCTTGGCAAAAGGGCTTCGGGGCGCCTCACGCTAAAGGAGAGCGGCACGAGCCTCACGGGTAGCGTTGAGATTGCCGGGCAGACCGTGGCCATACAAAACGGCAAGGTCAAGGGGAACCAGGTAACGGGAACCGTGGCGGCAAGCACGCCCGTCGGAAAGCTCAAGGGCAACGTGACCGCAACCGTCAACGGCAACGAGATCGAGGGCAAGATCAAGGCGCTTATGGCAAGCGCGACATTCCACGGTACAAAAGCATAAACTTCAACATAAATTGAAGTTCAAGGGGCACTGTTCTGACGCTGCATGAGCGTGGAGCAGTGCCCCTTGGTTTGCCTTTGCTGGAACATGAGGCTTGCTTTGGGCGCCGTTTCCTTGCAGCTGCGCGAGCACCTTTGCTAGGCTTGACAAAGTGGTAATCACGACATAGGAGGAGCAATGGACTACAAGCATCTCAAGCCATTTCCAGGGGAGTTTCTTTGGGGAGCCTCTTCGAGCGCCTATCAGTGCGAGGGAGCATACCTAGAGGACGGCCGCACGCTTTGCGTGAGCGACACGGCCGAGGTGCCCGAGGGCTATACCAACTTCAACGATGGCGTCGACCACTACCATCACTTCCGTGAGGACATTGCCCTCATGGCCGAGATGGGCTTTAAGGAGTTCCGCTTCTCCATTGCCTGGCCGCGCATCCTTCCCAACGGCAACGGCGAGCCCAACCAGCTCGGTATCGACCACTACCATGAGGTCATCGACGAGTGCCACGCCAACGGCATCGAGCCCGTGGTGACGCTCTATCACTTTGACCTGCCCCAGTGCCTGCAGGACCGCTACGGCGGCTGGGCGTCGCGCAAGTGCATCGACGACTTCGTTGAGTACTGCCGAGTCTGCTTCACTGCCTACGGCGACAAGGTCAAGTATTGGCTGACCATCAATGAGCAGAACATGATGGCTCTCTTCCAAGGCGCGCAGTACGGCGGGCCCAAGGGCCAGTGGCAGGCCAACCATCACATGCTGGTGGCCCAGGCCAAGGCCATGATTCTGTGCCATGAGATGTGCCCCGATGCATGGATTGCTCCGGCGCCCAACATCACGGCCATCTATCCGGCAAGCTCCAGCCCTGAGGATAACCTTGCCGCCATGGACTGGGACCAGCTGCGCAACCGCCTCTTCCTCGACACCGCCGTCTTTGGCGAGTACCCCGAGGCCCTGTGGAACTGGTGGAGCGACCAGGGCATTGCCCCCGATGTAGAAGACGAGGACTGGGTAGCCCTCAAGGACGCCAATCCTGACTTCATTGCGTTCAACTACTACGGCGCTGGCTGCGCCAAGTACGTGGACGTCGAGGAGGGCGAGCGCGTCGTTGCCGAGGCAAAGGCAGCTGGCGGTCGCATTGCCTTCATGACGGGCCTCATGACCTATCCCGGCCTCGCAGCCAACGTGAGCAATCCGCTGCAGAAGACCACCAGCTACGGCATGGGCATCGATCCCGTGGGCTTACGTGTGACGCTGCGTCAGCTGTGGGAACGCTACCAGCTGCCGCTGCTCATCACCGAGAACGGCTGCGGCGTTCGCGACGAGCTGGTTTGGGAGGACGGCGAGCCGCGCATTCATGACGACTACCGCATCGACTACCTCCGTCAGCACATCAAGGCCTGCCAGGAGGCCATCACCGATGGCGTTGACCTCATGGGCTACAGCCCCTGGAGCGCCTTTGACCTCATCTCGACCCATGAGGGCATCACCAAGCGCTACGGTCTCATCTACGTGGACCGCGACGAGTTTGACCTCAAGGAGATGAAGCGCTATCGCAAGGACAGCTTCTTCTGGTACAAGAAGGTCATCGAGAGCAACGGTGCCGACCTGGACTAACGCTGCGACGTTCGTGCGGAGGGACTGAGCATGATCAGAAAGATGCTGGTAGAAGACGCGCCAGAGGTCTATGACATCTTTACGCGCTCGCTTGGATACGACTGCGAGCTTGACTTTGTGCGCAGCCGCATAGCCCAGCTCTCTGACGACCCGCATCATATCTGCCTGGTCTTTGTGGATGACTCGAGCAATAAGGTGATAGCGTTCCTCCACGCAGAGCGCTATGACACCTTGCACAACCATGGCGGATACAACGTCATAGCCTTGGCTGTTGTTCCCGAGGAACAGGGCAGAGGAGTGGGACGCAGGCTGCTCGGTGCCTTTGAGGAGATGGTCGCCAGCGAGGGCGGCAGCTACATCAAGCTCAACTCTCGTGTGGAACGCACAGAGGCGCACGGCTTTTACGAGCACATTGGCTACACGCACAAGAAGACACAAAAGTACTTCTACAAGAAGCTGTAACAGCCAAGTGCGGTTGTATGAAATCGACGAGGGGCCAGGAGCAGTCTTGGCCCCTCGTTCGTCTGCGCCGCCGACTCCTCTCTAACGTAATCTTGAGCTTGCCATGATGGACCTTTGGCTCAGCTGCCCAAACCATTGAGTTAGAATGAGTTGACACATGTTAGAGTGAACTAACTTGTATGTATGGTTTAGATCCAAGGAGCGGACATGGTCACTCAGAACACCCCGGCATCAAACGACCAGCTACCCGATTACGCCAACTGGGTGCCCAGAGGCATGGTCATAGGCTTTGCCGCAGGATCTGTGGCGCTCGCCGGGTGCGCGCTTGCCGCAAAAGCTGCCAAGGCTCCAAGGTACGTAGCGGCCACAATAGCTGCGGCCGCAGCCGGAACAGGAGCCGCCGCGCTTTATACCGCAGCCCTGTACCAGGCATTCTCATACAAGGGAAAGCGAAAGCTTTCAAAGCAGATCGTTGAGGGTACCGCCGCCTACGTTGACCTTCCAGAGGGAGGCGTCTGTCTCGATGTGGGGTGTGGCTCCGGCGCCCTTGCGATAGCCGTGGCCAAGCGAAACCCACAGGCGCGTGTGATTGGAGTCGATCGCTGGGGAGCGGAGTACGCCTCGTTCAACAAGGACCTCTGCGAACGCAACGCCGCCGCCGAAGGCGTCTCCAACACGAGCTTTATGCCTGGAGACGCCACGGAGCTTCCCTTTGTGGACGAGAGCTTTGACGCCGTGACCAGCAATTACGTGTATCACAACGTGACGGGCGCAAACAAGCAGGAGCTTTTGAGAGAGACCCTTCGCTGCCTCAAGAAGGGCGGAACCTTTGCCATCCATGACATCATGAGCCCAATGCGCTACGGGGACATGGAACAGTTCTGCCAGAGCCTGAGGGACGAAGGCTACCAGGACGTGCGCATGATCCCCACCGACAATGGCCTCTTCATGAGCAAGCTCGAAGGCACGCTCTTGTCGCTTAGTGGGTCGAGCCTCTTGGTGGGGACCAAATAGTCAACTATCCGTATTTGGAACACACGGCAGTGCCGCTAGCTGCGATTTCGCCAACATGGCAATTGGGTACGAAAGGACCTTTCCATGGCAAAGCGCGTGAGATACCTTGTGCAGATTGTTCCCCATCTTGAGCAGCGCTATGGAAGCGCAAAGGCGCAGGCAATCATGGACAGGGCGCTCAAGCGCTATGACGAGCTGCTCGAGGAGAACGCCAGCGAGCCAAAGGCATACTACATGCATACGCGAGAGCGAATCTATCCCGCGGTCGCCGTCTTTGACGCCATGCTCGCTGAGGGCGTCGATCGCAACGAGACGGCGGACTTCCTCGTTGAGTACTACAAATGGCGCGCTGGTGGCATGGCCGGCTTGGTAAAGAAGCTCTTCAAGATTCCTGGACTGTACAAGATTGCGCCCAAGGTCTTCTTCAGCATGACAAAGAAGAGCTTTGGACCACAGGCGGGCTTTGCGTCACAGGACGGGTACCTGGCAAAAGGCGAGATGCGCTTCAACATGACCAAGTGTCCCTATCTTGACACCTGCGTGCGCTATGGCTGTCCAGAAATCGTCCGCGGCTTCTGCGATGCCGATGACATCTGCTATGGCGACATGCACTCAAAGCTCTCGTGGGAGCGCACAAAGACCTTAGGCTATGGCTACGATGTCTGCGACTTCAAGATTCGCATCATATAGAAGGGCTTAGAACAGGTCATCTACCTGCTGGTTTACCACTGAGGAAGCCTTCGCCCAGTCGTCGATGGACTTCTCACGGCCAAGGCCAAGGGCAGTGAGCGCGCGCTCGTGCCCCATGTGCCCGAGCTTGACGAGTGGGCAGCGCGGGAGGACGCCGAGCTTTACGAACTGGCACGATTAGCCACCGCGCCTGAAATGACCTCGTGGGACGTGCTGGACGAGGCTTTCCTAGAAGCAGTCAGATCACATTGACGGTGATGCACAAAGCGAATGTGTTTTGAAAGGCTGTCTCTCCCGGGGAGGGGACAATCGCACGATGTGTTCCCGCCCGTGACGGATTTGCAGCCTTTCTTTGACGACTCGGTCGCATGACGTGACGCCACCGTCACACATCAAGAATGAGATTGTCAACCTAGAGGGGCTGAGCCGTGTTTTCCTATAATGCCGCACTCTGGC
Source organism: uncultured Coriobacteriaceae bacterium (assembly GCA_902801175.1). Taxonomy (GTDB): domain Bacteria; phylum Actinomycetota; class Coriobacteriia; order Coriobacteriales; family Atopobiaceae; genus UBA1367. The sequence continues at coordinate 490 of CADCHF010000005.1, read as the reverse complement.
CAATTCGCGCGGCCGCGTCACGCAGGTCATGCCCGACCTAGGCCAGGGGGAGGAGGTGATCCCGTGAGGAAGGCAATCCTGGTGGCGCTCGGCGTCATCGCGCTGACCGCCTACGCCTGCTGCCGAGTGGCGGGCGAGGCGGACCGTATGGAAGGGCTCCGCCGGTAGGAGCAATAAGCCAATAGAGCGAACGAGGCGGCGGTCCCTTTGGGCCGCCGCCTTACCAATCAGCTGCTACAGTTTCGGGGAACGAGCCCATATCCAGGTAGTCTCGACGGATCTTGAGGAAGAGCTTCTGCGCAAGCCGAACCCTATCGTAGAGTGGGAGTAACGGATTAGCTTATTTACCTGCGAAAACGCGAGGCGCCTCGGAAGAATCCGAGGCGCCCTTTTTGGTGTGCCGGGCATGGCACACACCCAAGGGGTGAAAGTCCCCGGCGCGCCCGGCAGCGGGAAGCGCGTAGCCGATGGCAAGGGCGTCCGTCGCGAG
>CADCHF010000004.1 GCA_902801175.1 uncultured Coriobacteriaceae bacterium | reverse complement strand
TCCCAAGGGTATGGCTGTTCGCCATTTAAAGCGGTACGCGAGCTGGGTTCAGAACGTCGTGAGACAGTTCGGTCCCTATCCTCCGTGGGCGCAGGAAAATTGAGGGAGGCTGCCCCTAGTACGAGAGGACCGGGGTGGACGGACCTCCGGTGTACGGGTTGTCGACCAACGGCATCGCCCGGTAGCTGTGTCCGGTCTGGATAACCGCTGAAAGCATCTAAGCGGGAAGCCAGTCCCAAGATGAGTTTTCCTTCTGGTAAGGCCCCTGGTAGACCACCAGGTCGATAGGCCGCAGGTGCAAGGCGTGCGAGCGCTTCAGCCGAGCGGTACTAATAGGCCGAGCTCTTCTTTCGATCACACATTCGGTCTGCGACACCTTGAGAGGGACGTCGTCGGAAGTCGCGCTGTGCGGCCCTGAGGGCACGGCGGCAGGCCCGCCCCCTGACAGCAGAATGCCCCTCGTTGGTCAGCGACCATGGCAGGGGAGGCACACCCGGTCCCCCATTCCGAACCCGGAAGTTAAGCCCCCGAGCGCCGATGGTACTGCGGAGCGAGTCCGTGGGAGAGCAGGACGTCGCTGACCAACGAGGGGCATTTTCTGTCCTCCGGCGCAGTCACTAATACATGCATACGCTCCCTCTGGCATCTTGCCGGAGGGGGCGTTTTTGTTACAGGCAAGGATAGATTCCTATATCTGTTGAGAGCTTCCATGCAGATGCAGGGCAGGGCAATCCGACCCGTCCGTTGGCAATAGAACGCACGGATTCTTGACTCATCGAGCGCATGCCCGTGCACGACGCTGGTTGCTAGACATTACAAAGAACGTGGGGACGCGGGCGCCTGGCACCGTGTCGCTTATAGCGGAAAACCCTACGAGGAGTACGCCTCCAACGAATGAATCTCACAAGGAAGTGCGCGCGAAAATAGGTAAGCCTCTAACAGTCAAAGAGAGCGGCCCTCTGAGATATAGAAAATAAAGCAGTAGATTATAAGTAACAGTAACTTCTTGCTATGCCACTTGCCGCCCCAATTTGCACATATAACGAGTTATCAACAAATGAAATCAACGTAATAGTACAAATAGTAAAAACGGTGCAAGTTGAGATTTACATAGTTTGACCTGCGAAAACAACATGAACCGCACAACTCAGGTCGCACGTAACTACGTTCCAGCTTGCACTCAATATCAAAACGTCTTTAAAGATCAAGCCGGTGCCGCAACGCATCGCGGATATGGTTTATCTCGCAAGACAAAACTAACGATGCTGGTTCTAGATATGTGCGTGGAAGCTGTGGGTGATCGTATGGCTCAGTCAAAGCAGGGCGGCAAATCAAGTGCTATTCAACAGAGCTGGATCTCTCTTCCGCGCCAAAGACACGGCATGGCAGAAGACAGCCTGGGAACCCCACAGGCGCTTGAAGGCTATAGCCCAGTTCAGCTGCTTGCAATTTGCTCGGGCCCTGGCATGGGCAAGACATTCATTGCAAACAAGACCGCGATGGAGGCAAGGGACAGGGGCTATCGCGTGATTACGGCTGCGCTCGACAACCTTGCCCCAGATGTAGCCTGTAAGAGGCTCGTGCGAATCTCACGCGATGCGCTTGCCTCTGTTTCGGCTAACCCTAAAACGCTTGTGGTGGTGGACGGGATTGCGCCAGGAGACGAGTCCCAGACCCACTCCGAAGCCGGGGCCATTGGGCGCCTTGTTGACGGCGGGTGCCAGGTGCTCCTATGCGTGCGTCCAGAGTCCGAGCAGCTCGTGGAGGCGCTTCATGGGGCTGTGGTTGTGCGGACCGATGAGCTTGTGTTTAGGTCGTATCAAGAGCGGAGCAAATCCTATGAGCTCACGGGTGGCATACCTTCGCTTGTGGTAGCGCTGCGAAGCGATGCTGCGCTTGGTGAGGACGCCCCCGAAACTGGCGCGCGCTATACGGTGTCGCTCCAAGGACTTTTGGGGGAGCTCCTCAACAAATGGCTTCCCGAGGAGGAGTTTCGCGTTCGGCTTGCAATGATGCTCTTGGGCCAGGGCAGCATGGAAGACGTCGCCTTGGTGGCTGGTCGCTGTGACGCCGAGCAGCTCACCTGGCTCAACCATGACACGCCTTTCTTTGGCATTGACTTGCACGACAAGACCTTTTGCTGCTGCGGCATCTGCGACGACGACGTCTTCAAGAGGTGCTCGCCGAAGCTCCATACGCTCGCAGCCGGTGAAGCAAAGCTGGTATCGAGGGCGTGTGGCATGCTCGTGTCGCGTGGGAAGATTGGCAGGTCGGCCACTGTTTGCGCCGTGTGCTCTGATGCGCGTGAGCTTGCGGCGGTCTCAATCGCATGGGGTGTCACCTATATTGAGGCGGGTGCCCTCAGCCTAGTTGAGTCGGCACTGCAGTCGGTCGATACATCTTCTGAGGTGGACCAAACGAGGTTCAGCCTCACCAATGCGGCCCTCTGTTGCATTGCACGAGGTTGGGAAGACACAAGCGAGGCACTTGAGAGGGCGTCGCGGATCCCGCTTGAAACATCCACCGATATGCGCTTGCACAGGCATGTTCGCATACTTGGCTGCTGTCGCATGCTGTGGAGAAACCCATGGCGGGCGTACGAGGAGGGTGCGCCGCACGCCAACGACTCCACCAGCATCGCAGGCGCTGACCATCTTGCGGTGTGTCGCTCACTCTATGCGGGACACTTTGGGGAGGCCTATGCGCAAATAACAAGTGGCCTCTTGTTAAAGGATCCCAATAGTCTGTTTGACGCATTCTTGTGCGATGACATGACGCTGTCACTTGCATTGCTGGGCGGCGTTCCAGACCAGCGCGAGCGAAACCTCATTGCGCGCGCAGAGGAGTTCTTTAAGTCGGCGCGAATGCCTCAGATTGGGGCATATCACAGGGCCTGCGCGGCCATGCCAAAGGTTCTCATGTCCGGTGTGGCCGACCCGGGGGCTATTGAAGACGCGGCAATCCGTGCCGAGCGACTTGGCGACACCTTCCTCCAGGCGGTGTTTCTCACGGTCGCCGCGGTCAGCGACCTGCACATGCGGGCGTTGTCGCGCGCACATGTGCGCGCCGCAAGGGCAGCAACGATCGCGAGAGACCTCGATATGGACTACCTTCGGTCATCCGCCGAGCTTGTTGACGCAGCAACGCTCTATTGCATAGGCGAGCGAAACGCATTTGGGCGGTACTGCTCAGAAGACAGTCGTCCAGAGTGCCTGTTGCTTTTGGCAAGGATGGCCAAGGATGCCGCAAAGAGACGCGCGGAGGGGGAGACTGTGGGTGAGGCCTCACTGGTGGTGACGCCGCTTCCCCGGGATGCCCTTTGGGTCGTGAACATGCTGCTATGCGACTGCGGGCCCGTTTCGGAAGACCTCAAGCTGAGCATGCCCGCAAGTTGGATCGACGTGTATCACTCCATGCGTGTCCGGCACCAGCAGGAGCAGGCAGGGGCCGACCAGAGTACGCTTCGTGCCAGCACGCTTCAAATAGCCGAGGCAATGCGTACGGGCGTGCAGGAAGAGATCTTGCCGCAAAGCGAGTCGGGCTGGCGCATCCACATAAGCATCTTTGGAACGTTTGGCGTAAAGGTGGACGGAAAGAGACTGCCCGATTCCTCGTTCAGCCGTCGTCGTTCGCGTGACCTGCTCATGCTGCTGGCTTTGGCGCCGCTGCACAGGATGCCCCGCTACCAAATAATAGATATGCTCTGGCCGGGAGAGGATTATATCCGGGGCCCAAGAAAGCTCTACGAGGCAACGGGTGAGGCGCGCAAGCAGCTTCTCGTGGGCAGCTGTGAGGCCAATCCCTTGATGGCCGACAAGGCCCAAGGCTCCGTTGGGCTCAACACGTCCATCGTAAGCTGTGACATCGACGAGTTTACGAAGGAGTCAATTGCCACGGTAAGCGAGGACGGTGACGACTACGCCGTGCTCGAGCATGCGCGTCGCATGGAGCAGGTCTATGCGGGCGGGCCGGACACTCATGTGCTTGTCCTGGGCCAGCGCGTCGTCGAGCGCGTGGAAGAGATCAAGTCGATGTACGTCGATGGCCTGGTTGCGGCAGGCGAGGCGGCACTCAGGCTTAACAAGGGGAAGCTCGCGGTCCGATACGCCCAGGAGGCCCATCGTCTGATTGAGCTCAGGGAGGATGCGGTGATTCTCTTGGTGCATGCCCTAAGGACCACTGGCCGCGCGTTTGAGATTCCGGGAGTCTACCGTCGCTTTGCCCGCAGGCTCATAGAGAGCCAGGGAGTTCCGCCCTCGTCCACACTGCGGCATGCCGTGGATGCCGCCATGGGCGGCGGATTCGAACCAGCCACGGCCTAAGCTCCTAGAGGGTTCCTAGAGGGGTTTTGGCCCTTGGGCGACGCAGGTGGCCCGCCATTGCCCTCGATGCGAATGGCAGACCGAGCGACTGGCACACCCTCACGCACCGCGGCACTACGTGGAGCCTTTGGGAAGGGACTCTGCGCTTTTGGTGGCAGGGGACACCCACAGGCGGCCACTCACGAGCAATTGATAAAGTAAGACGCATGTAAAAAGTCTACGGAGCCAATTGCTCCGGCAGAGAACTTAGGGGATCGTTCGAATGCCCAATTTCTTTTCGCGCCTACTGTCGCGCGGTGCCGACAAACAGCTCAAGGAGTTTCGCGCCATAACCGACCGTGTGGGCACGTTGGAGCCCAAGTTCACGGCGATGGATGACAGCGAGCTCAAGGCTCAGACGGCGCTCTTTAGGGAGCGTAACGCCAACGGGGAGTCTCTCGACGACCTGCTGCCCGAGGCCTTTGCCGCCGTCCGCGAGGCGTCACGACGCACAACGGGCCTTCGTCACTTTGACGTGCAGGTCATTGGCGGCATAGCCCTTCATCGCGGCATGATCGCCGAGATGAAGACCGGCGAAGGCAAGACCCTTGTCTCAACGCTCGCCGGCTACCTCAATGCCATCCCCGGCGAGGGCGTTCACATCGTTACGGTCAACGACTACCTCGCCAAGCGAGACAGCGAGTGGATGGGCGAGATCTACCGTTACATGGGGCTCAATGTGGGCCTGCTGCAAAACGGCATGAAGCTCAACCTTAAGAAGCCCGCATACGCGGCCGATGTCACCTATGGCACCAACTCCGAGTTTGGCTTTGACTACCTGCGCGACAACATGGTCACGCGTGCCGCCATGCGCGTGCAGCGTGGGCATCACTTTGCCATCGTCGACGAGGTCGACTCCATTCTCATCGACGAGGCCCGCACGCCGCTCATCATCTCTGGCGCGGGCACCAAATCGGCGAGTACCTACAAGGACTTTGCACGCGCGGTCCGTGGGCTCATTCCCGACGTCGACTTTGAGATGGACGAGGCAAAGCACACCATTGCCACCACCGAGCGCGGCCTCACCAAGGTGGAGCGCGCGCTGGGCGTCGACGACATCTACGCCGACATGTCTGGCCAGCTCGTCAATCACCTGCAGCAGGCGCTCAAGGCCCAGTACATGTTCCATCGCGACCAGCAGTACGTGGTCGTCGATGGTGAGGTCAAGATCGTCGACGAGTTCACCGGCCGCATTATGGAGGGCAGGCGCTACTCCGAGGGTCTGCACCAGGCAATCGAGGCCAAAGAGGGCGTGCTCGTCCGCGAGGAGAACCAGACGCTCGCGACCATCACGCTGCAGAACTACTTCCGCCTCTACGACAAGCTCGCCGGCATGACCGGTACCGCCATGACCGAGGACGCCGAGTTCCGCGAGATCTACAACCTTCCCGTGCAGGCGATTCCGCCCAACAAGCCGGTCATTCGCGAGGACCACGACGACCTCGTGTATCAGACGATCGAGTACAAGTTTGACGCCGTCGCAAACGACGTGGCCGAGCGCCATGCCGCCGGCCAGCCCTGCCTGGTGGGCACGGTGACCGTCGAGAGCTCCGAGCGCCTGTCTCGCATCCTTGACAAGCGCGGCATCCGCCATCAGGTGCTCAACGCCAAGTACCACGAGCGCGAGGCGCAGATTGTGGCCCAGGCCGGCCGCAAGGGCGCCGTGACCATCGCAACGAACATGGCTGGTCGAGGCACCGACATCCTTCTGGGCGGAAACCCAGACTTCCTAGCCCAGGACCTGCTGCGCGAGCGCGGCATTGACCCCGAGGAGGCCACCGAGGAGGAGCGTGCAAGCGCCCTGGCAAAGGCCCGCGAGATCTGCAAGAGCGAGCGCGAGCACGTGATCAAGGCAGGCGGCCTTTGCGTCATTGGCACCGAGCGCCACGAGAGCCGTCGTATCGACAACCAGCTTCGCGGTCGTTCCGGCCGTCAGGGCGACCCGGGCGAGACCCAGTTCTACCTCTCGCTCGACGACGACCTGATGCGCCTGTTTGGCGGGGACCGCATGGACCGCATTGCCGCCATGATGGTCAAGTACGACATGCCGCCCGACATGCCCATTCAGGCAAAGATGGTCACCAAGGCCGTTGAGAGCGCACAGCGCAAGGTCGAGGAAATCAACTTTGCCATGCGTAAGAACGTTCTTGACTACGACGACGTCATGAACAAGCAGCGCCAGGTCATCTACGAGGAGCGCAACAAGATCCTGGACGGCAAGGACCTCACCGAGCACGTGAACGACGTCACCTATGACACCGCCGAGCGCAAGGTGGCCGAGTTCTGCTCCGAGGCAGTCGATTCGAGCGACTGGGACACCGAGGGTCTCGAGCGCTGGATGAGCGACCTCACCGGTCGTGAGGACGTTCCCAGCATCTCGCAGGACGACCTGCACGAAGAGATCGTGGACAAGGTCGACGACTTTGTGAGCGCCTGCTACGAGGAGAAGTCCGAGCGCCTCTCCGACGAGGTGATGCACGACCTTTCCGCGCAGGTGATGCTGCGCGTCATCGATACGCGCTGGATGGCGTACCTGCAGGAGATGGACTACCTCAAGACGGGCATTGGCCTGCGCGGCTTTGGCCAGCGTGACCCGCTCGTGGAGTACAAGAGCGAGGCGTACGCCGCCTTCACCGAGCTGGTCAACACCATGTACGAGGACTTCCTGCGCACCATCCTGCGCATCGAGCTCGTGCGTGCCCCCGCGCCTGCGGCGCAGGACAGCGATTCCGAGCCCGCCGAGCTCAAGGGTGCCAACTACTCTGGTCCGCGCGAGGTCGATGGCGACCAGGGCGGTACCGGTCGTGCCGCGGCTCCCCAGCAGGCCGGTCCGCGAGCTGCGGGCCGCCAGCAGGTTCAGCCCGGGCAGTCCACGGTCGCAACCTACCGCAAGGCCGACGACCCCGATCCCTACGTCAACGTCGGGCGCAACGAGCCCTGCCCCTGCGGAAGCGGCAAGAAGTTCAAGAACTGCCACGGTCGCAACCGCTGACAAGTCAAATAGACAGACGAGTGCCCGCATCATGGCCCCTGGTCGTGATGCGGGCACTCGTTAGGCGAAGGAGCTGTTCGCACAGCCGCATTCGCCAATTTGCAAGAAAAGAGGCTTACCCATGGCGGATGCAACACGCGCCGGCATACAGGCGCTTACGGAGCGTTTGGACGAGGTGGAGCGCTACCTGCACATTGATGATCGTCGCGAGGAGGTGCGCCGTCTTGAGCTGGAGAGCGCTCGTCCCGACTTTTGGAACGATGCCGACGCGGCAAGCGCAACGATGACGCGACTCACTCGTGCGCGCGAGGACGTGGCCGGCATTGAGCAGGCGCGCGCAAAGCTCGAGGACGCCTCGGCGGCCCTTGACCTCGCCGACGAGATGGGCGAGGAGGAGCTGCTTGACGAGGCCGCGCAGCTCATGGGCGAGCTGGAGGCCGACCTCTCGGAGCTCGAGCTCTCGAGCTGGTTTACCGACGAGCTCGACCACGGCGACGCAATCGTCACGGTGACGCCCGGCCAAGGCGGCCTCGAGGCCCAGGACTGGTGCGCAATGCTCTTCCGCATGTACCAGGCCTACTGTGCCCGCCGCGGCTGGAAGGTGACCGTCAACGACGCTCCGGCAGGCGAGGCGATCGGCCTCGACCGAGCCATGTTCACGGTGGCCGGCCACAACGCCTACGGCATGCTTCGCGGGGAGCAGGGCGTGCACCGACTGGTGCGCATCTCTCCAACCGACGCAAAGAAGCGCCGCCAGACGACCTTTGCTGGCGTGGAGGTGCTGCCAGTCCTCCCCGACGACATCGAGGTCGACATCAATCCCGACGACCTGCGCATCGACGTGTTCCACAGCCACGGGCACGGAGGCCAGGGCGTCAACACCACCGACTCTGCGGTGCGCATCACGCACTTGCCCACGGGCATTGTGGTCACCTGCCAAAACGAGCGCAGCCAGCTCCAGAACAAGGCCTTTGCGATGAACGTCCTGCGCTCGAAGCTCTATGAGATGGAGCTGGAGCGGCGTGCCGCCGAGATGGACGAGCTGCGCGGACCCAAGCACGACATTGCCTGGGGCAACCAGATTCGCAGCTACGTGCTCTACCCGTACCAGATGGTCAAGGACCTGCGCACGGGCGTCGAGACCGGAAACACCGACTCGGTCCTCACCGGCGGCGACCTTGACCAGTTTGTGGTCGGCTACCATCGCTGGATGGTGGGTGGCGCAGAGTAACGCCCCGCCTTGGCACGGGTAGCCCACTATGGTCTTTTGCAGTAACAACTGAGCACTCAAGTGCTCCAAGCTGGTCATCTGCTAGCATGTTTTCGTATCTGTCAACGTCGCTACGTGAAAGAAGGAGCTTTCGTGGCAAACCATTTTCGCAGCAGTGAGCGACACGAGGACGACCTCGATCAGCAGGCCGTCCAGGATGTGGCGCAGGCCGCAGACCAGGCACAGCCCGTCGACGAGGCCATGGAGGCCGCAATCGACGCCGTTCTGTACCGCGGTCGGCGCGAAGAGCCCGTCCAGGAGCGCCCGGCCGTCGTAGACGTGCCCGCGGTTCCCACGGCAGAGGAGCTCGAGGCGGAGGGGCCGCAGAACGCCCCCAGCCAGTACGCCTCGCTCGCCGATGCCGCCCCCGCGATCGTGTCTCACGAGGGAACTCCTACCGTATCGTTCAAAAACGTCACACACATCTACCCGTCTCAGCCCAACAAGCCCGCTCTTGATGACGTCAGCCTTGACATCTATCCTGGCGAGTTCGTCTTCGTCGTTGGCCATTCCGGCTCTGGTAAGTCGACCTTCATCAGGCTGCTCACCCGCGAGCTTCGTGCCACCAAGGGCAAGGTTCTGGTCGCCGGCCAGGACCTTACGCGCATGCGCAACTGGAAGGTTCCGTACCTTCGCCGTCAGATTGGCTGCGTGTTCCAGGACTTCAAACTCCTGCCCGACAAGACTTGCTACGAGAACGTGGCCTTTGCCCTTGAGTGCATTGGCAAGCCGCGCTCGGTCATTAAGGTGCAGGTGCCCGAGGTGCTTCGCCTCGTAGGCCTGTCCGACCGCACTGACGCCTATCCCGACCAGCTCTCGGGTGGCGAGCAGCAGCGCGTTGCCGTTGCCCGCGCCATGGTCAATCGCCCGCCTCTGCTGGTGTGCGACGAGCCCACGGGTAACCTCGACCCCGCCATCTCTCTGGGCATCATGAAGTTGCTCGACCGCATTAACCGTGCGGGCACCACCGTTATCATGGCAACGCACGACCGCGAGATGGTCGACTCCATGCGCAGGCGCGTTATCGCCCTTGAGGCTGGCCACGTTGTGCGTGACCAGGAGAGGGGAGGTTACGGTACCTATGTCTAACATCGGCTATTCGATTCGCGAGGCACTCAAGCACTTCCGCCGCAACTGGTCGACGGTCTTTGGCGCCATCGTGACCATCTTCCTGTCGCTGTTCATCATTGGCCTGTTTGTGCTGGGCTCCGCGATGATCACCAACCTGGTGGGCAACGTCGAGGACCGCGTGACCATCCAGGCCTTCCTCTCCGACGAGGCCGACCAGGCTGCCGTCGACGCCCTTCAGGCCAAGGTCCAGGGCTGGGGCAACGTTGAGTCCGTGCGCTACAAGAGCAAGGACGAGGCGCTCCAGGAGTACAAAGAGACCATGAGCAACCGCAATGCGGCAGACGCCGTGGCCGCTCTCGATGGCGAGAACCCCGTGCCGGCATCACTGGTCATCAAGCTCGACGACCCGCAGCAGGTCGAGGCAACCGCCGACAAGCTGGTGGGCGACCCCGACTTTGTTGCCGTCTGCGATGACCCCGATGACGTGAGCGCGTCGGTGCAGTACGGCCGCGAGACGGTCGAGCGCCTCTTTAGCCTCACGAACTACATCCGCATTGGCGCCATCGTGCTGGTTGCGCTACTGACCTTTGTGGCGTTCGTCTTCATTAACAACACCATTCGCCTGGCCATCTCCTCGCGTCGTCGCGAGATTGCCATCGAGCGTCTGGTTGGCGCCTCCAACGGCTTCATTCGTGGGCCGTTTGTGGCCGAGGGCGTCATCGAGGCCCTGCTTGGCTCGCTCCTTGCCATTGCCGTTCTGCACTTTGGCATGCAGGCGCTCATCCCGCGCCTCGAGAACAGCCTGCAGTTCCTCTCGTTCACCCTGCCTACCCGCATTGTGCTGAGGACCTACGCGGGCCTCGTGCTGGGCGGTCTGATCCTGGGCACCTTTGGTTCGATCATTGCCATGAGGCGCTACCTCAAGGTGTAGCGGTCTCACGCAAGCGAGTCATTAGCGAGGCGGTCCGGCAATTGAGCCGGGCCGCCTTTTGTTACGCGAGAGACCAACAATGGGTAAGAGATAGATAAGTAATTGAAAGGCAGCGCCGGCGACTCGCGTAGCGGGCTTGCCGCGCAAAGGAATGGGTGAGAGCACATGGGACGCAAAAGGCCACATAGGGGCAGCAACCGGCGCGGCCGCAACTCCGGGCCTCGCAAGAAGCCGCAGGTCCTGCTCACGGGGACCATCACCATCGTGAGGCCGGGCGTGGCAAGCGTCGAGACCGCCGAGGGCACCTTTGCCGTGGCGCGCGGAGGCGTCCGCGAGGCCATGAACGGCGACGAGGTGCAGGTCAGCGTGCAGCGCGAGGGCACGCCCGAGCCCGTTGCGCGTGTACGGGCCGTGCTGCAGCGCGCGACGCTCACCTTTTTGGGAAGCTATGCGCCGGCGGGTCCCCTTGGTGCGGTAACTCCGCTTGACGGGCGCATCTCGCACGACTTCTTTGTTTTGCCCGAGGACGAGTGCGCCGACCGTCTTGGCGTGCAGGATGGGGACGTGGTAGAGGCCCGAATCCTGGCCTATCCCGCTCGCGGAACGGCGGGTGTGGTGACGCTTGACAGGAGGGTTGGCGCCCCCGAGGAGCTGGACCTCCTCATGGAGACCGTGATTGCCTCACACGGGCTCGCCACCGAGTTCTCGCCTGCGGCCCTGGCACAGGCGGCCGAGCTGACCGGCGACGTTGCGGCAACGCTTGCGCGCGAGAAGAACCGTCGCGACCTGCGCAGCGAGGTGACCTTCACCATAGACCCAACCGATGCGCGCGACTTTGACGACGCGGTCTTTGCGCGGCGCACCAACGACGGCTACGAGGTGGCGGTGCACATTGCCGACGTCACCGCCTATCTTGGCTGGGACAGCCCCATGGACATAGAGGCGAGGGCACGCACCTGCTCGGTCTACCTGGCCGACCGCGTGCTTCCCATGCTGCCCGAGCGTCTCTGCAACGACCTTTGTTCGCTGAGGCCAAACGAGGACCGGCTTGCCATGAGCGTCCTGCTCGAGCTTGACGCGCAGGGCCGCGTGCGCTCGGCCGAGGCCTGTCCCTCGGCAATACGCTCGCGGGCCAGGCTGGACTACGCCACTGCGGACGCGCTGCTCGAGGAGCGCGTGACGTCGGACGAGCTTGACTGTGCACCGGAGCATGCACCTGCCGTTGCCGAGGCCATAAGGACCCTCGACGAGATTGCCCAAAAGCGGCTTGAGCTGCGGGCGAGGCGCGGAGCCGTTGACTTCGAGACGACCGAGTCCAAGGTTGTGCTCGACGAACAGGGCCGGCCAGTAGACGCGGTCCTGCGCGTGCGCACTCGCGCCACAAGCCTCATTGAGGAGGCCATGCTGATGGCAAACGAGGCCGTAGCGGACATGCTTGCGCAGGCAGAGGTGCCCGCGGCGTATCGCGTGCATGAGCGCCCGGCCCCAGAGAGCCTTTCGCAGACGCTGCCTGCACTTCACGAGCTGCGCCTGCTTGAGCCGGGTGATGCCGAGCGGCTGGTGTCTGGCGACCCATATGTGGTGCAGGACGTGCTGGCGCGCGCCAAGGGCACCCCAGGTGAGCTGCTGGCAAGCTCACTTCTGCTGCGCGCCCAAAAGCGGGCCATCTACTTGCCCCACAACCTCGGGCACTACGCGCTTGGCGCCAAGGCCTACTGCCACTTCACCTCGCCCATCAGGCGCTATCCCGACGTGGTGGTGCATCGCGCGCTCAAGGCGCTTTTGGCAAAGAGGCTCGACACGGCGGAGCAGCGCGCGGTGGCGCGGGTGTTGCCCCAGCTCTGTCGCACCTGCTCTGAGCGCGAGCGCGTGGCCGACGCCGCCTCGCGTGACTCCCAAAAGATCAAGATGGCCCAGCTGTTTGCCAATCGCGTGGGCGAGCGCTTCTCTGGTGTTGTCACCGGGTGCGAGCGCTTTGGCCTCTTTGTGATGCTCGACGACACGGGGGCCGAGGGACTGCTCCCCGTGAGGGCCCTTGGCGACGAGTGGTTCTTCTACGACGAGACGCGCATGCAGCTCATAGGCGAGGAGAGCGGCCGCAGCTACTCGCTTGGGCAGCGAGTGCCCGTGGAGGTCGTGGGCACAGACCCCGCGCGCGGGCGTATCGACTTTGCCCTGGCTGGACGCAGGTAGGGGCTCGCACACCCGTGAGGTCCGCGGATAGGCAATCCCAACACCGCGGGCTTTTGGCACCAAACCACGGGCCATGTTGGGTAGACTGAATTGAACGCACCTCAGACAAGGAGTCTTATGAGCAACGCAAGAACCACCCTTTCGGACGAGCTGCTGCGCGCCGAGGGGTTGCTGATACAGGGACAGGCCGAGCAGTCGCGCGAGCTTCTCTCGCGACTCGCCGAGGATGCCGAGGAGTATGTCGATCGTAACTGTCCCACTACCGACGAGCTGCAGTGGTTTAGCTTCCCGACGCTCTTTGAGCGCCTGGCGTATCGTCGCGTGGAGCGCGACCCGCGTGAGCTGCGCGATGTGGGCGAGCCGCTTGATCGCCTGTATGCCGATCTTGCCCTTGCAAACGTCCACTGCGGCGACTACGAGTCCGCTGCGGTTGCCCTGCGCCAGGCCGTGCGCTGGAACCCCATGGGCTGCGAGCATCGTCTAAACCTGGCGGACCTCTGCCGGGTTGCTGGGGATATGCGCGAGTATCTGGCGCTTTCGTTCTCGGTGTTCGAGCGTGCGAGCGAGGCGTCTCACCTTGTGCGGGCCTTCGTCAACTTTGCCGAGTACTTTGTGGCAGCCGAGATGCCGCGCGCAGCTGCAGCGGCGCTCAGGGTGGCGCGGCGCATTGACCCGGACGACCGCTCGCTTGCGGCCTCTCTCGAGCATGCGGCCGGCACCGAGGCCGACCCCGACACCCTTACCGACGAGGAGGCTACCCAGGCGCTCGAGGCGGAGGGACTTCCCGACGGGGCCAATGCCGAGGTGGCCATCTGCCTTCTCATGTGTGCAAGTGATGCGGCGGCAATGGGCCAGCGCGACGTGGCGACCAACCTGACCATTCGTGCGCGCGACCTGGTGGGCGAGAAGGCAGCCAAGGCGCTCTTGTCGCTCATCCACGAGGGAGATGAAGACGATGCCAGCGAGTAAGTCGGGCAAAGAGACTCCGGGCAAGCGCGGCAAGAAGACCATCGCCCGAAACCGTGTGGCGCGCCATGACTACGAGATAACCGAGACCTTTGAGGCCGGCGTCGTGCTCACCGGAACCGAGGTCAAGAGCCTGCGCGAGCGCGCCTGCCAGATCAACGACTCGTTCTGCATGATTCGCCACGGCGAGGTCTTTTGGGTTGGTGCGCACATTCACCCCTACTCAAACGGTGGTGTATGGAACGTTGATCCCGACCGGCGCCGCAAGCTGCTGCTGCATCGCCGCCAGATTGACAGCCTCGACGGTCGCCTCAGGCAAAAGGGCCTGGCACTTGTGCCGCTTGAGCTCTACTTTGACGAGCACAATCGCGTGAAGCTGCAGCTGGGCGTTGGCCGCGGCAAGAAGCTCTACGACAAGCGTGCCGATATGGCCAAGCGCCAGAGCGACCTTGACATCAGGCGCGCGCTCAAGGAGCGTAACAGGTAGGAACGAGGCTGCTGGCCGTGGGCCACAGGCTGCCTGCGGCCGTCACAAGGGGAGGAGACGCGCATGGACGCAACAGCTCTGTACAAGTTCTCGTCTGGTCTGTATGTGGTGTCGGCTGCAACGCAGGATGATTACGGCGCGTGCGTGATCAACACCGGTCTGCAGCTCACGAGCACCCCGCTGCAGGTGCAGGTCGTGGTCAACAAGCAGAACCACACCGAGGGTGTCATCGAGCGCGCTGGACACTTTGCGCTCACCGCCATCACCGAAGAGGCCACGATGCAATACATTGGCCGCTTTGGTTTCCGCACGTCCACGGCCTTTGCCAAGTTTGAGGGCATTACCTGCGAGCACACGGTTCTCGGCGATCCCTATACGCCCGAGTGCGCGGCTTGTGTGCTGGCCTGCAAGGTCGTCCAGACCCTCGATGTGGGCACGCACATGATCTTTGTGGGCGAGGTCGAAGACGCGCAGGTGCTCTCCGATGCCGCGCCCATGACCTATGCCTACTACCACAGCACCCTCAAGGGTAAGACTCCGCCCAAGGCCTCGAGCTACATCGCCTCGTAGGGAGCGGGCTCGACGGTTGTCGCGACTGCATTGAGCGCCTGAAAGCGCACGAGCGCCTCTTGGAATCGTCCGAGAGGCGCTCGCAGTTTGCAGAGCGGTGGAGGTGCGGAGAATCCGCGTCTCGCCTCCGGCGATCCGCACTCGCTCGGCGGGCTCCGCCCGCCTCCCGCGTCGCCTGCGGACAGGCCACTGGCCTGTCCGCTGAACGGCTCCGCCCTGCACAGAGTTCGATTCTCCGCTGCGAACAAGAAAGCGGGCCACGGTTGATGATCAACCGCGACCCGCGTTCACGTCATGGTGGAGGTGCGGAGAATCGAACTCCGGTCCAAAGCCATCCCCTGGCAGGTGTCTCCAAGCTCAGTCACCACGAAGGATTCGGGTGCGTCACGCGTGGTGACCCACAATCGGCACCCTAGCGGGTTTGGTCTTAGCCTGCGGCATACCAGCTACATCCGCAGGAGCATCCCCCTCAAATGACGTCGCCCCGGAAGCGAGGGAAACCCCCGGTTAGACGCGCCGACTTATGTTATGCGGCGAGGGCGTAGTCGCCCACAAAAGAGTTGTCGTCAATTCATTTTGACGGTACCCCTGTTTAACGTGGCGAGGAGACCACGGCTTGCTGCCCACCTCAGAACAACCCTGTCGAAACCAGTCACCCCCACGAGGTACGGTGCGCGGAGAGCCCGCGCGCCCAAAAGGGGCACTGCCACCATGCGAGTGTCAACGTACTGTCGTTTCTGCGACGTTCCTATTGTACCCGCTGACGGCTGGGTTGAACGCGCGTTGGCGGATTACTCGCAACTTTGGGTAATAATAGCCGCAGCCCTACGCAAATCTGCTTGCATGCCATGATGGCGAGAGACGGAAAGGACATCATCATGAACCAAGCGCTGCAGGCAAAGTGCGACCAGCTCGTTGCCAACGACCGCATCATCAAAAAGGCCGGCTTTCTCGAGAGCACCAACCTCGTGAAGCTGGGATCGCTCCTCTATACGTTTGAGGGTGCCACGCCCGATGTCGAGCGCATCAAGGCATGCCGCAAGATTCTCAAGGGGAAGGTCGGCATCTTTTCTAACTTTAGGGGGACGCTCGGGTTCATCGTTCCCGTCAAGATGGCTCTTGCGGACGACCCCGAGGCATACATCGACGACACCATGAAAATCTATGAGCAGCTCACCGAGGGAAAGCTGTTTGCCGGTGAGATGCTTGCCATGACTGCGCTGGCCATCAAGGACCTTTGTCCCGCCGAGCGCTCAAGCGAGGTCGTGGCCAAAACGCGCGAGGCCTATGCGCGCATGCACAAGGCCCATCCCATTCTGACCAACAGCTACGACATGGTGCTCATTGCGCTCATGTGCATCATGGGAAGCGACATCGATGCGACGCTCGCGACCGCCGAGGCGCTCTATGAGGAGCTGCATGCCCGCGGTCTGTCCGGCAATGCCTCCCAGTCGGCATCGATGGTGCTCGCGCTTACGGACGCCCCCGCGGAGCAGAAGGTCGACGACTTCCTGGCGCTCTATGCGGCGCTCAAGGATGCCAAGCACGCAACGCCGCGCAACGGCAGCATGGCCATCTACGCCCCGTTTGTGGGGATCGACGTGTCGCGCGACACGATTGTCTCCGACATCTCTGAGGTCGACACATGGCTCAAGGGACAGAAGGGCTACGGGGCGATGGGCGTGGGCAAGACGGTGCGGCGCCTCTTTGCGGCAGCCGTCACGCTCGACACCTACGAGGGAAGCGCAGGCAGCGCGCCCACCAGAGCCGCGGCGTCGGCGGTTGCCCAGACCATCGTCGAGCAGATTGTCATGGTGGTCACAATGATCATCATTATCAGTGCCATCAACGCGGCGAGCGCATCTTCTAGATAGCGTCAGAACACGCAGATTGCAACAACAACAGGGGAGGGGAGTCCGTGTGGGCTCCCCTCCCCAGTTGTGCGTGCTGTTGCAGGTGCTACGTCTTACTCGTCGACGAGCTCAAAGTCCTCGGGGCCAACGCCGCAAACTTCGCAGACGAAATCGTCGGGAAGCTCGGGGGTGTCAACGGTGACTTCCCAGCCACAGACGGTGCAACGGAAGGTGTAGGTCTCCTCTGCCATGCTTGGCTCCTCTCCATAAGCCACGCCGCCCCTTGCGGCGCATTTGTTGCAGCTTACCATCTTTGGCGCCAAATGCTCGCGTGAATGGCAAGCGGCGTGAGTTCTGGTCAGAGTGGCTTGAGGCGCCTGTGGCGGGCGTGGGCCGACCCTTCGCAGCGGCTCCATCGAGCGGCGCTATCATATTGGGGCTATGCGAAAGGAGCGGCTCATGACGCAAGAAAACGCACTCGTGCTCGAAGGCGGCGGGTTTAGGGGAATCTTTACGGCCGGCGTCCTCGACGTTTTGCAAGAGAACAAGATCTATGGCTTTACCAGCATTTGGGGAGTCTCGGCTGGCGCCATAAACGCCGTCTCTTTCAAGAGCCGCCAGATTGGCCGCTCAATGCGCATCATTTTGGCCTTTCGCGATGACAAGCGGTTCATGTCGCTGTGGTCGTGGGCAAAGACCGGCGACATGGCCGGGGCCGACTTCATGTACGACGAGGTGCAGAACCGTCTTGACCCCTGCGACAACGAGACCTTCAATACAAACCCGCTGCGCATGTACGCCGTGGCAACCGACAGCATCTTTGGCACCGCGGCATATCTCCCATGCGTGAGCTTTCCCGAGGACGTGCCGCACGTGCAGGCCTCTGCGTCGCTTCCCATGGTGTCGAACCGCGTGAAGGTGAACGGGCACCTGTATCTCGACGGCGGCACCGCGGACTCGATCCCCTTTGCGGTGGCGCTTGGGCTCGACGGGTCTGCGCAGGTACCGGGCCACACGCCGGCAGACAAGGCCGTGGTGGTGCTCACGCGCGAGCGCGAGTTTGTTAAGACCGACGCCACCGAGCGCATCTACCTGCGCTCGCATCGCTACGACGGCTACGACTACTACACCGAGGCGCTGGCCTCGCGCGCGGAGCGCTACAACGCCTCACGCAAGCAGCTCTTTGAGCTCGAGGAGCAGGGGAGGGTGCTCATCCTTGAGCCGCCCGAGCCTGTGGTGGTGAGCAACACCGGCTCCGATGGCGCGAGCCTGCTGACGCTTTACTTGCAGGGGAGGCGCGCGGCCGAGGCCAAGCTCGATCAGCTTCGCGAAATAGCCGGGTAGGGCAGCGCGCAAGGCGCCTCAACCGTCCTTGGTAGCCACGCTCGCTACGGTGTTTGTGGAGCTTATGCATGCCGTGTGACGTGCGAAAAAGATGTGGCTCAGCAGGGATTCTTGGAGTACACTTTTAAGGCTGCTTTTGCAGAGCCCCGTAATCTCTGTTAAGGAAAAAGCATTCGCGCCAGCCAGTCCAGGGGCTAGCGCACATCGTACGTACGTATGGAGGAGTCAAGTGAAGAAGTCGACTCATTACGCCAAGCCGGGCGAGGTCGAGCGCAAGTGGGTGCTCATCGACGCTGAGGGCGCTACCCTTGGTCGCCTTGCTGCCAAGGCAGCCATGATTCTTCGTGGCAAGAACAAGCCCCAGTACACCCCGCACACCGACACCGGCGACTTCGTGATCATCATCAACGCCGACAAGGTTGTGCTCTCTGGCAACAAGGCCAACGCCAAGACCTACTGGCGTCACTCTGGTTACCTTGGTGGTCTCAAGATTGAGTCCTACAAGGAGGCCATGGCCAAGAAGCCCGAGTGGGTCGTTGAGCACGCCGTCAAGGGCATGCTTCCCCACACCACCCTTGGCCGCAAGCAGGGCATGAAGCTCAAGGTCTACGCTGGCCCCGAGCATCCGCATGCCGCTCAGAACCCCGTCAAGATTGATCTGGAGGCGTAACCGATGGCTGATAACACCGCAGTTTACATGGGCACCGGCCGTCGCAAGGAGGCTGTCGCCCGCGTCCGTCTTGTTCCTGGCACTGGCAAGGTCATCGTCAACGGCCGCGACGCCGCCGACTACTTTGGCCGTCAGCAGCTCGTCGACAACGCCACCGCTCCTCTGCGCGTGACCGAGACCGAGGGCCACTTTGACGTCCTGGCCAACTGCGCCGGTGGCGGCATCAACGGTCAGTCCGGCGCTATGCGCCTGGGCATCGCCCGCGCTCTTCTCGAGGCTGGCGACTACCGTGCCGACCTCAAGAAGGCTGGCTACCTCACCCGCGACGCCCGCGCCGTCGAGCGCAAGAAGTACGGCCTGAAGAAGGCCCGCAAGCGTCCGCAGTTCTCCAAGCGCTAAACGTACGCTCTATATGCACTACCCGGCCCGCCACTTTCCGGCGGGCCTTTTTCTGTACCAGAAAGGACGGTGTGTCAGGGGGACGTATAATTTGACGCACTCAGTCATGCCGCAATGACAGATAAGCCTTCAAGAGTGGCTGACTACGGGACGAATGAGTTTCCGAGCGTGTCAAATTATACGTCCCTCTGACACACCTCCAGGTAGGTATAAGCCCCAAACGCCAAACAACCCGTCCCCATGACACACTCGCCCGCTGGTACGTCCCCTCCGACATACCCACACCCCAGCTCGCGCTCCCGCCCCTCGCCCCTTGCCGCCTGTGGCACCTATTTCGCCGTCGTCAGCCATGCCATCGCAGGGCCGTGCGCTATCCTTTCCTTAACTATGTCCACAACCTGCGAAGGACAGGAGCACGTTATGGCTAACATCGCCGCGCCAGTCGACATCACCGCAACCCCCGAGTGGAAGGCCCTGCAGGAGCACTTCGACGCTCTTCAGGCCGAGGGCATCAGCCTCAAGGATTGGTTTGCCGCCGATCCCGAGCGTGTTGCCAAGCTCTCGTTTGAGACCTCCGACCTGCACTTTGACCTCTCCAAGAACCTGGTGACCGACGAGACCATCAAGCTGCTGGTGGCACTCGCCAAGGCCGCAGGCGTGGAGGAGCGTCGCGACGCCATGTACGCTGGTGAGCACATCAACACCACCGAGGACCGCGCCGTGTTCCATACTGGCCTGCGTCGCCCCAAGTCCGACATCGGCAAGTTCATCGTTGATGGTGCCGACGCCGTGGCCGACGTGCACGAGGTGCTCGACAAGATGTACGCCTTCGCCGACCGCGTTCGCTCTGGCGAGTGGAAGGGCGTCACCGGCAAGAAGATCGAGAACGTCGTGTCCATCGGCATCGGCGGCTCCGACCTCGGCCCGGTCATGATCTATGAGGCTCTCAAGGCCAACATCTCTGGCCCCGCCTGCCGCTTTGTCTCCAACATCGACCCCAACGACATCGCCGAGAAGGTTAAGGGCCTCGACCCCGAGACCACGCTCTGCATCGTCGTCTCCAAGACCTTCACCACGCTCGAGACCATCACCAACGCTAAGATGGCCCGCTGGTGGCTGCTCGACTCGCTGCGCAAGAGCGGCGCCATCGACGACTCCGCCGAGAAGGAGGCCGAGGCCATCGCCAAGCACTTCGTGGCCGTCTCCACCAACCTCGAGCTCGTTGCCGACTTTGGCATCGACCCCGTCAACGCCTTTGGTTTCTGGAGTTGGGTCGGCGGCCGTTACTCCGTCGATTCCGCCGTGGGCCTGGCCCTCATCCTCGCCTATGGCAAGGAGACCTTCGAGGAGCTGCTCACCGGCTTCCACGACATGGATCTTTACTTCCAGGAGACCCCGCTCGAGAAGAACGTCGTTGCACTGATGGCTCTCACCAACATCTGGTACAACAACTTCTTCAAGTATGAGACCCACGCCGTGCTGCCCTACAACCAGTACCTGCACCGCTTCCCCGCGTACCTGCAGCAGCTCACCATGGAGTCCAACGGCAAGAGCGTCCGCTGGGATGGCAGCCCTGTGACCTGTGACACCGGCGAGATCTTCTGGGGCGAGCCGGGCACCAACGGCCAGCACGCCTTCTACCAGCTGATTCACCAGGGCACCAAGCCCGTGCCGGCCGACTTCATCGCCTTTGCCAACACCGCCAACGCCATTAAGTGCGAGGGCCAGGACGTGCACGAGCTCTTCCTGGGCAACTTCCTCGCCCAGACCAAGGCTCTGGCCTTTGGCAAGACGGCCGACGAGGTGCGCGCCGAGGGCACGCCCGAGTGGATCGTTCCGGCTCGTTGCTTCACCGGCAACCGTCCGACCACCAGCATCTTTGGCACCGAGCTGAACGCCCACACCATGGGCGAGCTCATTGCCCTGTACGAGCACATCACCTTTGTTGAGGGCGTGGTGTGGGGCATTGACTCCTACGACCAGTGGGGCGTTGAGCTGGGCAAGCAGATGGCCAAGCAGATTACCCCGGCCTTCCACGACGATGAGGCCCTGGCCGGCCAGGATGCCTCCACCAAGGCCCTTATCGAGTTCTACCGCGCCAACCGCAAGTAGTCTTGCGTCCCAAGTTTGGGAACTTCGCGCCTCGCAGACACGAGCTGCGGGGCGCTTTTTGCGGTCTCAATGCCAACCTCCGCACGTTATGTCAGCTGCGCGGAGTTGAACCTGTGTTTGCCAGAGTAGCCGCAGACAAAACCGCAGGTTGTGAGAGCCCAATACTTCTGAAACCGTGAATCTACTTCGCGCAACTGACATACCGTGCGGAGGCATAGGGCTTCGCAGCTTCATCTGGCTCGTTTCTCAAAGATTGATGCGAGGTATCAGAAGCTTTGGGTAAGGAGGACCGTCCCCGAAGACAGGCGTGCGAACCACATCGGAGGGGTGTGTCAGGGGGACGTACACTTTGACACACGCGGAGAAACGTTCATCCTGAGAGTGTGCCGCAGTCGAAGGCGAAAGCATCCTGTCAGCTAGACTGCGTGTGTCAAAGTGTACGTCCCCCTGACACACCCCCAGGTGAACGCTGGCTTCGTGTACCATCTACCCGTCCCCTTGACACATCTGAGACAGGCCGCCCGCTCCGTACCTGCGGTCTCACTCCAAAACGCAACTAATATATATAGTAGTTGCCCGGCGAGGCACACCATAATATATAGTAGTTGCTCGGCGAGGCACACCATATATATAGAGGGTGTTGCAAGCGGGGTGTCAAACTCGTGCAAAGCCGCCAGCGCTAGATGCCAGCGGCGCCCCGCTCCTGCAGCATGGTGCGCACCTTGCCGATGGAGTTCTGCGGTACGGGCACATAGCTGCCCGTCGCCAGATACAGGCTGCTGCCCTCAAGGCGAACAACGTGGTGCGGGTTGACGGCATAGCTGCGGTGCACGGGAACAACGGCGTCGCCGAGCTGCTCAACAACCGACTTAAACGTGGCATGCACGCGCAAGCGGCGGTCGTCGCAGTAGATGTCGGTGTACTGATGGGCGGCCTTAACAAAGATCACGCTTTCGGGCAGCAGCCAGTGCGTAGTGCCCTCGGCGTCGCGCACCTGGAGTCGAGAGGTATCCACAGCCATACGCTCCGTCATTATGGGAGTGGGCGTGCTAATCACGCTGCGGGAGGGCTGGGGCAAGAGCTCCGGTGGCTGCGACGAGCAGTGGCAAAGGTTTATGAGGGGCACCCCGCTCTCGTTTGCCCAAACGAACGAGCAAACGACGGCAGCGGATGGCCCTTCCAAGTTGGGTTGCTCGCCATGGTGAAACCAGCCAATGAGACAACGCGCAACAACCGAAAAGATTCCCGGGCCAAGTGAGGCGGTCTTGTATGACTCGCTAAGCACAAGCAAGTTTGGCGGAAGCTTGCGTCGATACGCAGTGAGCGTGGCTATGGCTTCCGCACGGCTCTTGGGGGAGATGGGCTCACCGTGCTCGCCAGGAAATACAAGCGAGGCGCCGGCCTTAAAGTGACGAGCGACCGCCTCAAACGACCCGGCAAGGGCGATCCAGACGAGCCGTCTGGTGAGGCTCGCCACTTGGCTAAGCTCGCCAACAGGGGCAAGCCCGCCAGAAGGGGAGAAGGCGCGAGAGGTGTTAGAGACCGAAGGATTCATCGCTCTAGTGATATAACCTCTCTAAATCGATAGCCGTCACTTTTTATGAATATAATTCTACTGTCATTTATGGCTGATAGGTATATAGTTAAGGGCAAGAAAAGTACGGAAACCGTGGCGCTTTCTTACTATATTGATAAGTTAGTAATATTTACAAAAGTGACTATATAGGAAAATACACAACTATAGTCACGAAATACCCTGCTTAAGTCATATGAACTGAATAACCTTAAGGCGAGACCTATTATTCAGTCTATGTCTATATTGCTGTAATTGGCGATTTGGGCATGGACCTATTCGTACCGCCTCGAAAGGCAACAGTGGCAGGAATCGCAATGCATACACACTCCCCTGCAGCCGTTTACCTAGGCATGCACAGGCGACGCCATTCTGGCGCTCGCAAACGGGCCGCTAGGCGGCATCTGAGCTCCGCTGGATCACGTTTCGATTTCCAGCGGCCCAACACCATCAAGACAACTACCCGGGAGGTTCTGCTGATCGGCAGACTGGAGGGCGCCGCAGCGCCAATTGCTGCGGAGGCTCCGCCCGGTGCGATTTTGTGTCGGCCTACGGCAAGAGCACGTGAGGGCGACCGATTTCGACGAGGTAGTCCACCAGGAATACCTGTGGGCACTTCGTCATCAGGATCACTGAGTGAACAATGCACTGGGAACAGGAGCAAGGAATGAAACAGAGAAACAAAATCATTGTATGGGCGCTGTCGCTACTAGCGGCAGTGGCCGTCGTTGTAGGCGGCATCAACATCGCCCGTGGTGCGGTAGGTGACGTGCCTCCGCACACTAAGACCCTTACCGATAACCACGACGGCACCTACACGCTGGCCCTTGACGTGGTCGGCGAGGCCGAGAAGCAGCCTAACAACGTAAATGTCATCGTTATTTTCGACAAATCTGGCTCGATGAACAATACACGCATGTCTGCAGCGAAGTCGGCTGTCAACAACCTGGCCGATCAGCTCTTCGCCTACAACACGCCGAGCGAGCCTAATACAGTTCAGATGGCACTCGTTGACTTTTCGACCCATGCCAACGCTAATCAACCCACCAACAGTGCTACGACATTCAAGGGGCAAGTGAATAGCCTGACCGCCGACGGTGGTACGAACTGGGAGGCGGCACTGAAGGCAGCGAATGGCGTAAGCTTCGGCGATAATGACCAGACGTTCGTTGTCTTTGTTTCCGACGGTAATCCGACTTTCCGTGATACGCAGGGAACCACACGTATTACAGACAATAGGTGGTACAACTACGACAACATCTACTACAACTCAGACGGAGTGTATGGTCTAGGAAGCGACAATCCAAACTATCAGAATTATTCGCCCCAATCCATGCAATACTGCTATAACCATGCGGTAGATGATGCGCAGACGCTTGTTGGCAAAGTCGGTGGCGATCGCTTCTTCACCATCGGGGCCTTCGGCAACGCACAGCGCATGGAGGATTTGACCGACGATGCAGGATCGGATTCTAGCTCCAACTACTATGCTGCTGACGACACGGCCGCACTCAACAAGGCTCTGTCGGACATCCTTGCTAAGATTGAGATGTCCGGTATCGCTAACGCCTCTGTCGAAGATGGCACCACCAATCAGGTGACCACTTCTTCTGGCGATGTCGCAGAGCTGCTTGAGGTCGACACTTCTTCCTTCAAGTACTATCGCTCTGGCGGCACCTACGGCAGCATGCAGCCATGGTCCGATGCTCCGGCTGCTAAGTTCGCCAACGGCAAGGTCGACTGGGATCTTTCTGAACTTGGTGTTCTTGAGAATGGCGTGCGCTACACTGTCACCTTCGACTGCTACCCCAGCCAGGAGACCTATGACACCATCGCCAAGCTGAAGAACGGCGACATTACTTACAACAGCCTCGACTCAGAGGTTAAGAAGTACATCGTCGACAACGGTGATGGCAGCTACAGCCTGCGCACAAACACCAACGCCACGCTGTCCTATGACGACACCCGCGATAATGCTGGTCAGCAGACTGCTGGCTATAAGAACCCTGATCCGGTTGCTACTGCCGCTGACTCTCTGCCCATCGAAAAGAAGTGGGAGGGTGCCGACCCCGATGTGACGAGTATCCCCATCACCGTCATGACGGGTAAAGAGGTATTCCACACTGCCAATTTGACTGCGACAAATGGCTGGAAAACCAGCTCCTACATTTCGGTCGGTATTATCAAGAACGGCAAGGCCCTGCCTGGTGCCGAAGGCCATGATTTCTCCTTTGCTGAGCTTGGTGACGAGCAGTATCACTGGGAACTTGATGCACCTACCGTGCACCCGATGCGCATTGGCGAAGACATCGTCATGCTTATCAAGGTTGACAAAGACCATCCCGCACCCTCTGGCGCCACTACCTACACTATTGGCGACGGTACCTATTTCGCTAATCCTGCCGTCACAAGCCTGACTGCTACCAACTACCGTCGTTCCAACCTCAACCTGAAGAAGAACGTTACTGGTGAGGATGCTCCTAAGGACGCCACCTTCCCGTTCACTCTCAAGGTGAACAACTCGAAGGCACCTGCGACGGAGCCCGCGGGCGATACTGAGCACAACTCCGACTATTGGGTGTGGTTCTCGATTTATGACACCACCGCTGGTGTCACTGTTACGAATGCAACTGTTTCTGGCGCAACTGGCCCCAGTGCTAGCGGCTATTACTATGCCCCCAGTGGCTCCGCCATCACTGTCCAAATGAAGGCTGGCTGGAACCTCCGTTTCACCAACCTGCCTACTGGCACCACCTATTCCTTCGCAGAAGGTGATTTGGCTGATGGCTTTGCCTTCAACAAGGCCGAGCTGACTACAGGTGTAGATAGCACCTTCAGTGGCGCGAAGACCACTACTGGTACCATCGAGAACACGAAGACCAGCTATCAGGTCGAGTACACCAACGACTACCAGCTCACCAACCTCGAGATCACCAAGGTCTGGGATGACAACAAGAACCAGGATGGCAAGCGTCTGACCGCTGACGAGCTGAAGGCCAAGCTGACGCTCTCGCCCGCGGTTCAGGGCAAGGAGCCCACTGTTGTTGACAATGGTGACGACACCTACACCATCACCTACACCGGCCTGCCGCGCTTCAACAACGGCCAGGAGGTCGAGTACACCGTGGCCGAGTCTGCCATCGACGGCTACACCACCACTGGCAGCCCCGCCAAGGACCACGGTACCATCACCAACACGCATGAGCCCGAGGTGATCAAGGTCACCGTCAGGAAGGTCTGGGACGACTCCAACGACATCGGCAAGATCCGCCCGGCGTCCATCAACGCCCAGCTGACCGCCGACGACGCCGCCTCCGGCGACCCCGTGGCTCTGAACGACGACAACGAGTGGACCTACACCTGGGAGAACCTGCCCAAGTACAAGGACGGTAAGGAGATCGTCTACAAGGCCGACGAGACCGCGATCCCGGCCGGCTACACCAAGACCGGCCCCGTGAGCACGGTCGTCGAGGGCGGCTCTCCCATCATCTTCACCGTGACCAACACCTACAACCCGACGCCCGTCTCTGTTGACCCGCCTGTCCAGAAGGTCATCACCGGCAACGACGACCTGTACAACGGCGGTGACTTCACCTTCACCATCGAGGCTACTGAGCCGAAGGACGCTCCGATGCCGGCCAAGACCAGCATCACCAACAGCGCCGAGAACGAGCTCGAGGGCAAGAAGGCATACTACGAGTTTGGCGAGATCACCTTCACCATGCCTGGCACTTATACGTACCTGGTCAAGGAGTCCGGTTCTGTCGACGGCGTCACCAACGACCCGGCGGCAGCCGATGGCAAGACCCTGACCTTTACCGTGACTGACGATGGCACTGGCAAGCTCGTCGTGTCCCCGACCACCGACCAGGTGCAGCTGTCCTTCACCAACGTCTATGACGCTGACGGCGAGGCAAGCATCGTTGTCTCCAAGGAGATCACCGGTGCTGCTTGGCCTGCCGGCAAGACCCTGACGCTCAGCATCGCTGGCGCTGACGGCGCACCGATGCCCGAGAACACCACCGCAAGCCTCACCGCTGCTGGTAGCGTGACCTTCGGTCCCATCGCCTACGGCCTGTCCGACGCTGGCAAGTCCTATGAGTACACCATCACCGAGAGCAGCTTCGGTGAGGGCTGGAGCGGCTCACCCGCTTCTGTCAAGGCAACCGTGACCGTAACCGATAACGGCGACGGTACGCTGGGCACGACGGTCGCCTACAGCCCCGAGGACGCCAAGTTCACCAACACCTACAAGGCTTCCGGCAAGGCAACCCTTGAGGTCGAGAAGAAGCTCGAAGGTGCCGCATGGCCCGAGGGCAAGACCCTGACCATGACGCTCGCCGGCCAGGATGGTGCCCCGATGCCCGCCGAGGGTGGCGAGAGCGTCGAGCTGACCGCAGCAGGCAAGGCCACGTTCGGTGAGATCGCCTACACCGAGGCCGACGCGGGCAAGACCTACACCTACACCATCTCCGAGGATGGCTTCGGCGATGGCTGGACCGGCTCCGGCGACGTGACCGCTACGGTTGTTGTCACCGACAACGGCGACGGCACCCTGAAGACCGAGGTCACCTACAGCCCCGAGGACGACACCATCACCAACACCTACGAGGCCGAGGGCGAGGCCGTGCTTGAGGCCACCAAGGCCATCAAGGGTGCCGCATGGCCTGCAGGCAAGACCCTTACCCTCACGCTCGCTGGCGAGGGTGGTACCCTGCCCACCAGCAAGACCGTCGAGCTGACTGAGGCTGGCAAGGCAACCTTCGGCGCCATCACCTACACCGAGGCCGACGCGGGCAAGACCTACGAGTACACCATCACCGAGAGCAGCTTCGGCGACGGCTGGACCGGCGCTCCTGCCTCCATCACCGCCAAGGTTGAAGTCACCGACAACGGCGACGGCACCCTGGCAACCAACGTCACCTACACCCCCGAGAACGCAACCTTCACCAACACCTACAAGGCCGAGGGTAAGGCCGAGCTCAAGGTGACGAAGGCTCTCGCTGGTGCCGCATGGCCTGCAGGCAAGACCCTTACCCTCACGCTCGCTGGCGAGGGTGGCACCCTGCCCGAGAACAAGACCGCGACCCTGACCGCAGCTGGTGAGGCTACCTTCGACGCCATCACCTACACCGAGGCAGACGCAGGCAAGACCTACACCTACACCATCTCCGAGGATGGCTTCGGTAAGGGCTGGACCGGCTCCGGCGACGTTACCGCCACCGTCGAGGTCACCGACAATGGCGACGGCTCTCTGGCAACCAAGATCACCTACAGCCCCGAGGACGACACCATCACCAACACCTATACGGCTACTGGTGAGGCCAAGCTCGAGGTCACCAAGGCTCTCGTTGGTGCCGCATGGCCCGAGGGCAAGACCCTTACCCTCACGCTTGCTGGCGAGGGTGGCACCCTGCCCGAGACCAAGACCGCTACCCTGTCTGCTGCCGGCAAGGCATCCTTCGACGCCATCACCTACACCGAGGCAGACGCTGGCAAGACCTACACCTACACCATCTCCGAGGATGGCTTTGGTGAGGGCTGGACTGGCTCTGGCGACGTGACCGCTACCGTCAAGGTTATCGACAACGGCGACGGAACCCTGAAGACCGAGATCACCTACAGCCCCAATAACGCAACTATCATCAACACCTACAAGGCCGAGGGCGAGGCTGTTCTCCAGGCTGCCAAGGTCCTTGAGGGCCGCGAGTGGAAGGAAGGCGAGACATTCACCTTCACGCTGTACGGCCCCGACGGTAAGGAACTGGGCACCCAGACCGTTAGCTCGAACTCCACCGTCAGCTTCGATGCCATCACCTACACCGAGGCTGATGCAGGCAAGACCTTCGAATACACCATCAGCGAGACTGGCGTGCTGCCCAGCGGCGTGAAGAAGTCCGCTGACATCAAGGCTACTGTGACGGTTTCCGACAAGGGCGATGGCTCCCTGGCAACCGAAGTCAAGTACGACAACAACGACACCATCACCAACACCTACACCGCTGATCCGGTCAAGGCAAAGATCAATGTCGCTAAGCAGATAAAGGGTTACATCGCTGGCGAGGATCCCAATGGCAACGTCGTTGATCGTACGTTTGAGTTCACTCTGACCCCGACCGATGGTGCTCCTGGCGAGACCCAGACCAAGACCATTACCACCAATGGTGGCGAGGGCTCTGTCGACTTCGACGAGATCGAGTACACCTTCGATGACATGAAGGATGAGCAGGGCAACCAGCTCACCGAGAAGAAGTTCACCTACACCGTGAAGGAGACCGCGGGCTCTGATAAGGGTTACACCTACGATCAGACCAGCTACGACGTCGTTGTTACCGTCAAGGACACCCAGGACGGCAAGCTCGAAGTCACCGATATCACCAAGTACGGCGAGAAGACTAACGTTGAGGTTGTCAACGAGTTCTCGCAGGAGAGCACCGAGGTTGTCCTGACTGCTCACAAGACCATCGTTGATGAGTCCAACAGCGCCGAGGATGCCGACTTTACCTTCGTTCTGACTCCGGTTGGATCCGCTCCTGGTGAGCCCCAGACCAAGACTGTCACCACTGATGGTCTGAAGGGTAGCGTTGACTTCGACCCAATCAAGTTCACCGCTGCTGGCACCTATGAGTACACGATCGAGGAGTCTGGTACGGCACCTAGTGGCTGGACCTACGACAAGACCATCCACAACGTGGAGGTTATCGTTAACAACAACTTCGAGACGGCAGTTCTTGAGAAAGCTACCACTATCGACGGCGCTGACACGCTCGAAGTAACCTTCACCAACACCTACAAGGCTGCTGAGACCGCCGCGACCCTCAAGGTCACCAAGGAGGTCGAGGACACCTCTGGCAGCGCTGGCGACGTCTCCTTCGAGTTCACGCTGGCAAGCGAAGGTTCCCCGATGCCCGAGGTCGTGACTGGCTACGCGAAGGCTGGCGAGACCGCTGAGTTTGGCCCCATCACCTACACCAAGGCTGGCACCTACAACTACACCATCACCGAGACCAAGGGTGGCGACACCGCCGCTGGCTGGACCAACGACACCACCTCTTATCCGGTAGTCGTGACTGTTGAGGATGTCGATGCCAAGCTGGTTGCTGATGTCAACTACGGCGAGGACCGCACCGAGCTCACCGTGACCAACGTTTACGATCCTAAGGACGCTACCGCTACGCCGAAGGCCCTCAAGACCATCGACGACCAGTCCAACAGCGCTCCTAATGAGACCTTCACCTTCAACCTGCTCGACGCCAGTGGCACTGTTGTTGACACCGTGTCTCGTGAGAACGGCGGCCCGGTTGAGTTTGGCGAGCTCACCTTCGACAAGGTTGGCACCTACACCTACTCTGTCCAGGAGATTGCTGGCACCACCAATGGCTACACCTACGACACCGCCGAGCATGCTCTGACCATTGAGGTCACCGATGCTGGCAAGGGTGAGCTTGTTGCCAACATTACCTACGACGACGGTGATCAGGCTGTTATCAACAACGTTTACAAGGCTGAGCCCACCGAGATCGTTCTCGATGTCAACAAGGCAATCACTGGCCTGACTGGCACCGAAACCCCCAAGACCTTCGAGTTCTCGCTTACCGGTGAGGATGCCGAGCTGACCACCTCTGTTGAGGGCGAGGGCACCGCAAGCTTCGATGCCATCAAGTATGAGAAGGCTGGCACCTACACCTACACCGTGTCCGAGGTCAACACCGGAGAGACCGGCTACACCTACGACTCCTCCGTGTACGTTGTGAGCGTTGAGGTTAAGGACGTCGACGGCAAGCTTGAGGCCACCACGACCATCACGCTTGACGGCGAAGACGCTGAGGCACTCAACTTCGAGAACCCGTACAAGCCGCTGCCCACCAGCGCACCCATCAAGGCCAAGAAGGTCCTCGAGGGTCGCGACCTCAAGGCCGGCGAGTTCACCTTCAACCTGATGGACTCCAACGGTAAGGTTGTTGCTACCGTCACCAACTCCGCCAACGGCACGGTTGACTTCGGCACCTTCACCTTCGACGAGGTTGGCACCTTCACCTACACCGCCTCTGAGGTCGAGGGCAAGGACTCGAAGATCACCTACGACACCTCCGTCAAGACCTACACGGTCGAGGTCGAGGACGTCGACGGCCAGCTGGTTGCTACCGTGACCTGCGACGACGAGAGCGCCACCTTCACCAACACCTACAAGCCCGATGAGCCCAAGAAGAAGATCCCGCCTGTGATCAGGAAGCTCATTCCGCGCACTGGCGATCCTGCAGCTGCTGGTAACATCATCACGCTGTCTGCAATGGGCACCGCTTCGCTTCTGACCGGCATCCGCCTGCGCCGCAAGAACAAGAAGCACTAGGGAAGTAGTGTTACAAACGCCTAGTTAGGCAAATAGCCGGGTCGAAGTAAAAGCTTCGACCCGGCTTCTTTTGTATTGGGGTTTGGATTTGGAAAGGCTGTGTCTAGGGAACGACCCAGACACGAAGTGTACGTCCCCACGACACACCCTTCAGGTGATGTTGACGTACAAGAGAGCGTGTCAGGGAACGGTATGTCATCTGCGCGAAGTAGAAATGGGGTCTAGGGAAGTATCGGGCTTGACTGACCTGCGGGTAAGGCCGTGAATACTCTGGCAACCGCTTGTCCTACTTCGCGCAGATGACATACCGTGCAGCCATAAGTGCTAGCGCCCGGCTTTGGGCCTTTTGCGGATGTCTATCTACCTTCGCGGAACGTTGCCAACCACCACATTCGGCAGGACCTCACGAGCAACATCGGCCAGGTTATGTACCACGCTCACGGGCGTTGCCCCCGCAGACATCTTCCAACGCGGGAAGTACCGCGTCACATGCAGCGTAATCCCTGGGTCCACCGTTGCTAGCCACTCGGCAAGCTTCCTCATCTCAGCAGCGCTGTCGTTCTTCCCAGGCACAACCAAGCACGTCACTTCAAGATGGCACGCATCCTCCGCCGCAAGCCGCTCAATGCACCCTTTCACGGCACTCAGCTCTCCGCCACACCAACGGTAGTAGTCCTCGGTGAACCCCTTTAGGTCAATGTTGGCCGCATCAACAACGGGCGCAATCTCGTCTACGACCCAACTCTGCACGCATCCGTTGCTCACTAGCACATTCGCAAGTCCGGCACCATGCGCCAAAAGACCCACGTCGCGCACATACTCCCACGCAATCAGCGGTTCGTTATATGTGTGGGCAATCCCAACAACCCGCGGGTCGCGCTCACGGCTCTCAATCGTGAGCTCCACCAGATCCCTGGCCGAAACCTCGCGCCACGGCACATCACCTTCACCCACCTGCGAGATGCCGTAGTTCTGGCAGAAGGGGCACCTCAGGTTGCACCCATACGACCCCACCGAGAGCAGCATCCTGCCTGGCATCCAGCGTGCCAGCGGCTTCTTCTCAACGGGGTCGATGGCCATGGACGTAATTCTCCCGTACGAGAGCGCCTCAACGCGCCCGTTGAGCCACCCACGCGCCTTGCAGCGCCCAATCTGTCCCGGCCCAAGCTTGCAGTCGTGAGGGCATATGCCACACGCCGCTACGGCCGTCTCAAGCCCGCTCACAGGTGACGCTCCACCACAAAGCGTTGCAGCATGTAGTCGTCCCCGTAAAGGTCGATTCCTCCCTTTTGCGCGGCAATGCGCACCTGCTCCTCTACGGTGTCCACACCGTCAAGGTCGGGGAGTAGCAGCCCGCGCCTTCCGTCGGCAGTGCTTACGATCACCCCGTAGCGCCTAGGGTCAAGCTCGTCCTCGCTGCTCACAGGCTCCGGCTTGCCCAACACGTCCACGTCATACACAAGCTCCGACAGCTCCTCTAGCTGCACGGGGTCAAAGCGTCGGTCATGTACGCCCGCGCTCACCGCGTTGGCGCAGATCTCTTCGGCAAGCGAGGCTTTCGTAGGCGCGATTGTTCCAATGCATCCGCGCAGCTCGCCGTCTATCTTGAGCGACACAAAGCAGCCGGCACGTGTTTCCAAAAGCTCTGGCGACAGCGTGCGACCATCGGGCAGGTCATCCACACGCACGGCAATGCCACCACTCATCACGTACGACTCAAGCGACAGCCGCGCAAGAGATACCAGCTCGTCCTCTGCAGCGCGCCTCCGTGCCAGCTCATCGGCATGCCACTTCTCATAGCGCCTCAAAAGGTCGCGCTCCTCGCAGGCTCCCTCCTCGCCAACGGGCTCAAAAGCCGCAATGCCGTAACCCACGCCAAACGGACCCTCATGGGAGAGCAGCTCGGAGCTAATCTCTGTGCGGTCCAAGGCTCCAGCCATAATCTGGAAGCTCCGCAGGCCACATTCGGCCGCACGCTCTGCAAAGCCTCGGTCAATGCACAGCAGGTCGAGCAGGTCGCCACGAGCAAAGTCATCGCAAACGCGCTCGTCAAACTTGGGACCCTCAGGAGCAAAGCCATACGGGCCGTCATCGAGCAGCTTGTGCGAGAGGTCACCCGATGCCACAAATACGACCCGCTTCTTGAGGATGTCGGCAACCTTTTGCACCAGCTGGCCAACCTGGTAGTGGAAGGCGGGGGAGAGGCCCGAGAGCCCCATTCGAACCACCTTTGGATGCAAGCCGGCTGCCTCGCACGCTGGCATGATGAAGTGCAGAGGAATCATGGTTGCGTGGTCAAGCTGCGGCTCGCGCTCGCCACGCGTGCCTGCAGGCAGCTGCTGCGCCAAGCACGCCGCTTCGAGAGATGCCACAAAGGCCTGGTCATACTCGCAGGCATAGTAGGCCTGCGGAGCCCTAAACTGGGCAAAGCTGCCACTAGCCTCAGTACCGGGCGAGATATGCAGGTAGTTGCGGTACATGATTGAGTGCGGCGACGAGATGACGATCGTGTCGGGTGCAAGCTCCGCCACTCGACGTCCCACCTCTCTGTAGGCGTCGATGGTTGCCTGTATGCCTCGCTCGCGACCGTTTCCCACGCTCGGGATGATCAATGGTGGATGAGGGACGGCAAATGCTCCAACGATGGCCATGATGGCTCCTTTCTCGCACCTCTAGCGTAGCGCGAAAGAGGTCGCATGAGCAGCGGTTTCGGCGAGCCGCACGCCTATCGCTGTGCCCCTGCCACGCCCCCTGTGGAGCCTAACCCCCAAAGCTAGCCTCCACAGGCATCGCACCTATAACTCGGGGGGGGGGGCTTCTCTAAGCCTACTTTGGGCCCCTAGCAGGGCAATCGCCTTATCGAGCTTGTGTCTGATTTCAGCTGTCCTGCGCTGCGGCAGCGGGACCTCAGACCCGTCGTCCATGACAACCGCCGATCCGTGGATCCTCTTAACGTGCAGGGGGCTTACGGCGTAGCTGCGATGCACGGTCACCAGCCCATCGCCAAACTCGGCAACCAGCTCCTTAAAGCCCTTTCGCACGGCAAAGGTCTCGCTCAGACTATGGACCACGGTTCGTTGCCGATTTGCCTCAATGTAGCGCACCTCGGCGGGCGCCAGGTAGTGCATCGTGCCGCTCGTGTCGCGAATGCTTATGGCCGAGCGCCTGATCAGCTGGTCAAGCACAGTCTTGGCATAGCGGTACGTCTCACGGTTAAGGCGCTGGGCATCTTCGCCGTCAGCAGCTGTGGTCTGCAGCGCCGAGACATGGACGTGCCTCAAAAGGGGGTGGTCCACCTCGCAAGGCGTTGTGTCCCAAACAAGAGTCACCTGGTTTTGGCGGGCGAGCATATGACCCGATGAGGGATCGCTTGCAACCAAATAGTGGGCGGTCACAACGGCGGTATCGCCATTTGGAGACAAAAAGCCGTCGGCGTCGATTGTGCCAACAACCTCCTGGTAGTAACGTGCGACTACGTCGTCCATAAAGTGGGTGAGCTCATCGATGCCTTGTGTGCAGGCCTCGCGAACGGCGCCTATAAAGGTGATGTTGGGCGAGCACATGGATAGGCACCAGCTTGCATCGCGCCGGTGGAAGTGTTTGATGAATGATTTGCTCAGCTCAACAGTTCGTTCAAGAGCTGCCGTCGTTTGTTTCTGTTGTAGCATTGCTGGCCCCTCACGCCACGCAGTTCTGCTGTCCACGAACCCAAAAGTGAATTTTGCAGATTAGCTAATTATATTAAGTGAACTACACTGCAATTGCACTTTGTTCCTCAATACACGCATTCTGTTACGCCTAATTTCTGAAAATAACGCAAGCGGGAAAGATGAAAACGGAAAAGGGCTCAAATTTTCAATTTTCGAAATGTTGATAAACGGTAGCATATAAGTAACCAAATATACGGTAATGAAATATACGTAAACCATAATAACCGTAAATTATTGAAGTTAGTAAAACCATTGACAATAAGTCATGCATTTAGTTACGTAAAACCTGCTATTTGTTACGCATTAAACCAATTTGGATACTGTTTCAATAAATGTAAAATATCGTTATCCACGAAACTATATGTCGTATGTAATGGCCAATTGAAGCCATGAGAGACGTAAGTGCTGCGGAGGTGTGCCATGAGCAAAGACGTGAGTCAAGACTGGCGACGCGGTGGTAACGGTGGCGCCGAGAGTCGTTATGAGAGCAGGCAGGGTCTGATTGCCAAGGCTGCGCGCGTCTGCTTTGAGCGCAAGGGTGTTGGCAAGACCTCAATCGCCGACATCACGCGCGAGGCGCAAATCACGCGCGAGCTGTTCTACTACTACTTCCCCAACAAGCGCGCGGCCGTTGATGCGGTGCTTGAGTCCTTTGTGAACGATGCCCACGACCTGGTTTGGCGGGTGCCCGGCGCGCAAGAGGCCGCCGGTGAGTCCGAGGTCCAGAGCAACGAGACAGCAGTCGACGCCCCGGCAGACCAAGAGGCGCCCACCGCTCTTGCCCAAGAGAACCTCGCATTTATTGTCTCGGCCCTGCGCGAGTGGCTGGCCACCGACGCCGACGCAACGCTGCCCATGACCGAGATCCTGCGTGAGATTGGCAGCCTCTCACAAGTGATGAACCGCGTTGCCACCGATGCTGTGGCCGCCCTGTGCAAGAGCGTCGCGCTGAGCGAGACCGCAAACACCGACACCCTGCGCCTGGCACTTGAGGGAACCATGGTCGAGCAGCTGGCCCAGCCCGAGCTCACCAACGAGCAGCTCTCCCAGTCGCTGTTCAGCCTCCTCTAACGCACAGCGCAAGCATATCGTGGTCCGTGCCATACGGACCAAAAAACGCACGAGCGTGACCCAAACGAAATTGGTCGCACTCGTGCGTATCGTATAACCTTGCCTCTTGCAGGCCACAACACGGCGGGCCGCGCGTATATACTGTGAGCATTGTCCGCATTGGCGGAACCACAACAAGACTCACTCAGGAGGCATATATGGCCGAGACACCGCTCGTTGGCATCATCATGGGCTCTAAGTCCGACCTTCCCGTTATGGAGGCCTGCACTGCCCAGCTCGAAGAGTTTGGCATTCCCTACGAGCTCGTTATTGCCTCGGCGCACCGCAACCCAGCAAAGGTTCACGAGTGGGCCTCCACGGCGGCCGATCGCGGCCTTAAGGTAATCGTCGCTGCTGCCGGCAAGGCTGCCCACCTTGGTGGCGTGGTTGCTGCCTACACTCCGCTGCCCATCATTGGCGTGCCCATCAAGACGAGCGATCTTGGTGGCATGGACTCGCTGCTTTCTATGGTGCAGATGCCCTCTGGTGTGCCCGTGGCGTGCGTGGCCATCAACGGCTCCAAGAACGCGGCCATCTACGCCGCACAGATTCTTGGGGCCACTATGCCCGAGTATCAGCAGAAGATTGTTGAGTTCAAGAAGGCTATGGCAGAGGCCTAAGGTCGTGGGTTGAGGCGCAGGTTATGGCACGTCATTTTAAAGAGACCACCGTGGAAGAGAACGCAACACCAGGATCTGGCAGCGCGTCGGCGGGCAACGAGGTCCCGCCCAGGGCGCAGCAAACCGCTCGCGCGCCGCGCGCAGACGCAGAGGGCTTCAACAGCGTGGTGACCCCTCTTGTTCCTGCGAGTCCAAAGCGCAAGACGAGCGGACGCGGGTCCGCGCAGGGCATGCCTGGGCTTGGCTCGGGCAGGGGCGGTCGTCGTGGCCGCAAGCGGTCCAACCTGCTCTCCAACATCTTGCTCTTGGTTGGTGTGGCGCTGCTGGCCGTGGCCGTTGGCATGTGGGGCGCCCAGCAGTGGCGCTACCACGAGCAGGACGTGGTCAACAAAAAGCTTGCCGCATACGCCACCGTACGCGACAACGAGCTCAACTCGCCGGTCTCGGAGTCTCCTGAGGTCGACTGGGCTGGCCTCAAGGCGATCAACGACGACGTTGTTGGCTGGCTGCAGATTCCCGGCACTACCATCAACTACCCCGTGTACCAGGGCAATGACAACGAGCACTACCTGCGTCACGCCGCAACGGGCGAGTGGACGCTTGGCGGCCAGCTCTTTATTGACTGCGACAACACGGCGCCCGGCATGGTTGACCCTGTGACC
The DNA here is from genome assembly GCA_902801175.1 of uncultured Coriobacteriaceae bacterium. GTDB lineage: Bacteria > Actinomycetota > Coriobacteriia > Coriobacteriales > Atopobiaceae > UBA1367. The sequence goes on along the minus strand of CADCHF010000004.1, from coordinate 66,346 downwards.
ATGATTTACGGTCACCACCTGCTTGACGGCTCGATGTTTGAGCAGATTGCCGCGCTCGACGAGCAGGAGCGCTTCGACGAGATCAAGACCGTGTGGTACGTGACCGAGAGCCAGGCTTATGAGCTTGAGCCGCTGATGGTGTACTACGTGCACGAGACCGACGAGACGGCGCGCGCCTTTACCTTTGAGAGCGACGAGAAGTACAAGGAGTTCCTCAAGGCGCGACTCGCCGAGTCGGCGACCAAGCGCCAGGACGCCGAGCAGATCATTGCAGGCACAAAGCACGTCTTGAGCCTGGTCACCTGCAACTACTACGCCGAATACGAGAACCACGGACGCACCATCGTAGTGTGCGTCCCCAAGTCCGAAGCCGCCGCCGCAACCGGCGAGTAACGAACCGCGAGTACGTCAAGGGGCCGTATAATTTGCACACGCGAAGGTGTGTCAGGGGGACGTATAATTTGACACACTCAAAAGACGCTCGTTTTTTGGGAACGCATCGAATTCGAAGGCGCTCTCCTGTTGACGGCTGACTGAGTGTGTCAAATTATACGTCCCCCTGACACACCCCACCCTCGCGCCTCGGGCGTGACAGACTGTCACAACCGCCACAGCCCCTAAAGCTAGGGCCTAACATTGGGCTTACAGTTCTTGTCGTGACGGCGGCGTACAATGAGCGGCACTGTAAAATGTGCTGGGTCCGCAACAGCAGAAGCGGGCACCAAGTAAACGTGATTGGGGACTGTATGACAAGAAGCTTTAGAAGCTTTGCAGTATTGCCGGCTTCGTGCCTTCTCATGTCACTTGTGTTGGTGGTTGGAACGCCTTCGCTTTCTGCCTGCCGTTCCAACAAGGCGAGCGACGAGCCCGATCAAGAGGTCGTCGTGAAAGACAACGATGCGCCCAAGCAAGAGGCCACGTCCCAGGGAGCTTGGCTGCTTGCAAAGAAGGTCGAGACCTACACCTACGAAGACAGCGAGTCGCAGGCCACGAGCATCTATGAGCGCGACGAGCACGGAAACCTCGTTAAGCTGACCGAGTCGGACGGTGCCGACTACACCAGCACCACAACGTACACGGTCGACGCCAACGGCATCATGACCGCCAAGGCCGTGGAGAGCAGCTACGGCGAGTCGAGCGAGACGACCTACACCTGCCAGACCGACGACGCGGGCCGGCCGGTGCGCTACGAGGCGGCAGACGGCTCCGAGACCGACGAGTACACCTACGACGCCGACGGCAACCGCACAAAGGCCGTGCTCACGCGTGTCTTTACCAACTACGACGAAGAGACCGGCGAGAGCGGCAAAGAGACGCGGGTCATCACCTACACCTACGACGCCGACGGCAATGTGACCAGCTATCGCAACGTGGGCGAGGGCTATGCCAACGCGTCCGAGACCACCTACGAGCGCGACGAGAGCGGCAAGGTTGTCAAGGCCACCCAGACCGACTGGTCCGAGGACGGCGAGGGCAACGCGTTTGAGGACAGCAAGACGACCACGGTCATCACCTATACCTACGATGACACAGGCAACATCGCGCAGGCCAACTACGAGTCCGATGCCATGAGCTGGACCGTCTCTTACGAGTGGGAGAGCTTTGAGGAGGCCTCTGCTGCTGCTGTGGCAGATGGTCACATCAGGCAATAGGTGCCTTGGCCGCATAGAGCGCAATGCGCGGTTCGCGGGGGACAACCTGCGGGCCGCGCTTCGTTTGGGATGCGCCTGCAAGGACCGCCGCGCGAGGGCTTGGTCCGGCAGGCTCGCGGGGGTTTTCTGGCGGCTTTGCCCAGCTGGTCACAGGCGCGCAACCTCTGTGTATCATTGAACTGCTGCAATAACGCATATATGCAACCATATGAGGGGAGCAACATGGCAGAGCATGTTACCTACGCCGATGCTGGCGTTGACGTTGATGAGGGCGCTCGCGCGGTAGACGCCATCAAGGCGGCCGTGGCAACCACCAGTCGTCCCGAGGTCATTGGCGGGCTGGGTGGCTTTGGGTCGCTCTTCTCGGCGGCGGCTCTCAAGGACATGGAAGATCCCGTGCTGGTGAGCGGCACCGACGGCGTTGGCACCAAGCTGGCCATTGCCCAGCTGCTGGACCAGCACGACACCGTGGGCGAGGACCTCGTGGCCATGTGCGTTGACGACATTGTGGTGGCCGGCGCCGAGCCCCTGTTCTTCCTCGACTACATTGCCATTGGCAAGCTGCGCGCCGAGCACGTGGCCCAGATCGTTGAGGGCATTGCCAACGGCTGCGCCAAGAGCGGCTGCGCGCTGGTGGGCGGCGAGATGGCCGAGCATCCCGGCGTGATGGACCCCGACGACTACGACCTGGCTGGCTTTGTGGTGGGCGTGGCCGACCGTCCCAAGATGCTTGGCGCTCACCTGGTACAGGACGGTGACGTCATCCTTGGCCTGCCCAGCAGCGGCATTCACTCCAACGGCTACAGCCTCGTGCGCAAGGTGGCCATTGAGGGCAAGACGGTCGACGAGCTGCGCGAGCCCCTCGACGAGCTGGGTGGCGAGAGCCTTGGCAATGCCGTGCTGGCTCCGACCACCATCTATGCCGGCGCGCTCATCCGTGCGCTCAAGGCTGGCGCCCCCATTCACGCAATGGCGCACATCACCGGCGGTGGCATCACCGAGAACCTCAATCGCTGTCTGCCCAGCAACATCGACGCCGTGGTCGATCGCTGCGCCACCGACGGCGCGAGCTCCGACGGTTTTGGTGAGGGTCCCGCGTGGGACGTTCCTCCGGTGATCAGCTACATGATTCGCCGCGCAGGCCTTACTCCCGACGAGGCCTACAAGACCTTTAACATGGGCGTGGGCATGAGCGTGCTGTGCGCCCCCGCCGATGTTGACCGCGTGCGCGAGCTGCTCGACGCCGAGGGCCTTGAGTCGTTTGTCATGGGCGAGTGCGTGCCAGGCGAGGGCAAGGTCGTCTACCGCTAGTCGGGACCCCGTCCTCAATGGGCGGGCAGACGAAGGTCGGGCACAAGAAGCTTTCTGCAAAGAAGAGGAGAGGGAGGACCAAACATGAGCATCAAGCTGGGCGTTCTGCTGAGTGGCAGCGGCACCAACCTCCAGGCGATTATCGACCGCATTGCCGAGGGAACCCTCGACGCCACCATTGAGCTGGTCATTAGCTCGCGCGCGAGCGCCTATGGTCTCAAGCGCGCCGAGGCAGCCGGCATCCAGACCATGACCCTCTCAAAGGAGCTCTACGCCGACCCCATGGCGGCCGACGAGGTCATCGCCACCATGCTTCGCCGCGCAGGCGTTGACTACGTCATCATGGCGGGTTACATGCGCATGGTGCACGAGCCCATCCTGGCCGCGTTCCCCAACCGCGTGGTCAACCTGCATCCCGCGCTTTTGCCCAGCTTTAAGGGTGCGCACGCCATTCAGGATGCCTACGACTACGGTGTGAAGGTCACCGGTGTGACCGTGCACTTTGCCGATGACAAGTACGACTGCGGCCCCATCATTGCCCAGCAGGCGCTGGCGGTGGAGGAGGGCTGGACGGTCGACGAGCTCGAGGCTCACATCCACGAGATCGAGCACGTGCTGTACCCCGATACAATCCAGCTCCTAGCCGAAGGCCGAGTCCACGTCCAACCCGACGGCAAGGTCAAGATCTCGTAATAAGCAACCTACAAGCATGTGTTTTGGGGCGCGAGTTCGATCTCGCGCCCCCATTTGACTCGCGACGGAGGTGTCAAGGGGACGCGAAACACGGCTCGCGTCCAATTTGACTTGCAATGGGGGTGTGTCAGGGGGACGTATAATTTGACACACTCGGAAACTCGTTCGTTCTGATGTCGGCCACACTTGAAGGTCCGTCTATCATGACGACTCGACTGAGTGTGTCAAATTATACGTCCCCCTGACACACCCCTAGGTTGAACGCGAATTCGTCCCCTCGACACGCCCTTCACCTGCCTCTACCAGGCCTCTTCCTCCTTGCGGATGGCGTAGACGCTCACCCAGCGCCCAAGGAAGAACAGCGCCACAAACGGGGCCGCAATCGCGAGCGCGAGCAACAGCCCCGAGAAGGCGTCGCCGCTGGCGCCGTGCGCCGCAAGGCTAATGATCACGGGCAAAAACACAATGAGGTCAACAGTGGCGCCAAAGATGGCAATCAGCCTAAGCACAACGCCCACAACGCTGAGTACCTTGCCTGCGGTTGTTCTATAAAGCATCTCCTGCTCCTCAATGTGATGATGACCGTGCCGCGGGCCTTAGCGTCGCCGCAGGATGCAGACCGTCTCCACGTGCTTGGTGTGGGGGAACATGTCCACTGGCGTGAGGCTCTCGATCTGGTAGCCGCCGCCGAGCAGCGCATCGAGGTCGCGGCGCTGTGTGGTCGCATTGCAAGAGACGTAGACCACCTTCTGTGGTGCCAGAGATACCACTCCGGCGAGAAACTCGGGCGTGGAGCCCGCGCGGGGCGGGTCCATGATCACCGCGTCAAAGCGCTCGCGACGCTTGGCTGCCTCGTTCATGTACACGGTAGAATCGGCGCACGCAAACTGGCAGCGGTCGTCGAGCGCGTTGTTGCGCGCGTTTCTGCGAGCGTCCGCAACTGCGCCCTTCCCAACCTCCACGCCAACAACCTGAAGGTCGTCTACCTGCGCCGCGGCGCAAAGGCCAATGGTTCCAATGCCGCAGTAGGCGTCCAGCACGCGCATGCCAGGCGCAAGGCCAGCTCCCTCAATGGCTAGGCTGTAGAGCCGCTCGGTCTGCGAGGGGTTGGTCTGGTAAAAGCTCGTGGGGCCAATCTCAAAGGTCACGCCCAGCAGCTCGTCGTGCATCACGCCGCGCCCATAGAGCGCGCGCGAGGTGGTGCCCAGTATGGCGTTGGTCTTGCGCACGTTGGTGTTGAGCGCAATGGCCGTGACGTCGGGGGCAAAGTGCACGATGCGCTTGACCAGCTCGCGCTCGTGGGGGAGTCGCTCGCCGTTAGCCACAATGGTGAGCAGCAGCTCGTCTGTCCTCCAGCCGGCGCGCACCACGGCGTGGCGCAAAAGCCCGCGACCCTTGTCCTCGTCGTAGGCACTCACCTTGGCAAGCTCGGCCGTGCGCACAAAAGAGTTGAGCACCTTGCGGCAGCGTGGGTCCTCAACCAGGCACTGTCGGCATGAAATGATGCGATGCGTCCCCTTGGCATAAAAGCCGCTGCGTATGCGTCCGCGCGGACCCGGCGCAAAGGGCGTGGCTGCTTTGTTGCGGTAGCCAAGCGGTCGCTCCATGCCTACAATGGGCCTGAGGGCGTCCTCGCTGCAGGCGCCTAGCAGGTCGGCAAATAGCTCGCGCATTTGGTCTTGCTTGCGGCGCAGCTGTATGGGGTAGGGGACCGCGAGCGTCTCGCAGCCTCCGCAGGTGGCGGCAGTCGTGCAGGTGTAAGTCTTGTATCCCATGGGGCTAGTGTAGCGCGCATGGGTACTGCAGGTGCACGTGGGGTCTCGCATGGCCACAACACAAACTGAAAGGCCACCTCGCAAGTACTGTTCCCCGGCCATCAAAACATCCCCAACGGACACGGCAAACTTGCATGTTCAAAGACGCAACACCAAGAAATACCTGCCAATATACAACGCTCATGCCAAATACCAAGCGTGTGGCCGATGCGCTCAACCGCCTCCCGATAATGGGTTTTCACGCGGGTGGCATGTGTGTATTGTTGAACGAGCGCTTGTCAAAAGCGCTTAGGTCAGACAATAGCGACGGCCGTTCGTTCGCTTCCATCCTCGGGAGGCCGTCGCAAGCGGTTTGAGGAGGAACAATGGCTAAAGAACAAGTTGTCAAGAACGTCGTCCTTGTGGGTCAGGCCGGCACGGGCAAGACCATGATCGCCGAGGCCATGCTGCACCTTACCGGCAAGACCACGCGTCTGGGTGGCCATGCCGGCACTAAGCCCACGCTTGACTACGACGGCCAGGAAGGCGCCCGCGGCTTCTCGATTTCGACCGCACTCGCACCAATCGAGTGGCAGGGTGCACGCATCAACGTGCTCGACGCCCCGTGCTACCCCGACTTCGTGGGTGACGCCTACACCGCTATGAGCGCCGCCGAGACCGCAATGTTTGTGGTTGACGCTGCCGATGGCCCGCAGACCATCACCACGCGCCTGTGGTATGCCGCCGAGAACCTCAAGACCGCCCGCGCCGTTGTCATCAACCGTCTCGACCGTCCCGAGACCGACTTTGACGGCGCTCTCTCTGCCTGCAAGGACCGCTTTGGCAACCGCGTTGGCGCCGTCACCATCCCCATGGGCACCGGCGAGGCCTTCCGCGGCATCATCGACGTCGTGCACATGAAGGCTCGTCACCTCGAGGGCACCAAGGTCATCGAGGAAGAGATTCCGGCCGAGTTTGCCGACGACGCCGAGAGCGCTCGCGAGGAGCTCGTTGACCTCGTGGCTGAGGCCGACGACGAGATCATGATGAAGTATCTCGAGGGCGAAGAGATCACCCAGGAGGAGCTCGAGGGCCTGCTGGGCCTCGCCATCCGCACCGGCGTCTTCGTTCCCGCCTTTGCTGCCTCCGCCGTCAAGGAAGAGGGCATCATCTCCATCCTCAACGCTGCCGTTGCATGGTTCCCCACGATGGCCGACTACGAGGGCACGCTGCTGGTCAACGGCGAGGAGCTCGACGTCGACCCGTCCGACGGTCGCCCCGTGGCCTTCGTCTTCAAGACCCTCAACGACCCGCAGAACGGCAAGTACTCCTTCATCAAGGTGCTGACCGGCACCGTTACTCCTGGCGTCGAGCTCATCAACTCCCGCTCCGGCAAGGGCGAGCGCCTGGGTCACCTGTACAGCATGTGCGGCCGTGACACCTCCGAGATCAAGGCCTGCGCCGCTGGCGACATCTGCGTCGTCCCCAAGATCGACGCTCTCACCGGCGACACCCTCTCTGCCACCGGCAAGGTCACCGTTGCCGCCTTCAAGTTCCCCAACTCCCTGTACCGCGTTGCCATCGAGCCCGAGGTCCGTGGCACCGAGGGCAAGGTGTACGACTTCTTGGCCCGCTCCGCCGACGCCGACCCGACCCTCAAGGTCGCTCGCGACGAGGAGACCGCCCAGACCATCGTCTCCGCCATTGGTGACGCGCAGGTCGCAGTCCTGCTCGAGCGCCTCAAGGAGCGCGCCAAGGTGGCCGCCAAGATCGTCCCGCTGCGCATTCCTTATCGTGAGACCATCCGCCAGACCGCTACGGGCCATGGCCGTCACAAGAAGCAGACCGGCGGCTCCGGCCAGTTTGGCGATTGCCACCTCCGCATCGAGCCCAACCCCGATCAGGGCTACGAGTTCGTGGACGAGGTCGTTGGCGGCGCCATTCCGCGCGGCTTCATCCCCGCAATCGACAAGGGCGTTCAGGAGACCATGGCCGGTGGCGTCATCGCTGGTTACCCCATGATCGACGTCAAGGTCGCCGTGTTCGACGGTCAGTATCATCCGGTCGACTCCAACGAAATGGCCTTTAAGACGGCCGCTCGCCTGGGCTTCCAGGACGCCGTCAAGAACGCCAAGCCCGTTCTGCTTGAGCCCATGGCTCACCTCAAGATCACCGTGCCCGAGGGCTACGCTGGCGCCGTGATGGGCGACATCTCCAGCTCCCGCGGTCGCGTTGAGGGCATGGGCGCCGCTGGTGCTGGCGAGACCATGGTCGAGGCCACCGTGCCGTACGCCGAGGTCACCGACTACGCCACCCGCCTGCGCTCTCTGTCCCGTGGTACGGGCGAGTTTGAGCTCGAGATCAACGGCTACGAGCAGGTGCCGAACGACATCCAGCAGAAGCTGGCCCAGGAGTACCAGGAGAAGCGTGCTGCTGGCGAGCGCTAAGACGATTAAGGGCGCAGCGACTCGCGCCTAAGATCAATACGTGCCAAGGGGCCTTCGCAAAAGCGGAGGCCCCTTCCGTTTTCAACTGGTGCGACTCCGGACGGCACCCAGCCCGGAGTCGCACCCCCAACGGACGGGACCGCCAGTGCCACAACGTTGTCCTAAAGAAAGCGCATGGGCGTAGAACTGCGCTCGTTGGTGATGGCGTCAATGCGCACGATGCCGCTAGTCTTGATGAATGAGTATCTGATGGCATATGGGGCAACGAAGGTCACTCTGTGCTCAACGTCCTTTTCCGATGGCGGTACGACGGAATCAATGAGCCCGCTCTGCGGAAACGTTGAGAGGGCAATGATTCTATTTCTGATGCCGGACCTTAGGCGCTTGCTCTCTATGCCTGTTAAATCGTCTAGGGCGTCTCTCGTGTAGATGACCTGTGAGTTAGAAGGCATCGTCGCCCCATTTCTCTCTAAGTGCGGCGTCTACTTCTTCTAGCGTGTAGACCATCCCTGCCTTCTGCTGCGCTTCGCCCAGCTCGTAGAGCAGGCGCACGCGCTCCTTCCACAGCTCGTGGTAGGCACTAACCTGACGGTCGTACTCCTCGGCGTCCAGGAGCACCACTGCGGAGCTCCCGTTTTTGGTGAGGTAGATGGGCTCTTTCGTTTGCATGGCTTCCCTTATGAGTGCGGCGGCGTTGCGTTGAAGTTCGGTGACGGGCTTAATGGTGGGCATAGTGGCTCCTTTGCATAGACATACATATAATTATATGTATGTCTATGCAAAGACGTACCTACAACACATCCAAGCATCTAGGCGCACAAGCGGTCAAACACCTGGCTCACGCGCAGGTTCTGCTCGTCCCAGTCGGGCCTTAGTGGCGCGTCGCTACCAAGAAGCGCCGCAATGCAGGCCATGATCTGCTTGCACGTGCGAAAGTCGTTCATTTGGCTGGCGGTTACCTTAAGGATTCGCCAGCCCTCCTTCTCTTCTTGCTCGGGCGGACGTCGTCCGGGTAGGTCAACGATATCGAGTGCAACCTTCTTGTCTGGCCAGCGCAGTGCCATGAGGCCTCCCTTGGTCGTGACGTTCTGGGCGCTCTAGGCTACACGGGCATGGTTGTCTCAAGGTCGCAGCCATATTGGCGCAGGATCGCAGCTGACTCGCAATGCGCAGATAGGCGCTTTGGGCCATGTCGCGTCTGGGCCCATTTTCCAGAGCGGTCTCCACGGGTCAAGCGCAATTCGTTCCCTTTTGCCCCGTCCTGCGCAAGTCATGCCCACGCAAACCCGCGCCAAAGTCATGTCGGCATCCAGTGCATCCTTTTTGCAGTCAGCTGTGCGGTCCATGTGCCATGCAGGCGTTTTGGTAAACTAAAAGGTCGTAAATGCCATACGTCCAAGGAGGTTGCGCCCAAGCGCATGGACATAGCCCTATCTATAGCAGTCACCTTCCTGCTCACTCTGGTCAACGGCTACTTCTCTATGTCTGAGATGGCCCTTTCCACCGCAAAGAAGGTCGTGCTCGAGCATGACGCCGACGAGGGAGACGCGCGCGCCGCAAAGGCTGCCGAGGTCTCCGAGAACTCTGGCGAGTTTTTGGCTGCCATCCAGGTTGCCATCACGCTCGTTGGCTTCTTTAGCTCCGCATTTGCCGCCACAAACCTGTCCGAGCCGCTCGCCAAGCTGATGGTCGCGCATGGAATGGGGAGTCAGCTGGCAGCACCCCTCTCAACGGTGCTCATCACCCTCGTGGTCTCGTACTTTTCCATTGTGGTCGGCGAGCTCGTGCCCAAGCGCATTGCCATGGCCGACGCCGAAAACGTGGCCAAGGCCGTTGCTGGTCCGGTCAGCTCCTTTGCAAAGCTGGCAAAGCCGCTGGTGTGGCTTACAGCCGCGAGCGCAAACGCCCTGGCCACCATGCTGCACATCAAGAGCGCCGACGACCGCCAGGAGGTCTCCGAGGACGAGATCCGCTACATGGTGACCGACAGCGAGGAGCTCACCGAGCAAGAAAAGTCGATGATCCACGACGTCATCGACCTCGGCGACACCATTGCCCGCGAGGTCATGGTCCCGCGCGTGGACATGTGCGCCATCGAGGACACCCAAACCTGCTCCGAGGCGCTCGACGTCATGCGCCGCACCGGCTACTCTCGCGTGCCCGTGTACCACGAGGACGTTGACCGCATTGTGGGCATCGCGCACATCAAGGACATCATCAGCCCCATCGTGGACGAGGACGCTGGCGCCAAGCGCATCAGCCGCTACCTGCGCCAGGCCTCCTTTGTGCCCGACACCAAGGACATCATCCCGCTGCTGTCCGAGATGCAGTCCAGCCACGACCAGATGGTCATTGTGGTCGACGAGTACGGCGGCACGGCCGGTATCATTACCATCGAGGACATCGTCGAGGAGGTCGTGGGAGAGATTGCCGACGAGTTTGATCCCGACAACAAGTACCTCACCCAGCTGGGAAAGGGCGAGTGGCTGGTAGACGGGCGTTTTTCCATTGACGACGCAATCGAGCTGGGCTGGCCCATCGACGACTCCGCTGAGTTTGAGACCATTGCCGGCTTTGTGCTCGACCTTGCCGACTCGGTTCCGCAGCCTGGCGACGTCTTTGAGTGTGAGGGCTACCAGTTTAGGGTACAGTCGATGCGTGGCCGCCGCCTGTCCATGCTGCGTGTGGTGGCACCTGCCGAGCCCAGCGAGGACGAAACGGCCGAATAGAGTTGGTGCGATAGATTGCCTGAGAGAGCCCTTTCCGCGAGGGGCTCTCTTTTTGCTTGGGGCGTGACTTTGGCGGCACCTCAGCTTCGGCTGTAGCGCTCCTGGAAAGGTGTCCCGGTATGTGGCCAAGTTTGGCACGCAGGTACTCAACGTGGTCTTGTACGGCGGGTTTTACTACAATAGTACAGTCTGACTTTTGCAGGGGAGGGTCCATGGCAGAGCTTATCGACATCCAGCAAGTGAGAATTGGTCCCAAGAACCTTATTGCGCGCGTTCGCCTTGACGAGGCCGCGCCGCTCATGACGTCCGAGGACCTCGAGGCAACGGCACGCGTCTACAGGCTGCTGCCGCGCATCGTGGAGCACGCATGCAAGGGCGACGCAGGCGACACCTTCCGTGATGCCATGGGCAACACCGAGCTGGCCCATCTACTCGAGCACGTGACCGTTGAGCTGCTTGCCCAGACCGACCTCACCGACGACATGATTGCGGGCCGTACCTGGGTCGACGAGGTGGACGACCGCACCTATGAGATTGAGCTTGTGTGCCCGGATGACGTGTTGGTCTCTGCTGCGCTCTCGTGCGCCGTTTGGATTTTGGACTGGGCCTACAGCGGTGGCGAGGAGCCCGAGCCCGACGTAAAGGCCATTGTTGGCGGCCTGGTCTCGCTGATCGAGCGCATTGAGGGCCAGGGCGAGGATCTGGTGGTCGACTACGTTCCCCAGGTTGCCGTTAACGAGCCCGAGGAGCTTGATGAGCCCGAAGAGCCGGAGGAACCCAAGGAGCCGGAGGAACCCGAGGAGCCCGAGGAACCCGAGGAGCCCGAGGAGCCGGAAGAGCTCGCCCCCGAGCCCGAGCGCCCGCTGTGGACACCGGCGCCCTCGGTTGAGAACACGCGCAGCTTCCGCGTCAACACGAACGTGCCCGAGGTCGAGGCCGAGGTCGACCAGATCATGGCATCGCTCGAGAGCACTCCCGCTGCCCCCTCTTCACATGAAGACTTTGATGAAATATAGTATCCAAGCTGGTATTTTGTTACTTTTGTAATAACGCGGCGCAAACCTCGGTTCAGGTGGTGTCGCAAAATGGTGAGATATAGGGACCAAAGTCCCACTTGTTTGACAGGAGGAAGTCATGTCCATTAAGGGTGCGCTCGGATTTGTGGCTGGCAGCATTGCTGGCGTAGCTTGTGGTGTTGCTGCTGGTCTGCTTCTTGCACCTCGCTCTGGTGCCGAGAGCCGCGCCATGGCAGCTGACGCTGTTAACGACGCATGGGACTCCGCGGTTGACGCCTACGAGCGTGGTTCGCGCGTTGTGAGCGACAAGGTCAGTGCCGTCCGTCCTAACGTTGATGCTACTGGCGACGAGCTTCGTGCCAAGGTCGACCTTGCCCGCGAGCGCATGGACAAGCTTCGCGACTCCCTCTCCGAGACCGTTGCCGCCACGTCGGCCCAGGTCCAGGATGCCGTGAGCGCCGTGACCGAGAAGGTCGTCGAGGTCTCCAACGAGGCCGCCGAGGCCGATCAGGTCGAGGCCGAGGGCGTCAAGGTTGAGGTCGTCGAGGCCGCCGAGGACGAGGGCGAGATCGTCGAGACCGTCACGGCCGACGCCGAGTAGTCCAAACAGGACCAGCAAGTTTAAGTGATCGGGACGCTACCCTTAGGGCAGCGTCCCGCATGCGTTTTAGGAGCGAGGCATGCTCAAACTGAGCCAGCTAACAAACGTGGTCGTATACGCACCAAAGGGCACGCGCGGCAAAGACGCCAGCACCTTTACAACGTTTGGCAAGGTGCACATGGCCGTCTTCTCGCCCAAGGGCGACCGCGTGGTGGGGATGCTCGTCAAGCGTCCCGACCTGGCAGGTATGGTCAAGCGCGAGGACTCCTTTGTGGCGCTCGACGCAATTGCCCCCTGCGATGGTGGCGTGCGTGTGGTGAAGGGCCCCGAGAGCTTTGACGACGCGGCTCGCGCGCGGCTTGGGATTGACTGGGACGCATGCCTCATCTGGTCTGGCATGGACGCTCGCACCACCAATGGCAAGGTGCTCGGCTATGTGAACGACGCCTCGTTCAACACCAAGACCGGCAAGGTCGAGGCGTTCTACGTGGGCGATGGCAGCGTGGCGCAGTCGCTGGTGGGGTCGGTTGAGATTCCCATTGAGATGCTGCGCGGGTACGAGGACGGGTTCATGGTGGTCGCGCCCGAGGCTGCGAAGCTCGCGCTTACGGGCGGCGTGGCCGGCAAGGCTGGCGAGGGATATGCCAGGGCCAAGTACGAGGGGAAGAAGGCCGCCAAGAAGGCTGGCGAGACGGCTGGGAAGGCCGTGGACAAGGGGTCCAAGGCCCTAGGCAAAACGCTAGGTCGCACCAAAGGCATGTTTTCCTCGTTCGTGGACGAGTTCAGGAAGGCCAAGGAATAGCGGGGGCTGTGGAATTGACCGCGAGCCGGCCCGGGACGTTTGTGCCAAGGCCGCGCTCCGCAAGGACGTCTGCGAGCGAAGCCCGGCACCTGCGGAAACGCTCGCTTCGCTCGCTTGACCGCAGGTCCCGCCGACCGGGGGTGGGCCGGCCGCTTCGCGACGGCCCCACGGGGGACTTTCCGGCCGGGCCGCTCTGGGGCGAGCCCTGGCTACGCCTTGGGGAACTCCGCCCGGAAGCTCGTGGGGCTGGGGGGTGTCCACGGGGGTCCTCCCTTCCTGGCAAAATTCTTCGTTCTTGGCAGTCTCCACGCGCTCACTTCTCAGAGGTGACAGAGGGGCGGGGCCTGCCACCAGTGGTGGAGGGACGGGGGAACTGTCACCACTTCGAGCTAGTTGCGGGGTAAGTGGCAAAAAATGCGCGATGTGCGAGTCTATTTCTTCGCAAATAGCGCCAACTCTCGATTTTGGGCAAACCGCGCGTTTGCCATACGTCAACTAGCTGGGCATTTGCGAGCGGCTGCGAGGGCTAAGCACTACTTCAGAACCCTCGACTCGCACATCGCGCATTTTTTGCCACTTACCCCGCAACTAGCTTACGCCGATGCCGCCACGAGCCGGACACGGGATTGGTATGTTAGGGGGCGGGGGAGTTGTCACACTCTGGCGCATCCCGCGCGTCGAAATGCGAGCCCATGCGCACACCCAGCCACGACTTGCGCTCTCTCCCCTTGTGCGCGCCAGATTCCTGGAGCCCGCACCACCAACATGCAAATGAGATGCATCCTTGATGGGGCTTTCAAGCTCACGGCGCTTGAGTTTGAAGTACCTGTGCAGTGGTGCCAAATCTGTGTAAAATACTCATTTGTGTCCACGTTGGGCACTTATTGAAATCTACGAGAAGGGTCTTTGATGAAACCTCGACCTCACAGTCGATGACCCCTCGGTGCCTCCGTTGTGGTGCCGCGGGGTAGCCAAGGCACACATGGGCGGGTGGCGCACATGCGACGCTGCTTGCCGTACCAACGGAGGTGAATCGCATGATCTATCTCTCCCAGCTGCTGGGAAATCCTGTCTACGACCTTGATGGCGAGCGCATTGGTCGCGTAAGCGACCTGGGCATTGCCACGGGTGAAGTCTTTCCGCGCGTAACGGCGCTTGCCGTCGAGGGCCCGGGGCGTACGCCGCTCATGATCAGCTGGCGCAAGTACGTCGAGAACTTTGACGAGGACGAGGTCTCTCTCAAGGTCGTGGCCACCGACATCCGCTTCTCTTACCTGCAGCCCGACGAGGTCCTCGTTGCGCGCGACCTGCTCAACAAGCAGATTGTTGATACGCGCGGCATGCGCGTCGTGCGCGTCAACGACCTCAAGCTCTCCGACACCAGCTCGGCACAGCTGCGCCTGCTGGGTGCAGAGGTAGGCTCGCGCGGCTTGCTTCGTTCAATCTCTCCGGCGCTCGAGACTGCGGTGTGCCGCGCGGCTCGCGCCCTTGGTCGCCCCATCCAGGAGAAGATCATCGCCTGGAACTACATGGACCTGCTCGAGCGCGACCTCTCAAACGTCAAGCTCTCGGTGAGTCACAAGACGCTCGACGAGCTGCATCCGGCAGACATCGCCGACATCATCGAGCGGCTTGATCCGCGCCTGCGCGGCCAGGTGTTTGCCCAGCTCGACGAGGAGCGTGCCGCAGAGGCCATGGCCGAGCTCGACGACGACGAGCTTGCGGCAAAGCTGGTCAGTGGCATGGAGGACGCCACCGCAAGTCGCGTGCTTTCCGAGATGGACCCCGACGACGCAGCCGAGCTTGTGGGCGAGCTCGACTACGAGCGCGCCGAGAAGCTGCTCTCGCTCATGGGCGTCAACGACCGCGCAGCAATTACCCAGCTACTGGGCTATCGCGAGAGCACCGCTGGCCGCATCATGACGCAGGAGCTGGTGGCTCTGCCCGAGACGGCGACCGTCGCTGACGTCGTCGAGGCCATGCGTGCGCTCGACGAGGACTTTGAGAGCGTCCGCTACATCTACCTCGTGGACGACGAACGTCGCCTGACTGGTGTGGCCACGCTGCCGCTCGTTATTACCAGCGAGCCAGACACGCCGCTCAAGACCATCGCGACAACTGACCCGCTCACCGCGAACCCCGAAGACGACCAGGAGGACGTGGCTGAGGACATTGCCAAGTACAACCTGCTGGCGATGCCCGTCGTGGACGAGGACGGCAAGCTGCTGGGCATCGTCACGGTTGACGACGCACTCGAGGTCCTACAGGAGGAGCACGAGGAGGACTTGCAGATTGCCGGATCCACCGCGGGCGCCTCGTCGGACGACCGAAGCGGCTTGCTCACGCAGCTGCTCAGCGCCGAGATGTGGTACTTCTTCTGGGCCATTGGAATCGTGGCCTGCACCCTGTTGGCCAACTCGTTTGGGCGCGACCCGTTCCAGGGCCTGCTCGTTGCCGCAGCTCTGCCCCTATGTCTGCGCGTGGCCAACGACATGGCCCGCTATGCCATCAACAGCTACCTCGAGTACGACGAGGACGACGAGGATGCGCCAACGCTGCTTGGCTTCTCGTTTGTTGGCACGGCAGTCTCGGCGGTCTTCATTGGGGTCGCCCTGCTGGTGATGGTCGGAGTCGAAAACGTCCTGCAGGCGATGGTGATTCCCGAGGTTGTGGCCGCCGGCGGACAGTCGGACCTCATCATGCAGGCGCTTCGTGCGCTCAACGTTGGCTTTAAGGTGGCGGGCATCACGTCGGTCGTTGCCTTTGCCACGGCTCCTGTCTACCTGCTACGCCTAAGGGCCCGCGACCGAGCCGGCCAGGACACAAGCGGCCTTGGTCTGCGCGTGATTGCCCAGCTAGTTGCCCTTGTCATGTTTGTTGTGCTCGTGACGGCCTTCTTTGCTGGATGGGTGTGGTAGCGATGGCGGCAAACAAGAAGAACCGTCGCACAAAAGAGCGTCCGCCCCGCATCAAGATCGACCCCAAGCACGCTCTCGCCGCCATGGGCCCCGGCCTGGTGACCGCCCTTGCTGGCGCCGACGCCGGTGGCGTGGCAACCTACTCAACGGCTGGCTCGCTCTTTGGGTTTACCCAGCTCTGGACCATCCCCGTGATGTGTCTGTTGCTCATTGTGGCGCAGGAGACTGCCGCCCGCATGGGCTGCGTCACGGGCAAGGGCTTTGCATCGCTCATTCGCGAGCAGTACGGCGTGCGCCTCTCTGCGCTGGCCATGCTAGCGCTGCTCGTGTCCAACACCACGGTCACCCTCTCCGAGCTCGCCGGCATTGCCTCGGCGCTCGGCTTGTTTGGCGTGCCGGTGTACGTGTCGGTGCCCATTGCGGCGCTCATCGTGTGGCTCATTGCCATGAGTGGCAGCTATGAGCGCATCGAAAAGGTGCTGCTTGCCATTGCCTGCGTGTTTGTGACCTACATCATTGCAGGCGTGATGGTGGGCCCCGACTGGGGGAGCGCCATCTATTACACGCTGGTGCCGCACATTCAGGGTGGCACTCGCTATGTGTCGCTGCTGGTGGCAAGCGTGGGTACCGTCATTGCTCCGTGGATGCTCTTCTTGGGCACGAGTAACGTGGTTGAGAAGAACGCCCATGAGGACGACCTGCCCTATCAGCGCATCGACGTGTGTACGGGTGCTGTGGCCGCAAGCATCATCAGCTGGTTCATCATCCTCACGACTGGCGCCGTGCTGTTCCCGGCGGGCATTGCGGTCGAGAGCGCCGAGGACGCGGCTGCCGCGCTGGCGCCGCTCGCTGGTCGCTATGCCGAGGTGCTCTTTGGAGCGGGCCTTACCGGCGCGTCGTTTTTGGCCGCCTGCGTGCTGCCGGGCATTACGTCGAGCGCCATTTGCGAGGCTTTTGGCTGGGAGCGCGGCGCCGACCGCAGCTGGCAGGAGGCCCCGGCATATCGAGGCATCCTCACGGCCATTCTGGTAATCTCGACCGTGGTGGTCATCTGGCCCAACGTGAACCTCTTTGGCATCATGATGGCGGCGCAGGTCATTAACGGCGTGCTGCTGCCAGTGCTGTTGGTGTTCATGGTCGGCATTGCGAGCGATCGCCACGTAATGGGACCCTACGCCAACACCCGCCTGTGGAACGTGTTCACATGGTTCACCATCGTCGCCGTGACCGTGCTAACGGTGATCATGTTCATCCTCCAAGCGCTAGGATACTAGGCAACCCGACCCCGGGTGATCATCTGTCGTGTCAAGGGGACATATAGTTTGATACGCCCCTCGGTAACCTTTGCAGGTCTGGAAGACACGAAGACACGGGGTCGGATTTGCTGTCCAGCCCGTCTCAGACGCTACGCAGAACATGCGACTTCTGCTCAACGGTACGCGCGTCCGACGAAAACGCGAGTAAAAACGCCTCTCTTTCCGCATTCCCTGCGTACAGTCGCACCAAAATCGCTCTCTCTGCGTGCCGTTCCCTAACTTGGGTCCGTCCCCGTGACACACACCGACCGCTTGCCCTCGCTCTCATGCGCTTTATGTGGCGTTACGCTTCCTCTGCTATAGTGACTTCTTGAGCGCGTTGGATGGGTTCGGGTGACGCCATGTTCCGAACCTGGTCAGGGCCGGGAGGCAGCAGCCATAAGGAGCCTCTGGCGGGCACCCGTTCCCATCCAGCGCGCTTTTCTCATGCCTCAAACCCATGCTGGAGGGAAATCATGGGCTTCGTCAACTTCATCATGGACCTGCTCCGCGATCCTCGTGCTGCCATTGCCAGCTGGATCGCCGCTGGTCCGCTCGCCGCATACGGCTTTGTCTTCCTGATCATCTTCATCGAGACGGGTGTCGTCTTCTTCCCGTTCCTTCCTGGTGACTCGTTGCTGTTTGCCTCGGGCTTCTTTGCGCAGGGCGGCGGCTTTAACATCGTGGCGCTGCTGGCCGTTGCGTGGGCCGCAGCCATCCTGGGCGACCAGTGCAACTTCTTCATCGGCCACTTCTTTGGCCAGCGCATCATCCGCTCCGGCAAGGTCAAGGCCATGACCCCCGAGCGCATTGCCAAGAGCGAGGCTTTCCTGGATAAGTGGGGCAACATCGCCATCTTCCTCGGACGCTTCTTCCCGTTCATCCGCACCTTTGTCCCGTTCCTCGCGGGCATGGGCGGCATGAAATGGCACAACTTCTTTATGTTCAACGTTATTGGTGGCATCACCTGGTCGACGCTCTTCGTTCTGCTGGGCTACTTCTTTGGAGGTATCCCCTTTGTGCAGGAGCACTTTGAGATGCTCATTCTGGGCATCATTGGCGTGAGCGTGATCCCCACAGTGGTGGGTCTCCTCAAGAGCCGCTTTGGCAATAAAGAGTAACGGTGGACGCTGCAAACGAGCTTCGTTTGGAGCGCTTTGACCTGTTTGCGGGCAAGGTCCGCGCCGAGCTTGCCCAAACCACGGCAACGCTCGAGCGCCTAAAGGCCGAGGACAAGGCTCGCACCGCAACCTACCAGCAGCTCTGGTCCAACTCCATGGTTTTGCGTCAGATTGTGAGCCGTCTCGAAGAAGTGGGTCTTTAGGGTCCCGCCGAGAGAGGTCTTCCTGCCGTATACTGGTGGTTCACGCGAACCGGCAGGGAGGTGCGCATGGAGTCGCTCTACACAAAGTATCGCCCGCAGACCTTTGCGGATGTGGTTGGGCAAACCCACGTTGTCACGACGCTCGAGCATGCGGTGCTCGAGGGTCGTACCAGTCACGCATACCTGTTTTGCGGGCCTCGCGGCACGGGCAAGACCACTATGGCTCGCCTGCTGGCCAAGGCGCTTCTGTGCGAGCAAGGGCCGGGACACCTGCCCGACGGCACCTGCGAGCAGTGCAAGGACATTGCCTCCGGCGAGCATCCCGACGTCTACGAGCTGGACGCGGCAAGCCGCACGGGCGTCGACAACGTGCGCGAAGAGATCATTAGCCGAGTGAGCTTTGCGCCAACGCGCGGTGCCTACAAGATGTACATCATCGACGAGGTCCACATGCTTACCACGGCAGCGTTCAACGCGCTGCTCAAGACGCTTGAGGAGCCGCCGTCGCACGTGGTCTTTGTTCTTTGCACCACCGATCCGCAAAAGATCCCCGAGACCATTCTTTCGCGCGTGCAGCGCTTTGACTTTCACTCCATTGGCAACGCCGATATCCAGGCACGACTGGCCTACATCTGCGAGCGCGAGGGCTTTGGGTACGACCCCGAGGCGCTCGAGCTGGTGGTTCGCCATGCGCGCGGCGGCATGCGAGACGCCATTTCGGAGCTCGAGCAGCTCTCGGTTTCGGGCGGCGGGAACATCACCGTGGACGTGGCGCGCGACGTGCTGGGCGAGGTCTCGGCCTCAACGCTCGAGCGTATGAGCCTGGGCATGGCAAACCGTGATGTGCCAGGTCTGTTTGCGCAGGTAGAGAGCTTGGTTGAGGTTGGTCGCGACCTGCTGCAGTTTACCCGTGCGCTTACTGCGCGCCTGCGCGACGTGTACGTGGTCTCGGCCATTGGCGTGCGTTCGGGCATAACCACGGCCACCGACGACGACCTTCCGGCCCTCACGCGCGAGGCGCAGGCCTTTGGCTCGGTCGACCGTGTGGCGCGTGCCCTGGAGCTGCTCTCCAATGCCTCCACCGAGATGCGCGTGGCCACCAACCAGCGCCTTGTGCTCGAGGTGGCGCTCACCAAGATTGCCCGCCCGCAGTCGGAGCTCACGATTGAGGCGCTTGCCGACCGCGTAGCCACGCTCGAGCGGCAGGTTGCAGCGCTCTCTGCCCCGGGTGCGCGCAAGGCGCAGGCTGCCGAGGCTGCTGCGGCGCAGCGGCCGGCCGACAGGGGAGAGAGTGCGCCTCAGGCTCATGCGGCTGCCGCGCAGAGTGCGCGAGCGGCTGAGCAGCCGACCCGTCCAGTGACACCGCTGGCTCCTGCCCCAGCTCAGCAGACGGCAGCCCCGCAGGCCCCGGTCCAGCAGGCTCCGGTCCAGCAGGCTCCGCAGACGTCTGCGCCGCGTACGGCAGCCGCCCCACAACAGGGCTCGCCTGCAGGTTCTCAACCTGCGCAAAGGCCTAGCGGCAGGCCCTATCCTGCGGCAGAGCGACGGACGGAGGCCAAGCCCCCACAGGCACCTCCTGCTCCAGCGCAACAAACCGCGACTCCAGCTCCGCAACCGACCGCTCCCGCCCCACAGCCAACGACCGAGGCTGCACCGGCAGCGATCAGTCAGGGCGATCTCCAGCGTGGTTGGCGACAGGTTGTTGACACCCTGCTGGCAAACTTCCCGCAGCACGGCTCGCTGCTCATGAACTCGACCGCCGTTGCGGACGACGGCCACCAGCTGATCGTTTCGCTTCCCAAGGGCTCGGGATTCGCCTTCCGCATGCTCGAGCGCAAGGACGTGCGCGCCAACCTTGACCCGCTGGTCAAGCAGGTCTTTGGCAACCGAAAGGCCATGTTCGTAGAGGCTGGGTCCGCCCGCGCGGCGCAGCAGGCGCGTGCCGCGAGCGCCGCCCCTGCCGGCAATGCGCAGCAGGCTCCCACAAGGCCACAGCAGACCTCTGCGCCCGCGACAGGGGCTACTCAGGCACCTGTGAGCTCGCAGGCGCAGGAGGCGCCCAGGGCGCCTCAGGCAGGCGCTCCACAGCTACAGGAGCGCCCCGTAGCACAAGCTCCACAGCAGGCCGCTCCTACGCAGCAGCCAAATCCCAGCCCGCAGGCTGAACGAGCGACTCAGTCTGCGGCAACGTCGCAGGCGGCATCCGCGCAGGGCCCGTATGTGCAGGCACAGGCTGCTCAAAACCAGCGGGCAGCAGCGCCTCAGTCCGTAAGTACTCCCGCGCAGGCAGCCGCTCCGGCCCAGGCGCCACAGCCGGCCCAGACCTACGCGGCTCCTTGGGAGCCCGAGCCGGCGGACGACGATGACGAGTACGTCCCCTACGATGACTTTGACGCCTCGCCCTACGAGGAGGACTACCTGTTTGGTGCGCCGGAGCAGGCGCCAGCGCCAACTCCCACACGTCAGCAGCCGCCCGCGCCTGCAGCTACGATGCCCCAGCAGCCCGCTCAGGTTCCATGGCAGGAAGCCAAGCCTCAGCCCCAGCAGCCCGCGCAGGCTCCGTGGCAGCAGCCTCGGCAACCGGCCGCGCCGGTCGAGGCAGGTCAGCCTGCCGCGCAAAAGCCGCAGGCCACTGCCAGCCATGGCACGCAGCCCGCGCCAACCCAGCCACAGGCGACGCAGGCCGTTGTCAGCTCGACTCAGTCGGCTCCCGCTGTGCCTCAGACCCAAGAGGTCCCGGCGGCACAGGCCGCCCAGCAAGAGCCCGCGCCCGCGCAGCCCGCTCCCGAGCCCGCGCAGCCAAATGTCCCGGCGTCCGAGCCTGCCGCAGAGACCGCCAAGCCCAAGCGCACGCGCAAGGCAGCAGGCATCCCTGCGGACCTCGTTGCTCTCATGACCGAGGTCTTTGGCGAGGGGGTCAACTACATCTCGGAGGCCCCCGAAGAGGACGAGATGGTAGATGACGCGGCGAGCGACGCCGAGGACTTTGAAACCGATGACAGCTACGCCGACGAGCCGGTGGACGACGCCGACTACGAGGACGAGGACTAGCTAACCTACCAGCACATATGCGCCAACGCGCAGAGAGGATCCACCCATGAACATGCAGCAGATGATGAAGCAGGCGCAAAAGATGCAGCGCCAGCTCGCCGAGGCCCAGGACAAGCTCTGTGACATTGAGGTCACCGGCACCGCCGGCGGCGGCATGGTCACCGTCAAGGGCACGGCCAACGGCGACATCAATGCCATCGCCATCGACGGCGCTCAGCTCGGCCTCGACGAGGACGATACCGAGATGCTCCAGGACACCGTCCTCGCTGCCGTCAACGAGATGCTCGCCAACGCACAGCAGGTCGCAAACCAGCAGGTCAGCGCTATCACTGGCGGCCTGAACATGCCGGGAATGCCGGGGCTGTTCTAAACATGGCAGCGTTCGATTCGACCGCAAACGACGGCCGCGCCCTGCAGCGTCTGCTCGACGAGCTGGGAAGGCTTCCGGGCATTGGTCCCAAGTCGGCGCAGCGCATTGCCTACTACCTGCTCGAGGCGGATGCCGAGGAGGCCAGGCGCCTGTCCAACGCCATCATTGACGTCAAGCGTCAGGTGCACTTTTGCCCCATCTGCTTCTCGTACGCAACGCGCGACACCTGCGACATCTGCGCAGACTCGCGCCGCGACCGCACCGCAATCTGCGTGGTGTCGGAGCCGCGCGACGTGGCCGCCATCGAAAAGACGGGCGCCTACCACGGCCTCTACCATGTGTTGGGTGGCGTCATCTCGCCCATGGACAAGATTGGTCCCGAGCAGCTGCATGTGCGCGAGCTGCTGCAGCGCCTGGCGTCAGGCGAGGTGCAGGAGGTCATCTTGGCCACCAACCCCGACGTTGAGGGCGAAACCACCGCAACCTACCTTGCGCGCACCATCAACCCGCTAGGCGTGAGCGTGTCTCGCCTTGCAAGCGGTTTGCCCGTAGGCGGCGATCTGGAATATGCTGATGAAGTAACCCTAGGTAGGGCCATCGAGGCGCGCCGTAGGGTGTAGCATAAGGCTCGGTAAAGAGCCGAAAGGGGAAGCAATGGCAGCAGACGAGAGCAGCGCACCGCGCCACGGACGTCATTCGGCGGCAGGTCGCCACGCGGCTCCGCGTGTAGATAGTCCTGCAGAGGAGCCGATGGCCCCTGCCCGGGAGGTCCAGGTACCCGAGGTGCCAGCGGCGGCACCCGCGCCTAGGGAGACGGTCCCTGTGCCCGAGCCCGTTGCGCCGGCTGTGGCTCCTGCGGCCACGGCAGACGCAGCGGACCTAATGCCCATTCCCGATTCGACGCTCGCCGACCTCGTGCCCATCATCGACGGCGACCAGGAGACCCGCATGGGAGACGCCCCGCGCCCCATTGACGTGGACCCCAGCGAGACAGGCTCGTTCCAGCGCATCGAGGCAAAGGACGGCGCTCGCGTGACCACGCGCGCCAATGCCAGCCAGACGGCGTCGTTTAGGCTCGAGAACGCCAGGCCTATGGAGGCCGTTCGCATGAGCTCTGCGGGGCGTCCGCACGTGGAGCGGCACGAGGCCGAGGTCAAGACCAACAAGAAGGTCTTTGTGCTGCTTGCGCTTGCCGCAGTGCTGGTCGTGGGTGGCACGGGATGGCTGATCTCGCGCGCCCTTGGCTCGGTCAACGCCGAGGAGACTCCCGGTGAGGTCGAGCAGACGCAGGTAGACCCGGGCAAGGGCATCCAGTATCACGACGTCACCTATATGCTCACCCAGCAGGATACGGGCATCTATGCGCTCACCAGCACCTCCGAGGGTTCCGAAAAGCCCGCAGTGATTTATGAGCTCAAGGGCACGCCCGTTGCGCTGGTGCTCTACAACACGATCTTTATCGTCCCTGAGAACCTGCCCGATGGCACCTGGGACCTCATTGCGCACCCGCTGGGCGGCGGTTCGGTGACGCAGCAGGTAACCGATGGCAGTGGCCAGCCCATTGTTCGCCAGGGCGAGATCACGGACGCACGCCTGAGCGGCTCCGAGATTCTTATTAGCACGGCGGATGGCGGAAGCTTTACCGTGAGCCTCGAGTCCGAGTAGGGTAGGGCTGGCGAGCGGCGCCTTTTGCGGCGCGTGGCCGCATTGCAGGTGCGGGTTTTGCTTTTAATCTATAAGGCGCAGACGGATCACATGCCGTCTGCGCCTGTTTTTATGGCTGTGGTGCGGGGCCGAACAGGCCAAACATGCCTGCGGGACGTCCTGAGAGCAGTCGCGGCGCGCATCGAAATCGAGGGCAAAAAAATTTTGAAATACCCCCTAGACAAGAGACACATGCTATGTGTACAATAACCCTCGCACCAGATGAACGGGGTGTTAGCTCAGCTGGTTAGAGCGCCGGCCTGTCACGTCGGAGGTCGAGGGTTCAAGTCCCTTACATCCCGCCATTGCACTTCCAAGCCTCCCTTCGGAGGCTTTTTTCTTATCTCGAGACACACCATTCCGGTCCGCAAAGGTCACCAAGGGGCGTGTCAAAGTGTACGTCCCGATGACACGCCCGCACGCAGGCAGCCACAATTGCCACCACCGTCACGCACACATTAAGGTACGCGCATCAACTGTGAAAAATGGCTCCACAAGCGGTCCTTTTTATTTCTATCTGCGCATATATTTCCAGCTAGTAGACACAATTACAGCAAAATGCCCTATGCTGATTTTGGTAGCCATGGGTGCCATACCGGCTGCCAACAATCGATTTTTGGCTCTTTCGGTGTAGGAGGGAACATCGTGGAGATTTCCAAGAAGCTTGACTATGCATTGCGCATGCTTGCGGAGGTCGCAAAGGTCAGCGAAGGCGAGGTCGTCTCGGTTCGCGAGGTTGCGGAGGCCAACAACATTCCGTACTCGTTCGCTCGCACTATTCAGCATGAGATGGTCCGCTCGGGGCTGCTTCGTACAACGCGTGGCCCGCACGGTGGCATGATGCTGGCGGTTGACGCAAAGACGACCACGCTTCTCGACATCGTCGAGGCTGTGGACGGCCCGCTCGTTCCGTCGGAGTTTGTGCAAAAGAACGCCGACCTCGCCGAGATCGGTAGCTTCGATTGCATTTGGGCAGAGATCGAGCTTCTTGTTCGCAGCTATCTAGGCTCGGTCACGCTCTACCAGGTGGTTGTTGAGGGGCTTGCGCCGGCGCTGCGTTCGGGGTATGTCTTTGAGGCAATTCCCGCCAAGGAACTTGAGGCAATGAGGGAAGCCAAGGAGTAGCATGACGCAAGACCTCGCCGACATAGGAGACGATACCGACGCGCTCAAGCCGTTCAGAGAACTGGTGCTTGAGCGCGGGCGGCATTTGTATCGCGACCTGCCATGGCGACGCACGCAAGATCCCTATGCCATATGGATCAGCGAGGTCATGCTCCAACAAACACAGGTATCCCGCGTTGACGGGCGCTGGCAGCGCTGGCTCACGCGGTTCCCAACCATCGAGGCGCTTGCGTCGTCGTCGGCTGCCGATGTGCTCGGCGAGTGGCAGGGGCTTGGGTACAACCGTCGCGCGCTCGCCGTGCTCAAGGCGGCGCAGTCGGTCTCGGACGCGGGTGGCAAGATGCCGCGCGAGCTCAAGGAGCTTGTTGCCCTGCCTGGTATAGGGCCCGCCACGGCAGCAGGTATCCGCGCCTTTGCCTTTGACCTCCCTGGGGTCTATCTCGAGACAAACGTCCGCACGGTTTTTCTGCACGAGCTCTACCCCGAGGCTGTAGCGGTGCCCGACCGCGAGCTGGTGCCTCTGGTCGAGGCAACCTGCCCAAAGGACGGCTCCGATCCCAACGATGACCCGCGAAGCTGGTACTACGCCCTGCTCGACTACGGTGCATACCTAAAAAAGACAGTGCCCAACCCTTCGCGGCGCTCGCGTACGCATGTAAAGCAGAGCCGCTTTGAGGGCTCGCATAGGCAAAAGCGGGCAATGGTGGTGCGCAGTCTGCTCGCGCACCGAGAGGGCGTCGACGTTGCCCTAGTTGCGCGCGAGCTGTCCGAGCAGGAGCGCAAAGAGGGTCGCGACGCCGTGTCCGAGTCCGCGGTGGGCTCGATTCTAGAAGAGCTTGCCGGCGAGGGCTTTTGCCACGAGGCCGACGGCGTTTGGATGGTCTAGCGCTCGCGGGCAAAGTGTCGATGCCGCACTGATCTAGCTCAATAAACTCAAAGATTGCAGATGCTTCTGAAGGTCCAGCCACGTCACCGCTCGCCCTTCCAAAACACGTGCCAAGCAGGTCCCCAAAGGGTATTTTTGGTCGTAGTCTCGCCGCCGTTCGCGTCGTGCGGTAGGATAGAGAGTGGCTGGCGGGGCCAGCCGCATTGTTGATTAGCAGCGTGACCGCGTTGCGTTCGGCAGCGTGGGCGCTCGAGGGAGAGGAGATGCGCATGGCAGTAGACTTTGAGAGTTCGCAGACGAAGAAGAACCTTGAGTTTGCCTTTGCTGGCGAGTCGCAGGCTCACACCAAGTATCAGTACTTTGCGAGCCAGGCCAAGAAGGAAGGCTATGTCCAGATTCAGGACATCTTCCTGGAGACCTCGCGCAACGAGAAGGAGCACGCAAAGCTTTGGTTCAAGTATCTGCACGGCGGTGCTGTGCCCGATACCCTGACCAACCTGCTTGACGCTGCCGCTGGCGAGAACGAGGAGTGGACCTCCATGTACGCCGGCTTTGCCGAGACCGCCAAGGAGGAGGGCTTCACCGAGATCGCCGCCAAGTTCCGCCTGGTCGGCGCCATCGAGAAGGCCCACGAGGAGCGCTATCGCAAGCTCGCCGAGCGCGTTGAGAAGGGCGAGGTCTTTGAGCGCGAGGGCGTGAAGGTCTGGAAGTGCATCAACTGCGGTCACCTGCACGTTGGTGAGAAGGCACCCAAGGTTTGCCCGACCTGCAACCACCCGCAGAGCTATTTCGAGGAGGTCTCGGTCAACTACTAGGCCGAGCTCCCGCGGTGGGCTCGCCACCCGCTGAACATGGCTTGCAGCCGCCCGTCCCGCATTGCTGGGGCGGGCGGCTTTTCTGTCTCAAGGCAGTCTGTCCCGAGGCCTTGGGGGATGCCGATTGTGCATTCTGTCGACCGGCATCTCGCCGCTCCGCCGTCACAGGTCCAAGTGCGGGCGTGCCAGCGCCGCAAGACGTGCGAAGGGCGACTCCCTTCTTGGAACACGTGAAAGGGGGCCGCTTGCTATAGGGAGAGACTTCCCAAGCTATAGACAAAACCGATAGCAGCTCATCAGATACCCGTTCTTCCGCTCTGGCTAGCGAGGCAATACCATGCTTTCTAGCAGCTTGAAATTCCTACCACTTTGGTCGAATTATGCCAAGCAGACCGATAACCAAGAGAGGAAGCAACCATGTCTTTTGAACTCGATCCCACCTTTGCCGCCGATCCTGCCAAGCACTTTGACACACTTCAGGTCCACGCCGGGCTGACCCCCGACCCCACCACGGGCTCGGCGGCCCTGCCCATCTACGCCACCGCCGCCTGGCAGTTTGACGATGCCGAGGATGCTGCCGCAAAGTTTGCGCTTGCCCGACCAGGAAACGTCTACAGCCGCCTGACCAATACCACCACCGACTGTATCGCCGCCCGCGTTGCTGCCATTGAGGGTGCCGCATCTGCCGTGGCCGTCGCCTCTGGACATGCGGCCGAGATCCTTGCCTTTACCAACATCGCCAAGGCTGGTGACGAGATCGTGGCCTCCGACTCTCTCTATGGCGGCACCTGGAACATCCTCTTGCACACCCTTGACGACCTGGGTATCAAGACCACCTTTGTGCCCAACAACGACATCGATGCCTTTGTGGCCGCCTCCAACGAGCGCACCAAGTTCTGGTACGTCGAGACCATTGGAAACCCGCTGGTAGATGTGGCCGACGTGCCTGCGCTGGTAGATGCTGCCGCCTCGCTCAACCTGCCGGTTATCGTGGACAACACCTTTGCCACGCCCTATATCTATCGACCCGCCGACGATGGTGCCGCCGTCATAATCGAGAGCCTGACCAAGTGGATTGGCGGTCACGGCGCCACCATTGGCGGAGCCGTCATCGACTCCGGCAAGTTCGACTGGGCCGCTGTGCCAGGCAAGTTCCCCACGCTCACCGAGCCCGACGAGTCGTACCACGGCGCCGTTTGGACACAGGCCGCTCCTGCCGCTCCCTTTGCCACACGCGTGCTCGCCCAGCGCCTGCGTGACATTGGCCCGACCCTCTCGCCCTATGCGGCTCAACTCATTGGCCTTGGAATCGAGACCCTCAGCCTGCGCGTGCAGCGCCATTCCGACAACGCTCTTGCCGTGGCCAAATTCCTCAAGGACCACCCAAAGGTCAGCTGGGTGCGCTACTCCGGTCTTGAGGACGACCCCAGCCACGAGGTGGCTAGCCGCCTCTTTAAGCACGGCTTTGGCGGCGCGCTGGTCTTTGGTGTCAAGGGAGGTCGCGAGGCGGGTCTTGGCGTGATCAACAACGTCAAGCTGCACACGCTGCTGGCAAACGTTGGTGACGCCAAGAGCCTCATCATTCACCCCGCGTCAACTACGCATTCGCAGCTAACGGCCGAACAGCTCGAGGCCGCCCACCTCTCCGAAGACCTCATTCGTCTTTCCGTGGGCATCGAGAATGTCGATGACATCATCGCCGACCTTGATCAGGCCCTCGCTGCCGTGTAGCGGGAAAAATCGAATCGGCTGGTGCTTACCCTCTCGGCCTGCAAAAGGCCCTGCGCCAGAGATTCGTTGAACGCCGGAGCTAGGCGTCGCGTTCCAACCGCTTAGACACAGGGTGGGAGGCCCCACGTTAACGGGGCTCCCGCCCTGAAAGCTCTGCAGCTTCGTACACGTAGAACCTAGACCAGAAACGTTCAGCTTTTTCGACTAGTGTACGTTGGAAAACTCCCACATGCCCCATAAGCGCCCAGCGCTTCCACAAAAGCGCTGGCCATGAATGATTTCACGCCTGAAACAGAAGACCGCTCATCAACGCGACGTACACTAGTTGAAAAAGTTGAACGTTTTGTTCGCCCGTTGTTCGCAGCTATGGTGCGCACGCGGCCGCTGAGGCAAGCACTCGGCTAAGCGGCGGTCCCCAGCTCAAATGAAACGCACGAATACAAGATGATAATCGGAGCTATAGCCTGGGAGCAGCGCGTTGGCCATGGGGCGTGACAAGAAAGGACCGAAGCCTTTCTCGCTTCTGCTCAATGTGAGGCGCGGTCTTTCTAAGTTTGAATCCCATGATTCGACGTATGGCTTGTACGGCATCGAGAAAGCGACCCGAGTCTTCTAGCTGCCATCGTGTGATGCCCACATAGTGGTACTGCATCGCATCAAGGATGATGCGTCGATCCGAGTCAATGCCCAGCTGTTGCTTTGACGAGTGGTTTGCTGTGCTGTCACACTCAACGTCAAGGTGA
Organism: uncultured Coriobacteriaceae bacterium; assembly: GCA_902801175.1. Classification (GTDB taxonomy): domain Bacteria; phylum Actinomycetota; class Coriobacteriia; order Coriobacteriales; family Atopobiaceae; genus UBA1367. The sequence goes on along the minus strand of CADCHF010000004.1, from coordinate 37,379 downwards.
AATCTTTCCCAGTACAGGTCGCAGACAAGATGCTTTCTGCCAGTGTGCGACCGCGCCCGTCCCGTTATGGGAATCTCAATATTATGCTTCGGCAGCGGAAGCTGATAGCCGCCTTTACGAGAGGGCAGGCACAGCAGCATGAGCACCGCCGTTTCCATTGGCGACGCGGAGTCATCGATAACGTAGGGGAGAATGGGCTTGATCTGACCTACGCCACGATGTCCGCGCATCTTTTCAACGTATGCAAGCAGGCGCTTTCGTGTTGTGAGAGCGGGCCTGTCGTCAAAGCCTCGTTCGGCTTCTGGGTTAATGGTGTATCCACTGCAAAACTCAAGGCAGAGCTCAAGGACCTCGACATCCGAAAGCATGGTGGCCATCTGCACAAGAGTGAGCTCAGGTGAGGCGACGTACACGTTGTGGCCAATTTGGCAGAACGACCCCTCAGCGAGCGGCTTTGGGTAGTAATGGGCAATGAGATTTGGTCGCTTACGTCGGTCCTCCCTGCTGGACACCATGATGTGCAGAGGAGCCTCTTTGATGTCAAGATGCGCAACGGCCTTTTGCAAGCTTTTCCCAGCCTGGGCACCGTAGACCCTGCCGGCATCCGGAGAAGCCTGCTTGGCGAGACGCCGTATCTCCGTTGGGTCTGCGGTAGCCCCCTTAAGTGAGGACGTGCGCACCCTCTTGATCCCTCCGGCACGACTAAGGTCGTGTTTGCGCCAAAACTCGAGCGCAGATGAGTGAGAGATAAACAGCTTGTCCTGAGTCATACGGGCGTCCTTGGAATTAGGCTGGCGAAAACGTTCAACTTTGGGCGTTAGTGTACGTCTAAAATCAACATAATAGTATAGACCGTAAATTTGGACGTGTTGAGCTGCCGTAACGAGGTCGCCTGACAGGCGGCTGCAGTACGTTCGAAAAATGAGACGTACACTACTCGCGAAACTTGAACGATTTCTCGCTGCGTCGCATGCGTTTGCCGCGATCCAGCTGAAGTGCCTTCGTGACACGGCTCACGTCGCGCAGATAAGCACCTGTCTCTAGGAGCCATCAACGAAATACTCGGCTGTCGACGAGCATTGACGTAAGATGATGGCATCGCCAAGACGAGGGGGACGCCATGCCGCGAGAGTCAAAGCGCGCCAAGCGCGAACGTGCCATAGAGATCTGCCGCAGGATGGGGGAGCTCTATCCCGACGTTGAGAGCGCGCTCAACTTTACCACGCCCTTTTCCATGGTCATCTGCGTGCTGCTCTCGGCGCAAACCACCGACGTGGCCGTCAACAAGGTCACCCCTGAGCTCTTTGAGCGCTGGCCCAACGCGGAGGCCATGGCTCAGGCGAACCCATCCGAGATTGCCGAGGTCATTCGCTCGATTGGCTTCTATCGCACCAAGTCACAGCACTGCGTCGAGGCCTCGCAGATGATCGTGTCCGACTTTGGCGGCGAGGTCCCACACACCATGGCCGAGCTCACGCGCCTGCCCGGCGTTGGTCGCAAGACCGCAAACATCGTGCTCAACAAGGCCTTTGGCATCGTTGAGGGCATAGCCGTTGACACGCACGTGTTTCGCCTGGCCACCCGCTGGAAGCTCACCAACAAGCCTACGCCCCTACAGGCCGAGCAGGACCTGCTTGCAGTGATTCCGCAGGAGCTCTGGGCACCAGTCAACGAGCAATGGATTCACTTTGGCAGGGACGTCTGCCGAGCGCAACATCCACTCTGTGACGGTTGCCCGCTGGCGGACATCTGCCCGAGCTTTGGCAAGGCCGACGGCAACCCAAAGCCCAAGGCAAGGCGTCGCACCACCAAGAAGAAGGAGGTATGAGCATGGCAGACAACAAGGACGAGCAGTATCAAACAGAGGCCCAAGGATGTCTTGCCGGCGCAAAGCCGCACTTTTGCAGCTGTCGCGACGTGGCCTGCCTGCTCAACCCCAACAACCCCAAGAACCGCGCCAAGGGCCGCGGCTGCGACGGGTGCATTCGCAAGTGCCTTGCCCAGGGCGAGATTCCCTCGTGCTTCTTCAACGAGGTCGGCACCACCCAGGAGGGCTGGGACGACTACACCTACGCAGGCTTCTGCAGGCACTGCGAAATCCACGGCGTGGAGTAGCGCTCTTAGGTCTTGACCCGGCTCCGTCCGCACCAGCGGCGGGGCCGGTCCTTTAACACCCGGGCGCCAAATCCGCCTTGCAAGCTGCTCCCATGACGCCCAGACCAACAGTCGCTCCCGGGCCCCGCGCCGCGTGTCAAGCCCTGCCGCCGCGCGCCGCCTGCACTACCCCAACCCCTCCGGCCGCCTACAAGCACCGCCAAAAGGTCCCGCAAGGTAGCCACATAAGCACCATTTGCGCGCGGTCACCCCCGCATCGCCGACAAGAGAGGGTGCGCGCAAGCGCCGACGGCTATTGTGATTGCATACATATATCGCGGCAGCGATGGCGCAGCCGTGTCGATTTTATCCGCCAAGCCAATAACGACGTTGGAGGGAACCATGGCTTACAAGCGTGATGTTGACTACATCCTCACCGACGAAGATGTCTTCATGATGGGCAAGGGCGTGTGGTATCGCAGCTACGAGAAGCTGGGCGCCCATCCTGCCATCTCAAACCCCGGACGCGTCAAGGGCTACCACTTTGCGGTGTGGGCCCCTGGCGTCAAGAGCGTCCACGTCATTGGCGACTTCAACGACTGGGACACCTGGGCCAACCCCTTGGGCCAGCGCCCGACCGGTGGCGTCTGGGAGGGCTTCATTCCCGGTGTCGAAGAGGGCCAGCTCTACAAGTACGTGATCGAGACCGAGCAGGGCGACCTGCTCTACAAGGCCGACCCCTATGCCTTCATGGCAGAGGTTATTCCCGGTACGGCCAGCCGCACGGCCGACATCGCCGGCTACCGCTGGGGCGACAAGCGCTGGCTTGCCAAGCGCGCCGAGGTCCCTCACATGAAGAACAAGCTCAACATCTTTGAGGTGCATCTGGGCAGCTGGAAGCGCCACGATGACGGCCTCTCGGGTACCGGCGAGCCTGTTGCTGACGACCACGGTGGCAGCTACCTCTCCTACGAGGAGCTCTCCGAAGAGCTGGTGGCCTACGTCAAGGAGATGGGCTACAGTCACGTGGAGCTGCTGCCGGTGATGGAGCATCCCTTCGACGGCAGCTGGGGCTACCAGATCACCAGCTACTACGCGCCTACCAGCCGCTTTGGCAACCCCAAGCAGTTCAAGCGCCTGGTGGACATGTTCCACCGCGCCGGCATCGGTGTCATCCTCGACTGGGTTCCCGGCGGCTTCTGCCAGGACGCCCACGGCCTCGCCAAGTTCAACGGCGACATGCTCTACGAGAACGCCATCCATCCCAACTGGGGCACCTGCAAGTTTGACCTGGGCCGCAAGGAGGTCCAGTCGTTCCTCATCTCCAACCTGCTCTACTGGATCGACGAGTACCACGCCGACGGCATCCGCATGGACGGCGTCACCTCGATGCTCTACCTCAACTTTGGCATCGACGACCCGCGCCTCAAGAAGTTCAACGAGAAGGGCACCGAGGAGGACCTCGCCGCCATCTCCTTCATCCAGCAGCTCAACGACACCGTGGGCAAGTACTATCCCGACGTCATGATGATCGCCGAGGAGTCCACCGCGTGGCCGCTCGTGACCTATCCGCCCAAGGACGGTGGCCTTGGCTTCAACTACAAGTGGGACATGGGCTGGATGAACGACACCCTGCACTACTGCCAGACCGACTTCCCGTTCCGTCCGGGCAACCACAAGCTGCTCACGTTCTCGACCATGTATCAGTTCAACGAGAACTTTATCCTGCCGCTTTCCCACGACGAGGTCGTGCACGGCAAGTGCTCGTTGGTCACCCGCATGCCGGGCGACTACTGGCGCCAGTTTGCGGGCCTGCGCGCGCTCGCGCTCTACCAGCTCACCCACAGCGGCGGAGCCCTCAACTTTATGGGCAACGAGATTGGCCAGTACATCGAGTGGCGCTACTACGAGGGCATCCAGTACTTCCTCGCAGACCAGTACGAGAGCCATGGAAAGCATCGTGAGTTTGTGAAGGCTCTCAACAAGTTCTACAATTCTCACCCCGCTCTTTGGCAACGCGCATACACCGCCGACGGCTTCGATTGGATCGAGGCGGACGACGCCGACCAGTGCGTAATCAGCTTCGCTCGGCACTCCGACAACCCCAAGGATGACCTCGTGATTTTGCTGAATTTCGAGGTAAACCCCTATGAAGAGTTCCGTTTGGGCGTGCCGCGTCCGGGTGTGTGGGAAGAGGTCTTCAACTCCGACGACGTCGCGTACGGTGGTTCTGGAGTGACCAACGAGGGCGCGAAGTTCACCTCTGAGGAAAAGCCTTGGAATCATCAAGATCAGTCAATCGTGCTGCGAGTTCCGCCGCTAGGTGGTACGATTTTGCGGTATGTGCGACCGCTTCCCGCCAAGCGCACTGCCAAGAAGGCAACGAAGAAGTCCACTACTGGTGCGGCAGCTAAGAAGACCGCCCGCGCCAAGAAGGAATAGGTAAGGCTGTCGAGCCCTCGTTCGTGGTCTCGATAGCACAGACCACGAACGAGGGACAAACATGCAGCAAAACCTTTTTGAAAGCAGGGAAGACTTCATCAAGCAGTATCGTCGCGCTTGCCGTGCTAAGTACGGCAAGTCGTTTGACAACTGCCGCAACCGCGAGCGCTACTTTGTGCTCGCGGAGCTTATTGCCGAGAAGGCAAACGAGCTCAAGGGCGAAATGGACCAGACTGGGCAGAAGAAGGTCTACTACTTCTCGCTCGAGTTCCTGATTGGTCCGCTTCTCGATAACTACCTGCTCAACTTTGGCCTGCGCGACGAGGTCGCCGAGGCTATCTCCGAGATGGGCGCCAACCTTGACGAGATTCTGCGTCACGAGCGCGACCCTGGTCTGGGCAACGGCGGTCTCGGTCGTCTTGCCGCCTGCTTCCTCGACTCCATGGCGCACAACGGCATTGCTGGCTACGGCAACGGCATGCGCTATCGCTACGGCCTCTTCAAGCAGGAGATCGAGGGCGGCCGTCAGGTCGAGAAGACCGACAACTGGCTGGCTCACGGCTATCCCTGGGAGACCAAGAAGACCGACAGCGCCGTGGTGGTGCAGTTTGGTGGCCATGTGGAGCGCCACGAGGACAACGGCCGCTACTGGTTCTCGCAGGAGGGCGGCGAGAAGGTCCTGGCCGTCCCGTACGACGTGCCCATCGTTGGCTACGGCGGAAAGACCATCAACCACCTGCGCCTCTGGTCTGCCGAGCCCTACAAGGAGGACTTCAACCTCGACGCCTTCAACGCCGGCGACTACGCTGGCGCCGTGAAGTTCCGCGCCGACGTGGAGGCCATCTCCACCATCCTCTACCCGGCCGATGCCGGCGAGCACGGCAAGCTGCTGCGCCTCAAGCAGGAGTACCTCTTCGTCTCCGCTGGTCTGCAGACCATCCTGCGCACCTACGAGCGCGACTACGGCAAGGACATGTGGGCCGACCTTGGCAAGCACGTGTGCATCCACACCAACGACACTCACCCTGCCCTCTGCGGCCCCGAGCTGATGCGCCTGCTGGTTGACGAGAAGGGCGTCGACTTCGACCTCGCCTTCAAGATCGCCACCGAGACCATCTCCTACACCAACCACACGGTCATGCCCGAGGCACTCGAGAAGTGGCCCATCTCCACGCTGCGTTCGCTGCTGCCGCGCACCTACATGTTCATCGAGGAGATCGACCGCCGCTATCGCGAGAGCTTCCCCCACGACAAGGAGAACTGGGCCGAGCTTCTCTCGCAGAACGCCATCCTCTGGGACGGTCAGGCCCGCATGGCCAACCTCTCGGTCATCTTTGCCCATGCCGTCAACGGCGTGTCCGAGCTGCACACGGGCATCATCGAGGAAACGGTCCTCAAGGGCTTCTATGACATCAACCCCGAGAAGTTCAACAACAAGACCAATGGCGTGAGCCACCGTCGCTTCCTGGGCAACTCCAACCCGCCCTACGCCAAGCTCATCACAGAGGCCATCGGCGAGGGCTGGCTCGACGACGCCACCGAGCTCGAGCGCCTCGTCAAGTTTGAGTCCGACCCGAGCTTCCTTGACGAGTTCGAGAAGACCAAGAAGTGGGACAAGGAGCGCCTCGCTCGCTACATTGCCGAGACGAGCGGCGTCCAGCTCGACACCAACATGATCTTTGACGTTCAGGTCAAGCGCTTCCACGCCTACAAGCGTCAGCTGCTCAACCTGTTCAAGATCATGGACATCTACAACCGCCTGCTCTCTGACCCCAACTACAACCCGGCACCCACGGCCTTCATCATCTCGGGCAAGGCAGCACAGAGCTACACCTTTGCCAAGGAGGTCATCCGCCTGGTCAACTCCGTTGCCGACGTCATCAACAATGACGCTCGCGTCAACGACAAGATCAAGGTCGCCTTCGTGCCCAACTTTGCCGTCTCCAACGCCGAGCTTATCTACCCGGCCGCCGAGATCTCTGAGCAGATCAGCTGGGCTGGCTCCGAGGCCTCTGGTACCTCCAACATGAAGCTCATGATGAACGGCGCCATCACGCTTGGCACCTACGACGGCGCCAACGTCGAGATCTGCGACCTGGTGGGCGAGGACAACATCAAGATCTTTGGTCTGCGCACCGAAGAGGTTGACGCCCTTCGCGCCAGCGGCTCCTACTACGCCTGGGATCTTTACAACGCCGATCGCAATCGTCTGGGCCGCCTCGTCGACCAGCTGACCGACGGCACCTTCGCTCGACTCTCCGGCAACTTCGAGATCGTTCGCGACGAGCTCATGGTCAACAACGACCACGATCTCGTTCTGCGCGACTTCTACTCCTATTGCGATGCCTGGAAGGAGCTCACCGAGAGCTACTCCGACCGCCGTTCGTGGAACAAGTCGGCGGTCCACAATACTGCTCGGTCGGGTTATTTCTCCAGTGACCGAACCATCAGTGAATACGCTGACGACGTTTGGCATATTGGGTAGTAGTCTGTGGGCTTGAACGAAAGGAGAGTTCTCTATGAGCAAGAAGGAATTGCTAGCAATGCTTCTTGCCGGCGGGCAGGGCAGCCGACTCTACGACCTGACCAAGGACGTAGCTAAGCCGGCCGTGTCGTTTGGTGCAAAGTACCGCATCATCGACTTCCCCCTGTCCAACTGCGCCAACTCCGGCATCACCGCTGTGGGTGTCCTGACGCAGTACCGGCCGTATCTGCTCCACTCGTACCTGGGAACGGGCTCTGCCTGGAATATGGAGGATGGCGTTGCCATTCTGCCTCCGTATGCCACTCAGACCGGCGGTGCCTGGTACGCTGGCACGGCAGACGCTGTGACCCAGAACCTGGGCTACATCGAGATGAACGATCCTGACTACGTCATCATTCTGTCGGGCGACGCACTGTGCCGCATGGACTATGCTGACATGCTCGAGACGCACAAGAAGAACAACGCCGAGCTCACCATCGCCGTCATGCCTGTGCCTTGGGAGGACGCCTCCCGCTTTGGCCTGCTGGTTGCTGACGAGACCGGCCGCATCACCGAGTTCCAGGAGAAGCCGCCTGTGCCCAAGAGCAACCTTGCTTCCATGGGCATCTACATCTTCAACAAGCAGCTCCTCTGCGACGAGCTCCGTCTTGATGACGCCAACCCCGACTCCACCCATGACTTTGGTGGCGACATCATCCCCAAGCTCCTGGCCGACGGTCGTCGTCTGTACACCTACAAGTTCGAGGGCTTCTGGCGCGACGTGGGCACCATTGCCTCCTTCCACGAGACCTCGATGGAGCTCCTGGGCGACGAGCCGTCCTTCGACCTGTTTGCCAAGGACTTCCCGATCATGTCCAACACCGAATCGTATCCGCCGGCATACTATGGCCCGGATGCCAACGTGACCGACTGCATCGTGGGCAACGGCTCCAAGATCTACGGCGAGGCCACCCACTCTGTCGTCTCCATTGACTCCGTCATTGGCAAGGGTGCCATCGTCCGCGACTCCGTGCTGCTGCCTGGCGCAATCGTCAAGGACGGCGCCAAGGTCATCAACGCCATCGTTGGTGAGGGCTCTACCATCGAGCAGGGCGTTGAGTTTGGCAGCGCCGACTCTGGCAAGGATTACACCTTCTGCGGCAACAACGTCGTCATCGGAAAGGAGGAGTAGAGATGGCCAAGACCATTGGACTCATCACCGCAAACTACTCCACCAAGTTTCCGAGCGCACTTACCGACAGCCGCCCGGTTGCATCGGTGCCGTTCCTCGGCCGCTATCGCGCCGTCGACTTCGCGCTCTCGAACATGGTGAACTGCGGGATTCGCACGCTCGGCATGGTCATGCCGTACAACTATCGCTCGCTGATCGACCACGTTGGCTCTGGTCGTGAGTGGAACCTCACCCGCAAGGGCGGTGGCCTGTTCATCCTCCCGGGCTCTGCCTTTGGCACCTCCCGCACGGGCTCTCGCTTCCTGCTGCGCGACCTTGGTCACAACAAGGCCTTCCTCGAGCGCGACAACGCCGACCTCGTGGTGTGCTCCACCGCCAACTGGATCTACAGCATCGACTACAACGAGGTCTTTGCTGCCCACGAGGCCTCTGGCGCCGACATCACCGTGCTGACCCAGCCCGCTCGCGACAAGGACATCGACGTCGCCGGCTTTGAGGTCGTCGACGGCCGCGTCAAGGGCGTCAAGCACGGCGTCGTCTTTGGCGACACCGCCTTCCTCGACAGCTTCGTTATTGGCCGCGAGAAGCTCCTCGAGCTCCTCGACTGGTACAACGCCAACGATTACCTCGACCTCTTCGAGGCTCTCGCCGGCGACTACGATCGCGTCAACGTCCAGGCCTACGAATTTGAGGGCTATGCAGCTCCCATCTTCAACAAGGACACCTACTTCAAGGCCAACATGGACATGCTCGATCCCAAGATCACCCACGAGCTGTTCTCCGTGCGTCCGGTCATGACCAAGGCTCACGACAACCAGCCTGCCAGGATCGGCACCACCGCCAATGTCACCAACTCCCGTATCTCGGGCAGCTGCATCATTCGCGGCACTGTCGTCAACTCTGTCCTCGGCCGCAACGTGGTCGTGGAGGAGGGCGCAACCATTAGCAACGCCATCGTCATGCAGGGCTGCAAGGTCGAGAGTGGCGCCGTCATCGAGAACGCCATTGTTGACCGCAACAACCGCGTGCCGGCTGGCACCGAGCTTCGCGGCACTCCCGAGGCCATCTTCATTCAGGGGAAGGGCCAGGAGTAAGCTGACTCTTTGGGCGCCGTCTGGGCTTTGTGCCTGACGGCGCCCTTCTTGTATGGGCCCATGCGAGCCTTCTTGCAGTGGCCCTTAGTGTGGACCCATATGCACCCGAATCATTTTTGAGGAGTGACAACAATGGCCGAACAGACCAAGACCAGAAGAAAGATCAAGATCCTCTTCGCAGCATCAGAGGCCGTTCCGTTTGTCAAGACCGGTGGCCTTGCCGACGTCGCCGGCTCTCTGCCCAAGGCCCTCAAGGCTGCTGGCGCCAAGGTTGCGGTGATTCTCCCCAAGTACGGCACTATCCCCGAGCAGTACACCTCAAAGATGCAGCACATCGCTGAGTTCTATGTGCCTCTGGCATGGCGCAGCGTGTACTGCGGCATCGACAAGCTCACCTATGACGGCGTCGATTTCTACTTTGTGGACAACGAGGCCTATTTCAAGCGCGACAGCCTCTATGGCTACTTTGACGATGGCGAGCGCTACGCCTTCTTCTCCAAGGCAATCTGCGAGGCCATCCAATGGCTGCCCGAGCTGCAGTGCGACATCCTGCATTGCAACGACTGGCAGACCGCCATGGCCACCGTCTTCCTGCGCGAGTTCTACCAGGAGGTCGAGGCCTGCCGCAACGTGAAGACCATCTTCACCGTGCACAACGTCAAGTTCCAGGGCCAGTATTCCGACAAGGTGCTCGAGGACATCCTCGGCCTGGCCGATAACCCCACCGCAGCTGGCCAGCTGTACTGCGACCGCGACTCCATCAACTACATGAAGGGCGCTCTCTGCTACAGCGACATCATCACCACGGTGAGCCCCAGCTACGCCAACGAGCTGCAGATGCCGTTCTACGGCGAGGGCATGGACGACATCTTCCGCCGTCGCTCCAACGTCCTGCGCGGCATCCTCAACGGCATTGACGTTGACACGTGGAACCCCGCCACCGACCCGATGGTCGAGGTCAACTACAGCGTTGATGACCTTGACAAGAAGGCCGAGAACAAGCGACTCCTGCAGGAGGAGCTGGGCCTGGCTCAGGACCCGACTCGTCCGCTCGTGGTCATGATTGGCCGTCTCACCAACCAGAAGGGCCTGGGCCTTGTGCGCTACGCCATGAACTACCTCATGGAGCGCGGCGTTCAGGTGGCAATCCTGGGCACTGGTGACCGCGACCAGGAAGAGGCCTTCCAGTACTTTGACTACACCTACGGTGACCAGATGCGCGCCATCATCGCCTTTGACAACGCGCTCTCGCATCGTATGTATGCCGGCGGCGACCTGCTGCTCATGCCGTCCGAGTTTGAGCCGTGCGGGCTCTCGCAGATGATCGCCATGCGCTACGGCACGCTGCCCGTGGTGCGCGAGACCGGTGGCCTGCAGGACTCCGTGACCCCGTACAACAAGTACACCGGCGAGGGCACGGGCTTTAGCTTTGCCAACATGAACGCCGACGAGATGGCCGCAAGCCTGCTCGACGCCTGCGAGATCTTCTGGACCGACGCCGACGCCTGGAAGCAGCTGCAGAAGCAGGCCATGGAGGCCGACTTTGGCTGGGCCGTGCGCGCCGAGGAGTACATGGACATCTACCACGACCTGCACCCCGAGATTATCCGCTGGCAGAAGAAGAAGGCATAAGCAAGCAGGCAACGTCTGAACCAAATGCGTGAAGAGGGGAGGCTCCGCCCAGGCGGGGCCTCCTCTTTTGTGCGGTGGGCCGCCGCACAGGAACGCATGCACTGCGCGTTGGGCGTGCTTCCGCCGGCTCCGTCACTTGCCTAAGGCACATACACCCCGTAAAAAGTGCCGCTTAAGGCTGATAATCCTAAATAAACCGCTGACCTGCGTGTTTGGCTCCCATATTGGAAGTACGGCACAGCCAAACGAGAGGAGGAATGAATCCATGTCCATCAGCACACGAAACGATGCGCTAAGAGTCCTGAAGGGCCTCACCGCAGCAGGACTCGCCTTGACGCTCGGCTTCTTCGGCCTGTCTGGCTGCGGCGCCCAGCAGCAGGCAGCGCAGGAGGGGCCGGCACAAGAGGAGCAGGCGGCTGCCGAGGATACCACGGCATCCAATGCAGCCGAGGGCTTTGAGGTGGTGCCCGACCGCACAGGCGCGACCTACACCGACGACGAGAACTACATCTATCCGCCTATCACCGGTGCAACGACCGATGCGTCGTTTGAGAACACGCATGCCGCCCCCACCGAGCAGCTCATCTCGATTGTGGAGCACGATCCCGAGCTCAAGGCAATGCTTGAGAAGTCCATCGCCATGTGCGCCGAGATCAACCCCGACCGTACCACCAACCCGGCTCAGACGCTCGACGAGTACTATGACTACCTCGACTGGGCTGCCACCGCGCTGCCTTGGCAGATTGCTCCGTGGACGGACCAGTACTCCACCCTGTACGACCGCATCGACCAGAGCCTCAATTACTTCTACTGGCTCGTTGACCAGCCGCTCGAGGAGCTCGAGGGCCGCGGCTACTACAACAACACGCTGGAGTACCACGAGCCGTTCCGCTCTTGGATGATCCTCTTCACCGAGACCTACGGCCAGTTCCTCAGCACCACCGACTCGTGGAACGACGAGTACTACCAGATTGCCCTCTCCAACCCCGACTTCCAGCTCGACGGCGATCTGTACGAGGACTCGAGCAACTGGAAGACCTTCAACCAGTTCTTCGCTCGTTATCTCTCCGACCCGTCCAAGCGTCCCATTGCCGAGCCAGACAATCCGTCTGTGGTTGTCTCACCGGCCGACACGCAGCCGCAGGGCGTGTGGGAGATCGATGACGAAGGCATGGTTGTCTCCGATGACCCCATCACCATCAAGAGTGGCACGCTTCGCTCGGTTGATACGCTGCTGGGGCCGAGCGAGTATGCGGGCCAGTTTGCGGGTGGCACGTTTACGCACATGTTCCTTGACGTCAACGACTACCACCGCTATCACTTCCCGGTGTCGGGCACCATTCGCGAGGTGCTTGTTATCCCCGGTGACGACGCCATCGGCGGCCGCGTCATCTACGATGCCGAGCAGAAGATGTACAAGCTCAAAGCCAACGACACCTCGTGGCAGAGCATCGAGACCCGTGGCCTCGTGATCGTTGAGACCGACGACTACGGCCTGGTGGCCGTCATGCCCATCGGCATGTCGCAGGTATCGTCGGTCAACTTTGAGGACACGGTCCAAGTTGGCGCTCGCGTGGAGAAGGGCGACATGCTGGGTTGCTTCCTCTTTGGCGGTAGCGACATCGTGCTGCTGTTCCAGGACGGCATCGACTTCAAGATGGACTGCCCGGTTGCGGCGGATGGTGGCTACGAGCACGTCAACATGGGCTCCCGCTACGCGACGCTGAGCAAGGCTAAGTAACGACCTAAGGCTTCGTACTCTCGCTGCGCTCGCTTGACTCATTCTTAGGGACAGGCTGAGTAGTAACCCCTCGCGGTACCAGCAATCATCTCGGCTGGTACCGCGAGTTGGCTAGAAATGGTACCGATGGTAAGCCGGATATGGTACCGCTACAGCTCCGTCCTCCTCTTGGCGAAGTACTCCCTCATGTTGGGCCCGTCGAGGTCGACGTACCGCGCGCCGGTTGCGATGCGGTTCAGGATCGAGTCGGCCATGAGCTCGGGTGAAGCCTTCTGCTATGACGCGGATCAAGGTCCTGAACTCGATCTCTACCGCTACGACATATCCAGTGGTTCGTCAACTAAATTGCCCGACGCACCATATATGAGGCAATACACTGTAGCGGGCGACAGTCTGTACTACGTCGAAAACCTTTCGTGGGGGAAGGGATATGCCCTGTACTGTATGAACTTGGTATCGGGGACCACGTCTAAGGTGTTTGAACTGTCGTCGGACGTGGTGAAGGATTGCAGGTCGATTGGTGTAGACGGCTCTGGGCGTGTGTGCTGGGCAACCAACAATGACAACATGCTCTACGTGTTCGATCAGACGGGAAGGCAGCTCGCGAGCGCAAATGCGCCCGTGTACGCGTACCAATATCAGGACTACAGCGCTACGATTATGGGCGATTTCGTCTCGTTCGATGAGACCAATGGCAACTTTTATTTTGAGGGCTTCGCCAACTTGCCTATGTGGGGGTATGACCATCGCTTTCTGGCCCTCTATGTGGGCAACTTTGACGGGAGTACCCTCACGCTCACTGACAAGGCCATCTCTCTTCTATATCAGAATGGGTACTACTACCACTTTGGCTGCGTTGAGCCGTTGAGCGATCGCTATCTGGCGGACCTTGCATCGCCCAGTGGTGGGTATCTTGCCATTCTTGACTCGCATGCCATCGATGTCAACGATGTAGGTGGTGTCACGACCAGCATCGACCTGACAACGGGTGGCACGCAGATGACTGCTGTGGCATTGCCAGCTAAGGACATTGTTTTTGACACCGAGACTCATGAAGCGCGATATGAGGACGACGAGGACGTCACGAGCGTCGGAGCGCGCTGCGCCTATTTCGAAACGAGCGACTTGCTGGCAGTAAGCAAGGGCGGTCGGCAGGCCGTGTGCTATCGGTTGAGTGACGGCACAGCCCAGGGCAGGATTAACACCGCCTACGACATCTACAAGCTCATGAACATGGGTGGACAGCTCACAATCATCGAGCGTGACGACGACGGTACTTTCTACATCGAGCGTTTCTCCATGGTAGCCGCCACGCGCGTAACCCTTTCGGGGTCTACGAAGCTCGAGGTGGGCGGCAAGGCCGACTATACGGTAAACGCGTCAACCGATCTTAAGCCAGAAGTGGTCTTCACTTCGTCGGACCTCTCGGTCCTCTCGATTGACAGTGAGGGCAGGGCGTCGGCCCACAAGAAGGGAACCGTTACCATCACAGCCACGACGGCTTCGGGCCTCGAGGCAACGCGAAAAGTGACGGTGGACGGTGGCGGCGTGAACAAAACGCTGCCCGACGTGACCGCGCTCTCGGGGGCGAAGGTCAACAACTGGAATGCCAACGACTACTTCACAAACACGTCTCCCGTGACGTCATATCTTGCTGAGACACCTTCTGGTCTCATGCGCGTGCAGGCACGCAAGAGTGACGTGCTCATTGAGTACTACAACGCTGCGGGTAAGGTGACCTCAAGCAAGACCATTCGCTTTGAGCTTTCCCTGTTTGGCGGGTTCTTTGCTGGTGATGACGGGTCGTTCTATCTGGCTTTTGGCCAGGCCAACACGAAGGAAAGCAACAGCCAAACGGTGGTACGCGTGGAGCGATACAACAGCTCGTGGAAGCGCTTGGGCGCCTGCGACCTGAAGGGCGCCAATACCACAACCCCCTTCGATGCTGAATCGCTGCGAATGGATGAGGCCGATGGCAAGCTCTACGTGCATACGTGCCATGAGATGTACCAAACCGAAGACGGGTACAACCACCAGGCCAACATGACGTTCGTGATTAATGAAGTGCAGATGAGCCTTGCGGACTCTTACTTCGACATGATGAACCTCTCAACGGGATACGTGAGCCACTCCTTTAACCAGTTCGTACGGGTTGCTGATGGCGTGCTGAATCGAGTGGACCATGGCGATCTTTACCCACGCGGCATTGCCTACACCATGACAAACGTTGCCGACGAGATTGCCAGCCCCTTCCAGGTGGGTCTCGTGTGGGAGTTTGACGACGGCAGATACGATAACTACACGGGTGCCTCACTTGGTGGTATGGAGCTGTCGGATAGCCGTCTGCTTGTGGCCCTCAACAAAGATGTGACGTTCTTCAAGAATCCGCGCAACGTGTTCGTGGCGTCGCTCGATCTCTCCTCGGGTGAAGCCATGCCGCCCACGCAGGTGACTTCGTATGAGGCGACCTCGTCTGTCACCTGCCTCACGCCGCACTTGGTGCGTGTCAATGACCGTCACTTCCTGCTCATGTGGGCAGAGAAGAACGAGGACACAGGTGCCTACTCCGCACAGTTTGCGCTGCTCGACCATAGCGGCAATGTGGTGGCGGGCCCTGTGCGCAAAGTGCTGCCAATCTCCGACTGTCAGCCCATCGTGCTCTCGGACGGCAGCGTGGCGTGGTACGTATCGTCGGACAACAAGGTGACGCTCTACACGATCAATCCTTACGACCTCAAGTCGATGAGCAACGACAACTTCGACAAACTGCTGCAAGTGAGCTTGGCCAACGCCATCGTTACGCGCCCGGGCAACCAAGACTACACCGGAAAGCCTTTGACGCCCAAGCCCAAGGTCGTTCTTGGCGGCTCGCAGCTCGTCGAGGGCGTTGACTACACGCTCTCCTACAAGAACAACACCAATGTCGGCACGGCGACTATCACCATCAAGGGCATCGGGAGCTATAGCGGTACGAAGACCGTCACGTTCTACATCAGGAAGAAGCGCACGGGCTGGAAGCGCCTCTCTGGCAAGGCCTCCCTTGACACGATGAATGCCATTGTGAACGAAGGCTGGGAGAACGGCTGCGGCGGCACGGTGGTTGTGGCGCGCTACGATGATTTCAAGGATGCACTCGCAGGAGCAGGTCTCTCCGGCCTGACGGGTGGACCCATTGTGCTCACGAGGAGCGACCGCCTGTCGCCAAATGCAGCGGCGCAGCTCAAGCGCCTCAAGCCCACGCGCGTCTACATCGCTGGTGGTGAGAGTGCGATTACGTGGAATGTGATGTCCGACATCATGGACGTTACCAATCTCCCGATGCGCGCTGACAATTCCAGCGAGGCTACGGGAGTCATCCGCCTGTGGGGCAATGGGTCGCCGGAGACCTCGGCGGAGCTTGCCAATGCCGGCAAGGGAGGCTGGTTGGGCAAAACCGCCATCATCGCCACCAACAAGAGTTTTAAGGACGCGCTCTCAGCGGCGCCGATCTCGTACGCGATGCACTGGCCCATCCTCCTGGCCTCCAAGGGCGAGCGCTTGAGCCACGAAGTAATCTGGACGCTCTTAGCAGCTGAAAGAAATTGGCATCACGGACATATCCAGGAAGTGGGGCGATAGCGGCTGGAGGACCTCGCGCGCCATCGCCGACTGGGGTCTCAGCTTGGGACTCTCTCCCAATGCGATGGGCTATGCCACGAGCAAACGCTTCCCCGACGCCTTGGCTGGAGCGGCGCTCTTGGGTAGCCAGGGATCGGTGCTGCTGCTGGCCGATCAGGACACGCAGGGCAACCTCGCCTTTGCAAAGGCTCATGCGTCTGAGATTCAGTATGGATACGTCTTTGGCGGCGAGCTAGCCTTTAGCAAGGAGTGCTTCGACCAGCTGCCATAGGCGTAAGAGCGCAACGTGCAGCGTTTGAGGTGGCCCTGTCGGAGCGACGGGGCCACCTTCAATGCTGTGTGTGCTGTAAGGTCGCGGGTCGTTCGGACGATTCGGTCATCATCAAGAGCGAAGCGCTCCGCTGGGAGTGCCCGTCGTCCTTTTGGCGAATGTATTCATTCACATTAGGCGCTATAAGCGTATTTTTTGTTCAACTCCTTGCCCAATATGGCAAGCAGGCTGCCTGCCAACAGGCATCTTTACGAGAGAGTTCGTTACAAGATGTGCCAAGACGCGGCATGTAGGCTATGCTATTGGAGCTTTAGTGTCTTTCGAGGGGGATAGTTCTATGAGAGCACGGCACGTTACCTACGAGAGGGCTTACCGCAGGCCTTTTGGTGCAGCTAGGCTTGGTGTTCCTGTTACTTTGGCCATTGATGTCTGGGACGAACCTGACGCAACCGCGCAGCTTCACCTCTGGATTGAGGACGAGACCAAAGAAAACGGTGGCCGCGAGCGACTTATTGATATGGAGCGCGTCGACGGCGCAGCCGACGGCGGCATTCGCTTCAGTGTGACCTTTGAGCCAAACGAGCCTGATATTGTTTGGTATTCGTTCAACATTACGGCAGCCAATGGCGATGTGTGGCGCTACGGCGCGCGCGAGGGCAGCCAGGTGGGCGAGGGAGGCTTCGCCTACGGCGTTCCGCCCTCGTTCCAGATTACGGTCTACGACCAAAAGCGCAGCGAGCTGCCCACTTGGTACAAGGATGCCATCGTGTACCAGATCTTCCCCGACCGCTTTGCGCGCGATGACGCCTGGCGCGAGCGGGCGGAGGCCTCCATTGATCCCGACCACAAGGGCATTCCGCGCCGCATTGTGGACGACTGGAACGCCTATCCGCGCTACGACCGTCTGCCCACGGGCGACATAGCCAGTTGGGACATGTACGGCGGCTCGCTGGAGGGCATCCGCGGCAAGCTTGACTACCTGCACAGCATGGGCATTACGGCGCTCTATCTCAACCCCATCTTCTTGGCACAGTCCAACCATCGCTATGACACTGCCGACTACATGCAGATCGACCCGATGCTCGGCACCAAGGAAGACTTTGAGTGCCTGTGCGCCGATGCAGCCAAGCTGGGCATCTCGATCATTCTTGATGGCGTGTTCAACCACACTGGTCGCGATTCGCGTTACTTCGACTACTTTGGCAACTACTCCAACGACGATGAGAAGGGTGCCTACCAGAGCGAAGACTCGCCCTACCGCAGCTGGTACCACTTCAAGGAGGACGGTACCTACAGTGGTTGGTGGGGCAACGCCGACCTTCCCGACGTGAACGAGGACGACGAAGAGTATCGCGAGTTCATTTGCGGCGAGAACGGTGTTGTGCGTACCTGGTTGCGCGCTGGCGCGCGTGGTTGGCGCCTCGACGTAGCCGACGAGCTTCCCGACGACTTCATCCGCGACATCAAGGCCGCGGCGCTGGCCGAGAAGCCTGACGCACTGCTGCTTGGCGAGGTCTGGGAGGACGCCACCAACAAGCATGCCTATGGCAAGCTGCGCAAATACTTCCAGGGCGACGAGCTTGACGGCACGATGAACTATCCCGTGCGTCACGCGATTCTCGACTTCCTCACGCTGCGCTCCACGGCTGGCGAGGCGGCCGACCTCTTCCAGCAGCTTTGCGAGAACTATCCGCGCGAGCCCTTCCTCTCGTGCCTCAACATGCTGGGCAGCCACGACCGCATCCGCCTGCTCACCATCTTGGGCGACTCCCCGCACCGCTCCATGCTCACCGACGACGAGCGTTACAGCTACCGCCTTCCCGAGGGCAAGAAGAGCCTCGCCGTGAGCCGTCTTTGGGCGGCAACGCTCCTGCAGATGACCCTGCCTGGTGTGCCCTGCGTCTACTACGGCGACGAGGCCGGTATGGAAGGCTACGCTGATCCGTACTGCCGTGCCCCGTATCCGTGGGACGATATCGACGTCAACTGCCGCACCATCTATCGCAACGCCATCGCTGTGCGCAAGGCCGCAAGCCCGCTGGCAAACGGCAACTTTGAGCCCTTTGCCGTGGGCGACGATGTGCTGGGCTTCTGGCGTGTGGGCATGGCAGAGGGTGACGACACGGTGTGCTGCATCCTGGTCAACCGCAGCCTTTCTGACTCGCATCATGTGCGTGTGCCGGTATGCGGCGAGGCCGTGGACGACATCGTGGGTGGTCGCGAGGTCAAGGTCATCGACGCCGACCCCTACGCCAACAACCGTGCCAAGACGCCCAGCTCCTGCGAGAGCGACCCCAACCGCGACGCCGAGGTCTTCCTGTGGCCACTTGGCACCGCTGTAATCTACTTCCACAACAAGGTTCGCCTGCAGGCCCCCATGGACCACGCTATGGGCGTGATTGCTCACATCACGAGCGTCCCCAACGAAGTAGACGATGTGAGCACCCCACTCGAGGGCGACGTGGTTGGCCGTCCGGGAACGCTCGGCGCCCCCGCCAAGCACTTCGTTGACTACCTTGCCGACTGTGGCCAGCGCTACTGGCAGGTTCTGCCGGTCAACCCGACCGACGAGTTTGGTTCGCCCTATGCCGGTCTTTCTGCCTTTGCAGGCAACGCCGCGCTTGTAGAGGGACTGGGCAGCCCCGAGGGAGGCGTTGACGGCACGGCCCTGGCCAAGCTCGCCAAGCGTCCCGACACCCCCGAGTACCTCGCGTTTGTCGAGAAGAACCGCTCGTGGCTGCTGCCCTACGCCACCTTCCGTGCCATCAAGGCCGAGATGGACGAGCAGCCCTGGCAAGTTTGGCCCGAGGAGCTGCGCAACTACAGTCCCGAGCTCTCTGAGCGTCCCGAACTTGCGGGCCGCATCAGGATGGAATGCCACGTGCAGTGGGAGTTCCAGCGCCAGTGGGACGAGCTGCACGAGTACGCTGCCAAGCGTGGCGTCAAGCTCATTGGCGACCTGCCCATGTACGTGAGCGACGACTCCTCCGACGTGTGGGCCGAGCGCGAGCTGTTCATGCTCGACGAGAGCGGTAGGCCCTTTAAGCAGGCCGGCGCGCCGCCCGATCCGTTTGCGGCCGAGGGCCAGCTTTGGGGCAACCCCACCTACGACTGGGCGCATATGCGCGACACCGGGTACGACTGGTGGATGCGTCGCCTGGGCCGCATGTTTGAGCTGTACGACTATGTGCGCCTCGACCACTTCCTGGGCTTCTCGAGCTACTACACCATCCCGCAGGGCAAGAGCGCCATGGACGGCGCGTGGACCTTTGGCCCTGGCATCAAGCTCTTCCGCACGGCCTACGAGAAGTTTGGACCGCTGCCGGTGATTGCCGAGGACCTAGGTATCATCACGCCGGCTGTGCGCGCGCTGGTGGCCAGCACGGGCTTCCCCGGCATGGACGTGGTGCAGTTCTTTGACGGCGACGTGCGTCAGGGCTACAAGCCCGCGCCTGGAAAGATGGCCTACAGCGGCACGCACGACACGCAGACCCTGCTGGGTTGGGTCGCCCAGCACTTCTTTGGCCGTGACCCGCTGACCGCGGCGACGGACGAGGAGTCGGTGCGTGTGGCCGACGACCTGCTGCGCAAGACGCTCAACAGCAGCGCCACCGTGGCAATGGTTCCGCTACAGGACGTGCTTGGCCTCGACGACTCCGCTCGCATGAACGTGCCTGGCGTGTCTGAGGGCAACTGGTCGTGGCGCGCCACCCAGGAGCAGGTCGACGCGTCTCGCGAGCGCCTGAGCGCACTAGCCAAGGAGTGCGGACGCGCCGTGTAGAGGACGGCCATAACCGCAGGTAAGAGCGGGGGTCCGGTACAAAGCCGGACCCCCTCCCAGGTCAGACGCGAGCTCATTTGTGTCCCCATGACATCCCTATCCCGGACTGCCTCGAGCTTGAACCCTCTTTGGAGTCGTGGCACACAGGCTCCGTCGTGTCATTTTGTGCGCTACCATGTCAGGTACAACTTAAACGCATCACATGCCCAATTTGAGGGGGCAATCACGCATGTCAATTACCGTTCTTGCCACCAAGCGTGCCCATGGTCGTCTTTACGCACAAGTACATCTTTCCGACGAAGCTGCAGATTGCACGCTGCGAGTCAGCGCAGCTACCGGTGACGGCAGTGTTGTGCCGGTGCGAGCGCTCGTTGGGGACGACGAGGGGGAGTGGCTCGTCATGCTTCCCTCGCTTGCGACCACGGCAATCGTCAAGCTACAGGCGGTGACCTGGGACGGTGAGGTCGCAGAGGAAGCAGAGCAGCGCTTTAACCCGCTCACCTCGCGAATTGCGCCGCCCGTCATCTCGCTGCGACGCGGGTCGCGCGGCCTGAGCCCCATGCGCATTCCCGACGTCCACCGGATGCTCGAGGAATGGGACGTCATGGTCTTGCGTCTTGTGAGCACCCCAGAGGGACAAGAGATCTGCCAGGGCTACGCCGAGCTGGTAAGCGCAGGTAGGCAGGGCGTCGAGGGGACCGTCAACATTAGGGTGATGGACGCTCGCGGTCGTGATGTCTCGCGCGGTCCTTGGATTTGCTTGGACGACACCGTGACGCGCCTGGCCGACCATCCTGGTTTCTTTATGCGTCACGTTGAGTTCTCGGTTCGCATTCCCACAAGCACGAACGCGCTTGTGGTCTGCGTTGACTCTGCGACTCCGACAGGCGCTGGAGAAGAGGGCGAGCAGCCGACCCTTCCTAGCGGCTTTGGCTGCCTGAGTCCGCGCGTGATGTCGGGTCTTCGGGAGGCGTGGAAGGTCCTTGCGACCCCAGCAGAGGACGACGAGAGCTACGACCTGTGGTTCTCTAATACGCATGCGGCGACCGAGGCGGACCTTGCAATGCAGCAAGCTGACTCGTTTGACCGAACGGTGAGCTTCTCGGTGGTCTGTGTTGCCCGCGAGGCCTCGGCCGAGGCACTGCGAGCCACGGTCGACTCGGTTCTTGTGCAGAGCTATGGCCATCTTGAGCTGGTGCTGGTCAATGCCGCGCCAAACAACCCCAGGCTCGCATCGGTGGTGCGCGGGCTCGAGCTGTCCGACGCGCGCGTGAAGAGCGTTCCCCTTGGTGCCGACTTTGGCCCTGCGGCCGCAACGAGCGAGGGCATAGATGCCGCCACGGGCGACTTTGTGTGCCTGCTCGGCGAGGGCGACCTGCTTGCCCCCGATGCGCTCTGGTGCCTAGCCCGTGCCATTGCCAACAATCCGGACGCCGACCTTCTCTACACCGACGAGGACCGTGTGGTGAGGGGTCGCCACTGCAACCCCTCGTTTAAGCCCGACTGGGACAGAGACCTGCTGCTTGGCACCAACTACCTGGGCGGACTCATGGTCGTGAGGAGCATCCTGCTCGCCGACCTCGATACGATGGGAAGCGACCTCGACGGCGCCCAAAACCATTATCTGGCCCTGTACGCGAGCGCTCGTGCTAGGCGCGTGCACCACGTTGCGCGCGTGCTCTACCACAAGCAGGGCGAGTCCGACGCCGCTCGCGGGACCACCGTGCTTGCAAGCGAGCTTGTGGCTTTGCGCAGGTATCTGGCCGAGGTGGAGCCGGACGCCATCCCCAGGGCGTCCACTCGGGTGGCCCAGTGCCTCGAGATTAACTTTGCCATGCCTGGCGCGGACGGCGAGCTTGAGCCGATCGACCTCGACCTGGACGAAGAGGCGCTCGTAGAGGACTCGGCTGTTGCCAGTGGGGAGCAGGTCGAGCAGGAGCAGGACGATTCCGCGGCCGAAGGTGCGTCTGAGGAAGAGGTGCAAGAGGTCCAGGAGGCTGCCGAGGCGGAGGACTCCGAAGCCCAGGAAGCCCTGGCGAATGAGGCCAAGGCCGAGGCGGACGTCCCCGCTGCGGACTCTGTGCCAGCCAAGGGACTCGCAGAGCCCGTCGCACAGCCGCCCCTCGTCTCCATCATCATTGCCAGCCGCGACCGCTCCGACTCGCTCGACCGCTGCCTGCGCTCGATTCGCGAGCACACGGCCTACAAGAACTACGAGGTCATCATCGTGGAGAACGGCAGCGAGGATCCGCGGACCTTTGAGTACTATCGCTCGGCCGAGGCAGCCGACCCGCGCGTCAAGACCATCTTCTACCAGCAGGACGGCACCTTTGACGAGGCAAGGCTCATCAACTTTGGCGCGTCGCGCGCGAGCGGCGACTATATCCTGCTGATGCACAACGACGTCGAGGTCACCGATGGCGAGTGGATGAGCCGCCTGGTGTCGCTCTGTGCTCGCAAGGGCACGGGTGCCGCTGCCGCACGTTTGGTGCGCGTCGACGGCACCATCGAGTCGTCGGGCATGCACCTTACCTCGTCGGGGCCTGTGGCCGATGGACGCTACCTGCTGTCGCGTGCCAACGAGCGCCCGCAGACGGCCCTTTTGCACAGCGTGACCATGGCCTCTGGTGCCTGCCTCATGGTGGACGCGGCGGCGTTCTTCCAGCTTGGCGGCATGCAGCTGCGCTACCCCGCACGTCTGGGCGACGCGGACCTGTGCCTTCGTCTGTGGGGGCTTGGGCTGCGCGTGGTGATTGACCCAAAGGTCGAGCTGCTGCACCATCGCTCGCTCGTTGCCGAGGACTGCGGCTCGGGCACCACCTCGGACATCAGGGCGATCGGGCGCCTGTGGGAGTCGTGGCCCTTTGGGCAAAGTCCCTGCGACCCAACGATGGGGCCAAACCTCGACCAGCAGAGCGCCTACCGAGCCTTGCTGGCATAGGAGTAATGCATGCTAATCGATCGTGTTTCCAGGCAGCTGCTGGCGGCGCCGGAGCTCCTGCAGCTGCTCCATGACCTGCACGAGGGCAGCGACACCACCTTGGCCGTAGCCCAGTCGGCACGCCCGCTCATGGTGGCGTCCATCTGGGCCGAAAGCCCCCGCCCCTGCCTTTTGGTGGTGTCGGGCGAGGAGGCGGCCGACCGCGCCGGCAGGGCCCTTGCCGCCTGGCTGGGCCGCGAGAACGTCGCGCGCTACCCCGAGCGCCGCGACTGGCCCTGGTCCGACAAACCGGCCGACGACGCCGTGATAGGTGCGCGTTGCAACGCCGTGGCACGCCTTGCGGCCGGCGAGCCCTGTGTGGTGGTGTCGAGTGCGCGAGCGCTCTTGCGCAGCGTGCCGCCGGTGGGCAGCGGCTACTACGCCGCGAGCACCTTTGCCGTGGGCGACGAGGTCGACTTTGCCGACGTGGGCCTGTTGCTGGTGGGCATGGGCTACAGCGAGGCCGGCGAGGCTTCGCAGGTGAGCGAGCCTGGCACCTTCCATGTGCACGGCGACACAGTGGACGTCTTTCCCGCACAGGCGACCTCGCCCGTGCGCATCGAGTTCTTTGGCGACGAGATAGACCGCATCCGCAGGATGGTGGCCTCCACTGGCCAGACGATTGGCGAGCTGGAGCAAGTGACCATTGTGCCCTGCCGCGAGATTGCCCTCACCGACAAGACCATTGGCAACGCTACCAGGGCACTCATGCGCATGGGGCAGGACAACCAACGCGCTGCAGCCGACCTCGAGCTGATTCGTGCGCGCTCGGCAGACCCAACTCTCGACCGCTACCTGCCCCAGCTCTACGGCGGCAGTGCCTGTGCCATTGAGCACATGAGCGAGAAGACGCTGGTCGTGCTTGCCGAGCCACGTGCTCTCTTTGACGACTGCCAGCGCGCGACCGACGAGATCCAGGCGGCGTCCGGTGCGGCAAAGGTGTCCACCGAGGGCCTCTTCATCTCGCCGCGCGAGATGGACTTTGGCAGCCAGCAGCGCCTCTCGCTCTCGTCCATCCTGCGACAGGGCTCGCAGGCAGCCACCGAGATAGAGGTGCGCCAACCCGCCATTTCGGGCTCCGATGCCAAGCTGCTCGGTCGCGTGCGACAGCTGGTGGCCGACCGCCACGCGGTACTGTTTGCGGTCCCAGACCGTGGGGCTCGTGAGCACCTTGAGATGTCGTTCTCCGACGAGTACATCCCCTTTGTGGAGAGCCTGGGGGCGGCGCCCGAGAACGTCGATGCGGCAGAGCCGCTCCAGCGCGGCATGGTCACCTTTACCGACCTGCCCGTTCCCGCCGGCGTCGTGGTTCCAACGGCGCGCCTGGCGGTGCTCTCGGTGGGGGACCTCACCGCGCGCACCGCACGCAGGAGCCGCGGTCGCCGCGTGGACGTGACGGCTGTCACCTTCCCGTTCAAGCCGGGCGACTACGTGGTCCACGCGACCCACGGCATCGCCCTGTTCTCGCAGATTGTCCGCCAGGAGGTCGGCGGACGCGAGCGCGACTACTTCCTGCTTGAGTATGCCGGCGGCGACAAGCTCTATGTGCCGCTCGAGCAGGTCGATCGCATCACTCGCTACGTTGGCCCCGACGGGGGAGGCCCGCGGCTCACGCGACTCAACACCGCTGACTGGTCGCGCGCGACCAGCAAGGCCCGCAAGAGCGCCAAGAAGCTGGCCTTTGACCTCGTGGACCTCTACACCCGTCGCGCGTCGGTGGCGGGCTATGCCTTCTCGCCCGACACGCCGGCCCAAGCCGACATGGAGGCGAGCTTCCCCTACGAGGTCACGACCGACCAGGAGTCGGCAATTGCCGACATCAAGGCCGACATGGAGGCCCCTCGTCCCATGGACCGCCTGCTCTGCGGCGACGTGGGCTTTGGCAAGACCGAGGTGGCCCTGCGTGCCGCGTTCAAGTGCTGCCAGGACGGCAAGCAGGTGATGGTGCTCTGCCCCACGACCATCCTCGCCGAGCAGCACTACCAGACATTTTTCGAGCGCTTTGCCCCCTTTGACGTGGACGTTCGCGTGCTCTCGCGCTTTGTGACGCCCGCCCAGCAGCGCCAGGCGCTCAAGGGCTTTGCCGACGGCACGGTGCAGGTGCTCATTGGCACGCATCGCCTGCTCTCGGCCGACGTCAACCCCTACGACCTGGGCATGGTGATCATCGACGAGGAGCAGCGCTTTGGCGTGCAGCACAAGGAGCAGCTCAAGAACATCCGTGAGCAGGTCGACGTGCTCACGCTCTCGGCCACGCCCATCCCGCGCACGATG
This sequence comes from uncultured Coriobacteriaceae bacterium, assembly GCA_902801175.1. Lineage (GTDB taxonomy): Bacteria > Actinomycetota > Coriobacteriia > Coriobacteriales > Atopobiaceae > UBA1367. The sequence goes on along the minus strand of CADCHF010000004.1, from coordinate 11,796 downwards.
CAGATGGCCATGAGCGGCGTGCGGGACATGAGCCTCATCCTCACGCCGCCGCCCGGGCGCCTGCCCGTCAAGGTGACGGTGGGGGAGTACGACCCCAACGTGGTGAGCGCGGCGATTCGCCAGGAGCTCGCGCGCAAGGGGCAGGTGTACTACGTCTCCAACCGCGTGACCACCATCGGCGACGCCATGGACCGCGTGCTCGAGGCGGCGCCCGAGGCGCGCGTGGGAGTGGCTCACGGGCAAATGAGTGCGTCGCAGGTAGAGGACGTGATGCTCGAGTTTGCCTCGCACGAGATCGACGTGCTGGTGGCCACGACCATCATCGAGAGCGGCATTGACAACCCGCACACCAACACGCTCATCATCGAGGACTCGCAGCGCCTTGGCCTGGCGCAGCTCTACCAGCTCAAGGGGCGTGTGGGTCGCGGCCGCGTGCAGGCCTACGCCTACTTCATGTTCCCGGGCGAGCTGCCGCTCACGCCCGAGGCGACTGACCGCCTGCTGGCAATTGGCGAGTTCCAGGACCTGGGAAGCGGCATGCGCATTGCCATGCGCGACCTCGAGATTCGCGGTGCCGGCTCGCTCATGGGCGCCGAGCAGCATGGAAACCTCTCCAGTGTGGGCTTTGACCTGTTTACGCAGATGCTTGGCCAGGCGGTTGCCGAGGCGAGGGGAGAGACGGGCGAGCTGGAGCAGGCCGAGGTGACGCTCAACCTGCAGGCCGACTTCTATCTGGCCGAGGAGTACCTGCCCGAGGTGGACCGTCGCGTTATGGCCTACCGCAAGCTTGCTGCGGCCACGGAGCTCTTCGAGATCGATGCGCTGCAGAAGGAGCTCGAGGACCGTCACGGGGCGCTGCCGCTGGCGGGCAAGAACCTCTTCGACCGTGCACGCATTCGCATTCGTGCACAGCGCCTGGGCTGCACCTCTGTGTCGCTCACGGCGGGCCGCATCGTGTTTGCCGACGTGGACGTGCCCAAGCACCTGCTGGCCAGGTTCAAGCAGCAGCGCGCACTGGTGCTGCCCAAGTCGCACGTGCTCAAGTACCCCTTCCGCACGGGGCGCGAAGAGATCATGCCAGCGGTTCTCAAGGTGCTCGAAGAGCTCGGTGGCGACGACGAGGAGTAGAGGACCGGCGCGCTACTGCTGTGGCGTGCCTGCAATGTGAGGAAGGGTGGTCCCCAAGTGGAGCACGACGATATGCGCAAGCTTGCGCTTGCAGTCGATGGTGAGACGCTGAAGCGCGAGGGGGCGCCGGGCACCCATCCGGAGTTCGACCGGCTCATCAGGACCATCTGGCGGCTTCGTCAGCCTGACGGCTGCCCGTGGGACAAGGTGCAGACCCACGAGTCCATTACCAAGAACATGGTGGAAGAGGCCTACGAGGCCGTGGAGACCATCGCGCAGGGCGATATGGCGCATCTGCGCGAGGAGCTGGGCGACGTGCTCGAGCAGGTGGTGCTCCACTCGCAGATTGCCCAGGACAGCGGCGAGTTTGACATAGACGACGTTTGTCGCGAACTCAACGAGAAGCTCGTGCGCCGCCACCCGCACGTGTTTGGTGACCCGGCCGCAGCGGGTGCCGTTGACTCGGCGGGGCAGGTGCTCGACATCTGGGACAAGGTCAAGAAGGAAGAGCGCGAGGGTGGCGATGGTGTGCAGGCGGGTCTGCTCGACTCCGTACCCCTGTCGCTGCCGGCCCTGATGCAGTGCCAAAAGATCAGCAAGCGTGCGGCAAAGGCAGGCTTTGAGTGGGAGAGCGTTGCCGACGTGTGGGACCAGGTCCAAAGCGAGCGCGCCGAGTTCGAGGCAGAGGAGCGTGGGTCGGCAAAGGCGGCCGAGGAGTTTGGCGACATCCTGTTTGCGCTGGTAAACGTTGCGCGCTGGGAGGGAATCGACGCAGAGGAGGCGCTGGCTGCCTCCAACCGCAAGTTTAGAAGGCGCTGGGCCGCCATGGAAGAGATTGCCCGCAGTGAGGGCTTTGCGCTCGACGACCAGTCAACCGAGCGTCTAAACGAGCTCTGGCGCCAGGTCAAACAGGGCGAGTAGCTGCAACTTTGCGGCGGCGCGGGCGTGACAGCGGGGACGTACAGATACGCACGCGCGCCGCGGGTGTGGCAAGGGAGACGCACAAATATGCACGCGCGCTGCGGCCCAGGTGGGTGTGTCAAGGGGACGTATAATTTGACACACTCGGAAACTCGTTCGTCCTGATGTCAGCCGCTCCCGAAGGCTCATCTGCCCTGGCAACTTGACTGAGTGTGTCAAATTATACGTCCCCTTGACACACCCTCTCCCAGGCCCACGCCCAGCCCCCCTCACTCTCGCAAACTTGCGACACTCGCCATTCCAGCAAACGAAAATCTTTGGTGCTCGGCGCCAAAGACACGCCAGAGGCCTTCGCGACATGTTATAACTATAGAACCGAATCCGTTCGGAATGCCAACAGACACCTAAACCAAAGCAGTGGCATGGAATCTAACGCTCGAAATATCCCATACAGGTCCGTTCGTCTTATACAACGAGACGAGCTGGCAAAGCTTCGCAGCCAGGTGGCAGCGTCGCAGGGTAGCGCTGTGGAAAGCGTCCCTGCCACCAGCCGCTGGGCCACTCCTGTGCGCGAAGAGCAGCTTGATTGGGGTCAAGGGAGCGGTTCTGTGCACGAGCGGTCACGCGAGCGCAGCCGCGAGAGCAGACGCGAGCGGGAGGAGCGCGAGTCCTCGCGCGAGCGCAGCCGCAGCCGGCGTCACAGCTCGTCGCAGCGGAGCGCGACTCGTGAGAGCGATACCGCAGGTATAGGTGAGACAGCCCTTGTGCGCGACGGTGCCCGCTTGCGCGAGCTTCGCGAGAGGCCGGTGGCGCCGGAGTTTGGCAACAGCCGCCTGCCCCAGAACGAGACCGTAAGCGCCCACATGGGCGAGTCGGGTGTCGTGGGCGTAACGAGGCGCAGCGAGCGTCGCAGCCGCTTTACCCTCGTACAGCCCGAGCGGACCGAAGCGGCTCGCGACTTTGGCTTTGGCCGCGACCGCGATTACGACTACGACCGCGACTACGACTACGGCTTTGACTCCAGCTACGACGAGCCCGAGCAGCTCGAGGACGAGGAGGTCGCCTTCGAGAGCGACTGGGGCTGGCAGGAGGACACGCGGAGCCGCCGCGACGTCTCGCGCACCCGTCGTCGCATGCAGGTCGACGGCTACGAGTCGCTTGCCGAGGGCCGTTTCCGCGAGTCGATCTTTACCGAAGAGGACCTCGCTCCGTATGGGCTCCCCGGCGCTGCGAGCAGGCGTCGGTCGGTGAGTGCCGGCCTTGCCGCCATACCACAGGCCATTGGTTCCGCCCTTGGTGGAGCCGGGCAGCTCGTGGCCTCGCATCTGCGTGGCCTTGCGGTCATGGCTACCATGGCGTTGCTGGTGTTCATGCTCTTTACGCCGGTACGCAACCTCTATGTGGCTCACCGTCAGCTCGACAGGCTCCAGCAGACCTACGACGCTCTCCTGGCCGAGAACGAGCAGATACGAGGCGAGCTTGAGTCGCTCCAAACGCGCGAGGGCATTGAGAACGAGGCCCGGGCGCGCGGCTATGTCGAGGTGGGCGAGACCAAGGTTGTGGTCGAGGGCCTTCCCGAGGAAGAGTCCACCAGCTTGGCAGATACTATTGGCGACGTGGAGGTCCATGAAGAGAGGGCCTGGTACACGGTGCTGTTCGACACGGTGTTTGGCTACGATCCGGAGGCATGATGACAAGAGTTGCCTGCATTGACATTGGTACGGTCACCTGCCGCCTGGCAGTTGCGGACATCGAAGATGGCAAGATCGCGCGTATCCACAAGCGCTCGACGATTGTGGATGTGGGAGAGGGGCTTGCGCAGACGGGCGTCATCAGCGCGGCAGCCATCGAGCGTACGGTCTCTTGTGTGGATGACTATCTGACCGTGTCCGTTGCGATGGGTGCACCAGTGATCTGCTGCACCATGACAAGCGCCTCGCGCGATGCGGCAAACTCGAGCGAGCTGCTCGACCAGTTTGCCAAGCGCGGACTGGTGGCGCAGGTGATTCCCGGCGATATCGAGGGTCGTCTCACGCTCTTGGGCGTGTGCCTCGACTTCCCAGGCCAGCTGGTGCTGATTGCCGACAACGGCGGTGGCTCTACCGAGCTGGCCCTGGGCATGCTTGGCGAGGATGGTCTGGACGTTCGTGCGATTCGCAGCGTTGACGTGGGGTGTCGCCGCATTACCGACCGCTTCCTGCTGCATAGCGACCCTCCATCGGACGAGGACGTGGCAGCTGCGCATGAGTTTGCTCATGAGCCCTTTGAGCAGACAGTGAAGGAGCTGGGCTTGCGTGAGGGCGGTGCAGAGCGTCTTGTGGTCACTGGCGGTACCGTAACGAGCCTGGTTGCCATCGATGCCAAGCTCGAGCCGTACGACTCCTCTTACGTGCACCTGCACGAGCTGGACCAAGAGACGGTCGAGCGGATTGAGGACCAGCTTGCACAGCTGACGGTGGCCGAACGTGCCGAGCTGCCTGGTTTGCAGGCCAAGCGTGCGCGCGTCATCCTTGGCGGTGCGATTGCGGTAAACGAGGTCATGCGCACCTGTGGCTTCGACCGCATCACCGTGAGCGAAAGCGACCTGCTCTTCGGCCTCGCGCTCACCATTGCCGCCGCCTACGAAGATCGTCCGTCACCCGTGGGCTGGAAACCGGAGCTGACACACCTGACGTAGGCTGGTAGCATAGACTAACGTCGCATACATGGGGGCGTGGCGGAATTGGCAGACGCAGGGGACTTAAAATCCTCCACCGAAAGGTATGCGGGTTCGAACCCCGCCGCCCCTACCCGGCAAGAATCGCACAGGGCAAACATGAGTGGTTGAGACTTTACCCTCATCCTTACCCTGTGCATACTGTTTAGCGAGAAAAAGCCCGGCGCGGGCAGACGCGGGGCGGCGTAGACGGGTGTGTCAGGAGGACACTCGACAGGCACTCGCCTCATCTCGTTTCCCCCAACACGCTCCATCCCTTGGCCGTTCAGCTCGTCTACCTGTGGGTTTGTCCACTTGCCTTGCGCAGAATGCTCCAAGCACAATCACGTCCTCGGTACAATTGACCCAGCAGCATCGAGGGCATTCCTGCAGGGTCGCTTGGCGCTACAGCGTCGCCGACCAGCAGGTTAGCGTGCAGAGGAGACACCAATGAGCCAGTCATTCCCGCAGCGAGACGAGCGCCTTGGTAAAAAGGTCGTGTACCAGATCTACATTCGCTCCTTTAACGACTCCAACGGCGACGGCATCGGTGACCTGCGAGGTATAACGCAGCGGCTCGACTACCTTGCCGATCTGGGCGTTGACTGCCTGTGGATCACGCCGTTCTTTCCCAGTCCGCAAAACGACAATGGCTACGACGTGAGCGATTACCGCGCCATCGAGCCCATCTATGGCACCATGCAAGACTTTGAGGAGCTGGCCCGCGAGGCAAAGGCGCGTGGTATCGAGCTCATGCTCGACATGGTCTTCAACCACACTTCGACCGAGCATGAGTGGTTCCAAAAGGCGCTGACAGGCGACCCAACCTACCTTGCCTACTACAAGTTTGTTGATGCGGCTCCAGATGCCACGGCCAAAAACCCCGGTCCGCCGCCAACCAACTGGCAGAGCAAGTTTGGCGGGAGCGCATGGGAGTATGTGCCCGGCCTCAACAAGTGGTACCTGCACCTGTTTGACGTGAGCCAAGCCGACCTCGATTGGGACAACCCCGCGGTGCGCGCCGAGATGGCAGCCATCCTGCGCTTTTGGCGCAGCAAGGGCGTCGGCGCCTTCCGCTTTGACGTGGTCAACCTCATCAGCAAAGAGCCCGCCTTTGAAGATGACCTCGAGGGCGATGGCCGGCGCTTCTACACCGACGGCCCGCACATCCACGAATACCTGCAAGAACTCGTGCGCGAGGGCGACATCGATGGCGCGGTGACGGTGGGGGAGATGAGCTCGACCACGCTCGACCACTGCATTGGTTACACCAATCCCTCTCGCCACGAGCTCTCGATGACCTTTAGCTTCCATCACCTCAAGGTCGACTTCTTGGGCGGCGACAAGTGGGCACTCACCAAACCAAACATTGAGCAGCTGCGCGACGTGTTCCGCAACTGGCAGGAGCAGATGGCGGTGGGCGGCGGCTGGAACGCGCTCTTTTGGTCAAACCACGACCAACCGCGCCCCAACTCGCGCTTTGGTGACACCGATCGCCACTGGTACGAGTCGAGCACGCTGCTGCCAACCTGCACGCACCTCATGCGCGGCACCCCGTACATCTTCCAGGGCGAGGAGCTGGGCCAGACCATTGCCGACTACACCTCAATCGATCAGTACCGAGACGACGTTGAGTCCATCAACTACTACCGCATTCTGCAGGAACGCGGGCTCACGCCCGAGGAAGCCTTCCGTGTGGTGCACGCGCGCTCGCGCGACGACGGCCGCACGCCCATGGCTTGGGACGACACCCGCAACGCTGGCTTCACCACGGGCGAACCCTGGATTGGTGTGGTGGGCAACTACAGCACAATCAACGCAAAGACCGAGTGTGCCGACCCGCAGTCGGTGAGGGCGTACTTCAAGCACCTCATCTCCCTGCGCAAGGCGGAGCCGGTCATTCAGACCGGTGACGTGCGCTTTGTGGACGCACCGATCGGCAAGGTCATAGCCTACGAGCGCACGCTGGGCAACGTGCGCCTGCTGGTGCAGTGCAACTTCTCGGGCAACAGGCAGCCGGCGCTCCCAACAGAGGGAGGGGAGTTGCTCATAGGCAACTACCCGGCCAATGCGACCGATGTCAGCACCCTGCGACCCTGGGAGGCACGCGCCTACATCTGGCGGTAGCGGGAAGCCGTCCAATCCCTGTGGAGAGCCGTCCAACCCTCGCAATTTAGCCGTAGGCACAACGCTGGCCAGCGCCTAAACGGCAGCTTCTTTCCGCTGGTCCAGCCCTCAGGTATCGTTATTCCATGCAATCAGAAAAATAGGAGGCACCCATGGCGCACAACATCAAGGCTATCCTGCTCGACATCGACGGCACGCTTACCAACGACCAAAAGGTCATCACGCCCCGTACGCGCGAGGCGCTGCTCAAGTGCCAGGAGAAGGGTGTGGTGCTGGTGCTGGCCTCGGGGCGCACCGCCAACGGGCTCTCGACCTACGCGGCCGACCTTGACCTCGCCCATCACGGCGGTGTGCTGGTGTGCTACAACGGCGCCAAGTCGCTCAACTGCGAGACTGGGCAAGTGTACTTTGAGCAGTCGATGACCGTTGAGCAGGGCAAGCGCGTGCTCGAGCACATGAAGAAGTTCAACGTGGCGCCGGTCATCGACCACGGCGAGTACATGTACGTCAACGACTGCTTCTTTACCATCGAGCGCGACGGCAAGCCCTGGTACATCATTGAGTACGAGGGCCACTCCAACAACTACAAGCTCTGCGAGAAGCGCGACCTGGCGGCCTATGCCGACTGGCGCATCAACAAGATCCTCAACGCCGGCCAGCCCGAGTACCTGCAGCAGGTGGCCGAGGAGATGGCCGCCCCGTTTGAGGGCGAGCTCTCGGCCATGTTCACCGCGCCTTGGTACTTTGAGTTCACGCCGCTGGGTGTCGACAAGGTCCGCGCGCTCAAGGACACCTTCGAGGTGCTGGGCATCAACCAAGACGAGGTCATGAGCTTTGGTGACGCGCAGAACGACCTCACGATGATCAAGTGGGCAAAGGTGGGCGTGGCCATGGGCAACGCTGTGGACGAGGTCAAGGCCGAGGCCGACTACGTGACCACCGACAACAACAGCGACGGCATTGCCGACGCGCTCGAGCACCTGGTGCCCGAGCTGCTTGCATAGACTCCGCGCCCGCGCCCTACTGCTTGGCGTGCCTTCCCCGTGGGGTGCCCTTGGTGCGGGCGCTAAGTCGTGCGCCACTCTTAGATTGCTGCGAATCCCTGGCGTCGCGCGACTCTGCGCGGCGCTCTCTTGTATGCCTGCCCTTGGGCCTCACGCGCGAGGCCAGAACGAGGAACACAAGTGCGGCGGCGATTGCGGCAATCACGACGATGTCCGACCTGCGGGCAGTCACCTTTGTGCCGGTGTCGTCCGTGCGCGCATCTCCAGCCTCCTGTTCCGGGGTCTCATCGCCCGTTGGGCGGTCGATGAATGTCGTCGTGGGAACCTTGGGGTCGGCCGGCGCATCCGTCTCGCTCTCGTCGGGGGCAAGCATCGGGATCGAGCGCTCCTGCGCCTCCTGACAGATTGAGCACTCGCGCCGCTCCATGCCTTCGGCCGTTTCGGTTGCGGGCTCGCTTACCTCCCAATCGCTCCAGTCGTGCGTGTGCGTAACGGCGCTCTGGTCGTTCAGCGTGACCACAAAGGGGTTGGAGTAGAGGTAATAGTTGCCGTAGCTCGTCTCATCAAGAACCAGCTCGGCCTTGTAGCGCCACATGGCCAGCACCTGATTGTCGGCGGGGCGCTCGAGCTCCACAAGCTCGGCATCGTCGAGCCACAGATGCTCGCCGGCCTGGGTCGTGGCCTGCGGCGCCGGCACGTCCGAGAGCGCGTCGACGGTAACGTCCTGCGCGCCAATGCGCACGACAATCTGCGACGTCGCCCACGAGTGGTCGCCCGTGATGGCGGTCACGCCCGAGAGGTAGTCGCCGGCAAAGTCCTCCGCGCTGCCAAGCGAGTAGGTCCACGGCCACACCGTGAGGCCGCGGTGGCGCCCGGCGAGCACCACGGAGGCGCCATAGCCCTTCCTGGTTGGGTTGTAGGTGGCGTTCCACTGGTCGAGCCTGCTCATGAGCTGCTGCAGCGCGGCCTCGGTTCCCTCGCTCTTGGCAAGCTCTGCATAGCTGATCGACCCAAGCCTGGGGTCGCCTTCGTCCTCGGTTGCCAGCGCGCCAATTGAGAGCTCAGGGTAGTTTTGGTAGGCCGCCTCGAGAATATCCTTGTTAAAGGTGATCGAGATGAACTGGTCCCAGGCGTCGTACTCGTCAACCAGGGCCTTGTAGTGCGGCAGAATCTCGGGGTTGGTGCTCTTTATCTCGGTCACGTGGATGAGCGGCGTTCCCTGGAAGACCTCGATGTACTCACGCAGCGTGGGGACCACGTACTTCTTGCCTTCGGTCTGACCGTACAGCGTGTCGTAGCGCCACCAGCTCTGCGACACCCGGTTGCTCTCAAGAATCGAGTCCCAGGGGAAGGTGTGCGACCTAATCTCGTCGAGCGTCATGGACTCGAGGGGGATGGGGTCGCCGTTCTCGTCCTTGTCCGTGATGCCCATGATGCCCGTGGCGTCATCGTCGTGGTAGATGAAGAGCTCTCCGTCGCTGGACAGGTGGATGTCGTTCTCCACGCCGTCGGCCCCCTCAACATAGGCGCCAAGGGCCGAGTCGAGCGTGTTCTCAACGTATACCGAGGGGTCGCCGCGGTGGCTGATGATGAAAGGCGTGCGCAGCAACGTTGGGTCCTCGTCGTCAAAGAGCTCCTCTGTGTCGAGGGCCTCCCTGTAGTCGTCGACCACAACGCCATTGACGCCGTTGGTGTAGTGCGTGAGCAGCGTCTGGGTGTCGGTTGGGGTCTGCACCCAAACGGTGCTACCCAGCTTTTGGAGCAGGCGCACGTTGTCGTAGGTGGCCGCCTCGGAGGCAAGGAGGATCACCTTGCCATGCGCCGCGTTTGTGGAAGCCACCATGGCCAGTAGGTCCTCGCGACTTGGTGAGGTGACCTCCGTGTAGTCGAGCATGCCGCGAACGTGGAGCAGGTCGGCAACGCTGGCGACGAGCTTCTGGTTGTTTGGGGTGGAGACAACAAAGCAGTCGAGCAGCTTTTCCTGCTTGAGCCACTCCTTGAGAGCGACCGCGGTTGCCTCGTCCCTAATATAGAGTGCGGGAATGACCGTCTGCGAGGTCTCGCTTGCATAGCTCTCGAGGTCAGAGGCTATGAGCGAGCCGTCGCGGTCGTACACGGCAAGGTTCTCGTCGAGCCACACGAACGCCGTAGCTGGGCGGACTCTTGATGCGGCCACGTCCATGGCGCTCTGGTCCGCGCGCCATGCAACCGTGGCCGCCATGGACCACGAGGTGTCGGGCTCGTAGACGCTCGTGTAAAGAACCTTGGGGATGGTCTGCGTCTGCACCTCGTTGCAGAGCGTGCAGGTGCGTTGCATCTCTCCCTCTTCGGTTCTCGTCTGCTGCTTGGTGACCTTCCAATCACCCCACTCGTGCGCATCGGGACTCGGCTCGATGACCGTCTCCTCAACGTGCGAGGGATCTGCCTTGCACACCAGGTGTATCGCGCCTTCTTCGGAACAAGTGGCAACCTTGCGCCACGACTCCTCCTCGTCCCAGTCGTGCTGGGCGGTGACGGTTACGGCAACCGTCACCGAGCTGCTGCTTTGCTGCTGCGGCTCTGTCTTGGTGTATGTGTGCTCGTCCTCGTCGTACACGAGGATGGAGGAGTCTTTGCCAAAGCTGTAGCCCGGCTGCGCCGTAAGGGTGAGCAGGCAGGTGTACTGCTCACCGCCAACAAAGTTGCCTTCCAGTGGTGTGGGGTTGCTGGCATCGGCGGAGCTGGTCCAGGTAACGGGCGTGGCAAGCGTGGCCCATTCGCCCGGACCGAGCGTGACGGTGGGCAGGGCTTCGGTTGGGTCCTGCCCGCAGTAGGGAGCCTCCATGGCAACGTACAGGTCGCCAATTAGCAGGTTCTCGTCACTAGGATGTGTGTGCGTTGGACGGAAGTGGAGCGCAAGCGCCAAGGCAACGGCGGCGCACACGGCGAGCAGGAGCAGCGGCACACGCTTTCTGCGCGTGCGCTTGAGCCTCCTTGCTTTGGCTTTTGCTGTGGCCATGTTGTACCTGCCTTGGGTGCTGCGATTCTGGTGGGTCTAGGGTGCGGTTGCGGTTCGGTTGATGTGCAGGGCGAGGGTGCATTGCCCTTGAGCGCGGTGGCTGTTGCGGGGCTTTGCGAGTGATGCTGCCCATACGCGAGGCGACCGTGCTGCCGTTTGATCGATTTGCTGTTCTCGGTGCGGCGCCTCTGCCCGTGGTGCGTGTTAGCTGTTTGCCGGCAAGGTTCCGCAAAGAATGATTCTACAACGACGGCGGAGCATCGCAAGGCAGGGGAGCGATGCTCCACGTAAGCTCAAGTGTCCATGCGGCTCTGGGTGAGGGGGTGTGCCAGGTGGGCGGGCTTGTGCGCAGGGTGTGTCAGGGGGACGTACACTTTGACACACGCAGTCCATCTGACAGGACGTATACGCCTTCGACTGCGACTCAATCCCAAGATGAACGTTTCTCCGCGTGTGTCAAAGTGTACGTCCCCCTGACACACCCTGCGCACAAGCCCGCCCACCTGATACGCATCTACGCCCCTCTTAGCCTGCGCGATGGCCGTTGGAGCCATGGGCAACACGCTAGACGATGGCATAGCCGCTGGCGGCAAGCGCATCCATTGCCCTGTCAAAGTTCTCAGCCTTAACGAGGATGTAGTCGGTGTTGTAGGTCGACACGGCAAAGATGCCAATCTTGTTCTCGGCAAGAATGCCCGACAGCTTTGCCAGGATGCCAATCAGGGAGAAATCGAGAACGCCTTGGATGCGGAATCCCTTCCACCCATCATCGCGCTCCGTCGTGTGTTGTGGCACGTCGCTGGTTGGGCAAACGAGCGATATCTCCTCGTCTGTCTTGCCAACAAAGAGGAGCTCGCTGTGCAAATCGATGTCCTCAACCGATGCCACCTTGCAAACGGTCAAATCCTGGCTTAGCCTCTTAA
>CADCHF010000003.1 GCA_902801175.1 uncultured Coriobacteriaceae bacterium | reverse complement strand
ACGTGGAGCTGGCGCTGCTCATTGCCCGTGAGCTCGGCTACCGCCTGGAGGTCTCCACCATCCCCATGGACTCTATCTTTGCCTCGGTGAGCAGCGGAAAGGCCGACTTTGGCGGCACCCTCACGCAGACCCCCGAGCGCGCCTCGGTCTGCGACTTTAGCGACTCCGTCATGCCCACCACCATCTCGGTCATCGTGAGCTCGCAGGATGGCGGAGCGGCAGGGCGCTCGAGCTTCATCAGCGGCGCCGTCGAGTCTTTTCACAACACCTTTATCGAGGAGAACCGCTGGAAGCTCATCCTCTCGGGCCTGGGTGTGACCATACTTGTGAGCACCTGCGCCGGTGCGCTTGGCCTGTTGCTCGGCTATGGCACCGTGCTCGCACGGCGCAGCGGAGTCCAATGGATTGGCAAGCTCGTCGACGGCTATCAGGCAATCATGGGAGGCATTCCCCTCGTGGTGGTCCTCATGGTGCTGTACTACGTGGTGTTTGGCTCCACCAACATCGCAGGCGAGCTGGTTGCCATCCTCGCGTTCACCCTGGCCTTTGGCTCCACCGCCGGGTCCACCATGTGGACGGCCGTGGACGGCATCGATGTCATACAGGAGGAGACGGGTCTCGCGCTGGGATACACCCGCAAGGAGGTCTTTAGGCAGATCATATTCCCCCAGGCGCGCCAGCGCTTTATGCCGCAGCTCATGGGGCAGTTCGTGAGCCTGGTCAAGGACACCGCCATCGTGGGCTACATTGCCGTGCAGGACCTCACACGGGCAAGCGACCTCATACGCGCGCGTACCATGGACGCGTTCTTCCCGCTCATCTCAACCGCCATCATCTACTTCCTGTTCTGTCGCCTCTTGGCCTGGCTGCTCGGCAGGCTCACGGCCAAGCTCGACATCACCAACCGTCCGCGCAAGATTGAGGGGGTCATCGAGCGATGAGTCTCATAGAAGTGCGTCACCTGCGCAAGGAATACCCCAACGCCACCCCACTCAGGGACGTGAACGCCAACGTGGAGGAAGGCGAGGTCATCTCCATTATTGGACCCTCCGGCACAGGCAAGTCCACCTTCATCCGCTGTCTCAACCGCCTGGAGACGCCCACCTCGGGGCAGATTATTGTTGACGGCACCGACATGTGCGACCCCGCGACCGACCTTGCCGCCATGCGCCGCAAGATGGGCATGGTGTTTCAGAACTACGCCCTGTTCAACCACAAGCTTGTGGTCGAAAACCTCATGATGGCACCAATGTTCCTGCTTGGTCGCCCAAAGCAGGAGGCCTATGACCGCGCCCTTGACCTGCTCGAGATGGTGGGCCTGCGCGACAAGGCCCTCAACTGGCCGCACGAGCTCTCGGGCGGACAGCGCCAGCGCGTGGCGATTGCGCGCGGGCTGGCCATGGACCCAAAGATCCTGCTCTTTGACGAACCCACGCGCGCACTCGACCCGCAGATGGTCTCGGAGGTGCTCTCGGTCATCACCGGACTCGCCGAACGGGGGCTCACCATGCTCGTCGTCACGCACGAGATGCGCTTTGCCCGTGACGCCAGCTCGCGCGTGTTCTACATGGACCGTGGCGAGCTTTGGGAAGCCGGTCCTCCCGAGCAGATCTTTGGGCACCCCAAGCGCCAAGAGACGCATGACTTCATCTTCCGCGTGCGCAGCTGGGAGTGGGACGTCCATACGCTCACCCCAGACCTCCATGCCATGGAGGCCTCGCTGGAGGCCTACTGCCAGCGACAGTTCATGGGACGGCACGCGGCGAACGCCTGCCAGCTCATGGTGGAGGAGACGGTGAGCAACCAGCTGCTTGGCCTTGCGCGCAGGCGCGGCATTGCCGACCCCTCGATTCATGTGACGCTGGAGGCGGGCGAAGGTGGCGTGGACATGGCCCTGACGCTGGACTACCGTGGGCCGCTGCTCGAGGGAGGCACTCCCGCCGAGGGCGAGCTCGACAACTTGTCGCTGGCAATCATTGAGGGACTCTGCGACCACTGGGAGGCACTGGAGCCGGGCATCGTGCAGCTCTACGTTCGCAGCTAGCTCCGCACCAGACAGCGAGGACGGTCCTCCCCGTCCGAAAACCCTGTGTGAGAGGCCGGGACGCTTCCTTTGATATGAAGGGGGCGTCCCGTTTCTATGCCTGCGTATGGGGCTTTGAACAGGGGGAACCGCCACCGTTGTCGTGTTTTCGGACAATAGAGCTCTTCCCGCTGTCGAGGCCGCCTCCTGCGACCATGCTGCCTACCGCCGAGGTCAGATGCGGCAGCCACCGCGCCCTCCGTTAGCATGGTAGGCAAGGAATGTGCCCGGAGGGAGGCGCGTTGTATCGCGAAGGGAGAACGCGATGATTTCCAGGAGGGACTTTATGACGGGAAGCGCGGCAGCACTGGCAATGGCGGGCTTGGCAGCCTGCTCGTCGGGAACCGGCGATGGCGCAGCGGCACCAGCCACCGGAGACGTCGTCACACAGACGGTCCAGGGCAAGTGCCGCACGGTCATCACCACCGACGGCGAGGTCGACGACCGCGACTCGGTCATCCGCGCGCTGCTGTACGCCAACGAGATGGACATCGCGGGCATCGTGCTCACGAGCTCCATGTACCACTACGCCGGTGACGGCGACAAGGTCGAGCCCTTCCGCTGGACGGGCACCCAGTGGCTCACCGACTTCCTCGACGCCTACGAGCAGGTCTACCCCAACCTCTGCATCCACGCCGAGGGCTACCCAGAGCCCGACTTTTTGCGCGAACACACCAAGATCGGCAACATCAAGGACAAGGGCGAGATGGAGGAGGTCACCGAGGGCAGCGAGTTCCTGAAGGAGCTCTTCCTCGACGACGACCCGCGCACGCTCTACGTGCAGACCTGGGGCGGCACCAACACCACCGCCCGCGCCCTCAAGTCAATCGAGGAGGAGTACTCTGGCACCGACGAGTGGGAGGCGATCCAGCAGAAGATCTACGACAAGCTGGTCATCTACATCATCCTCGACCAGGACGAGAGCTACGGTGACTACATCGCCAAGGCCTGGCCCGACCTCAAGGTCCTGAACGACGTCTGCAACTTCTGGCACTTCGCCTACGCCTGGCAGTTCCATCCCGACGAGCTCAACACGACGCTCCACGCCGACTGGCAGAAGGAGAACATCGTGGGCGACCACGGCCCGCTCATGGACCTCTACGCGCTCATGGGCGACGGCAAGACCGTCGAGGGCGAGCTCGACGAGGAGCAGCGCGGCTGGGACTCCTACCTCGAGGCCAACCCCAACTACGTCAAGTACGACTTCATCAGCGAGGGCGACAGCCCCAGCTTCTTCTACCTGCTCGACACGGGCCTGCGCTCGCTCGAGGACCCGAGCTGGGGCGGCTGGGGCGGCCGCTTTGGCGCCGACGGCATCAACTCCGTTGCCGACTTTGACCCCCACAGCCAGATGTGGGAGTCGAGCTACACGCTCACCCGTTGGTTCGACGACATTAACAACGACTTCGCGGCGCGCGTGGACTGGTGCACTGCCACGGCGTTTGAGGACGCCAACCATGCGCCGAGCGTCAGCGTAACCGAGGGCATTGACGTGACCGCCGCCGCGGGTGACGAGGTCACGCTCACTGCCGTGGGCGAGGACCCCGATGGCGACGCGCTCACCTATCGCTGGTGGCGCTACTTTGAGGCCGACACCTACGACGACGGCGTGGCCGCGCCCAAGCTCGAGGACCAGGATGTGGGTCTGATCATCGACCGCACGGCCGCCGTAGAGGACGGTGCCGTGCTCGACACCATCGCCTTGGCAGGAGCCGACACCGAGCAGGTCACCTTCACGGTGCCCGCCGACGCCAAGAGCGGCGACACCATCCACATGGTGGTCGAGGTCACCGACGATGGCGCGCACAACCTCAAGCACTACCAGCGCGTGGTGGTGACGGTGGCATAGCCGCACGCGTTAGCACCTAGAAGCTCTTCCCTAGCAGCAGATGACCCGGGGCGCCATGCAGCTCGCATGGCGCCCCGGGTCAAGCTTTGGATCTGCTCGCAGCTCCGCTTGGTTCCACCAGGCAGCGCAAAACGAGACAACTCCCCTACCGATTGCACTCATCGCAAGTCGATGTTGGTATGCTGTGAGCAAGATTTCTTGGGCCAAGGAAAGGAAACCGCCATGCAGGAGTTCTTCATCGACAGCGACGGAATCGCCATCCACGCGAAGCTCGAGATGCCCGACAGCGCACCAGAGCGCTGCCCGCTCTGCATCGTGCAGCACGGCCTCACCGGCCACATGGAGGAGGAGCACATTCTTGCTGTCTCGGCGGCGCTGCGCGAGACCGGTGTTGCCACGCTGCGCGTGGAGATGTACGGCCACGGCAAGAGTGGCGGCAGCTTTGGCAGGCACACGCTGCTCAAATGGGTCGACAACATGCTCGACGTCATCGACTACGCCAAGGCACTGCCGTTTGTGACCGACCTCTACCTCTGCGGCCACAGCCAGGGCGGCTTCCTTACCATGATGATGGGCGCGCTGCGACCCGACGACCTCAAGGCAATCATCCCCATGTCGCCCGCCATCGTCATAGTGGACAACGCGCGCGAGGGCATGCTCTTTGGCATGACCTTTGACCCCGTGCATGTGCCTGACCGCATCTACATGGGTGACCCCGGACTTGCCGAGGGCGGAACAGAGGTACCGAGCTTCTGCGGCGACTACTTCCGCATCGCACAGCATATCGACGTGGACGACGTCATCGCCTCGTACCACGGCCCGGTGCTGCTCGTGCACGGCACCCAGGACATGGCCGTACCCGTTCAATACTCCATCGATGCGGCCGAGAAGTACGACACCGCCAAGCTCGTGCTCATAGAGAACGACGACCACAACTACCACGCGCATCTCGACCAGGTGTGCGCCGCTGTCCAGGAGTTCGTGCGCGCGCTTTAGGTCACTAGGACCGCTTTGCAAAAAGGGCGGCGCCCCCACCTCGGGAAGGCGCTGCCCTTGCCCGTCAAAGAGGCGGCAGCCTGGCCGCGGAGTTCTGAGCGCAACAGTCGCCCGTGCGGTCAGCCCCAAGCCCATATGCCACCAGCACCTCTTGCCGCCTGGTGGCACACAAGGAGAGGCGCCCGCCTTTAAGAGACGGGCGCCTTCCAGTCAAACACACTGAGTCGCAGCTATCGCCTACAGCTCGGCACCGTTGCTCTCGCAGACCTTCTTGTACCAGTCGAAGGAGTCCTTCTTCTCGCGGTGCAGGTCACCGTTGCCGTCGTTGTCCTTGTCCACGTAGATGAAGCCGTAGCGCTTGGCCATCTCGCCGGTGGAGGCGGAGACGAGGTCGATGCAGCCCCACATGGTGTAGCCCATGAGGTCCACGCCGTCATAGATGGCATGGCCCATCTCCTTGATGTGGTCGCGCATGTAGTCGATGCGGTAGGTGTCGTGGAACTTGCCGTCCTCGGACTTCTCGTCGTAGGCGCCCAGGCCGTTCTCCACGATCATCAGCGGGATCTGGTAGCGGTCGTAGACCTCCTCGAGGTACCAGCGCAGGCCTGCCGGGTCGATCTGCCAGCCCCAGTCGCTCGCCTTGAGGTAGGGGTTCTTGACGCCGCCGAAGACGTTGCCGCTGGAGGCCGCCGCGTCGTCGTGGGTCGTGGCCACCGAGCTCATGTAGTACGAGAAGCTGTAGAAGTCCACGACGCCGTTGAGCAGGGTCTCCTCGTCGCGCTCGTAGAGGTCCTCCATCATCTCGACGTCCACGCCGCGCTCGATCCAGAGGGCCTTAGCCCACGCGGGATACTCGCCGCGCACGTGCATGTCACCGCAGTAGAAGTTGTTCTCGCGGGTGGTCTTCTGCGCCTTGATGACATCGGCGGGGTCGCAGGTGTAGGGATAGGTGGCGTTGCCGGCAATCATGCAGCCCACCATGTTCTCGGGGTCGATCGCATGGGCGATCTGGACCGCCTTGGCCGAAGCCACAAACTGGTTGTGCAGGCCGTGGAAGGTGCGGTTGACGTCGATCCAGCTGTTGTCGTTGTCGCCGGAGAAGCCGAGCGCCCAGTCGTCGGGCGGCAGGATGCCCAGGCCGTAGACGTCACCGAAACCCGGCATCATGCCGCAGTTGATCTCGTTGAAGGTCAGCCAGTACTTGACGAGGCCCTTGTACTCACGGAAGCAGAGGTCGGCGTAGCGCACCCAGAAGTCGATGACCTGGTCGTTGTCCCAGCCACCGTACTTGTGGCTGAGCGCCAGCGGGAACTCGTAGTGCGACAGGGTGACGAGCGGCTCGATTCCGCACTCCTTGCAGTGCTCGAAGATGTGCTTGTAGAAGTCGATGCCGGCCTGCAGCGGCTGGGCGTCGTCGCCGTTGGGGAAGATGCGGCTCATCTGGATGGACATGCGGAAGCACTTGAAGCCCATCTCGGCAAAGAGGTCGATGTCCTCCTTCCAGTGATGGTAGAAGTCGATGCCCTCGTGGCTGGGATAGTAGGTGTCAGGACGGACGCCCTTGGGGGTCACCACGCGCGGGGTGTTGACGTCGCCGCCCATGATGATGTCGGGGACGCTCAGGCCCTTGCCGTCGGCGTCGTAGCCGCCCTCAAACTGGTTGGCCGCCGTCGCTCCGCCCCACAGGAACCCCTCGGGAAACTTGAGATGAGACATGGTGACTCCCTTCCGATAAGCGCAGCCAACAGGTGCCGCGCGGTCCAATAGCCCTGCGCATAATTGTACGTGAGCGTCCTGCTCCAGACGAGGCATCGCCGCCGCCCAAGCGGCAGCCTGTAAAAACGCTGACGCAGACGGCACGGCCCATGAACGCCGCGCGACCGGTTTAGGACATCGGGGACGGTTCCTCTTGGACGGGCGTGCCCGTCCAAGAGGAACCGTCCCCGATGTCCTGTCCCCAATGTCCGAATCGCTCTCCCGCTACTCCTCCTTGGGACGCCAGAAGAGCCATGTGAGGACGAACCCCACAGCAAAGGCAATCACCACGCCGGCGGCAGCCACCACCATATGATAGATGCCCTGGTCAGGCAGGTAGTAGGCTGTCCCAGCCCAAGCCTCTATCTGCTCGGGCGTTCGTACGTCGATGTAAGCCGTAAGTCCCAGAAGGCCCGAATAGCCCATGATGAAGGACCTGGTTCCCATGAGCCCGTAGAAGGCACCCGAAACCGCGCCGGCAATGCAGCTGATCACGAACGGGAGACGGAGCGGCAGCGTCACGCCATAGATGGCTGGCTCGGTCGTACCAAAGAGTCCGGTGATGAAGGCGGCGATGCCGTTCTTCTTAAGGGTCTCGTCATGCGTCTTGAGGATGACCACCAGCACGCAGGCAATCTGCGCCCACGTGCATCCATACTGGCCAGGCAAGGCGTAGTCGTAGAAGTAGGTGCCCATGTTCTGCAGCTTTACGGGCACAAGCGCCCAGTGGAAGCCAAAGATGACAAGCACCTGCCACACCGCGCCAAGCACCGCGCTCGCCACTGTGCCGCCAACCACCGGAATGCTCATGAGCAGGCCAAAGAAGGCTGCAATGAGGTTCATGATTACCGATGAGACCGGCCCAATGAACAGGAAGGTCGCAACGCCACCGACCGTGAGCGTAAACATGGGCACGAGGAAGAGCTTGACCGTTGCCGGGAAGCGATCGTTAGCCCACTTAAACACGTAGGAGCTAAACCACACCGCCACGATGACTGGGACAAAGGTCGAGGTATAGCCACCAGACGACGCCGGAGTGATCAAGGGAATCCCAAAGAAGGTGGTCCCGTAGGCCATCTCCAAGAGCGTGCCTTTGAAGAGGTAGTGAACTCCCTCGGCACCAGCAAAGGTGTCTGCCGCGAGCTGGGTGATACTGGGGTAGCACATAGCAGCACCAATGGCCGCACCAATGAGGTCGTTCATCTTGAAGCGGCGCGCCGAGGTAATGCCCAACATGATGGGAAGGAAGCGCCAGAATCCGTCGGCGATGGCGTAGAGGGCCATGTACGCACCAGTGCCGGTGACGTGCGCGCCAGTGAGCTGCAGGGCAATAAAGTCCCAAAGGGCAAGCAGACCCTTGATCATGCCCGTGGAGGCGATGCAGCCCAGGCACGGGGCGACGATTGACGAGATGAGGTCAATGAGGATGCCGCTGATGCCCTTGGGGCCACTTCCCTCAGCAGCCTTTGTTTGGGTCTCGTCGAGGGTGTCCTTGTCCCAAAGCGAGCCGACCTTTTGGACGGCGTCAAAGACGTCGATCACCTCGGGGCCAATGACCACCTGGTACTGGCCGTTTGCCTTGACGACCTGCAGGACGTCATCGAGCGCCTCGATCTCGGCATCGTTGGCGTACGACTCGTCATAGAGCTTAAAGCGAAGGCGCGTCACGCAGTGAGTGACCGTGGCAATGTTTTGAGGGCCTCCGACGAGGTCAACAATCTTGCGGGCGAGCTCGATGTTCTTATCGGCCATCTCATCCTCCAACCATCAGGCGGGGCAAGCCCCACCACAGGTGACGGTTCTAAAAAGGTAATGTCACAAGTCTAGCCTCGCGGTTAAGGAATGATGGTAAGCCTTCCACAAACGATGCGGCTCGGGGCAACGGGCGGTGCGGTGCTTTCGCCTTCATGCTACAATCGGTCACACGAAGTGGGCCAGACGACCGCGGACCAGCTTGCTGGGATGAGGAAAGTCCGGGCTCCATAGGGCAGGAAGCAGGTTAACGGCCTGGCGGGGTGACCCGACGGAAAGCGCCGCAGAAAAGAAGACTCCCGCTGCCCGCCTCGGCGGGTGAGAGAAAAGCTGAAACGGTGGTGTAAGAGACCACCAGCGTCGTGGCAACACGGCGGCTTGGCAAGCCCCTTCCGGAGCAAGCGCATGTAGGAGCGCCATGGTGTGGCCCGCACCGCGCTCGGGTAGCGTGCTAGAGGCCAGCGGCGACGCTGGCAGTAGATAAATGGCCGTCCACGACAGAACCCGGCTTACAGGCCCACTTCGTACCTTTCTTTTACATACAGGATACGTGCTATGACCTGCGGTTATTCATGCGATACGTATTTGCACGAGGTATCTGTGAGCACTTGGGACGCAGTCGGGACGCAACCAAGACGCATGCGATTCCGTTAATCAACGCCTGCGTTGTTGGCGGTAACTCAACCGACTGTGAGTTTTGAGCTGCTTTGGAGTGCCTGCGGCCATTTCTAAGCCGTGATTGCTCTTGCAACCGCGGTTCGTAAGGTCAGGCCGCTTTATCCACTGCAAAACTGTCTCGAGGTTTATTTAAAGCCGCGCGCGCACCACCGTTTGGACGGCAGGCAGGCAAAACGTTCAAGTTTTTGGATTAGTGTACGTCTGAATAGAGAGCAATCTCTTGCTGAGAGCTGGGGGCTGCCCACGACCTGCGCTTTTACGAGAGCTCCTGGCGCCCATGAGGCGAGCGTCCGTTTTCCAACGTACACTAGTCGGATATCTTGAACCTTTTCCCCGCAAGTTCTACGGGTATGAAGCCACCGGGCTCTTATGGCGGAAAGGCCCATTGCCGCGGAACCCTCCGCTCTGCGACCTCTCAGCCTGACTCGCCACAATCCCAAAGGTCTCGTCGCGCAGTTACCGTCCGATGACTTCATTGCTGACATAGGCAAGTTTTACGACGCGAGGTCAACGGGGTAAGAGCACCCTACGGTTCCCATACTCCAAGCTGCGAGCGACCCCGCAAAAGCCACAACCACTGCGACGGAGCCAGCAAAGTGGATATGCCAGTTTGCTGCACGAACGCCATAGTAATTGAAAGTGAAAGAACAACATTCTTATCGAGAAGAGATGGCTGTGAACCTCGAAGACTTGACTCCCGAGCAGATTGAGAAGGGCAAGGCGTGCAGGACGCCGGAGGAGCTGCTGGCCCTGGCAAAGGAAGAGGGCGTTGAGCTCACCGACGACCAGCTGGATCAGATTTCTGGCGGTGACGCATGGGGCTCGATCTACGCCCATCTTTTGGATTGCGCCTATTGCGGCAACGACGTAATGGAATTCTATGAGTGGGACGGCGATAGGCGCTTCTACCGTTGCCCGAGGTGTGGCGGACGCACTTGGGACTGATATAGCTAGACTTGCAGAGTGGCAAAGGTGGGCCGGTTTCCGATTGCACGGGGGCCAGCCCACCTCTATTTGTCAGCTTCCAGGCAACAGTGCTGACGGATTGGACGTGCGCATCGACGTCGATACCTGTAGAGGCCAACATGGTCAGAGTCACAGAAAAAATGGCAGGTCGGGCTGCTTCAGGAGCGAGCCTAACCAGCATTGTCGCTTGGTAGTCATTGGCTCATAGGGTTAGGCTTCAATCACTCTGCGTATCGTCTGGGACGCGCGCCATCACGCGGTCTACAACCAACGTTTTTTCCAGACGTTTTTTGCTAGTGAGGCATGAGGCACAATCCTTCGCGATTTCTTACGCTCGAGAGGTCTATCTCCAAGCCGCATTAGAAACTAAAGCCCGATAACTTGGGCACTTGACCGCAGCGTCAAGGCCCGCGAGAAGCGGCCTCCGGCACCGAGGCACAAGCATCTGTATGCGAAATGCAGATATCGTTCAAGATTCGGCGGTAGTGTACGTTCAAAGTTTTTGGCATGCCCGTTCACCATGGAACGCGGGCCTCCAAGCTGGAGCTTTCCCGACTCCAAAGGCCGCCTGAGCCTCACGTCCCAAATTCATTCGTACACTACCGCCGTATCTTGTCCAATAGCGTCCATGTTGCTCCGAAACGCTGGTGGACGTCAGCCATAGTTGGCCTAAGGTCGCTTCTGCGACGCGTAGACAACCATCCCGTGCTCATCTGCAAGCGGCCCCTGTCCAGCCCAGCTCGCATTTGCGACCCCGGCCAACCACACATACGCTCGGTACCCGACTAGTAAGCTGTCGTTCTTGGCACGGCAGTCGCTTGGGACCCTAGCCCATACGAGCAACGAACAAATTTTCGACGAACACTTGTCCTACTTTTCAACAAGTTTTATACTCATGTCGAACAATCGTTCTTTCATCGTAGTCACTCGAGGGGTACGCCGTGGACACGTTGGGCAAGCTGGACATACTCGCCGAGGCGGCTCGCTACGACGCAGCCTGCACCTCCTCGGGCGCCCAGCGGGACGCAAAGCCCGGCAAGCTCGGCATGGCCTCCCCTGCTGGCTGCTGCCATTCGTTCACACCAGACGGTCGCTGCGTCACGCTCCTCAAGGTGCTCATGTCAAACGCCTGCAGCTACGACTGCGCCTATTGCGTCAATCGTCGTCAGGCCGCCTGCCCTCGCGCCACGTTTGAGCCCCGCGAGCTGGCCGAGCTCACAGTGGACTTCTACAAGCGCAACTTCATCGAGGGACTCTTTCTCTCGTCGGGCGTGCTCGGCACCCCAGATGCCACAACCGAGCGCATGGTGGAATGCCTGAGGATCCTGCGCGACGACCTACGGTTCAACGGCTACGTCCACTCAAAGGTAATCCCCGGCACCTCGCCCGCGCTGGTAGATGCGCTGGGTCGCCTATCCGATCGCCTATCGGTGAACCTGGAGCTGCCAAGCGCTTCCTCGCTCTCGCGCCTCTGCCCCGAGAAGGACCGCTCCGCGGTCTTGCAACCCATGGCACAGATCCACAGCATGCGCACGCAGGAAGAGCACGCACTGCTCCAAAGCGGCAAAGGCAGGAACGGCAATCGCACACGCAGGCTACCAAGCCCCGAACGCGAGGGGCTCTCCCTAGGCGCATGGGGCGCCAGGCTCACCATGCGCCCACATTCCCCCATTGGCCCGCGCACGCGCAGCTTTGCACCAGCAGGGCAATCCACGCAGCTCATCATTGGCGCAACGCCTGAGGACGACAATCACATCCTGCAGCTGTCCAATGCCCTCTACCAGCGATTTGACCTCAAGCGCATCTTCTTCTCGGCCTATATGCCCATGGTGGAGGACCACAACCTGCCCGCACGCGAGACGCCCGTTCCCCTGCGGCGGGAGCACCGCCTCTACCAGGCCGACTGGCTCATGCGCTACTACGACTTCTCGCCAGACGAGCTCGCCACGCCAAACGAGCCTTGGCTCGACCTCGACATAGACCCAAAGCTTGCCTGGGCGCTTCGGCATATCGATCGCTTTCCGGTTGAGGTGATGAGCGCGTCGCTGCAGGAGCTGCTGCGCGTGCCAGGAGTTGGCCCCGTTGGTGCACGTCGCATTCTTGCGGCGCGTCGCCAAGGGCCACTCAGCTTTGACGACCTTGGCAAACTGCATGTCACGCTCAAGCGAGCACGCCACTTCATCACCTGCAACGGAACGCGTGACGCAAGCTGCCCGCTCGATGCCGAGCTGATTCGCAGGAGGGTGGTGAGCGATGCCAAGCAGAGCAGATACAACGCAACGCGCCGAGCTGTCGAAGGGCAGCTCACCCTCTTTTAGCGGGTGGCAGGGCAGAGCCATAGCAACGGCCAACCACGACCTGTTTGGTGTTGCAGGAACTTGCGCAAGCGAAGGAGCCTCGCTCGCGCGACCGGAGCCTGCCGCGTCTGACGACACTCCCGCTGCCGTACGCGAGGTGGCAAGCCAAGTGACCCACTCGCTCGACTTGGGACTCCCCGTGCTAATAGCCTGCGATCCGTCGCTCGAAGGCGTACTCGCCGCCACGGGAATCACCTATCTTGCCCGCGCGCATGAGGGCGAGTTTCGCCTTGTCACAAACTGCCACCTACAGCCACGCTTGGGTGAGGAGGTGGTGATGGCACCAAGCACCGCCGAGCCAGGAACTGTCGACTTTGCCCGACGCGTGCTCGAAGGCTTCTGTCGTCACGTGTCCGCGCGCTGCACGCACCTCAAACCCGGCAAGTGCCCAAGCAGCTGCTCATCGGTCGCCGTGAGCAGGCTCGTGTATGCCTGCGCGTCAGACGACCCCTCCATGCCGCAGGCAGTAGGACGCTACCTGCGGCTTGGCTTCTCCGTTGGTCCGAGGGTCCTCGAGATGATTGCCGACGAGCGCGTAGCTGCCTTTAACGACCTCGCGCGCAGCGTTGTTGGCGAATGCGAGCACACACGGCAGTTCGTGCGCTTCTCGCACATGTCCGACGGGTCATTCATCGCAAGCTTCGCGCCAAAAGCCGACACTATTCCCCTCGTTGCCCCACACTTTGCCCAACGCATGGGCACCGAGCGCTTCTGTCTCGTGGATCCGAGCCACCTGGTGGCGGCATTCCACGAGGAGGGCTCGCGCACATGTAGCATCATGCGACTTGACAGGGAGCTCGCCCAAAGCATCGGGTCACGCAGGGACCTTGCCGACGACGAGCTCTACGTGCGCGCCATGTGGCAGCGCTTCTACCGCGGTACCACCACGCCAGGTCGCGACCGGAGCCAGCGCGGTTACGACCTGCGCGTCAGCTGGATGCCCAAACGCTTCTGGGCGGGTCTGAGCGAACTTGACGAGAGCCTGACAGGTGCCACTCCATCCGTGCCGGAGCGCTACCAAGGCAGCAAGCGTATCGCAGCCAGCAGTCACTCCGCTTGAACCATGTTGCCGAGATGCGATTCGAACAGGGAGAACCTCCACGTTGTCGGAAAAGAAAAAGCCCGGTGCACGTGGCACCGGGCTTCAAGCTATGCAAGATGAATCTGACTCTTTGGGACCTTAGTCAAGATCGCCAAAGTCGTCGAAGTCGTCCATGGCAGCCTTGGGCTGTGCGACCGGAGCGGGAGCGTACACCGTGGCGCTCGGGGCGGCCTGAGGAGCGGGCTTGGAGTAAGAGGAGCCCGAGGGAGCGGTCAGCGTCTGCTCGGGGAACACGGCGTCGGCGTCGTCCATGAAGTGCTGCAGGAGCTTCTTGTACTCGGAGCGGAAGTCCTCGCGCGACTGCTTGAGGCGGTCGATCTCGTCGAGCTCGTTCTGCTTCTCGGCCAGGGCCTGGCGGATGACCTCGCGGGCCTTGCGGTCGGCCTCGTTGCGGATGTTCTCGGCGTTGTTGCGAGCATCCTCAACGAGCTGGTCGGCGCTCTGCTGGGCAATGATGAGCACGCGAGAGATCTGGCTCTCGGAAGCGGAGAGCGAAGAGGCCTGCGGCGCGGTGGGCTGCATAACGGGAGCGGCAGAGGCGGCGTTTGCGACCTGCTCCTTGAGCTGCGAGATCTGCGCCTGGGCAGCCGCGTTCTGCTGCTCGGAGGCGGTCAGGCGGTCCTTGAGCTCCTTGATCTTCTTGAGCATTGCGTCGACCTCAGCGGAGAGAAGGTCGAGAAACTCGTCAACTTCCTCGGTCTCGTAGCCATGCTTCTTGGCCTCTGAGAAGGTCTTCTGCTCGATGTCGTTCGGAGTAATAGCCATGATGTGCTCCCTTTCAACTATGAGTCGGCTGCGTCCGCGTTAAGACTACGTGCCAACAGTATACCCATCTTTAATTACAGTGATATGACAAGACGTTTGATTAGGTCCAGTACGATGATGGCAATCATCGGTGAGAAGTCGACTCTAACGGGGCCTCCGCCGGCCATGGGGATAAGCTTGCGAAAGATATCCACAAAGGGGTCGGTTAGTCGGCGGAGAGCCTCGTAGATGTCGCCCAAAACACCCTCGGTGGGAAACCACGAGAGGATGCATTCGGCAAGAATGAGCAGCTCGTAGAAATCGATCAGCCTATAAAGAAGATACCCAAGCCGCATGACTAACCCTCCGCCAGTTCGCGGGTGCGCTCAAGAGCCGCATCCACGGCGTCGTTAGCCGCGTCAAACAGGTAGCCCTCCATAGCCTGCAGGCCAACAGCCGTCGTGCCGCCGGGAGAGGTGACCTTCTCCATGTAGACACGCGGGTGCTCGCCAGAGTCGAGCAGCTGCTGCGCCACGCCACGCATGGTGTTGAGCACCATCTCGCGGCAGCCTGCCGCGGGGAGCCCAGCACGCACGCCGGCGCGCACGAGGTCATCAACGAACAGGGCAAAGTACGCCGGGCCACAGCCGGTCACCGCGCCAGCCACATCGAGCTGGTGCTCGTTCATGACCTGCGCCGAACCAAGCGCCGCAAACATGCGACGCACCAGCTCGCCGTCGTCTGCCGAGGCGCTTGCGCCAGGGCACACGGCCGTTGCGCCCGAGAGCACCTGCAACGGAAGGTTGGGCATCACACGGACCACGCGGGAGGTCGGCATCAACGTCCCAAGGGTGTCGAGCGTGACACCGGCGGCGATGGACACCACGAGCCTGCCCGCTAGTGCGTCTACAAGGGGTGCCACGACCTGCGGCAGCACCTGCGGCTTGACCGCAAGCACCACCACATCGGTCCCCAGCGCCACAAGCTCGGAGGCGTCGGTCACGCAGCGCACGCCCTCGGCGGCCAGCGGCTCGAGCACAACGGCGCTCGGGTCTGCCGCAGCGGCCTCCGTCGGGTCAAGCGCGCCCGACGCAATGAGTCCGCGCACGATGGCCCCACCCATCGATCCTGCGCCAATGACTCCTACGCTTGCCCCTAGACTTCCCATCGCGCTACCTCGTAATGGTGCCGTCGGCAACAAGGCGGTCGATGTCGGCCTGGGTCAGGCTGATGCCTGCGGGCAGCACGGCAAACGCACGGTCGCCGAGCTCCTCGACAGAGCCGTTGATGCCAAACGAGAGGCCAAAGCAGAAGTCGAGGATGCGCTTGGCGACCTCGATGTCGGTCTGCTTGAAGACCAGCACCACCGGCTGGTTGGTGCGCACGCGGCGAACGACCGACTGGACGTCGTCGTAGGCAACCGGACGCAGCACGTACGGAGGAAGCTGGCCAGAAGAGACGTGAGTGGTAGGAGTCTCGGACTCATAGGAGTCGTAGCGGCTCTCGTAGCGGTCGCTGCTATAGGAGCGGCGCTCGGGCTCGTAGGTGGGGGTGCTCTCCTTCAGGGGACGGCCGGAGCGGGTGTAGACGGAGACGCTGTCGGCCTCGGGGCGACGGGTGTTGCCAAGGATGCCCGTGCTCTGTTGCTCCTCCTCTTCGTCCTCGTAGTCGTCCTCGTAGTCGTCGTAGTAATCGTCCTCGGAGCCGCCGAGAAGCCTGTCCTTAAGATTGTCGAGGAAGCCCATGTCATGTGCCTTTCTCTTAGGTGCCCAACGGGCACGGTCAATGCCGTTTAGTGCTATCTACTCGCCGAGCGGATGCGACGGGTCGAACACGACCCTACCCAACCTGATGAGGGTCGAACCCTCCTCGACGGCAATGCCAAAATCGTCACTCATACCCATCGACAGCACGTCGAGGGAACGTCCGCTCCGCCCACGAAGGTCCTCGCGCAGCTCGCGCAGGCCGCTAAAGGTACGGCGAGCCTCACTGGGGTCGTTGGCGGGTGCCATTGTCATGAGGCCCTCCAGCGCAAGGCCCGGCAGAGCGAGCATCTCGTCGAGCTGCTCGGTCACAAGCGCTGGCGAGAAGCCGCTCTTGGACTCCTCCCCGCTCACGTTGACCTCGAGCAGCACCTTGGCAACGAGCCCCTTTGCGAGCGCTCGCTTTGAGATAGCCTCGGCAAGGTGCAGCGACGAGACCGAGTGGATGAGCTCGGCGCAACCAAGGACCTGGTTGATCTTGTTGGTCTGCAGGTTGCCGATCATGTCGAGGCGAGCGCCAGCCATCTCGGGGGTGCTGTCGATGGCATCTGCCTTGCGGCGCAGCTCCTGCGGGCGGTTCTCGCCAAAGGCGCGATAGCCCGCATGCCAAGCGCAGAGAACCTCGTTTGCGCTCACGGTCTTGGACACGGCAAGCACCGTGACATCGTCACGAGTCCTGCCGGATGCCGTCGCAGCCTGCGCAAGCCTCTCGAGGATTGCCTCGCGGCGACCGGCAACAAATGCCTCGTACTCGTTCATCTCAGCAAGATCCATCTGGGCTCACCTCCTTACGCATGCAGCACGGCAATCGCACCATGGCGGCCACACTTGCCGCCCTCTGCGCGATACGAGTAGAAACGGTCAGTGCAAGAGGCGGTCGAGGGCAGCTCGTCCCCTATCGCCTCGGAATTAATACCAGACTCGATCAGGGTCTTTCGCACAGCCAGACCAAGGTCGAGGTGCCTTCCGTCGGGCGCCACCTCCTGCCCAAAGGAGGCCACGAAGCGCTCGGCCAAGTCGGCCGAAACCTCGTAGTCGTCACGCCCAATGTGCGGGCCAATGTGGGCCACAAGCTCGCTCGGCTCGCAACCGGTCTCGCGACAGAGCTCCTCGGTCGCCTTCTGCGAGATGCGGCCAATCGTGCCGCGCCAGCCAGAGTGCACCACCGCAAAGCCGCCAGTGGCAGCCAGGATGACGGGCACGCAGTCGGCGTAGCAGAGGAGCACGGGAACGTCAGCCGCCGTGCACACGATGGCGTCGGCGCCCTCACGGGCAAGGCGCCGTGCGCTGGCAACGTCGTCCGGCGCGGCGGAGTCAATCGTGACGACCGTGGTCCCATGCACCTGCAGCGGGTTCACCAGACGCCCGGCCAGCTCCCCCACCCCAAGCGCGTCAAGCACGAGCCGGCGGTTTGCAAGCACATCCCGCTCGCTGTCGCCGCAGTCCGCGCCGAGGTTGAGCGACGTGAACGGCGCCTTCGAGACGCCGCCCGTGCGCTCGGTGAACGCGAGCGTGACCCCGCCCGGACGACGAGCGTCGCCGAGAAGGGTCACGTCCTGCGAGGCGTAGCGGGTGAGATGTGCTGCCGTGGCCATTAGAGGCGGCTGCGCTTCAGGAAGTCGGGAATGTCAAACGCCTGCGAGGAGCCCTGGGAGCCGCGGGTGTCACGCGCGGGGGCGGCAGGACGGGACTCACGACGCTCGGGAGCCGAGAACGAGATCGACGACTGGGAGCCGGACTCGTTGAAGCCCGTGGCGATGACGGTGACGCGCACCTGGTCGCCCAGAGACTCGTCAACGACGGTACCAAAGATGATCGTGGCGTCCTCGTCGACGTTCTTGGCCACGAGGTCGGCGGCGTCGTTGATCTCTTGGATGCCAAGGTCCTTGTTGCCGGCAACCGAAAGCAGGACGCGGGTGGCGCCGTCGCAAGCGGTCTCGAGCAGCGGGCTGGAGATGGCCTCCTGGGCGGCCTCTGCGGCGCGGTTGTCGCCAGAGGCGGTGCCAATGCCCATCATTGCGGTGCCGGAGCCCTTCATGATGGTGCAGACGTCTGCAAAGTCGAGGTTGATCAGGCCGGGGACCGTGATCAGGTCGGTGATGCCCTGGGTGCCCTGGCACAGCACGTCGTCGGCCATGCGGAAGGCCTCGAGCATGGTGGTCTTCTTCTCGGAGAGGTCGAGCAGGCGGTCGTTGGGAATGACGATCAGCGTGTCGACGTTCTGGGAGAGCGTCTCGATGCCGCCCTGGGCGGACTGGGCGCGCCTGCGGCCCTCAAAGGTGAACGGCTTGGTGACGACGCCAACGGTAAGGGCGCCCACGTCGTTCTTGGAGATGTCAGCAACAACGGGAGCGGCGCCGGTGCCCGTGCCGCCACCCTCACCAGCGGTGATGAAGACCATGTCGGCGCCGGCAAGAGCGCGCTTGATCTCGTCGCGGCTGTCCTCTGCCGCCTCGGCACCAACCTCAGGACGGGCGCCTGCACCCAGGCCCTTGGTGATGTCGGTGCCAATGTGCACCTTGATGTCGGCGTCGGAGATGGCGAGGGCCTGAGCATCGGTGTTAATGGCGACAAACTCAACGCCGCGGATGCCCTCCTCGATCATGCGATTGACGGCGTTGGTTCCGCCGCCACCAACACCAACGACCTTGATGACTGCAAGGTAGTTGCTGGTGATGTCGTTGTCGTTCATTGTTCCTCCTCGTGGGGCCTGTGGTCCGGCGGTCTTCCCGCCTCTCCGTGCGGTCGTGGTGCCTCGGGACCTCTCCGGGCGGAGCGGCCCCCTTTCGTTACTAGCGCAATCCTGACGTGTGCTGGTGCAAGGGTGGTGCGTTTCTCGCTGGCCTTTTGGTTCGTCGGTTGCCTGCCCTCAACAGGCAGGTAAAACCCTAAACCTCAGGTTAAACCCTATGCCTGCTTTTAAGCGCGTTATCTTTACACAACGATTTGAGTTTCGTCAACAAAAATGTGGTGAATGTGGAAAGCCCAGTTAAAAGGCTATTTTTCACCTGATTCAAACTTTCGAGTTCAACTTGAGGTCCACCCCAACTCACCTGCATTATCTCGTACGTTCAAGGTCTCAAGTTGAAGGTTTTGGCCAAGAAGCCTCAAGGTTTCTTGCACTATTGCGAGGGTTTGGGGAGCCTTGAAAGCTCACCCTCAGGCCGCCCCTCTCCCCTGCCGGCGTCGCAAGGGCAGGCACGCCTGCGCCAGGCGGCGGCTCACCTAGTCGAGTCCGTAGTACTCCTCGTAGGTGTACCAGTAGCCGTCGTCGCCCTGAATCATGCCCTCGGTGTCGGTGCCTTCCTCGCCAGTCACAGGTCCGTCCTGGGTGGTCTGGGTAGCGTCGGTGCCATCTCCGGTTGCGTCCGTCGTGGTCGAGTCCTGCGTCTGCTGCTGGGTTGAGTCAACAGGGGTGGCAGGACTGGTGGTGGCATCGGGGTCAATGCCAACGGTCACGCCCGTCCCCTCGCTCACGGTCTCAACGCCGAGCTTCCGGTATGACGGCTGGGCAGGCACACGAACGTTGATGTAGGTCACCTGGTTGGGGTGCTTCTCAAGTATCTGCGTGACGACCTCTTCCTTGATGTCGATGTTGTTGGGTGCGCCAAGAGAGACCTCCACGCCACTCTTGAGGGTACACGAGATGCTCTCCGCGCTCGAGGCGGAGAAGCGCACGATTTGGGCGACAAACTCCTTTGAGAACTGCTCGCGATACAGGGCGATGGCCTTGAGCACCTCGTCGGTGGCGGCCTCGCCCGCAGAGGGGCTCATGGCTGTGGGTACGTCGGTGATGAGCACGGCACCCATGTCCTGCGCGAGTGCCAGAGCCACGTCGTCAGCCGACTGTCCGTCGAGGACCGTAAGGTTGATGGGCTCAATCCACACGCCGTCATCACCCAAGCACCAGCAGACCGATCCCGTGCTCATCTTTACGAGGCAGTCGACCTTTCGCTCGGTTACCTCAATGAGCAACTTGTCCGGAAACTCCCTGGTGTACGAGACGCTCCCCACCCACGGGTTGCGCTTGAGGTTGGTGGTGATCTGCGCCTCGTCAAAGGTCAGGAGCGTGGTGCCATCGGCAATGCTTGCAAGCTTGGCGATGTTGTCGGGAGTCAGGTGCTCGGTCTCCACGGCATCAATCGAGACGATGGTGAAGGCCGGGGTGTTGGCAAGCACCAAAAAGCCAACGAGCGCCACCACCAGCAAGACCGCAACCATCACCAACGTGACGATGAGCGCCCTGATGGGACGCCTGTCACGCGCGCCAGAGCGACGGACGCCAGAGACGCCCTCGTCATCGAGCACACGCTCGCCGCTCAGTCGTGTGGTGGGAATACGGTCGACCATAGTTCCTACCCTTCAAAGCCCAAGAACTTGACCTCGGGCGTGAGGTCGATGCCGTAGCGCTCCTTCACTTCGTCGTGCACATGGTTCATGACCTGCACGACGTCTATGGCTGTGGCGTTGCCATTGTTGACAACAAAGTTGGCATGCACGGTTGACACGCTCGCACCGCCAACCGCGTAGCCCTTAAGCCCACAATCCTCGATAAGCGCCCCAACAGAGCGATCGGGCGGATTGCGAAAGACGGAGCCACAGCAGGGCTTGCCGATGGGCTGCGTCGCCCTGCGACGAGCCATGCGTCGGTTCATCTCGTTGGCAATTGCCTCGCGCGTGGAGGGCTTTAGCTCAAAGGTGGCCTCGAGGATGATCTCGTCGCCGGGAATGGAGCACCAGCGATAGCCCCACTCAATCTGGTGGCGCTCGTAGCGCTGCATGCCCACGCCGGGCCTGTAGGTGACCACGTCGTGCACCGACCGCCCGATCCACTCATGACGGCTGCCCGCGTCCATCGACACGGCACCTCCCACGGTGCCAGGGATTCCCGCGCAGCTCTCAAGTCCCGAAAGGCGCTGCGTGAGGGTCTCGTTTACCAGCTTGGCTAGTGGCACGGCGGCTCCGGCGGTAATGAGGCTGCCCTCCACCTGCATGCGCGAGAACTCGCGGCCCAGGCGAATGACACAGCCACGGTAGCCGTCATCGGAGGCAAGGACGTTGGAACCCTTGCCAAGCACCACCCAGGGCATCTCAATGTCCATGAGCGCCCTGATCACATGGTTGAGCATCTGGTAGCTATGCACGGTGACCAGCGCATCGGCCTCTCCGCCAATGCGGTAGGTCGTGCAGGATGACAGCTTTGCGTCAAACTGCACGTCTACGTCTGCGGCCGTTGCAAGAGCCTCCAGCCGAGAAAGGTCCCTCACGACAGAGCACCCTCGTCCACACGATCCTGAAGCGCGAGCATCAGGTCGGGACCAATGGAGGTCACGTCGCCTGCGCCTTGCGTGATGACCAAGTCACCGGAGCGGCAGACGTCGCAGAGGTGTGCGATCACGTCCTTGCGGCGATCGATCGAGACCACGTCCACGTTGCCAAGCTCACTCGTGCGCTGGGCCAGCACGCGGCCAGAGACGCCAGGAATGGGCGTCTCGCCAGCCGAGAACACGTCCATGACGATCAGCAGGTCCGCCTTGTCGAAGCAACGGGCAAAGTCGTCCATCAGGGCCTCAGTGCGCGTGTAGCGGTGTGGCTGAAAGACAGAGATGATGCGGTCGTAGCCAAGCTCAGAGGCGGCGTCGAGCGTCGCGCGGATCTCGGTGGGGTGATGGCCATAGTCGTCGACGATGGTGACGCCCGCCATGTCGCCCACGTGTGTGAAGCGCCTGTGGGCACCGCCAAACTCCGAGAGCGCCTTTGCGGCCGCCTCGAGGTCGCAGCCAATGGCATCGGCAACAGCCATCGATGCGGTCGCGTTGAGGAGGTTGTGCAGGCCTGGGTTGGCCATGAGGGTCACCTTGAGCACTGCCCCACTGGGAGCGCACACCTCGCAGGAGCTCTCCAGACGGTGCTTTTCGGGGTTGCGCGGGAGAGGCTTGCAAACGTAGTCGTTACCCTGCTCAAAGCCGTAGGTAAGCACGTGACGGCCCGTGGACCTGGCCAGTTCTACATAGTGGGGAACGTCTCCGCAGATGACGATTGTGCCGTCATCTCCCACGAGGTCCATGAACTCGCAGAAGGTCTTCTCGATGTTCTCGAGCGTGCCGTAGTGGTCGAGGTGGTCGGCCTCGATGTTGGTGACAACTGCGATGTGCGGGTCAAGGTAGAGGAACGAGCCGTCAGACTCGTCGGCCTCGCACACAAAGTAGCCCCCGCGGCCGTCGCGGCCGTTGGTGCCGTACTCCTCGACGATGCCGCCAATGAGGAACGACGGGTCGAGCCCGAGGTGGTCGAGCATCGAGGCGACCATAGAGGAGGTCGTCGTCTTGCCATGCGTGCCGGCCACCGCAACGGTGGAGGCGCCAACGCCAAGGTAGGCAAGCATCTTGGCACGAGGCCAAACGGAAATGCCCAGCTCGCGAGCGCGGACAAGCTCGGGGTTGGACTCCGGAATGGCCGACGAGATGACCACCACGTCGGGGCTCACCTCGTCGATGGTCTGTGCCTTGTGGCCAACGCGCACGTCAACGCCAGCAGAGGTGAGCGAGCGGACGTAGCGCGACATCTTGAGGTCGGAGCCAGTCACCGTAAAGCCGCGCTGGTGCAGCACCAGAGCGATGCCACTCATGCCCGCGCCGCCAATGCCAATGAAATGTGCTTTTGCAAACGAGACGTCTTGCAAGGAATCTGTCATGATGACCACCTTCCCGTGAGCACCCAGTAGTTGTTGATCCTTATTACTCTACCCGATGGATGCGGTTGGCTGGCGAAAGCGCCAAGTCCTCCACATGCCACGCGCACCCTAGCGCGCGACCGACTCCACCTCGTCCGCCAGCTTGCCGGCGGCCTGGTCCTGGCCAAGCCCGCGAGCCAGCTCGCGCATGGCGTTGCGCTTGGCGGCGTCGTCCACAAGCCCAAGCAGCATCTCGCCAAAGGCAGGGGTGTCAATGCTGTCATCGGCAATCATCGTGGCGGCACCAGCGTCCACCAAATAGCGTGCGTTGGTGGTCTGGTGGTCGGCGGTTGCCAGCGGATAGGGCACGAGCATGCTGGGGACCGCCAGGGCGGCAATCTCGGCAATAGAGGAGGCACCGGCACGAGAGAGCACCAGGTCAGCCGCAGCGAGCGCCTCGCCCATGTTGTCGATGTAGGGGCGCACCTGCCAGCGCTTGGCCTCGTCCTCGTTGAGCTTGAGCGCAGAGGTCACCTCGTCCAAGAGCTCCTTGCCGGTGGAGTGCACCACCACAAGGTCCTTGCGGGAGAGCAGCTCGTCCTTGAGGGCCGCAACGCCCTCGTTGAGGTGGCGTGCGCCAAGGCTGCCGCCAAACACCAAAAGCATCGTCTGGTCGTCCGCAATTCCAAAGGCCTCACGTCCCACCTTGCGGCTCGCGTCAATCACGCTCCTGCGCACGGGGTTGCCCGTGACCACAATGTTGGAAGGAGAGCTCACGCGATCCTTGAAGGCATCGATTGCCTGGGGCAAAGAGACGCAGACCTTGGCAGCCTTTGCCGCCGAGGTCTTGTTGGCAAGGCCGGGCACCGAGTTCTGCTCGTGAAGCACCACCGGCACTCCGTGCTTGGTGCACCAGTTGACCAGCGGCAGCTCGATGTAGGCACCAAAGCCCACGGCAACGTTGGGGGCGCCGACCTCGGCAAAGTGACGATCGAGCGCACGCTCGGCCTTGCGCATGCGCCAGAGAGCCGAGATGAGCGTCCAGGGACGCGTGCGGTCAAAGCCCGTCACGTTGAGCGAGGTGAGGCTAAAACCCGCCTGCGGCACAAG
The DNA here is from genome assembly GCA_902801175.1 of uncultured Coriobacteriaceae bacterium. GTDB lineage: Bacteria > Actinomycetota > Coriobacteriia > Coriobacteriales > Atopobiaceae > UBA1367. The sequence continues at coordinate 83,403 of CADCHF010000003.1, read as the reverse complement.
GGTCCCCTCAAGGCGGCGCTGCTGACCAAAGAAGCCGACCTCGTGCCCGCGCGCCGAGAGCTCCTCGGCAAGTGCGAGAGCCGGGTTGATGTGCCCTGCCGTACCGCCGGCAGCGATGGCAACCTTAAGCTTGGAGTCCATGTGTTACTCCCTCCCACCGCGACTTGCGCCGCGGCCTCTGAGTCTATCGGACGACGAGGGGCCAAGGTCTATGCGCCTCGTCCCGTTTGTGTTGGTGGAGATGCGCCCGTCGCCATAGGCGGAGGCAAAGTCCCTCGACTCGCGGAGGCTCTCTGGAGTGGTCGAAACGCCTCCGGAAAGCACCCTAAACCCACTGGCACCGCGCCCGTCATACACCCTAAACGAGCTGCGACGCTCCTCGCGGCTCGTCTGAGTCACATCTGAGTGCCGTGCAACCGAGAGCACCAGTCCCACCAACATGAGGTTCATGATGATAGACGAACCGCCATACGAGAGAAACGGAATCGGCTTTCCCGAGAGCGGGATGATGCCGAGCACGCCGCTCGTGTTGATGAGCAGCTGAATCATCATCATGGTCACGCAGCCCGACGCAATGAGCCTGCCCTGCAAATCCGATGCCTGTTGGGCAATGCGGTAGCCAAGGTAGAGCAAGAACAGGAAGGCCGCAAGCACAAGCACCGTTCCCACAAAGCCAAGCTCCTCCCCAATGACGGCAAAGATGAAGTCGTTATGGGCCATGGGAAGGTACGAGTACTTTTGCCTGGACATCCCAAGGCCCACGCCACTAAAACCGCCGCAGGCAAAGGCATAGAGGCCCTGAATGATCTGGTAGCCCTTGCCGTAGGGGTCGATCCAAGGGTTGCGGGCAACCTCCATACGGGCTCGGGCATAGGGCTCAAAGGAGGCGTAGAGCAAGATGAAGCCAATGACCCCAAGTACGGTAAGACCCGATGCCGCAGGACTGAACCCCGCAAAAAAGAGCATGGCCGCAACGGTGATGGCCATGATGAGCACGGTGCCCTTGTCGGGCTGCTTAAAGATGAGCAGCACAATGGGAACGAAGCAGATTGCGGCCTGCACGGCAAGGCTCCTAGAGTCAATGGACCCCTCGGCGTAGTACTCGTTAAGCAGAGCCGCGGCCATCAGAATGACCGTGATCTTGGCAAACTCGGACGGTTGAAGGCCAAAGCCTCCTATCTGGATCCAGCGAGAGGCGCCATAGGCGGAACTGCCGGCAAAGATGACCGCGAGAAGCAGCAGAACCGTCCCGCCCCAAACGAAATAGCGGAGCCTCTCCATCCAAACGTGATAGTCGGCCCACGCCAGAGCAATGGCAGCGCCTGTGCCAATGAGTGCGTAGATTCCCTGACGGCTTGCATAGTGAGCGGGATTGTTTCCAAGGTCATCGGACATGAGGCACACGATTGACGAGGCGGAATAGATCATCACGATGCCAAAGACGGTCAGCGCAAAGGCCAGAAGCAGAAACATCATGGCCGTCCCGTTGGAGCTTACCGCATGTGAGCCAGACCGGGTCTCGGAGCGGCTCATTTGGAGTCTCCCCCACTCGCAATGACGTCTGCGACCAGCTGCTTGAAGACGCGGCCACGCTCCTCAAAGCTCGTGAACTCGTCAAAGGACGAACATGCCGGCGAGAGCAGAACGGTCTCGCCAGGATGCGCGACCTCGACAGCCACGTTGAGCGCGTCCGCAAGGTGCTCCGCGCGAAGGACCTCGGCGGGGCCACTCGACGCCTCCACGGCCTGTGCTATGCGCTCGCCCGCGTCACCAAAGCAAACCACGACGCGAGCCCAGGAGCGAGCCAGCGCCGCAACGGACGTAAGGTCGGTCCCCTTGTCGTGACCGCCCATGAGCAGCACGAGACTGCCCTTTGGGAAGGCGGTGAGGGCCTTCTCAACCGCATCGGTGTTGGTTGCCTTGGAGTCGTTTACAAAGTGGACGCCATCCAGCTCGCCGCAGGGCTCGATGCGATGCTCGAGGGGCCTAAAGGCCGCAAGACCCGCACGTACGCCCTCAAGGCTCGCACCCGCATGCAGAACGAGGGCAGAGGCCACAAGGGCGTTCTGGGCGTTGTGAGCGCCCTTGATGGCAAGCTCGTCCACGCCGATGAGATCCATCTCGGCACCATCAAGGCGCACCACGAGCCGTCCGTCACGCACAAAGGCAGCGTTGGCGGCCGTTGGCTCGCCCTCAACGCTCACCTGGCAGACCGCAAGGCCACGGGCCTCGCAGCGCTCGACGACATCGCGGCACCACTGGTCGTCACAGGAGATGACCGCAAGGTCGCTCGCGTCGAGGTTGGCGAAGGCACGCTCCTTGGCAAGGGCGTAGTTCTCAAGGCTCCCGTGCCACGAGAGGTGATCGGGCGTCACGTTGAGCAGGGCCGCCGCCTTGGGATGCAGCTGCTTTGACTCGGCAAGCTGGAAGCTCGAGAGCTCCGCCACAAACCAACGGTCTGCAGGGCGGTCGACGACCTCGCCAATCGCAAGGTTGCCAATGTTGCCCACGGCCACCGCGTCCATGCCCGCAGCCAAAAGCAGGCTCGTTGCCAGCGTGGTTGTGGTCGTCTTTCCATTGGTGCCCGTAATGGCAAGCCAGCGCTCGGGGCTCTCGCGCCACGCCAGCTCGGGCTCACCAATGACCTCGGCGCTGCAGGCGGCTGCGGCACGCACAAAGGCCGAGCCCTCGGGGATGCCAGGAGAGGCCACGCAGAGGTCGTATGACCCCTGAACGTCCTCGGTGCCAAGGACCACGCGCACCCCCAGCCCCTCGAGCGCACGAGAGGCCGCGCCCTCGGCAGAACGTGCTCCGCCGTAGAGGGTCACCGAGCTCACGCGAGTCCCCAAGAGGCCCGCAAGATATGCCGCAACGGCCTCGCCGGTCTTGCCGAGGCCGAGCACGCAGACGTCACCAAGATATGCCGTAGAGGTTGCCGTAGGCGTCATGCGCTCCTCCTAGCCGAGCTTGAAGTACAGGGCAAAGCCCAAGGTGGCAAATGCTGCCGCAATGATCCAGAAGCGCAGGACGACCTTGTTCTCGTCCCAGCCAAGCTTCTCAAAGTGGTGATGGATGGGCGCCATCAAGAAAACGCGCTTACCCGTGAGCTTAAAGCTCGCAACCTGGATGATCACAGAGAGAGCCTCAATGATGAACAGGCCACCCATCACGAGCGAGGTCACCTCGGTCTTAGTGAGCACCGCCAGCGCGGCAAAGGCGGCGCCGAGCGAAAGAGAGCCGGTGTCGCCCATAAAGATGCTCGCGGGATGGCCGTTGTACCACAGGAAGCCCACGCAGGCACCGGCGATGGCGGCCGCAAAGATGGAAAGGTTGACCTCGTCATAGCGGAAGGCGACCATCGCCATGGCCATCATGACGCCAAACGAGCAGCCGCCGGCAAGGCCGTCAAGGCCGTCGGTGAGGTTGACCGCGTTTGAGAGGCCAGCCATCAGCAAGAAGACAAAGAACACGTAGAGCCAGGGAACGTTGATGCCGCCGGCAACTGGAAGCACGGTAGTGAGGACACCAAGGTCAATCATGAATCCGCCCGGGAAGTGCACTGCCGGAGACACGTTGCACATGTTGACCGCAATCAGGCAGAAGCCCACAGAGATGACGAGCAGACCGGCCATCTTCTGCGACGGGGTGAGGCCGAGCGAGCGCTTGTGAGCCACGGACTCGATGTCGTCGAGCAGGCCGAGCGAGCCGGTGGCAAGCGTTGCCGCGACGGCGAGCTTGAGGTCGGTGGTCCACTTTGCCTGAAGCATGCAGGTGATGATGACGGCCAAAAGCATGATCACGCCGCCCATGGTGGGGGTCCCCTGCTTGATGAGGTGCTGCTCGGGGCCGTCTGCCCTGATCTGTTGTCCCACGCCCTCGTGACGCATCATCTTGATGAAGAGCGGCATGAGCAGCGCGGTGATCGCCGCGGCAATGGCCGCAGCAAGAAACACCTGGTAGGAAGGATAACGAGGATTGCCAAACATCAGGCAAGCACCCCCTTGACAAACGCGTCGAGTCCAACAGAACGGGAGCCCTTCACCAGCACGAGGTCTCCCTCGGCCAAGGCGCCACCAATAGTTTGAAGCGCTGCCTGGGCCGTGGGCAAGACCTCCATGCGATCGTCGGAGAAGCCCATGGTGCGGGCCGCCTCAGCCATGTGCTGGGCGTTCTCGCCGCCCACAAACACCAGCAGGTCAAGGGGCTTGGCTGCCGCATAGGCACCAATGTAGCCATGGAGGCGCTCGGCCTCGCTGCCCAGCTCGCCAACCTCACCAAGCACGGCGACACGCCTACCCACGCAGACCATGGAGCAGAGTACCTCAAGGGCCGCGGCAATAGACGAGGGGCTCGCGTTATAGGAGTCGTCGATCATGCGCGGGCGCGAGGGCGCCGAGAGGATCTCGAGGCGCATGCGGGTGGCCGGCATGTTGGCAATGGCCTCGATGGCGGCCGTTCGGTCTGCGCCAAGGCGCTCCACGATGGCCATGGCCAGAAGGAAGTCGTTCACCACATGGCGGCCCGGCGTGTTGAGGGTCACCTGCGTGCTCCAACCATCGGCGCAAGTAAGCTCAAAGGTGGGACGACCGTCGTCGCTCAAGACGATTGAGCTTGCGCGCACGTTGCTCGAGGCGGAGAAGCCCGTGTACACGACCTCGACGCCCGCAGGAGCCGCAAACTGCTGCTCGATGAAGCCCGCAAAGTCGTTGTCGTCAGTCAGCACCAGGCAAGGACGAACGCTGCCCGCGGCCTCGCTGGTGGCCGTCATGCCGCCAATGATCTCGGCCTTGGCGCGGGCGATGTTCTCGCGGCTGCCCAAAAAGCCAATGTGGCTCGTACCCACGTTGGTGATGAGGGCCACGGTAGGACGCGCCACCTGGGTGAGCCTCGTGAGCTCGCCTGCGTGGTTCATGCCCATCTCGGCCACAACGACCTCGTCCTCGGGCGAGGCGGCAAGCAACGTGAGCGGCAGGCCAATGAGGTTGTTGAAGTTGCCCTTGGTCGCATGGGTGGCAAAGCTGGCAGAGAGGCCAGCGGCCAGCATGTCCTTGGTCGTGGTCTTGCCAACCGACCCGGTCACACCAACAACGACCCACTGGCTGTTGCGCCGACGCCACTCCGCCGCAAGGCGCAGGAGGAACTCGGTCGATGCCGGGTCGGTGTCGTCGGGCGTGGGCTCATCCATATCGGCGGCGCGAAGGAGCGCGCAGCCGCGAGCGTTTGCAAGATCCACGAGCTCTGGCGTTGCGTCGACGGTGAGCAACACAGCCGCTGCGCCGGCCTCGATAGCCTGGCCCGCAAAGCGATTGCCGTCAACGCGCTCCCCGCGGAAGCACACAAAGGCCGAACCGGCCCCCGCCTCGCGCGAGTCGGTCGTGACCGCACGGACGGCCGCATCGCCACTGCCAGCCACAAGCGTGGCGCCGGTAGCGGCGACGATATCTGAGACGGTGAGAGAAAGCATTTCCATCCCTCCAAGAACTAGCTGGCAGGCAGGACGCCCATGTCGGTGAGCGCCTCACCCATGATAGACGAGAACAACGGCGCTGCAGAGTCGGTCGCAAGGTATGGGGTTCCGTTGAGGCCCACGTATACCATTACTGTTGGGTTTGCAGCGGGGGCAAAGCCAATGAGCGAGGAGGTGTACTTGTCCTCCACATAGCCGCCCTTGGTTGTGTCGGCAAGCTCACCGGTGCCAGTCTTGCCGGCAACGTCGTAGCCGGGCACCTGCGCGGGGACGCCGGTTCCCTCCTCGACGACGGTGCGCATCATGTCGACCACCTGCGTGGCCGTGTGCTCCGAGATTACGCGGGTCCCCTCTCCCCAATCCACGGGGTCAAGGCCCTTGCTCACCAGGAAGTGCGGTGTCAGCGCAACGCCATCGTTTGCGACCGCACCAATGGCGCGGACCATCTGCACGAGCGGGATGGCGAGACCCTGCCCAAACGACATCGAGCCCAGGCTCGAGCCGTCATACTCCGCAAGCGTCTTCACAATGCCCGGCACCTCGCCCGGAAAGTCGATGCCCGTGAGCTGACCAATGCCAAAGGTGTCAACACCCGCGGCAAAGGTCTCCTCGCCAATCTCGTCCTGGGCAACCATTGCGGCACCAGTGTTGGACGAGCGGCGAAGGATCTCGCGCAGGGTCATTTGCATGTCGTAGGAACGATCGTCGTCGTCGCCGACCATGTCATCGCCGACCTGCAGGTATGCAGGCACATAGAACGTCGAGGTGGGGCTTACCACACCCTTCTCGATGCCAATGGCGGCGGTGAGCACCTTAAAGATGGAGCCGGGCTCGTAGGAGCTGCTCACGAGCTTGAGGCTCGTGGAACCGTCCTCAACGACCGAGAGGTCCGAGACGTCGACCATGGGCGTGGAGCATGCGGCAAGGATCTCGCCGTTCTGGGGGTCGGTCACCATGACCGAGCCCGAGTCGGCCTTGTACTCCTTCACGCCAGCAACGATCTGCTCCTCGGCCACGCGCTGGACGTTGATATCAAGAGAGATGACGATGTCGGTGCCATCGACGGCATCGGTGGTCTGGGCCACGGCACCCGCAATGGGCGTGCCGCCCAGGCCCGTCTCAATGATCATCTCGCCGTTCTCGCCGCTCAGCAGGTCGTCATAGTAGAGCTCGAGACCCGACAGACCGTCGCCGTCGATGCCCACAATGCCAAGCACCTGCCCACCCACAGCGCCATACGGGTACACGCGGCGGCTGTCGGGCAGCAGGTAGACGCCATGCAGCTCCTTGTTGGCAAGCTCCTTGACGATGGCCTCGGCTGTCTCAACCGTGACCTTTCGGCGCACGTACGAAAAGGTGGTGTCCAGCGAGAGCGCGTCAACGTAGTCGGAGGAGCTGCCGCCCAGGTGCTCGGCGATCACCTCTGCGGTGAGGTAGGGCTCGGATATCTCCTTTGGATTGCAATAGATGGTGCGGCAGTCCTCGCTCATGGCGAGCACGTTGCCGTTGCGGTCGTAGATGGTGCCGCGCCTGGCCTGCAGCGTAATGACATTGGAGCGGTTGTTCTCGGCCTCGGCCTTGAGCTCCGGCCCGCGAATGAGCTGATAGTTGACCAGGGCACCCGTTACCACCAACAGGGCAGCTGCAACAAAGATAAAGGCGACCCTGAGGCGCCAGTCCTCGCCGGTGCCCATGCCACGAGCATCGGAACCCCCGCCACGCGAGGACCCCGATGCTCCGCTCCGCCCTTGGCGGTTATGAAACGTTCCACTACTCATGGGGCGTAAAGTCTACGCCGCTGTGTCGTCGGCAACCGCGTCATCTACGATTTGCTCATCTTCTGCAAAAACTTGCTCGCCCTCGTCTGTTGAGAGCGTGACGGTGTCGACCTCGGAGGCATAGACCATGCCGTAGTTCTCTGTTGCGATCTGCTGGATGCGGTCGGCGCTGGAAAGGGCCGAACGCTCCATTTGCAGCTCGGTGCGGGTGACGCGCTCTGCCGCCACCGTGCGCTCGGCAACATTAATGTCGGTGAGGCACTGTACAGTTGCTGCTGTAACGGCCACTCGGATGGCGCCAACAAAGGCGATCAGCACGATGGCTGCCACGACAACGGCCGGAAGGGAGAACGACACGGGAGCGGGATTGCGGCGCGAGCGCGAACCAAGGCGCTCGCCTTCCACAACGGTGAGCGACCTGCGTACAGGCACCTCCCAAGCTGCGCTTGAGTCAAGCTTGTATGCTGCGCTCCCCTGATACCTCATGATTGTCCCCCTAGTGCGCGCCGCCCGCCCTCTCGGGCGGGCGGCTCTGCTGCGATGGTAGTGCGTTTAAGCTGCGTTCTTGTTGCGTTAGTAGTGCGTTTTGGTGCTCTGCAATCAGCCCCGGGGGCCGCCTGCATTCTGTTTGGTGCCCGCGACGTCCAACTTGACCGCCACGCGCGTGAGGGCACTTCTTGAGCGCGGGTTGTCCCGCACCTCCCGCTCGCTCGCCCTCAATGGCTTGCGGGTCTTGACATCGACAATCGGCACGTTTCCGCACACGCACACCGGGAAGTCCGGTGGGCAGGTGCATCCCTGCGACATCTCCGTGAAGACGTGCTTCACGATTCGGTCCTCGAGCGAGTGATAGCTGATCACGCAGATGCGTCCACCTGGGTTGGCCCAGCGGATTGCCGCGCGCAGTCCCCTCTCGAGCACGTCAAGCTCTTGGTTCACCTCGATGCGCAGGGCCTGGAAGGTCTTGCGTGCGGGGTGACCGCCGCGACGGCGGTCGGCGGCCGGGATGGCTGCCTTGATGACCTCGACCAGCTGAAGGGTCGTCTCGATGGGCGCCTTCTCGCGGCGTCGCACCACCTGGCGGGCAATGCGCTGCGCGTGCTTCTCGTCCCCGTATATGCGCAGGATCCGGGTGAGGTCGTGTTCGTTGTAGTGGTTTATGACCTCGAGTGCGGTTAGGGTGTTGTTCCCCGGATCCATTCGCATGTCAAGTGGGGCGTCCTCGTTGTAGGAGAAGCCCCTTTCGGGAATGTCTAGCTGAGGCGACGAGACCCCAAGGTCAAACAGGAAGCAGTCGACTCCGGGAATCTCTGCGCCTACCAAAAGGTCGTCGAGAGAGCCAAAGTTGCCCTTGAGCAGAAGGTGCTCGGCGCCTGGGGCCTCGCGCTCAAAGCGCTCGGCGGCCGCGGCAAGGGCCATGTCGTCCTGATCGATCCCAATGAGGAGCCCATCGGGTGCCACGCGTTTGGCGAGTTCTACCGAGTGTCCCGCACCACCAAGGGTGCAGTCGCACACCACTTCCCCCGGCTGTGGGTTTAGGTGCTGGAGGACCTCGCCGAGCATGACGGGTACGTGCCGATATTCGTCTGTCAAGTTGTTCACCCCTTAGTCCACGTCGAAGAAGTCGAATGGATCCTGTCCGTCGTCCTGTTCGGCCAGCCACTTGTTGGCGTCCCAGATCTCAAAGCGATCACCGTTGCCAATGATCATTACGTCGTCCACGATCCCAAGTCGAACTCTGCGCGTTGGCTGTCCGGGCCTCAACGACTCGTCTACGGCATCGAGCTTGCCCAATGCCAGACGACCCGCCGAGTCGAGGGTGAGCTCAACGGCACTGCTGCGAAGACGCCTCATGAGCGTGCGGTCTGCAACGCTACGGTCGTCGTACTTCTTGCCGTCGTGCTCGAAGAGCCCAAGAACCCACTCTTCAAACACCTCGGGGGCGAACCCGTACAGGCACTCGTTCTTGAAGGGGACCAGGACCACACGGTTGGTACCGATGCTCTTACGGAAGTCAGAGGGAAGGGTGCAGCGGAGCTTGGCGTCTATGGTGCAGCGCCGAGTGCCGTACATGCTCCCTCCTGTCTTCGTCTGTCCTGTGTTCCTCCGCGGTGAGTACGCTTGAGATAATACCTCAATTTTGTGGGATAGAGCGGGAATCTGCCACACTTTGCCCCACAAGCCGTTAAACGGAGTTAGGACCCTTCAAAACACACAAGATGTTGTGTATGAGACCGAACGTTGCGCAAGGCTGTTCGAAGATCTTTGCGCTGTCATAGAACAATATATGGAGAGTTTATGTTTCCGCAGGTAAAAGGCCTATACCCTAATTTACCTGCGGTTTTGCAGCGCGAAATTGATAATAGCCCAGTTGATACGGCGAGAAAAGGGTCTATTTCGGGCGATTTTCGTCCGAGGTATACGCCTTGTGGACAGTATGCGAACGACCCCAATATGTAGGGGCGACCACAACCTTAAACAGGCAGGTAGACGCAGGCAAATGCCGTTTGCGGGCATATCTGGCTCATTCGGCTCGCACTGGGGCACAGGGCTGCGGCCAGCGCTGGTGGGAGGCCATCCCAGCAGGCCTTTTAGAGGGTGGTGTGGCGCCATCCCACGGGGTTTCCGGCGTCCGTGGGGCGCCATCCCAAAGGACTTTGGGTTTTGGTGGGGCGCTGTCCCACGGTGCGTCCGACCCGTTGGTGTGGCGCCATCCCACGGGATCTCGGATGCCTGTGAGGCGCCATCCCATGGGGTCTTCCCGTGTCTGTGGGGCACTGTCCCAAAGGATTCACAAGCGCTTGTGGGACGCTGTCCCACGGTGCCCTCACATACCCTGGTCTACTGTCCCAAACACAAAACCGCAGGTCATCGATGCATGCGCATCAGAGGTGCCCAGGAGCCAAAGCCCTCAGCGGCCCCATTCGTCGCCCACGGGAGGCATTGGTGGGAGCCCGTCCCAGGGGCGCAGGCCTACGTGGCTGGGAATCCCAGAGAAAGCTACCGCTCTGCCCACATCTCCCCTATCGCGTCCCATCTGAGGCGCTGTCGTGAGCCCGAGGATGTGCCTCCATATACACCATGCGGATGTGCGTGCGATCGATATGGGTGTAGAGCTGCGTGGTGGCAATGCTCGCATGCCCAAGCAGCTCCTGGACTATGCGCAGGTCGGCCCCGCCCTCCAGCATGTGCGTCGCAAAGCTGTGGCGAAGCGTGTGCGGGTGCAGCCCTTCCCTATTGGCATAGATGCGCCCGTAGCGCTCGCAGATGGTGTGCACCGCCTGCCGCGAGATTCGACCGCCACGCACGTTAAGAAAGACGGCTGGCGTTGCAGGGCGTGTTCCCACGAGCACGGGACGCCACTCGCTCAGATACTCGCTCATTGCGCGGGCTGCCGTGCCCATGATGGGAACCAGGCGCTCCTTTGATCCCTTGCCCAGAACGCGGAGAACCTCCTCGTCGAGCATCACCTCGCGCAGGTCAAGGCCGCAGAGTTCGCTCACGCGCAGACCGCAGCCATAGAGCACCTCAAGAATCGTGCGGTCGCGCTGCAGCGATGCCCTGGCAACGGCGTTTTGGCGCGGACCCTTGGCGGGGTCGTCCACATAGGCAAAGTTGGACTCATCGAGGAGCGCGGCAGCCTGCTCGCGCGACAGCACGTCCGGAAGACGCTGGGGCTTCTTTGGCAGCGGCAGGTCGGCCGTGGGGTGCTCGTCGCAGATGCGCTCGGTCACCATAAAGCGATGAAGGCCCTTCATGGCCGAGACCGCACGCTCCACGGAGGTTGGAGCCAGCCCTACGTCCTGCAGGGCGGCCACATGCTCGGCCACCACCTGACGGGTCACGTCCTGCGGCTCGGTAATGCCCGCCTGCGAGAGGAAGGTGGCATAGCGGCGCAGGTCACGCCCATAGCCCTCAATGGTGTTGACCGACGCCCCTCGCTCAATGGCGAGGTAGTCCAGATACTCGTCTATGGCCTGGTCGATGGTCATTTGCCGCCACCTTCTACACCCTTGGCTTCCTCATGGACGAGCGAGCGATAGACGCCAAGACACTGCCTCAGCTGATCCTCCTTCGAGAGCCCGGCGAGCCTGAGCTTGTGCGCATAGCGAAGCACCTCGCCCAAAGCGGGACCAGGCTCCATGCCCGCCTCTACCAGGTCACGTCCCTGCACAAACGGTCGAGCCATGAGTTCCTCATAGGCAGAGAGCACCTCGTTGAGCCGCTCCTGTGTGCCAAGGGTCAGCTCCCCATTTCCTCTGCCCAAGTCGTCGGCTGCCGCCAGCAGCAACAGGTCGCGCGGGCAGCACGACTGGTCAAACAGATGGTTGAACGACTTTTGCCGAGCACGCTGGGCAACGTGAGAGTTGGGCGCCATGTGCAGCTCCACCATGTTGAGCACGTAAGCCTGCACCTTGGCGCTTCCCACGACCCGCTTGAGAAACGCACGGGCAACGTCCACACCAACCTGCTCGTGGCCATAAGAGATGATGCGGCCATCACGCTCGCAAGTGGTCTGGGGCTTGCCAAAGTCGTGGCAAAGGGCCGCCAGCATGTACGAGAAGGCATCGCTCGCGCGGTCGCGCATGCCTGCCGCTGCGTCGATGACCCGCATCGTATGGTTCCAGACATCCCCCTCGGGATGATAGATTGGGTTTTGTGGAACGCCAATCAGTGCCGACACCTCGGCGAACCAGGGATCGAGCTGCCCCATGGCCCGCAGCTCGGCAAAGAAAGCTGACGGGCGCGGCGCCTTCAGCAGGGCCTTGCGCAGCTCCTCCTCCACGCGCTCCGAGGGAAGCCCCTCAAGATTGACGCGAGAGCAGAGCTCGGTCGTTGCGGGGTCAACGCGCATCGAAAGCCGCGCGGCAAACTGTGCAACCCTCAACACGCGCAACGGGTCCTGGACAAAGGTCTCGTCGCTCACATGGCGAATGACCCCCTGCGCCAGGTCGTCCCGGCCGCCAAAGAAGTCGATCACCTCGCCCGTAAGCACATCCTGGTACAGCGCGTTGATCGTGAGGTCACGACGGAGCGCCGCCTGGCGAAGGCCAACAAAGGGATCGGACAGCTCGCGAAGCATGTCGCGTCCGCCACGGCCCTCCGTGTCGGCGCGCCGTGGAACGCAGATATCGAGCTTGTGACCATGCAGGTTGTAAATGCCAAACGAGGCGCCAAGCGTCTCGAGCGTCCCGAGCTCGGCAAGCAGCCCCTCGAGGCACTCGAGCGAGATGTTGTGGACCTCCACGTCCACGTCCTTGCTCTCGCGGCCCAGCAGGCGGTCGCGCACGAACCCGCCCACATAGTAGACCCGCCCGCCACAAGCAGCCACCAAGCTCGCCAGCTGCTCGGCAAGGGCAACGTCGTCTAGGGGACGTTCATCTTGAGGCGCTGTGACGACGAGTTCTTCCAAGGAGTTCCTCCGCTTGCAACGATTGATGTCCTTCCGGCCAGAGGGCCCATTCCCATTCGGCCTTCAGACACTCTGGCACGGCAGCCTATTTGCAGTGCCTGTCTACGCTACCACATGGCCAGAGCAGATCGCGATTCGCCCCAACCAAAGGCGAGCCCTGCGCGAAGGACGGTCCCCGGCTGGCCGATGCTCTGTGGCCCCATGCGCGGCTCAGCCGTTGGCCAAGGCAAAGCCCGCATAGGTAAAGCCGGGGCTAACCACGCAAGACACCAGCGCGTCATGGGCACCGGGCACCGTTCGTTGCCATGTCCCCGCAGGTATCACGCAGTGACCAAGCGCAGCCCCCGTGCTGTCGTGGGCAAGGCCAGCACCAAGAACGACAGATTGGGAACCCGTCTCGTTTGGCGCGTCACCTGTGCCACCAAGCTCGAGCGTCACGAGTCCCGGACCATGCCACAGCCAGACCTCGTCGGCATCAACGACATGCCATGCGCTGGCATCGCCCGCTGGCAGCAGGAAGTATATGAGGGATGCGAGCGGACGAGGCCCAAGGCTGTGCTCCCCCGGCAGGTCCGGCTCCGCCTCGTCTTGCTTCGGGCCGCGCTCAGGGGTGATGTCACCCAAGTGCCCGCCCGGCTCGCTGTCTACAACAGCGTCTGACTGCCAGGTGCGCCGATACCAGCCGCCCTCGGGATGGGGCGAAAGCCCGAGCCGTTCTATGGTCGCCTGGGCAAACTCGCTCAGCCCTGTCACGTCGCACACCTGCATTCTCGTCATCTCCCCAACCTGACACGAAGACCAAGTTGGAGTCTACACGATGACAGAGGAGGGAGTTGCCTTGCCTTGGCGCCCCGGAGCGCGCAGCCTCTACCTCTCGGGAATCACCGGCACACCCACGACGCTCAGGTCAAGACGGTCGACGCCCTCGTGATGGGCGATCGCGGCTCTCACGAACTCGCGGAAGAGCGGGCAGGGCACATTGGGACGACTCTTGAACTCGGGGTGCGCCTGGCTTGCCACAAACCACGGATGCACGTCTTTGGGCAGCTCGATCATCTCAACCAGACGCTCGTCTGGCGAGAGTCCCGAAATGACGAGCCCTGCCTCCTGAAGTTGCGCGCGGTAGGCGTTGTTCACCTCAAAGCGATGGCGATGGCGCTCGTAGACCAGCTCCTCGCCATAGGCCTCACGCGCAAGGGTGCCCTTTGCCACCTTGCACGGATAGGCGCCAAGCCGCATGGTCCCGCCCTTGTCGTCAACGCCCTCCTGGTCGGGCATCAGGTCGATCACCGGATGGGCGCACTTGTGCTCCGCCGTGTCAAACTCGCTGGAGTTGGCGCCCTCAAGCTCGCAGACGTTGCGCGCGAACTCGGCCACGGCCACCTGCAGGCCCAGGCACACGCCCAGATAGGGAACGAGCTCGGTGCGTGCCTTGTGTGCCGCCAGGATCTTTCCCTCTACGCCGCGTTGCCCAAAGCCACCGGGGACCAAGATGCCGTCGTAGCCATCGAGCACCTCGTTGATGTTGGCCTCGTCGAGCTCGTCGCCGTTTACCAGCGTAATCTCAACATGACGGCCGTAATACACACCCGAGTGGTGAAGCGCCTCGATCACCGACAGGTACGCATCGGGCAGCGCCGTGTACTTGCCCACCACCGCAATGCGCGTGACGTCGGGCAGCGCGTTGGCCTCGTGCATAGCCTCGGTAAAGCTGTACCAGCTGCTCATGTCGCTCTCGCGCGGGTCCAGACCCAAGATCTGGCACACCTTGAGGTCAAAGCCCTGCTCGGCCAGGTGCGCGGGCACGTCGTAGATGGAGGGGCAGTCGGAGTTCTCAAACACGCACGACTCGTCCACGTCGCAGAAGCTCGCGATCTTGGCGCGCACCGAGGCGTCCACCTCATGGTCGGACCGGCACACGATAAGGTCGGGCTGGATGCCCATGGAGCGCAGCTCCTTTACGGAATGCTGCGTGGGCTTGGTCTTGATCTCGTGCGCTGCGGCAATGTAGGGCACAAGGCTCACGTGAATGACAAGGGTCTCGCCCATCCCCTTCTCACGACGGAACTGTCGCATGGCCTCAACAAAGGGCTGCCCCTCGATGTCGCCGATGGTGCCACCCAGCTCGGTGATGACCACGTCGGCCGAGGTCATCTCCTCAATGCGGCGGAAGCGGTCCTTGATCTCGTTGGTCACGTGGGGAATCACCTGCACGGTGCCGCCCAAAAAGTCACCGCGGCGCTCGCGCTTGATGAGGCTCTGATAGATGAGGCCGGTGGTGAAGTTTGACTCGCGGGTAAGGTTCTCGTTCACAAAGCGCTCATAGTGGCCTAGGTCAAGGTCGGTCTCCTTGCCGTCCTCGGTCACAAAGACCTCGCCATGCTGGAAGGGGCTCATGGTGCCAGGGTCAACATTGAGATAGGGGTCGGCCTTTTGCATCATCACCTTATAGCCGCGCGCCTTGAGCAGACGCGCGAGCGAGGCCGCCGTGATGCCCTTGCCAAGAGCCGAAACGACACCGCCAGTAACAAATATGTGCTTGGTCATGGGAGCCTCCCGTAGACGCGATTCGCTTCCTACGGGACTCCATAATACGACGAGGCACAAGGGGCCCTGGGCTTGGTGCTCAGACTGTTACGAAATGGAAAACGTGGTGCGGGCCAGTTGCACGCAGGTAACTGCGGCCTTTCGCCGCCTTTGCACAATCCACGAACTGGCTTGGCTCACTTGGTAGCGACTCGCCGCGGGCGCCCTCGGGCAACCTAGAGCGAGGTCCCCATTGGCGCGCTCGCCAGTGCGGCGCTGCGATAGGCGGGGTCGTCGGTCACCTCACGGAGAATCTCGATCCCAGGCGGGAAGCTCACCTCGACGTCGGCGCTCACAAGCTCTATCTGCAAGATGGCCCGGTCGTCCCACTGGGGGTATATGTCCAGCTCAAAGCACTGACCCTGATACGGCAGGCAGTAGCGCGTCCTGGTCAGCTCGCGGCGCGAGGGGTCTGCCTGGCCCAGAATGTTCTCGTACTCGCGCAGGGTGAGTCGCTGGCGGCGCACCAGGCGCTTGCGCGCGCCCTCAATGCGCTTCTCGGTGAGATAGAAGGTGTTCCAGCCCTCCGAGCCAATCTTGCGCACTCGCACCTCGGTGTCGGGATCGGAGCTCAGGTAGGTCTGCGAGATCTCGACACGCTCGCAACCAGGCATGGCCTCGATCATGGCAAGGTCGGGGTAGGCCACGATGAACGACCGCTTGGTCTGACGCGGTGTCTCCTCGCCCAGCACGTACGAAATCTCACGGATCAGGCGATCCATCTTGCCCTCAAAGTCGGTGGAGTTGTCGATGATTCGAAGGTGATGGTGAGCCGCCCACGCCTCAATGAAGCCGTCATCCATGGCAGCGGCCTCTTCCACCGTCTCGTGGCGGGCCGCGTTGTTGTCGTTGGTGTAGTACTCAACGGCGCCCTTGGCGGCCGTCACCAAGTGAAAGACCGCATCGTAGCTGTCGCGCAGCTGAGCCTCGGTGTAGCCCAGGTCGGCAATCACGCGCTGGAACTCGTCCGCGGTCATGTAGTACTTGTTGTCGAGCATGCCGCGGTCGCACACAATGAGGATCTTCTCGTCGTCCATGCCCCTGGCCGCGCGCTCAAAGGCCTGCTCGGTGGTGATCTGCACCTTCATCTGGCACCACTGGTACTCCTCGCCCGAGGCGCACTCCCATGGCAGGATGCCGTTGGTCTTGAACTCCGTTGCGGGCTCGGGCACGGTGATGACCTTGTAGCCGAGGCGCGTGAACGACGTGCGGATACTGGCAAGTGCCGTGGTCTTGCCACCGCAGACGCCTCCAGTGACGACGATCTTGGTGATGTCGGGCATGCGAATCTCCTCACACGACAGATGTTGCGATGGCAGTTCCATTTAGGATACACGAAACGCATGACCGACGCGGCAACTGAGCAGGCTAGGCCAGATATTTAGCGCTGCTGGAGCCACTGGCGTATCCAAATAACCAGCGAGTTCCGCGCGAAGGGACCGACAGCGTCGACATAGTGTTCTATGTCACAGATCTTCATGCGCATTTGGCTCTCTGGGAAATGATTGTCACCAATAGAACAAATGATGCCCGTCCAACAAACGCCTTCGTCTATCATGAGTGCTCGGCAACCCGTGCTTTAAGCGGGTATTAGTCTGTCGCGAGGCATTGATCCCAACTTGAAAGGGGACAACATGTATTGCAACTCATGCGGCGCCCAGATGAAGGACGGCGCGAGGTTTTGCCCCAAGTGCGGCACCCCCGTCGAAGTCGCTCCTCAGGCATACGAGCAGGTAGATCCGCAGCCCGTGAACTACCCGACCGTCTTGAGTGATCCGAGCCCTGTGACCTATTCTGCACCAGAGCCCGATCCGCTGCCCGTGACCTATGCAGAGCCCGAGCCTCAGCCCACCTACCAGCAGACGCCCGTTAGCACGGCAAACATGCCGAGCCTGACTGTGGCAACCGTGCTTGTTGTCATCGGCTTCTTGTGCGGAATCATCTGGGGTGTGTACGGCCTCACCCAGCGCTCCACACTTCAGGCGGCCATCGAGGCGGGTAACGTCGAGGTCGCAAACAAGAAGTTCAGGAACATCGTGATTGCGACCGTCATTGGTGTCGTGCTCAGCATTCTTGCGAGCATCGGAAGAATGGCTGAGGCAGGCGCCATCTAGGCCAAGCAGCGCAACAGCTTCGTGCTGGTACGGGGTCCATCGGGCTTGCCTGGTGGACCCTTTTTCTGTTGGACGCAGGAGCAATTTTCAACCGTAAGGAGAGCGTGGCCCGAAAGGAATTGCCTCTTGCCCTAGACCCATCTCTTCAAGAGGGGGGTGCAGCTTAGAGCATTTGGGGCACCGCGAAGCCTGACGTTGACCTTTCCCACCAATGTTGCGCAACAAGCTGGATGTTTGGGTCCGTAAACTATCATTGGGCAGAGGACTCCCCCTTTGCTGGCGTGCGAACACGGGAGGTGAGCTTGATGCAGTGTCCGCGTTGCAAGGCCATAGCTTCTGACGGCGCTCGGTTTTGCCTGCGCTGCGGAATGGCACTGCCCGCGAAGCTCACCGCGACGGTCGTATCGGTTACACCGGCTCCTTCTGTTCCGCGAGCAAGCGCACCGCAGCTGCAGCCCGCTCCTGTACAGGCAGCCGCGCAGGCCACCGCCACGCAAGCGCCACCCCCGGCCAAGGGCCACACGGTAGCTCAGCCGGTTGGAACGAGGGCTTTCGCGCCGCCCCAAGTGGCTCAGCCTGCGCCATTGCAGCCACAGAATCCGCGGCAGTCGCAAGCTCCAGCTGAACCGCGACCACAGTCATCAACCCCACAACAGGCAGCCTATGCGGCGGGGCAGGAACGCTCCGTGCGAATCACGCCCGCGGACCTTTCCTCTGCCGCTCAGCAGCCCATGCGTACGGTCCCGCCCCAAGGTCCGCAGGGCCAGGCTGTCCCTACAGCCACGCTTCCGCCAAGCACGCCGCAACCCACATCGCCCTCCCCTGCCCGTCAGTCAATAAAACCCCAGGTGGCGCCAACGCTCACGGCTCGCCGTGCCGTCCCCTCGCGCTCGCAAACTCACAAACGCCGTCTTTTTGGCAGCTTCTTCATTGCGCTCATAGCAATGGTTGCCATCTTGCTGCCCCTCACGCTGGCCATCAGAGGGACGAGCAACCTTACGGGTGAAGGTACCGCACAAAGCGAACAGACGTCGACAGAATCAAGCACCGACATCAAGCCATCCCCCGACCTTGTCCCTGGGTCAACGGGCTTCTACACCCCAAAGGCCGCTCCCTTTAACGCAAACGACCCATCGCCAGACTGGAATGCCAGCCCTGGACGCTTTTGGTACCACCGACTCACCGACCGCCAACGGGGCATCTACGACGTCTACTACGCTGCGCTCTCGAGCGGCTCCCTCGAATGCCATGTGGACATAGACAGCTTTGACGAGGACTTCAACATCGTCTCTGGTGCGGTCTACCTCGACAATCCCGAGCTCTTTTGGTACAAGGACTACTTCAACTACACCTATTGGGACGAGCCCGGACAGGGCATGGACATCACCTTTGGCTCCTACTACGACCTTGAGTCCGTTCCCGTGTACCAGCAGCAGGTCGAGGCGCGCATAGAGGAGTTCCTCGCGACCGTTCCCCTCACTGCAACCAGCTACGAAAAGGCTCAGCTTGCCTACGTTTGGCTTGCCAACCAGTCGGTATACGAGTATTGCGAGCACGACCAGATCATTACGAGCACGCTGCTCGAGGGACACAGCGTGTGCGCCGGATATGCTCGAACCTATCAGGTGCTGCTGGAGCGCATGGGCATCCCGTGTGCCACGCTGCATGGCTACAACGACTCTGACCCAGAGGAAGGTCACCTCTGGAACATTGTAAGCATTGGCGGCGTCACCGGATATGTGGACGTGACCTGGGGAGACATGGACGACGGCGACGTGGACCCCCAGTACTTCTTCTTTAACGACAAGCTGCTTGAGCAGATTGGCCACCACATAGACGCCGACGACCAGGCAAAGGTCCCTCCCTGCCCCTACGCACGCCACAGGTAGCGTGGCGCGAGGGTGTCATGGGGAGGCGCGCGGCGGTCGACCTGCGATGGGTGTGTCAGGGGGAAGGCACCCCCATCTAGACCAGTTCGCAAAACAAAGGCGGGACGTCCCGATTGAGACGCCCCGCCAGCTGATTTGATTGATTTCAAACAGGTAGACTACTGCAGCTTCTTGCCGCACTGCATGCAGAAGTGCGCACCCTCACGGTTGATGGCACCACAGGCAGGGCACTTGTTCTCCGCGGGCTTTGCCGGCTCTGGCGCAGGCTCCTCCTTCTTGAGGGAGGCACCGCAGTTCATGCAGAAGGTCTGCCAGCTCTCATACTCGGCTCCGCAATGAGGGCACGTAAGGGTCTGCTGCGGTGCAGGCGCGGGGGCGGGCTGGGGCGAAGGCTCCGGCACGGGAGCAGGTTCGGGAGCCGGAGCGGCTGCGGGCTCAGGCTCGGGAGCGGTCTCGGGCTCTGGGGCAATGCCAAAGGCCTGCGGATCAAACTCAAACTCAGGTCCAAAGTCCCAGGTCAGGAACGACGAGGGCTCCTCATGATGCTCGGGCTCTGGTTCGGGCTCAGGAGCAGCGTTGCTGTCGGTCACGATTGCCGGTCCAAAGTCTGGCACGGGAACTGGCTCGGGCTCTGCTGCCGGCTCAGGCTCAAAGCTAAACGCAGGCTCGGTCTCGGGCGTCAACTTAAGGTCATACTCAGGCGCCGCGGGGACAGGCGCAATTACAGGCGCAACGGCTGGCTCGGGCTCGGGAGCGGCGGCGACCTCGGCAAACTCAAACCTAGAGACAGGCACAGGCTCAAAGGCGGGGGCCACAGGCTCTGGATCGGGCTCAGGGGCAATCTCCTCAACAGGAGCGACCTCGGCAACCTCTGGAGCAGCAACCTCGGGAGCAAAGACTTCCTCGGCAACCTCGGGCTCGCTGGCAACCTCAAGCTCAGGCTCCTCCGGCAAGCCCTCGTCAGCTGCCACCACACGCTGCATAAAGTCAATCTCGTCGCAAATGACGGTAATGCGCGAACGACTTTGGCCCGTGACCTTGTCAATCCAGGTGTTCTGCCTCAGACTGCCCTGAACGGCTACCTTGACACCCTTCTTGCAGCGATCGGCAATGGTCGCGGCACGCTTGCCAAACACGGAGATGTCAATGAAGTTGGGGTGCTCTTCCCACTCCCCCGTCTTGTTGTTACGGCGCCTGTCGTTAACGGCCATAGTAAAGTTGAGGACACTCGTCCCGTTTCCCGACGTCTTTGACAGGGTGGCATCCTTAACAATGTTGCCCGAGAGGCTCACCAGATTGACTGACATAAACAGCCCTCACTTTCAGCTTAAAGTTGCGTCAGCGCGACGCCATCTGTTTTGCGCACAGGTGCACGGGTACGCTCAATGCCTTGCAATGTCTGTCATTAATCCTATCCATCAGAGAAGATGGCGTGTTGCACAATGGGAAAAATGAGCGCCGAGCGGTCTAATAGACAAATTACCCACAGCGCTTGCAACGTCCCAGCTCCGATGTGCCAACAATGATAGACAAGCACTGCAGGCACTGGTCAACGCGCGGTACTGGATGCAATTTGCCACCCTACATGCGTGTGCCACAACTCCCGCAAAAGTGAGCGTCGGGCGAAAGCCTTGCGCCACAACTTGGGCACCGCTTGTACTGCGACGTTGCGCCATCCTGCTTGTCTAGCAACCGAGCCCCTCCAGCATGATGTGGAAGCGATGCCAAGGCGCCACCCGCCAGGTGCGCACCGCCCTGACCGTGATCTTTGTCTGCGAACGGGGTCGTGGGCATAGAGCCGTCTTCTTGGCCCAGTGCCTTTCTGATTTGGGTCGTGTTGCGCGCGATGACCACCCTGAGCATGGACGACTCATATCCCATGCGGATGCCAACCTCACCAAGCACAATTACGACAGCAAGCACGAGGAAGGTGATAAGGCCCGCCAAGAAGTCCAAAAACAGCAAGGAGATACCAGCGGAAACGCAGGTAAAAGCAAAGAAGAGCGCCGAAAACATGTACAGGATCTTGAGGATGCGCTCGAGCAGGAAGGTGTCAAAGCGCAAAAACGGCCCGACTGCATCCTTGGAGGCAAAGTCGAACAGCTTCTCCCCAGGCACGCGTGCAAACTTGATGTAGCCAAGAACAGTGAGTGCAATCGACGCGACAAAACTCACAAGTAGAAGAATTACAAATACTGCACCAGCGATACCGGCCGCGTGCAATCCGCCGTAGCTATCGTATCCGTACATTGTGACCTCCTTGTTATTTCAAAGTTGCCCATGCCAACGGCATCAGCCGAACACGCTCTGTACTACAACCACTAGGCTAGCGGCGGCTCTAGACTGCTTGTTGCGCAACATGGGCACGGGCGGTGAACTGGCATGCTAGTCGCAGATTTGCACCAAGTTTCAAACAACCCAAAGCGCAGGTCCAACCGTGTTCCACTGCACCCAGGAAGGCTAAAGCCGTTGGCTACGCTGCTTTGGGCAAGCAGCAAGGCCACGGTCTCGTTAAAACTCTGATGCATGTCCCATCATTAATTTGCACAAGCTCAAGACGTCCAGCCCATCCTTGGTCCCTATCGTGGCTCACCCCAATCAGGCCTTTTTGAGCTTCGTGCCTTCTTGTGTTTTGTTGCTTGGCGCATAGGGAGCATACAGGGCAAAGCCATATACTGTTGCCTTGCAAAAACCCGACCAGCAGGTACAGCATGCAACATAGACTCACTCATACGACGCGGCGGGCAGACATGCCAGAAAAGCCACTGGCCATCCTTTGCAGCGCCGCACTCACCCTTTCGCTCTTTGGTGTTCCAGCATCGGCTGGCGCCAGCGAGGCAACCGCCAGCTCAGGGCAGATTGAATCCAAGGCGGAGCCCGGCTTGGATGCAAATGGCGGCGAGGTCTCTTCCGCTCTCCCCGTTGCCGACGACACTGCGACGCAGGACGAAGCTCCCAGCACCACAGACACCGACGACGCACAGGATACCCAACCAGACGACGAGGGCGTCGCAACCGAAGTCATTGAGACTGAGGATGAGTCTATAGAAGAAGACCCTGCGGCCGAGGGCGAGACCACCGAAGAGGTTGCCAGCACCTCGCCAGATGAGACCAGCGTCCAACCGGCAATCGACGAAGGTACCTTTATTCTTAGGTCGTCGCTCTCGGGGCAGCTGGTGATGGACAAGGCCGGCGGCATCAAGGCTAACCAGGGCTCGGGAAACGCACAGCTTTGGAACTCCAATGGCTCGGCCGCCCAGCAGGTGAGCATCTCGTACGACAGCAACGGGTATGCCACGATTGGCCTCTCGGACGGCACCGTGCTTGACGTGGCGGGCGGCAAAGTGTCCAAGGCTGCGGATGTTCGCTGGTGGAGGTCCAACGGAACCATTGCGCAAAAGTGGGTGCTGACCACCAACGACGACGGGGGCATAACCATCCATCCCGCGCTTGACCAGTCGCTCTGCCTCGACGTGCAGGGAGGCTCGGCAACGAATGGCGCCAACCTGCGTCTGTGGAGCTCCAACATGAGCATGGCACAACGATTTGTTGCCGTGCCATTTGCCGGTGCCGGCCAAACAAGCAACGTCAGCCTTGGCGGGAAGATCGTCGAGATTGCATCCGCTCTTGGCGGCAACCTTGTTATGGACGTGACCTCTGGGTCAACCGCTTCTGGCGCAAAGATGCAGCTCTGGAGGCGCAACGGATCGCTGGCCCAGGCCTGGAGGCTCGAGGAGCAGTCCAACGGCTATTACGTCATTCGCCCCACACACTCTCGAGCGGCGCTTGGCGCAGGTGCCGGAGCCGTGCTGCCGGGCACAAGCGCCACCCAACAGGCTCTTTCCTCCGCCGGAGCCAGCAGCACGCAACTCTGGTCGATTCGTCTGCAGGACGACGGCAGCTACAGCATTCTTGCCGCAAACAGCGGTCTTGCACTCGAGGTTGCGGGGGGAGCTGCCTCAAGCGGTACGGCTCTGCAGCTGGGCCACTCCAACGAATCGACGGCACAGCGTTGGAACCTCACGGTGCTCAACGAAGCCTCCGCTAGTGCAGCGGCAGCGCTTGGGCCGGGCACCTATCGCCTCGAGAGCGCACAGACAACGGCGACCCTCGACACCCCAGCACTCGTTGCCGATGTGGCCTCCGGCTCGACCGCAAACGGTGCCAACGTGAGGCTCTGGAGCAGCAACTCCAGCGTTGCGCAGCAGTTTAGGGCCCAGGTGGGCTCCGATGGAAAGACGATTACCTTTGTGGGCGCGTCTTCGCTCAAGGCGCTCGACGTCGCCTCCGCCTCACCGTGGCCGCTCGCCAACGTGCAAATCTATCGCAGCAACAACAGCGCGGCGCAGCACTGGTACGCGTACGCCAACGCCGACGGCACTTACTCGCTGCGCTCGCTCTCCAGTGGCCTGGCGCTTGACGCGGCTGGATCTGCCAAGGGATCCAACCTTCGCACCAACCTTCCGTCGTCCAATGCGACCCAGCGCTTCCGTTTGGTGAAGGTTGGCGACATGCGCGCCTTTAGCGACATGCTGAACGCCGGAAAGGTCAAGAGCATTCGCATTGTAGGCGACTCAATCAGCGATGGAGTCGGTCTGCCCGGCTACTCAACGGCGCCCCGTGGCACTGCCATTGCCTACAAGAATGGCGACACCATCCGTTACGAGAGCTCTCTTACGCTTGCCACATACTCAAACGCCTTCAGGAAGTATGCCACGAGCCACGGTGTGAAGTCGTTTGTGACGGCAGGCATTAGTGGCTGGAAGATGTCCCAGTTTGCGGCAAACCCCGACGCGTGGCTGCAGGGCGGCGCCGACGTGGTCGTAGTTGCCCTTGGCGTCAATGACGCTCGTCAGGGTGCCGACATCGACAGCTTTAGGACGAGCGCCAGGAAGGCACTCGCCGCAGCCGCCAAGCAGTCAAAGATGGTCATTGTCATAACCGAGCCGTGCGGAGCCACGACTCCCACACCCATGCGACAGATTGACGCCGTGCTTCGCGAGGTTTGTGCCGAGAATGGCTACGTGCACGTGTCGCTACTCGGCTCGCTCTACTCCACCACCACCTACTACAACGGCGACATGATTCACCCCACCGAGGCCGGGCAGTCGCTCTTGTGGTGGTCGCTCAGCAAGCAGCTCTGCTTGTCGTAGGCTCCGCCAAGACACAGAGACAGAAAAGCACGGGTGCGCCATTAGCTACTAGCGCACCGGTGCTTTTGTATGCGTGGCAAGAATTCCGCAAAGGGATCCGCCATGGCGTTCAGACTAACAAGCGAAGTCTTATCGCGCCGCAGCGAGCATCTCGCGGGCGTGAGCGAGCGAGGCCTGGCTCGTGTCGCCAGAGAGCATGCGGGCAATCTCTGCCACGCGGTCGTCCCCGGCAATCTCGGTGAGCGAGGTCTCGGGCAGCTCTCCTGACGACTTGCTTACCAGATAATGGCGCTCCGCCATCACGGCAACCTGAGCCAGATGCGTGACCACAATCACCTGATGGGTCTGTGCCAGATCTGCGAGCACCTGTGCGAGTGCGAGCGCCGTTGCTCCACCCACACCGGCATCGACCTCGTCAAACACAAGCGTCTGCGTGGCATCGGCCTCACCTAGCACCACCTTGCAGGCAAGCATCACACGGCTGACCTCGCCGCCAGAGGCAATGCGACGAAGTGGACGCGCGGTAAGCCCAGCCGCGGGCCTGTACAAAAGCTCGATACGACTGGGACCAGACGTTGTCCACTGGTTGCGCGGAAGCCTTTCCATTGAGAACGTAAGCTCTGCCGAGCCCATCTGGAGCCTAGCCATCTGCTGTGATACGAGCTTGGTGAGCTGCGGCGCCGCCTTCTTGCGCGCCGCGTCAAGCGCACTGGCCGCCTTGGCAAGTCGCGCCTCGGCCGCCTCAACGGCGCGGCGAGCCTTGCGCTCCCGCTCGCCGCCATCCTGAGCTGCAGCCACAAGCTCGGCCGCCTCGTTGCGGCGACGCAGCACGTCTTCCATGCGCGGACCATAGGTGCGCATGAGGCCCTGAAACGATGCCATGCGAGACTGCATGCGGTCCAGCTCCTCTGGGTCAAGCTCCACCTGGTCGCGATAGTCACGCAGCTCCGATGCCACGTCCTCGATGTCGATCAGTGAGCTCTCTAGCCTCTCGGCGAGCAGGTCAAGGGCTGAATCATACGACGACGCATCGCGCAGCCAGCTTATGGCGTCGTTCATTGCATCCGCCGCCCCACCATCACCAGAGAGCTCGTGACGGGCACTACCAACTGCCCGCAGCAGCGACTCAGCGTGCTCCGCACGCGGGAGGCTCGACTCAAGCTCCTCAAACTCCTCCTGGCTGGGGCCGACCTCATCGATGCGGCGCAGAACAAACGCGGCCTCGTCAAGGCGCTCTCCGGCCGCACGGCCCATCTCGGTGATGCGTGCGAGCTCCTTGGCGGCGGCTCGTGCCTCAGAAAGCGCCTGCGCATACGCCTCGTGCGCAGGTCCAACCTCCGCCGCGGCCCATGCATCGAGCAGGGCCACATGAGAAGCAGGGTCAAGCAGGCGCTGATGCTCGTGCTGACCACAGAGGTCGATTGTGGCGCCAATGGTGGAGGCCAGCTCCTTTACCGAGGCCATGTGACCGTCAATCTGCACGCGGCCCCTGCCGGCAGCCTCAACGCGACGACGTACCACAACGCCCTCGGAGTCCTCCGGGTCGAGGTAGACTCGCGCCTCGATCTGCAGCCCGTCGGCCCCCTCGCGCACGGCACTCGCATCGGCACGCTCCCCTACCAGCAACTTGATGGCACTGAGCAGGGCGGTCTTTCCCGTTCCCGTCTCACCGGTGAGCACAGTCAAGCCAGAAGACGGACAGATGGTTGCATCATGGATGAGGGCAACGTCGCTTACGTGCAGCTCGTCGATCATAAGAAATGCCGCCTATCGATTGGTGTTGCCGTAGAACACGCGCGACACGGACTTGTAGAAGCTGCGGGCGCTACGGTCAAGAAGAATGATGTCGCCAGGTCCGCGGCGGATGGTGGCACGCATGCCACGCAGCCCCTCACCAAGAGGCTGGCCATCGGCAAAGAAGAGCCTGTCGGCGTGGCGCTCGGGATTAATGCGAATCTCCACCACATCGGTTGGGGCAGTGAGGAACGCGCGGGCCGTGATGGTATGGCAGGCAACGGGCACGCACACCATGCCTGCAAACTCAGGCGTGACAATGGGACCGCCTGCCGCCAGGGCATAGCCGGTCGATCCTGTGGCGGTAGAGACCACAAAGCCATCGCCACGCAGACGGTCGATAGGGTGGCCCGAGACAGAAACGTCAAACACGATCATGTCGCCACGGATACCATGGGTAAGCGAGAGGTCAT
The DNA here is from genome assembly GCA_902801175.1 of uncultured Coriobacteriaceae bacterium. Taxonomy (GTDB): domain Bacteria; phylum Actinomycetota; class Coriobacteriia; order Coriobacteriales; family Atopobiaceae; genus UBA1367. Next base: position 56,796 of record CADCHF010000003.1, on the reverse strand, counting down.
TGAGGGCAAAGCTTCGCTCGGTGACCATCGTGCCGTCGGGACGCTCAAACTCGACCTCTATGTCGAGCGTCATGCGATGCGAGACGTGCAGGTTTCCCTCGAGGGCATCAGACACCGTCTGAATAAGGTCGTCTGGCCCACCGCAGGTGAGAAAGCCCAGGTGACCATAGGAGAGACCCAGCATGGGAATCTCGGAGTACTCAACGATACGTGCGGCACGAAGCAACGTGCCGTCTCCGCCAAGGGAGACAACGAGGCCAACGCCAGTGGTGTCAACGACCTTGTTGGGATAAAGCTTCTTGTCGTGCGCCCATTGCACCTCGACGCCCTCGCGAATGAGCCAGTCAGAAAGACGCCGTGCTCCCTCGACCGCATGAGGACGTGAATAGTTGGGCACCAGCAGAACCTTCATGCTCTCCTCCAAGATACGAACGTACGTATGCATCAGTTTAGCATGTTGAAGGCCCTGGCGCCCTCAGGGAGCCATGTTGAGGCAGACCCACGCAAACGATTTAAAGGAGATGGCCCGCAAGAAGAAACTCGACGTTGCCCTTGTGGCCGGTGATGGGGCTCTCGCAGGAGCCGTCGAGGACAAACCCAGTCGCCTCCATGGCTGCGGAGACCTTGTTTAGGGCCGCTTTGCGCACCTCGGGGTCCCTTACGATACCGCCCTCGCCCACGTGCTCTCGCGGTGCCTCGAACTGCGGTTTTACCAGCGTGAGGAAGGTACCCCCGCGGCCAAGCAGGCGCACCACAGCAGGCAGAATGGTTACGACCGAGGTAAAGGAGACGTCACACACTGCCAGCTGGAAGGAGCCCTCGTAACCCGGCATATCTGGGACGTCCACAATATTGGTGCGCTCAAGGAGCGTGACCCTGTCGTCTTGCCTGAGCGACCAGTCAAATTGCGCGCGGCCAACATCCACAGAGAGCACGTGCTTGGCACCGCGCTTGAGCAGGCAATCGGTAAATCCGCCGGTCGAGCAACCAACGTCAACGCAGTTGAGACCCACTGGATCTACACCCAGTGCATCAAGGCCGCGCTCGAGCTTGAGTCCACCACGGCTCACATAGGGCACCTGACCGCGCACATGCAGCGGAAGACCGGGCTTTACCTGCTCCCCAGGAGAGGTCAGCCTGCGGTCAGATGTCGATACATCGCCCGCCATGATCGAGCGCATGGCATCACTTGTGTTTGAGAAGAACCCACGCGCAACGAGCTCGGCGTCAAGACGGACCTTCCGGGGCACGCTAGTTGCTTTCCTTTGACGCATCCGTGGCGGTGTCGTCCTTAAGACGCTCAAGCTCAGAGGGTGTGAAATCGGTGGTATCGACCATGTCGACCGCCTTGGAGCCCAGCGCTATCGCCTCGTCAAAGAGGTCGAGCGAGCGCTCGAGCGAGGTGTCCTTGTTTCGCACCTGACCCACGATCTCGTCAAGGCGGTCGGCAATCTGGTCAAAGTTCTTGTACTGAGAGACATCGGGCTTTCGAGCCATGAGACTACTCCTGAGCCCAGTCTGGGAGCTCCCGCTCCACCTCTTCGTCGGACTCCACGTTACCGTCCGCAGCATCCTCCTCGGCAGGCTCTTCGAACTCCCCTGCCTCCTGCTTCTGGGCATCGAGCTCGTCGATTGCCTGGGCAAGCACGTCCTCCCCCGCATCGATGCGACGGACGATCTTGCCAAGGATGCCGTTGACGAAACGCCATGAGTCATCGGTGCCATAGGCCTTGGCCAGCTCGACGCACTCGTCAATGGCAACTGCAGTGTCGACGTCATCGACGCACAGAATCTCGAACAGGGCGATACGCAAAAGGTTGCGGTCGACCGAAGGCATGCGCGAGACGCTCCAGTTTTCGGAGGCGCGCTCGATGATGGCGTCCAGCTCGTGGACCATCTCATCGGTACCCAGAGCGAGCTCACGGGTGTAGTTCTTAAGGTCGCTCAGACGCTCATCGAGCTCCTGAGGCTCAAGCTCACGGGAGGCAAGCTCCTTGTGGTAACCATCCACAAGAAGCTCGTCTAGGGCATAATCACCCTCCAGGACCTCGCTCACCAGCCTATGGGTGGCTTCGGCCTGAAAGAGCAGCTGCAGTGCCTGGCTGCGAGCCAGGGTACGGCCACTAAAATGAGTTCTTGGCACACTTACTCCTTGGGGAAGACGAGACTGTCGATGCTCACGTCTACGGAGCCAACCTCAACGCCAACCTGCGAGAGCAGCGCAGCGGCAACTGCCTCGCGCACCGATGCCGCGAGCTTGGTGAAGGGATAGCCGTAGAACACCGCCAGGTGAACGCCCACCGTAAGCTCGCCGTTGACGACTTCGGCGGTGACGCTCGACTCGGGGGCAATGGAGCGGCGAGTGAACACGCGCACCAGAGACGATGCGATGTCGTTGCCACCCACGCGCACGACTCCCTCGACGCCTTCGGCGGCGCGCGCCACAATGGCAATCACGACACCCTTGGAGACGCTGATGCCAGCAATTTTGAGCTCGTTGTCAGCCATGAGGAGGTCCTTTCAGCTCAGATGCCGATGTGGAGCTAAACGCGACTCACAAACTTGCCGTCGCGCGTATCAATCTTAATGCGCTCGCCCACGTTGAGATACATGGGAACCTGGATGATGGCACCGGTCTCGACGGTAGCGGGCTTGCCGCCGCCCTGAACGGTATCGCCCTTAAAGCCAGGCTCGGTCTCGGTGATCTCGACCTCGATGAACATGGGCGGCTGCACCGCATAGAGAACGCCGTTGGCATACTGCAGCAGGCAGGTGTCGTTCTCCTTGAACCACTTGGCGTTGTCGCCAATGACGTCGGCACCGACCTCGATCTGCTCGTAGGTCTCGTTGTCCATGAAGTAGTAGATGTCGCCATCGTTATAGAGGTACTGCATCTCACGGGTGCGCATGTCAACGCTCTCGAACTTAGCGGACTGCTGGAAGTTCTCCTCGAGCACGCGGCCGGTGCGGATGTCGCGATACTTGGTGCGGACGTAGGTGTTGCCCTTGCCAGGCTTGACGTGCTGCGCCTCGAGAACAACGCAGTCCCTGCCCTTGATGTTGACGCCGAGTCCGGCCCTGAGATCGTTCATGCCAAGAGTAGCCATGTGTAAGTCCCTTCAGCCGGAAAACCCGGCAACGAATATCCATACGAAAAAGCAGTATACCGCAGCAAGGCGCACTTCGCAGGAGTAACAAACCAGCACCATAGGCGCGACAACATGCGAGCACATTTGCTCGACCGTTGTAGCAGTTCTGGCTTGGCGCGCCTTACCTCAAAAGAACACCCCGCCTGTGCGAAGCGTTTTGCGCAGGCGGGGTGAAAACGTGCGAGAAACTCTGCGTTACTCGGCCAGAGCCTTCTTGGCAACGGCAGCGAGGTCGGCAAAGGTAGCCTCGTCCTCGTAAGCGATCTGAGCGAGGACCTTGCGGTCGAGCTCGACGCCGGCGAGCTTCAGGCCGTGCATGAACTTGCTGTAGGAAAGGTCGTTCATACGGGCGGCAGCATTGATGCGCTGGATCCAAAGGCTGCGGATGTCGCGCTTCTTGTTGCGACGATCACGGTACTGGTACTGCAGGGAGTGCTGAGCCTGCTCCTTCATGCCACGGAAGGTGCGGGAGCGAACGCCATAGTAACCCTTAGTGCGCTCGACGAGCGTCTGACGCTTCTTGCGACCTGCCACTGCGCGCTTGACACGTGCCATATCTAATCAACTCCTTAGTAATTCAAACGACGTAGCGGGGGCTACTGGCCCATACGCTGGCTGACGGTGTGGGCGTCGCCCTTGGTGAGCTCGGTCTCCTTGCGGAAGCCGCGGATGCGCTTGGGCGACTTCTTGGTGAGGATGTGGCTCTTGAAGGCCTTGGCGCGCATGATCTTGCCAGTACCGGTACGGCGGAAGCGCTTTGCCGACCCCTTGTGCGTCTTCATCTTGGGCATGCTAAATCTCCTTCTACTCGGCGTCGCTCTCGGGCATCTTATCGAATGCCCCCTTGATTGGAGCGACGAGCATGTGCATGTTACGACCCTCCATCTTGGGCTGCTGCTCAACGGTGGCATAGGGCTTGAGGTCCTCTGCCAGGCGCTCCAGCACGTTGAGACCCTGCTCCGGGTGGGCCATCTCGCGGCCGCGGAACATGATGGTGACCTTTACGCGAGCACCCTTCTTGAGGAAGCGCATCACGTGGTTCTTCTTGGTCTCGTAGTCGCCCGTGTCGATCTTGGGACGGAACTTCATTTCTTTGACCTCGACGCGCACCTGCTTCTTGCGTGCGGCCTTGGCCTTGCGGTCCTGCTCGAACTTGTACTTGCCGTAATCCATCACCCTGCAAACGGGCGGCTCCGCGTTGGGAGCAATCTCAACAAGATCAAGGTTCTGCTCGCGGGCAATGCGCAGCGCGTCGGGCACGCCAAACAGACCAAGCTGTGATCCGTCGACGCCAATAAGGCGGCACATGCGCGTGGTGATCTCGTCGTTGATGCGAGGACCCTCGTTCCTGGCTATCTTTTCCACCTTCCCTTCATGCGCGGCTGCGTTGCCGCTTCTTGCTGCGGCGTTTGCCGCATGAAAAAACTCCTGGTGCCAAGACAGCATCCAGGAGACACGTTACGCCCCTGTTGGGACGAGTAGCATACGTTGTCTGACCAGACAGCTGCCAAAAGGCGCCGCAAGGTGGGGACCCACTTTCGATCCCACTTTGGGTGTGGCCCTGAGCCACAACAGGAGATATCTTACGCCCACACAAGCTACCGCGCAAGCCCTCAAAAGATGCACACACCTTGTTGGCTACCATTTTGAATGCCACATTTGCTTTGCAAAGATGCTCCTTCTCATGGCGCCTCCATTGCATGCTCTTGAGCTAGAACATGATAGCTTAGATACTCGCTTCGACTCTTCTCTGGGTTAACGCGTTTGTTCGTTCCCCACAGGCCAGCAAGTTCATGCTATGATGTTTGCGCACCTGCCCGGATGGCGGAATTGGCAGACGCGGTGGTCTCAAAAACCTCTACCGAAAGGTGTGCGAGTTCGAGTCTCGCTCCGGGCACCATATGACTCCTTTGGGGCCGACAAGCCACGTGTCTTGTCGGCTTTCTGTTTGTCAGGACCCGGGCAGTTCTCCGTTCCAGCTACTCCCCAAAGGAGGGACGCCAGGCGCCTGGCTGGAGGTATGGGTTTGTGGCCAGCTCACGCTCCATTGTGGTGACCTCACCGTGGCCGCTGAGCAGCGTGGTCGCAGGGTCGATGAGCGTGCTCAGTCGCTCGAGGGTCTTCTGCATTGCAGGCCAGCTGCCACCCATAAGATCGCAGCGACCACACGACCCCGCAAAGAGCGTGTCTCCAACAAAGGCTATGCCCTCGGCCGAGCCCTCCCCCATCAAGATGACGCAGCCCGGCGTGTGTCCCGGCGTCTCGATGACCCTAAAGCGAGCACTCCCCACCTCGAGTATGTCGCCCTCGACGAGCGTCCTGTCCGGCTCGGGCGGATTGTCAACAACGCCGCCGAGCCCGCCCACGTCGTGCGACGATATCTCGATGGCGCGAGTCGCCAGCTCAGCGTCGGCAGCGGAGATGGCCCACGGTGCCCCGGTCGCCTCCACCAGCGCACGGACACCGCCCACATGGTCGTGATGGCGATGGGTAGCCACAACTTGGGTCACCTTGACATCCGCCAGAGCCTCGGCAATCTGCGCACCAGAGGCGCCGGGGTCCACGACCAGGCACTCCCCCTGCGAGATGTACGCATAGCAGTTGGTCTGGATGTCTCCCACCACGAAGAGGCGAATCTGATCCTGTTCGGCCATGGAATGCTCCCCACTGGTCCTACGTCCGGCTAGTGCCTACACGCGACGCCTGAGCGACTGCGCGCCCTCGCCCGGCATGATGCGGCGGGCGTCGTAGACCGACGGCACCCTGCTCACGCGTGCAAGCAGCGGGTTCAGCATCGAGGCGTCGGAGAGCTCAATGAGGAAGCGCAGGCGCGCCACGCCCGTCGCGCTCGTCTGCGTGGCAGCCGACAGGATGTTGCAGCCGGCCTCGGAGAGCGCAATGGTGACGTCCTTGAGCAGGCCCTGACGGTCCGTTGCCTCGACAACAATCTCAACCTGAAACTCCGTAGCTCCAGAGGCGTCCCACTCGACCTCAATCATGCGCTCGGGATGCTCCATCAGGCTCTTCACGTTGGGACAGCTTGCGCGATGGACGCTCACGCCGCGTCCGCGCGTGACAAAACCCACGATCTCGTCGCCGGCCACAGGGCTGCAGCAGTGCGCCAGGTGCACGGCCAGGTCGGGGTCACCCTTGGCGACCACGCCACAGCTCGAGCGGTGCTTGCGGTCACGCGTCTTTGTCTGAACGAGCGGGCGGTCTTCCTCAATGAGCATCTTGCGATTTGCCTTGCGCGCCTCACGCTCGATCTCGCTCGCAGGGCGAGTCTCCGCAACCGCATCGTCAACGCGGTGGGCAATCATCTTGGGCGACACCTTGCCAGTGCCAATGGCGGCGAGCAAGGTCTCGACATCGCGGTAGTCTGTCGTCTCGAGAACCTTCTCAAGAGCCTTCGTCACACGGGCCGAGGAGATGCCGAGACCGTGCTTGCGAAGCTCGAGCGAAAGGTACCCGCGACCGCGATCGGCATCGTCACTCTTTGAGGCAGTGGCAAAGTACTTGCGAATCTTTGAGCGAGCTGATGGCGTTACCACCATGTTGAGCCAGTCGTGACCCGGTTTGGCGTTCTTGTTGGTGATGATCTCTACACGGTCGCCGCTCTGCAGCTTATAGGTAAGCGGGACCATCGAGCCGTTGACCTTGGCACCTATGCAATGGTTTCCCACCTCGGTGTGAACGGCGTAGGCAAAGTCGAGAGGGGTGGACTCGCGCCTTAGGCTCATGACCTCGCCCTTTGGGGTAAATACAAAGATCTCGTGCTCAAAGAGGTCTACGCGCAGGCTGTTGAGGAACTCGTGGGGGTCTTCGATCTCGGCTTCCTCGGTGGCCCAGTCCAGCGATCGACGGATCCAGTTGATCTGCGTGTCAACCGAGAGCTCGTCTGCGCTCATGCGGCCCTGCGAGTTGCCCGAGCTCTTGTACAGCCAGTGGGCAGCAATGCCATACTCCGCCTTGTTGTGCATCTCAAAGGTGCGAATCTGAATCTCGACCGGGCGCACGTCGGCGCCAATCACCGTGGTGTGCAGGGACTGGTAGCCATTTGCCTTGGGCATGGCCACGTAGTCCTTGAAGCGTCCAGGCAGCGGGTGCCACAGGGAGTGGACGGCGCCCAGCACCGAATAGCAGTCTCCCACCGTCTCGGTCAGCACGCGCAGGGCGATGAGGTCGTAGATGTCGGAGAACTCCTTGCGCTTGCGCGTCATCTTTTGATAGATGGACCACAGGTGCTTGGGGCGTCCGTTGATCTGGTAGCCCGTCAGGCCCACACGCCTCAGCTCGTCGTCGAGGATCTTGATGGCCTCGTTGGTCTTCTCTTCGCGATGCGCGCGGGAGTCCTGCACCATACGGGCGATGCGCTCGTACTCCTCGGGCTGCAGGTAGAAGAAGGCGAGGTCCTCGAGCTCCCATTTGATTGACGAGATACCCAGACGGTCGGCAAGAGGCGCATAGACATCCATCGTCTCGCGCGACTTTTGGATGCGCTTCTGGGGCGGCAGGGCTGCCATCGTGCGCATGTTGTGCAGGCGGTCGGCAAGCTTGATGATGAGCACGCGGATGTCCTTGCTCATGGCGAGGAACATCTTGCGCAGGTTGAGGGCCTGCTTCTCGTCGAGTGATGACACCTCCACCTGCGTGAGCTTGGTCACACCATCGACCAGGTCGGCAACAGTGGAGCCAAAGCGATCGGAGAGGTCGGCAAGCGTGGCCTCTGTGTCCTCCACCGTGTCGTGTAGGATGGCCGCACAGATGGGGTCCTCGTCCATGTGCAGGTCTGAGGCCAGGATGATGGCCACCTCTACAGGGTGGTTGATGTAGGGCTCTCCCGAGCGGCGCTTTTGGTTGCGATGGAACTCGCGGGCAAAGTCATAGGCACGGTTGATCTTGTCCATGGCCTCGTCGTCGAGGTAGCTGGCGCAGGTGACCTGCAGCACACGCCAGTTGTCAGCGCCTGGCGCGGGCTTCTCGCGAAGCTGCGTGTCCTTCTTTGTTGCGTCCATCGTGCCTCCCCCACACAGCGTGCGTGTACAGACAATCAAGATTAGCACAGGCTCATGCCGATGGCATGAATGGTCTGAGTGGGCGACCGAGGACGGTGCGCCAGCGCGACAGAAAGGCGCTCGCGGTTACCACGAGCGCCTTAGCGTCTTCTTCTTTGTATGAGTCTGCGTACCCGCGGTCCCTAGCCGTCTACCACCGATCCAAAGCTCGGCGTGATGGGACGGTTGATGCGCGCCAGCATCTCCTCGTCACTCGCATGCAGAGCCCAGTCCCTAAACTCCGCGAAGGCGTCGCGCGAGTGCAGGCCCTCCACATAGCGGGTGGACTGCTCGAGGTCCATGCGCGGAGGATTGGCAACCATGCTGATCCTGCGAGCGGTGCCATGTCCGGAGGTCTGCAAGAAGCCCAGCTCACGGAAGATCGAGATGCCGCATGACACCGAGCGGTCATCGAGCCTGGAGCGTGTATCAATGAGACAGGCCTGCTCGGCTATGTCGGCATTCGACATGGCAAACGAGTCATTGCCCTCGGCCTGTTCACGACGCCCAATGGTCATGAGCGCGCGATAGAGCGCCACTAGGTCGTTGCGCGCCGGGGCGGACCCCTCCAGGACAAACTCGTTTATGCGAGCGTCCTTCTCGCCAAACAGCAGGTGAACCCGCGCGGCCATGCCGTCACGGCCGGCTCGTCCACTCATCTGGTTGAACTCAATGGAGCCAAACGGCAGGTGGTAGAGCACCACGTCGCGAATGTCGGGCAGGTTGACCCCCTCGCCAAAGGCGCTCGTCGAGACGATGCACGTGAGCAGGCCCGACCTAAAGGCGTCCTCCACCTTGGTGCGCTCGTCGCGCGTGAGGCCGGCGTTGTAGAACGAGATGCGGCTGCCAAGCTCGGGGATCGAGCGCCTGAGCATGCGCGCAAGCGTGACAGACTGCTCGCGAGAGTTGACATAGATCACGCACTTTTGGCCACCTGCGACCAGCGACACAAGAGCAGACTCGCGGTCCCTGATGTCACGACAGTCGCGGAGGATGAGATTGGAGCGAACGCTTGCGTCAACAATGACATCCTGCTCGCTGATCCCACAGAGCCGGCAGACCTCGCGCGCTACCTCGGTCTCGGCCGTTGCCGACACCGCGAGCATGACGGGGTTGCCAAGCAGCTCGCGAACATGCGGCAGCTGGGTGTAGGCGCTGCGGTTTCCGCCCTTTGCGGTGCCAGCATGGTGCGCCTCGTCAATGACCACAAAGCCCACCCTGCCAGATGCGGCAAACCGCTCGGCGTGAATCGCCAAGAACTCGGGCGTGGTGAGAAGGACGTCAATGCCTCCTTCGGCCAGTGCGGCAAAGGTCTGGTCACGCTCGTCAAGCTGCGTCTCGCCAGTGAGCGTGCTCACCACAAGGCCAAGCTTGCCGAGCGACTCCTGCAGGTGAAACGCCTGGTCAGCCACAAGCGCCCTTAGGGGATACACAAAGATGCTTGCACGGTTGTGAGCTATTGCCTCACGCGCCGCATGCAGGTGGAAGATGAGGGACTTCCCCCTGCCGGTGGCCATGACACAGAGCGTCGAGTGACCCTGGCCGAGCCTTGCGAGAGCCTCGCGCTGCGCGGGCAGCAGCTCGTGGGCACCAATGGAAGCGCGGCGAAGCTCGTCGTTGAGCTGGGCTGCGGGAAGCATTGCCAGCTGTGCACGTATGCCCTTTGCCTGCTCGGCATCGCTGCGTTCCTGTTCGGACTCCTCGCGCTTAACCTCGATGTTTGCCCCGTACGACTGGCCGTCACCACCACCGGTGACCTCGCACACAAAGGCCTGATAGTGCACTCCCCCGTCGATGACGGGGGCAATGGCTGCGGCGATCTCCTTGCGAAGGAACCCCACCTGCGCGCCGGCCGCCGTGAACAGGGCTATCGCGTTGGAGTCAACGGGGTTCTGTGGCTGGCGAGCAATGGCCAGCTCCTGTCCGGCGCACAGAGACGCCACCACGGCCTGGCGACCCTCAAAGGTCACTCCCATGACCTTTGTCATAAAGCTCGAGGCCTCGGCAAGGCCCGCATAGGCGTCGCGAGCCAAGATCTGCTCCGCACGCTCAAAGAGGTCGTCAGCAATGGTGGTCACCTGAGTCCCCAGCGGGGCCTCATCCACATTGCGATAGAGGATGTCGCGCACCATGAGCTTGGGCTTCGTGCGGCCCTGCCAGGTCTCGCTCACTGGCTCAAACACGAGGTCAACGACCTCTTCGCAGGCCGCTGCCCGCTCGATCTTTGGGGTGCGGAACATGATGGCAGGCACGGAGCTCAGCCCGTCGGAGGCGGTGAACCGCAGATGGCTGCCATCGGCGCCAACGCGCACGCGATTGCGCATGCAGACGCCACGCACGCCAAGCAGGGGCTTCTTGTTGCCCTGGCCAAAGGGCTGCAGGACCTCAAGCTCGTCGATGCCCATGACCGTCATCTCGGAGAGCTTGACCAGTGCGGCAACCTCGCCACGGTCAACAAGCTGCTCCTTGGGAACCTTGGCCATGACCTGCTCGAGCCGCTCGCGGAAGGCGTCGAGCTTGTCAACCTCACAGGTGACGCCAACGGCACCCGCATGTCCGCCAAAGCGAACGAGCAGGTCGGAGCACTGCTCCACCGCATGGAACAGGTCAACGGACCCAACCGAGCGACCGGAGCCACGCGCTATGCCATCGTTTATGCCAAAGAGAATCGCGGGCACGTGGTATCTGTTTGTGATGCGACTGGCCACGATGCCCTTTACGCCCTCGTGCCAGCCCTCTCCTGCCGCGACTATGACAGGCGCGCCCTTGTAGGTGCGCTCCACCTCGGCCATTGCGGCATCGGTAAGCTTGGACTCGGTCTCGCGCCGCTCGTTGTTGATCTGCTCAAGACGGGCCGCAAGCACGCTTGCCTCGGCCGGGTCGTTGGTAAAGAGCAGGTCGAAGGCCACATCCGTGGAGCCCATTCTGCCAGCTGCGTTGAGCCTGGGGATGAGCGAGAACGGGAGCGAGTCGGCTGTAATCTCCGTGATGTCAACGCCCGCGGTGGCGGCAAGGGCAAGCACACCGGGACGCGAGGTCCGACGCATGTGCGCAATGCCGTCTGTCACCAGGGCACGGTTCTCACCAACAAGAAGCATCATGTCGGAGATGGTGCCAAGCGTGGCAACCTCGGTGTAGCGCCGCCAGAGCTCGGGCTGTCCCAAGCGGTGCCCAAGCACATCTATAAGCTTGAGGGCCACCCCTGCCCCGGCGAGCTCCCGCGAGGGGCAGTCTGGCCAGAGCTTTGGGTCGGTCACCGGTACGCCAACGGGAACGAGGTCACCCGGCTCGTGGTGGTCGGTGATCACAACGTCTATGCCTTGCGAAAGCAGCCACTCCACCTCCCGCGCCGCGGCAATGCCGTTGTCAACGGTCACCACGAGCGAGGGATGGTAGCTCTCGATCACTCGGTCGAGAGCCTCCTGAGAGAGGCCGTAACCCTCGCCAAAGCGATTTGGAATGAAGGGGTATGCGTTCCCGCCAAGGTCGCGCAGGCCCAAGGTGAGCAAACAGGTGGCGCTCATTCCGTCCACGTCGAAATCGCCAAAGACCGCCACGGTCTCGCCATGCTGGATGGCGAGCTCAAGGCGGTCGGCGGCTTCGCCCATACCGGGAATGAGCATGGGGTCGTGCCAGTCGCGCTCCAAAGAGGGTGAGAGAAAGGCCTTCGCCTCATCAACCTCACTCAGTCCGCGCGCAACCATGACACGTGCTACGAGTGGGGATATAGCGAGCGCTTGGACGAGGCGATGCTCGCTCGCCTCGTCAGACGGCAGCAGGTCCCAGCGCTCGCTGCCTATCAAGCCGGACATTCTAAGCGTCCGTTACGGTAGTTGTGCTTGCCCCCTCGCCATAACGAGCCTCCAGCTTTGCCCAGCGCGGCTCCCTGGTCTTCCAGATAGCCAGAAGCGGGGTTGCCACCGCATAGCTCGAATACGTACCAAGCAGCTCGCCCAGGATCATGGCAAACGCAAAGTCCTTGAGCGTGGCGCCGCCAAAGAAGTACATGGCAAGCTCCGGCACCAACGTGGTGATTGTTGTGTTGATGGAGCGGACCACAACCTCGTTGACCGAGAAGTTGCAGATCTGCATGTAGGTGCGATGCACTCCGTCGCGCAGCGTCTTTGCGTTGTCATTGGTGCGGTCAAACTCAACGACCGTGTCGTAGAGCGAGAAACCCATGGTGGAGAGAAGGGCGGCAACCACGTTGGGAGTCACAGGAATCTGCGTCCAGGCGTAGATGCCCAAGATGATGACCATGTCATGGATAAGGGCAATGACTGCCGTGATGGACATCTTGAACTCGTAGCGGATCGAGACGTAGGCAATGATGAGCAGGATTGCCACGCCAAAGGCCAAAAGCGAGGAGCGGGTCACATCGGCACCCCAGTCGGGACCGATCGTGGTCACGTTGTAGCTCTCGGCAGAGAGCCCGAGGGCAGCAGCAGTGGCGTCCGCGTGCTCGGTAGCAACCTGCGGGTCGGTCGTGCCAGAGCGCACGAGGAAGCCGCTCTCGCCCTCAACAGTGGTGGTCTGGACGGTGGGGTCCTCCTCACCGGCGGCAACCAGCGCCTCGCGCATGTCGTCGATGGTAATGGCACCGGTGTCATAGAAATCAATCTCGGTACCACCCTGGAACTCGATGCCAAAGGTGACACCACGCACGATGAGGCCGACGATGGCCAGCACCGACATCACTGCAGAAATGGTGAGCAGCACCTTGCGATAGCGCATGAAGGGAATCTCAAAGGAGAAGTGGTTACGCATGTGCCACACCCCCCTTCTTGGTCTGGACATCCGAGGCGGAAGCACCCAGGGTCTCCTCAGCCTCAGCCAGGTCGCTTGCAATACCCCAGAAGCGAGGATGCTTTTGGATGGTGCCCATGCCCAGCAGCCTCAGCGCAGGGGCCTTGAACAGGAACATGGTGACAAGGTCGCAGAGAATGCCCAGTGCCGTGGTCAGGCCAAAGCCCTTAACGGGACCAACGGCCATGAAGAACAGCGCAAGAGCGGTGACGAGCTGTACGGCGTCTGCATCGAGCGAGGTGGAGATGCCCTCCTTGGTGCCGCCGATGGCAGCGTTGCGAACCGAGCGACCCATGCGGATCTCCTCGCGGAAGCGCTCCAGAACGAGAATCGACGAGTCGGCCGCCGAGCCCGTGGTGAGCACCACGCCAGCCAGGCCAGGCAGCGTGAGAGCGAACGAGCCCATGCGCGAGAGCAGCGCAAGAAGGCCAAGGTAGATGATGCCAAAGACCGCAAGCGAGCCCATGGTGAGAAGGCCAAGGCCCTGATAGAAGAAGAACAGGTAGGCAACGACGATGGCGCCACCGATTGCGATGGCAAAGACGCCCTGGCGCAGCGAGTCCTGACCAAGGGTGGGGCCAACGACGCGGCTCTCGGAGTAGGAAAGCGTCACAGGCAGCGAACCGGAGTCAAGAACCGTCTTGAGGGCCTTTGCCTCTTCGAGCGAGAAGTTGCCGGTGATGGAGACGTTGCCGTCGGTAATGGCAGTCTGCACCGCCGGGGCCGAGTTGACGACGCCGTCGAGCACGATTGCAATCTGACCATGCGTGGGAGCAAGCTCGGTGGTGACGTCCGCAAAGGTCTTTGCGCCGTCGGAGTCCAGACTGACGTTGACGGCATAGGCGCCGGTGGCCGAGGTGGTCGCCTGCGCAACGGCGCTGTTCCTAATGGAAGAGCCGTCCATGAAGGCGGTGTAGGTGCCCTCCTTGAGCTTGACGTCGCTCGTACCTGCGCTGATCTTGGCCAGTGCGTCGGCATCGCCAATGGCATCGAGACGCACGAACTCAAGGTGGCCGGTGCGGCCGATGGTCTCAATGGCAGTGTCGGCATTGGTTGCGCCAGGGATCTGCACCAGGATGGAGTTGGTACCCTGCTGCTGCACCGAGGTCTCGGCAGCACCAAGGGCGTTCACGCGGTTTTGGACGATGGCGGTTGCCGTGGCCATGTCATCGGCCGTCGGAGCCGTACCATCGGTCTTGGTGGCCGTCAGAATGACCGACACACCACCGCGGATGTCGAGGCCCTGGGTGATGCGCTCAGCTGGCGGAATAAAGCCAACGGCGCTGGCAATCAGCAGTGCTGCCAGCGCGAGGAGCGTAAACATGTGCCCACGTCCCTGCGTGCTGCGACGGCGGTTGTTGCCACCCCTACGGGTCTTGCGTGCGGATTTGCTGGAGGCACCTTCGTTGGAGTTCCAGCGGTCGACGCCTGTCTTGGACGTCGACGAGCTTTTGTCTCTTGCCATGGGTTTTCATCCATTCGCCGAGGGTTTAACGCTCAGTATCTTAGTCTTTTTTTGCTGAGCGATAAACCCAAACATGGATACAAACATGAGTTGCCACCAACCCGTAATATGCTTCACGCGTAAATAAAAGAGCCGCCCCCGGCGGAGCGGCTCTTGTTTTCCTGATATTTCGCGAAGCCTAAACGGCCGACTTAATCTTGTTTACCACCTTTTGGCAGGACTTCTTTGGCATTGCCCCGAGTACGCCATCAAGCGACATGTCGTCAAAGCCGGCGCTGCCAACACCAATCTGCACCCACGCTTGCAGCCAGAGATAGTTTTGGCAGGTCATAACCTTTACATACTGCATGGCCGTAGCAAGGCCGGTGCCCTTCTTATATACCTGCTCTCCGTGGTAGTCCTTGAGGTGGAAGCCGCTGCCAGTAAGTACCCTCTCTGCGGCAGCAACTGCCTGTGCGGCGTTGGCCACGGGGAACACATACTCTGAGCGCTTGCCCGTGGGCACAAGGACAACCACTGGCTGTCCGTTGGGCTGAGCCGTGGGGACGCCCGCAGGTGCGTTACCTGAGGCCACGGGCTGCGGTGCTGCAACAGGCTGTGGCGCTGCGGCAGGTTGCACCGGAGCAGCCCGCCTCACCTGCGGGGCCGGCGCCTCAATTTGCTGATGGACGGGCTGGACATCGGGACCCTGCACCTGCGGAGTCCTGACCTGCTGCACCACGGGAGCTGCGCTGGGGGCAGGAGCAGGAGACTGATTGGCCCCGCAGAACGGGCAGAACCTTGCGTTGCTTGGAATCTGCTTTCCACAGTTGATGCAATACATGGCGACCCCCTTTAGGCGCTCGTGCCGCGCTGCCAGTCAACGGCGGCAGGCGACGACATCCAGCTGTCGAGAAATTCCTTGTACGTTCCCTCGATGATAGCAGCGCGTGCCCTGCGCATGAGGTCAAGAAGGAAGTAGACGTTGTGCATCGAGAGCAAGATCGACGCGACCATCTCCTTCTGGCGGACCAGGTGATGTATGTAGGCTCGAGTGTAGCCACCCGTGCAAACAGGGCAGGTGCACTGCGGGTCAAGGGGGCTGTGGTCGTGCGCATGCACGGCGTTGCGCATGTTGAGTCTTCCCGTAAAGCTAAAGGCCCCTCCCATGCGTGCGGTACGAGTGGGCAGCACGCAGTCGTACATGTCGATGCCGCAGGCAACACCGCGAACGAGCGTGGTGGGGTTGCCCACTCCCATAAGGTAGCGGGGCTTGCCCTTGGGCATGTGCTCGGACACCAGCGGGGCCAGGGTCTCAAACATCACCTCGTGGCTCTCCCCCACCGAGTAACCGCCAATGCCATAGCCCGGGAAGTCAGCCACGCTTTCGAGCTGGTGCAGCGACCTCAGGCGCAGGTCAAGGTCCATACCGCCCTGTACGATTCCAAAGAGCGCCTGAGGGGTGCCCTGCGCGGTAAGATGCCCGGCGGCCTCGTGAGCGGCCCAGCAACCCTCGGCCCACAGGCTCGAGAGCTCGACGGCGCGCTCCACAAAGGGCTTTGGGCTTGGGTAGCCCGGGCACTGGTCGAGCTGCATCACAATGTCAGCGCCAAGCTTACGGGCAATGTTCATGTTCTCCTGGGGGCTCCAGTGAACATACTTGCCGTCATAGTCGACCGCACGGAAGGTGACACCCTCGTTGGTGAGCTTGACGTGCTCGCTGTGGCTAAACACCTGGAATCCACCAGAGTCGGTGAGAATCGGTCCGTGCCACTGCATGAACTCGTGCAGGCCACCCATCTCGTCAACAAGGTCCGCTCCGGGACGCATTGAGAGGTGATAGGTGTTTGCAAGCAGAATCTTGGTTCCAAGCTGCTCGAGCGTTGGCGGAAGCAGTCCCTTCACCGTTGCCTTGGTTCCCACCGGCATAAAGATCGGGGTGGGTATATCTCCGTGAGGAGTGTGCAAGAGACCCGCTCGCGCATGCGTCTGTGGGTCCTCCGCAACAATGTCGAAGGCAAAGGGTTTTGACTCGTTATTGCACATAGCTTGCTCCATCAGCCTCGGACATCGCACGCTCAAGCCAGCGAGCGACGCCGTCGTCGTAGTTTGGCTCGCAGATGTCGTCTGCGCGCTTCTTGATCCTTCCGTCGGCGTTGCCCATGGCAACAAAGGTACCGCTCACGTCAATGAGCGTCGCATCGTTCTCGGAGTCGCCAAACGCAACGGTACGGGCCTTGTCGACCCCCAAGTAGTCCATGAGCCACGTTGCTGCCACGCCCTTGGTCACGCCGCGTGCCGTGATCTCGAGCTCGGTGCGGCTCATGCGGGCCACCTCAAAGTGCCCAAGGTGGTCGAGGATGACCATCGCTCGGTCGCAAAGCTCCTCTGTGGGCAGTGAGCAGCCCACTTTGCAAATGCCCTCCGTGGCCTTCTCGATATAGGGACGAACCGACATGACCTGCGACATGCCCTCGCGTCCCATCACGAGACGGCTTGCAAAGCGCACGGCCTTGCGCGAGGCGACCACGGCCTTCCTCGCAAGCGAAAGCCCCGCGTCGGCGTGCAGCGACTTGACCACGTCGCCTGCGCCAAGAGGCTCGCGCCTTCCGGTAACCATGTACGAGACCCCGCGCCACTCAAAGTATGAGTGGTCGCCCACAAAGGCGTTCCAGCCAGCGTGCAGGGGCTTGAGCGCATCCATAGCCTCAAGAATCTGCTCGCGCGTCATGAGGCGCTCGTAGAGCACCCCCTCAAAGGTGTCGTAGATCCTTGACCCATTGGCGCAGATGATGTAATCGACAGACTCGGGCCCGCGCATTGCGGGCGGCACCATGTTGTAGGCACGCCCCGTTGAGATGCACACCATACAGCCGCGCTCACGCGCCTGCAGCACCGCATCGGCAACGCGGTCATGGATAACGGTGCCGTCGATCATGACGGTACCGTCGAGGTCGAGCAGCAGCAGCTCGATTCCCTCTGGACAAAGCGCGGTTGGTCCTATCACGTGGGGCTCCAATCTGCAGTGGCAACCACGCTATCGTAACACGAGCGCGGAGGATGCCCAGGATGCACACGCGGAGGAGCCATATGCGGCCTTGGTGCGACCCAACACCGAGCGTGTCGCGGCGCCTGAACGTGGGTCGAGCCCAACGCTCACCAGAACGAAGCGTTAATCCAGAGGATGCCGACAAAGAAAAAGCCCGGCACGTGAGATGCCGGGCTTCCGAGTCGCTGTTTTGCAGCTATGACGACGATTAGTCTACTCGCCGAAACCGCTCTCCACGAGGGCCACGAGAGCGTCGAGAGCAGCCTGCTCGTCGGGGCCGTCGCACGCGATCTCAACCTTGGCACCAGTGCCCAGGCCGGCAGCGAGGATCATCATGATGGACTTGGCGTTGACAGGAGCGGTGCCCTTGCCGAGGTCCTTGATGGTAACGCTGCACTCGTACTTCTTGGCCTCGCTCACGAAGACAGAAGCGGGACGGGCATGCAGACCGGTAGCGTTGATGATCGTCGTCTCCTTGGAAACCATTTTGCACACTCCTTTTCGGTAGGATGCTCCGGAGACGGGGTGCCTCCGATGCCAGACTTTGAACATAGTACCCAATTGCGGCGCACATTGTTGCTAATTTATCTATCAGATGGGCAGGCGGCACAGGCGCAAGCCGCGAGCGCAAATTCATATGTTCTTTTGCTGGGGACAAAGATTCGCGCGCAGCCGATTTAAGCTGTCGCGCTCGTTTGCATACCGTCATAATGATGTAGGCGGCGCAGAGGGAAAAGGTGCGCCGTTGCAATGCAGCGAAGGGAGACTCACATGCCCGATGATTCGCGGTTTGTTTCGGGTGACGCCGATATCGACGTGGAGCGTGCCGTACAAAACGTCGCAATGCTCGACGAGCTCGATGCGCCTGCAGAAGAGGCAGCCGACCTTACGGACGAAGCCACAGACGCCCAAACAGGCGATGAGGTGTTTGACGAAAGCGCAGAGGGGCCAGAGGATGGCGCCAACCCGCTGGCATCCGCAGGCAACGCCGCCCGCGAGGCACAGCACACCATAAAGGCTGGCATCGCCGCCTTTAAGGACGTTCGTGCCGCTTCGCGCCTGCACAGCTCTGCCCGTGAGGAGCTCAGGTCCATTGAGGAGACGCTCAAGAACCACGAGGACGAGCTTCGTCACCGCATTGACATTGAGCAGCGCTACGACGAGATCGTGGCCGAGCAGACGGCCGAGCGCGAGGAGGCAGCGCGGCTCGCAGCAGAGGCGCTTCAGCACGCCGAGGAGCTTGAGGAAGCGCGCGCCGATCTCGAGAGCCAGCTCTCCATCATGAAGAACAGACACGAGGACGAGCTTCGCCCCTACCGCAAGCTTGCCGAGAGCACCAAGGGCCGCGCCGACGATGCCGCGAGGGCCCTGGCCGACGCAAAGCGACAGGCAAAGAGTGCCGAAGGCGCGCTGAGCGACGCCACCAAGCGCCGCGACCAACGAATCTCGGCCGCCAACCGCACCGTCGACAACGCCCAGGAGCGCCTGCGCTCCCTTCAGACGGAGCTTGAGGCGCTACAGGCCGATGCCGAGGCGTCCCCCGATGCCGTCGCGCGTCACCAGAACGAGATTGTCAGCGAGACATCGCACCTTGCCGCAGCCCAGGGCGAGGTCACTACAGTGACCGAGGAGATGCGCGTTGCCGTAGAGAGCGCGCAGAATCGCCTCTTTGATGCGCGTCAGGCGCTCTCCCAGGCCGAAACTGCCGCCGAGGCCGCCAAGAAGGAAGCAAACAGCTGCAGGGCCGAGTACGACAACCTGTTCAAGAAGGCACAGGAAGAAGAGCATGCCCTGAGCGACAAGATTCGCCAGCACACTGCCGCCGCCGAACAGGCCCGAGCCGAGCGCGCCGAGGCCGAGGACCGCATAACCGTGGCCCAAGAGCTCATCGACGAGGCCCAGCAGATCCACGATACGCCCGAAGAGACGGTTGCCCTGCACGAGCAGGTCGTCCGCGAGCAGCAGGACCGCGACACGCAGCGGGACCAGGTTGACAGCCTTGCCGCAAGCGAGCGCGAGCTCCGCAAGGGCACCTTCAAGCAGCGCCTCACGCTGGTGCTGATTGCGGTAGCCGTGCTTGCGGTAGTCATCGCCATCATTGTGGGAATCGCCTTTGGGCGCAACAAGGCCAACCGTGGCCCCGAGGCAGAGACCCCCGCTGTCACCCAGACCACCAATGACAAGGACAAGGAAGACGAGAAGGCCTCCGAGGCAGCCAAGCCTGAAGCCGATGACAAGGACGAGGACGCCACCAGCAGCTCTAGCGACGCAAAGGCAACTGACACTCGCGATACCGATGACGCCGACGACACCGATACGGACGAAGCCGACGATGCCGATGTCACCGAGGACGATGACGCCGACGACAAGGCTGAGACGACCAAGTCCACCAGCAAGAACTAGCATCTGAAGCAAAAAAGTGACGCTCCCCGGCAGCCCAAAACCACAAGCTGCCGGGGAGCGTCACTTTAGTGCGGCCAAATACTAAACGATGAGCATTGCATCGCCAAACGAGAAGAAGCGATATCGCTCGTCTATTGCCTGCTGATAGGCGCTCAGCACCTGCTCACGCGACGCAAAGGCGCTCACAAGCATCATGAGCGTCGAGCGCGGCACGTGGAAGTTGGTAATCATGGCATCGACCACATGGAAGGTCGAGCCAGGCATGAGGTAGAGGTTGGTCGTGGCGTTCTCGCGAGCGACCACATCGCCACCTTGCTCCGCAGCAGAATCGCTCGCATGCTCAAAGCGACGCGCCACAACCGGCGGGTCAAACGCAGGGACAGAGGCATCGAAGGAACTCTCGAGCGAGCGAACCGAGGTCGTCCCAACGGCAACGACGCGATGACCCGACGCCTTTGTCTCGTGGACCGCATCAATCACACGCTGGGGAACGTGGTAGCGCTCGGTATGGATCTTGTGGTCGGCGGGGTCGTCCTCCTCCACCAGGCGGAAGGTGTCGATGCCCACCTCGAGCTCGACCTCCTCCCAACGAATGCCACGCGCCTTGAGCCGCCCTATCAGCTCGGGAGTAAAGTGAAGGCCAGCTGTTGGCGCAGCGGCCGAGTGCTCCTCGCTCATGGCGTAGACGGTCTGGTACTTCTCGGGGTCGCCCTCGTAACCGTTGATGTAGGGAGGCAGCGGCACGTGGCCCGCACGATGGACAGCCTCGTCGAGCGAAAGGTCGCCCTTGGGCTCAAAGCGCACAAGGCGCCCGCCACGGCTGCCCTCGACGTAGTCGAGTATCGTGCCCTCAAGCACCACCGGCGCAGTCATGGGGGCGTGCGCACCGCCGGGCCTAAACTCGACCACTGCCCCAGGCTTAAGACGCCTGCCCGGGCTCACGAGGCACTCCCACACGCGACCGAGCGAATCGAGGTCCTCGCGCCTGCGAAGCAGCAGGGTCTCGGCCAGAGCACCGGTGGTCTTACGCCCCACCAGTCGAGCCGGCATCACGCGGGTGCGATTGACCACCAGCAGGTCGCCGGGCTCAAGATAGTCGCCGATGTCATAGAAATGCCTATGCTCCACACTTCCGTCCTCGCGATTGAGCACCAACAGGCGGCATGAGTCGCGAGGCTCGGCGGGAGCCTGGGCAATCAGCTCGTCGGGAAGGTTGTAGTCAAAGTCGTCGGTACGCACGTGCATCTCCTCGCTCGGGTAAGTAGCCCATAGATTGTACGGCATGCACGGGCATCGGCGCGGACGGTGCAAAAGCGACACAGGTAGTTCGCTCGTTGCGGGCGTAATGGGAATGACGGTTCGTGCGCTTTGGCGGACGCTGTGAGATGCGGAACCAAAACAAAAGGGCGGCCTCGCACGCATGCAAAGCCACCCACCAACGCCACTCGGCAGATCTTTGGCCCTTCCCTACTTGATCGAGCCAACCAACCCGGGAATATCCGCCACGTCAACCCCGTAGTTATCGCCACCAAGGCCAATGACGTACGCTGTGTAACCGTAGTTGCCCACGTTCCACTCAAGCAAGTTGGCGACACCTTCCTCGTGACCGCTGCAGCTCACCTGCACGCCATCGACATCTGTGGTCCACGAGACCTCAAACTCGCTGTAGACGCCGTGGAGCTCGCTACCCGAGACACCGCTTCCCTTGCGCACCCATGCCTCTACAGCACCGCCGTCGTAGTTGGCCTCGGCAATGCCATCCATGTACGAGAACTTGGGAGCCTTCCACTCGGTGTCTCCCAGGGCGAGGTCCTCCGGCACAGCAAAGACGTCGTCAAACGCTCCTTTGCCGGCCTCTTCACCGCTCTCGGCACTTGACCAGGGGTTTGCCATGCTCAGCGCTGCCTGTTCGTCTGCTCCATCTCTGGCCGAGGCCCCTCCGACCGAGCACGCGGTCAGTGCGCAAACAAGAGAAAGTGCCACAACCAAAAAAGCGTGCCTTTTCATGGCAGCCCCTTTCGCGACAACGTCGCACCCGACTCAGTCCCTCATTCCTGAGCACTGTGTCCTGATGGTACGACCAACTCGCAAGGAGCGCTAACCTGCTGCTTTGTGGGGCATGAAAACGCCGTTCACGACACGGTAAACACCAAATAGCGATCGGCAACTTTTTGCCACAATTCCGCCTAAGTCACAGAGCGGCAGTGTCAGCGCGCAGCTTTATCTGCCTTGCGCGCATCCCTGGCTTCGTGCCGCTCGATTGCCGCCTCGGCAGCAGAGAACCGACAGCCGCAGTAGTTCTGGCGATACATCCCCAGCTCGCGGGAACGCACGGTGGCCCGAGGGTACCAATCGCGAAAGTCGCGCCAGACCATCGTGAGGCCGTTGGAGCGCGCAAGGGCCTCCAAGACGTCGTGGCAGGTGTCAAACAGCTGGTAGGGAGAGACCACGAGGGTCGTTGATATGTGCTCAAATCCAAGCTCTCGGGCAACGCGGCAGGTCTCGGACAGACGGAGCGCGTAGCACGCGCGGCAGCGAGACTCGCGGTCAAAGCCAAAGGGCGCCACGCTCCGCTCCCAGCGGTCACGGTCGTCGCCTGCCACCACGACATCAACGTGCGCAACGTCTGCCGCCCACGTCTGCAAGGTGCGCAGGCGCAGGTCATGCTCGGCCACCGGCTGAATGTTGGGATTAGTCCAGCAGATGGTGGGCTCAAAGCCCTCCTCTCTGAGCAGCCGCAGCGGCTCGAGCGAGCAGGGACCGCAACATGCGTGCAAAAGCAGTGGCGTTCGACTTGTTTCCATGCGCCTCACCTGCCACCTACAGGCAAAAGCCCAGGCAGACACCCATGATCTCGGGTGCGGCGGCAAAGCGCGACGGGTCCCCTGTCTCATCAACGATGCGGTAGTGGGCGCCCTTGCTCGCCGAGCTCGAGCGTGTCCACCACGACATTGCGCCATAGCTGCCGCCCAATGCGAGCGAGGCGTTGCCCTCGGCCGAAGCGACACCCAACTGCGAGAACAGTTCGTACTGAGTTCCCTCGGCATTGAGCACGGCGTTATAGGCGCTGCTGTTGGCAGAATCCGAGGACCAGTCCCACGAAACCGGTCCACAGAGCTCAACGACAGAGGGAATCCACAGGGTGTCAAAGGTCGAGGTCACCGAAGATGTGCTCTGGGTTTGTCCGGCGTTGTTGGTGTGCTTGTCAACTGGGACGATGAGCGAGTACAAGGTTGGGTCAAACGAGTGCGGGAGCTCGTTTTGCAGCCACAGGCGCAACGGTGCGTGCTCCCAGCCGCCCACGTTGTCGTCGACGTCCTTCATGGCGCGGGTGAGCGCAAGGTCTGCCGCAAGGAAGGTGAGGCCGGCTTTGCCCTCCCCCGAGGCAAGATCGTCGTGATAGATGCCAACAATGCGCATGGGAACGGTGCCCACCCCGTCGATGCTCACGTCAAGGGTGTCCTGATAGATGTTGCCCGCCTCATCCACCAGGTGATACTCCTTGGCACACTCCAGCGCCTGCTCGCGCGAGGCCGCGGCACTCATATGGCGGGCAACTATGGAAAGCTCCGACCAAGAGTAGTCCGAGAGCTTTGCATGGACAACGGTGCCGGCTGTGCCCATCGCGCCAACCTCGCCCGTTGCCTCAATGGGAGTCTCCTCGTTTTGTGCGGGCTCCACGGTCTGCTCTGCCACGGGTGCAGGATCCGCCTTTTTGCCAAGCATTCCCAGCGCAAAGGCACCGCCTGCCGCCAGCACCACCACGGCGGCAAAGGCCGCAAGGCCATAGGCCAGGGTGCGCTGCCGAATCCCAAGGATGCGCGCGTGGCGGTCTTGGTCAGAGACAACGGGCTGCATGCCCTCGTCGCGACTGGCAGACTCGTCTGCGCTCGGGTCGAGCAAGGTTCCGCACGCATTGCAGTAGCGGCTCGAGGCGGCGTTATATGCTCCACAGGCAGGGCACATCAAGGGCTGCGACGAGGCAGCGCGAGCATCTTCTGCGGTCAAGGCCTTGCGACCCACACGGCTGCGAGACCGCTCGTCATCGAGGTTGAGCTCCTTGAGTGTTGGCGAGCCGCACTTTGGGCAAAAATGGGTCTCCTCGGGCATTGTGGTGCCGCAGTTCATGCAAAAGATGGTTGCCATGGCGGGGTCCGTTTCCCTTGCGATGTCAGCCCTAATAGTCACGCGCCCGGGCTCCACGTCGAAGCCCGGGCGCACACAAGCTATTCAGCCAGCTCTATGCCCATCAGCCAGCCCCAGCGCGGAGTGACCGTGGTGCTATAGAACCTGATCCATTCGTTGACGCTGATGGTGCGGATGTAGCCAATGTTGTCCATCATCATGCCGCCACCAATGTAGATGCCAATGTGCCCATAGATGCGGCCGGCAGAGGTGTGGCTATGGGTGGACACCGCAACGATCATGCCCGTCTTGAGGTCGGCGCGGTTGGACGAGGTCGTCCATTCGTTGTACATGTCGTTGGCGTTGCCGCCCGCGTATGGATACCCGGCATTGTTGAAGACCATCGAGACCCACATGGCGCAAAGACCAGAGCCAGGGCTTCCGGTCGACTTGCACGAGGCAACAATGCGCGCCTGCGAGCCGGTCTGGGTGCCATCGGCAAATGTGCCAGTGACGTTCCCCGCCTGCGAGCCGCTCGACGAGCCCTCCTCGGCGGCCTTTCGCGCGGCCTCCTCGGCGGCCTTTTGCGCCTCCTCCTCGCGCTTTCGCTGCTCCTCGCGCTCCTTTGCAAGCTGTAGCAGCTCCTCGTCGCGCTTGGCAATGAGCTCCTGGACGTCCTCGTCGAGCCCGTTGAGGATCTCTTGGACCTCCTCCTGCTTTGCCTGCATCTGCGAGAGCTGCTCCTCCTGGGTGGAGCGCAGGCCCTCAAGTTCCCCGCGCTTCTCAATGAGCTCGGCACGGTGCTGCTCGAGCTCATCCTTGAGGCGCTTTACGTCCTCGATGAGCTGGCGATCGCTCGCCGAGATCTTGTCGAGATAATAGATGTTGGAGTCGAGCTCCTCAAAGGTCGTGGCCGAGAGGATGGCCGAGAGCGCCTCGTCTCCACCCGACTTGTAGGCGCTGCGAATGCGCTTGGCCAAGCGGTCGCGCTTGGTCTCAAGCTCCTCCTCCTTGAGGGCAATCTGCTCCTCGGTGTCCGAGATCTCTGAGTTGACGCCGTCGATCTTGGTCAAGGTGTCAGCGAGCTCTTGCGAGAGGGCCTCGTACTCCTCGGCTATCTCCTCGAGCTGAGCTGCGACCTCGTCGTACTTGCGCTGGGCCTCACCAAGCTCTGCCTCGGTCTTGTCGACGTCCTCCTGCGTGATGCCATAAGCGACCGGACTCTGCACCAGAGCCAGCGTTCCCGCCCCCAACAGGAGCTTTAGCGCCGCTCGGCGCGATATGGGTGTGGGTTCCATGGTCTCCCCTGTCCGTTTGAGCTGCAATATGAGACGTCCGCGCTTACACGCGGATAGAGGAAATGGTACCACTCATGGCGCCAGAGCAAATCAACTGCGACACATCTACACGCTCAGGAACGGCGCATCCGCCTTTGACTGGCACTCATCAATTAGGGACGATTCGTCCTTTGACGGTTCGATGGCAGGTGCCTGCAGCTCATCAAGACCCGAGCGTAGCTGCCAGAAGTGCACCCGGGCTCTCGGCAATTCGCACGTAGCCCCATCGCACACAAAGGTGGCTTTGCGCGTTCTGATCATGTGCGACAGCAGGGTGAATCCACAGGCCAAAATAGTTGAACGGACGAGTGCCCCTAGATTATGGGAGCGTTCCAGGCGGCCAGGGAAACGCCAAGCAAAAGCACGATCCAGCAGGCAATAACAATGGAAGGCGCAAAGGGAATGAGCCTCATGGGCTCTGCGACGTCCTCCTCAAACGTGGGTTTGAGATCGCGCGGAGAGACCATTTGCGTGGGACCATCGTCCGCTCCGCCCTCGACCTCAACTGGCACCAGTTTGGTGGGGCTCACCAGCCACACCAAAACCCCAAGTGCCACCGCCCCAGCAATGGCGATCATTCCCTGCTGCCAGCCAAGATAGAGACCGACCACAGCCACGAGCTTTACCGTGCCAAAGCCGTTGATGTCGCGAGCGAGCATGGCGTTGCTCAAAAAGACAGCCAGCGCAAGCGGCACCCCCAGAGCAATGACACCAGCAATGGAGGCCATCGCAAGACCCAGAAACTCCTCGCCGTTGAAGGCCAGATAGGCAAGGTAGGCCACGCGAATGGCAACGGCCCAAAGGATGCAGGAGTTGCGGATGCTGTAATCCATGAGCGATGTTATGGCTATGACCATGAGCACGCAGGACAAGGCAAGAATCTCAACGGTCTGCGCACTGATGCCGTACCTAAAGACGATGCTGCCAAAGATTCCGGCACCCATGAGCTCGCAGGTGGGATAGGCAAGGCTGATGGGCTTGCCGCAGTATGCGCACTCGCCGTGCTGCGTGATCCAGCTAATGAGTGGAACGGTCTGCCTAAAGGTGAGGGGATGGCCGCACTCCGGACAATGGCTCGCTCCAAGCGTGGGGCGGTCGTGCGTCATGCGCCACGCAATGGCATACGCCGCGCTGCCAGCAAACAGACCCAGGAGGATTGCTCCAAAGGTCAGCGCCAACGTAAACGGCGACGACTCCAAAAACATGATCCTGTTGATGGCTAGCATGATCTCCCTGTCCCCAAATAACTATCTAACCATAGCGCATCACAGGGCTCGGGTGGTACCTGTCCGTGCTCATTGCGGCTTTTCGCCACGAAGCGGGCGGCCACGGGCCACCCCGGCCGCAAATCAAGCACCGCAGGGCTCTCGGTTTAACACTCGCGAGAGCAGAGCTTGGATGCAACATGACGCGGCGACTACACCAGGAGAAGCGCACGTTGGACCCATGGCCCCACAAGGCACATGAGCACCAGCGATGCCGCAATTGCAGGCCCAAAGGGAAAGGGCTGCAATCCCTCCTGGTCGGTCGAGGCCTGCATAGCGGAGGTCGCAAGGCCACCAAGACAGGCCACAAAGAGCAACGGGACCAGCAGCTTCCAGCCCACAAACATCCCGCCAACCGCAAATAGCTTGATGTCTCCCCCACCCATGCTCTCACGACCCAGCACACGGTCCATTACAAGCGTGAGGGCAAGCATTGGAACGAGGCCCGCGATGGCGCCAACAAGCGAAAAGGTCGCCAGCGTCGTCATGCTTCCAGCCCCAAACAGCGGTGCGAGCACGATATAGGCCAGACGAATCGCAATTGCCACAACGAGGCACTCGTTGGGAATGAGCAGCTCAGATGCATCGGTGAGTGACAGCGTAAGGAGCGCAACGCTGAGCAGGCAGAGCTCGGCCGCCTGGAGGCTCAGCCCAAACCGGCAGACGATGACCGCCCACAAGAACGCGCCGCACGCAGCTAGCGGCAGCTTTCCGCCAAGAGGTCGTCTCAGGATTGCGCATGCCCAGCTCCAGCTTGCCAAACCCGCCAGAGCTCCCGCAAAGACGGACCCGCAAAACACGTACCAAGGAGCCAACATGTTTCACCGCCTCTCACTGGTGTCGTAAAAGTCATAGGCGGTTTTATACCCACGTTTCGCGGCGGCTTAAACCGAGCTTTGTCACACGCCCACACGCAAGCGCACGGAGTCTAGTCCACGCTCTTGAGGCTCTCCACCATGTCGACCTTGTCGAGCTTGTGACGCATCGACAACAGGACCATGCCCGTGAACAGCAGCGTAAGCACAAAGGCATAGACAAAGCTCGCCGGGTGAATGCTGCGTCCAAACATGACATAGTCGACCTCGGCCGTAGTCACCACAAAGCGCTCGAGGAAGATTCCCAGCACCATGCCCAGCGCGTCACCCATAACGGCCAAGAGGGCAATCTCCCTAAAGATGTACACGTAGACCTCACCGCGGGTGAAGCCGAGCACCTTGAGGCTCGCAATCTCGCGGATGCGCTCGCCAATGTTGATGTTGGTGAGGTTGTAGAGCACGATGTAGGCCAGGGCAGCCGCGCTCACAATGAGCACCACCACGATCATGTCAACGACCGAGAGCATGTTGCGATAGGTGTTGATCGTCTCGTCCGAGAAGATGACCGTCGAGACGCCCTCAAGGTCGTGCAGGTCACCGGCAATGGAGGTGCGGATGGCATCGTCGGCCGTGGTGGAGGCGTAGATGGTGGAGAACACCGGCACCGAGCTGTCCACTGAGGCCCAGGCGTTGCGGCCCACGTACACGAGGTTTCCCACGTAGTTCTCGGCGACGCCCGTCACCGTCAGCGCATGGCCGTCGCCCACGGCGTTGCCCACGTCGTCCTGGTCAAAGATCAAGATCTTGTCGCCCACGCCCACGCCGTACTTCATGGAAAGCTTCTCGGTGATGAGCACGGCGTCGTCGTCAAAGGCCAGCTCCTCGCCCGAAAGGCGGTTCTTGAAGGTGATGGCCGTGGACATCTCTGCAGCAGAGCGCGGCACCACGACGTTGACCCGCGTGGTCTCGTTAGAGGTGGCAGTACCTGCCTGCAAGTTCTCGTTCTGCACGCGAACTATGTCGCTGACCTCGCCCGTTCCCTCGAGGTAGTCGCAGGCTCGGCGCACATCGAGCTCAATGGCGTCTCCGTCCAGGCCAACAGTGGTGTCAAAGTGAATGATGGGACCATACTGCCGGTCAATGATGTCCCAAATGGAATCGTGCAGGCCAAAGCCCACCAGCAGGAGCGCCGTGCAGCCGGCAATGCCAATCACCGTCATGAGGAAGCGCCGCTTGTAGCGGAAGATATTGCGGCACGTAACCTTCCAGATAAAGGAGAGGCGGCTCCAAATTGGGGTGATGCGCTCGAGCAGGATGCGCTTGCCGGCCGCCGGGGCGCGCGGCAGCATGAGCGTTGCCGGCACTTCGCGCAGGCTCTGGACCACGGCTCCCCACGTTGCGAGCATGGTCACACCCACGCCAAGGCCCCCTGCCGAAAGCGCGATTCCTGCATCAACGGGGATCGGGAACGCATGGATAGGCACGGTGTAGATGATCGAGTATGCCGACATCACGATATAGGGAAGGACCTGCGTGAGGACGGCTATGCCAAACGTCGCGCCAACAACGCCCGCAATGCCCGCATACACGAGATACTTTGCCGCAATGGCTGCGGTGCCGTAGCCCAGGGCCTTGTAGGTGCCAATCTGCACGCGGTCGTCCTCGACCATGCGCGTCATCGTGGTGAGCGAGACTAGCGCGGCCACGAGGAAGAAGATCATGGGAAAGACGCGGGCGATGTTGTCCATGCGCCCCGCGTCGGCATGGTAGGTGGCTGCGCCCTCGCTCTGGGTGCGGTCGAGCGCATAGATGTCCGGGCGCTCGATCTCGTCTATCTCACGCTGGGCGTCCTTGAGCTGTGCAAGCGCGTCGCCAAACTTCTCATCGGCCTCCGCCACACCGTTCTCGTACTCGGCGAGACCCTCGGCGTACTTGTCTCGGGCGTCGGCCAGCTCAGTTCGGGCATCATTGAGCTTTGCTGACGCATCGTCGAGCTGAGCCTGCCCATTGGCCAGCTCGCGCTCCGCCGTTGCCCTGGCGCCTGCCAGCTGAGAGCGCGCGGAATCCAGCTGCCTCTGACCGTCGTCGATCTGGGCCTTGCCATCCTCAAGCTGCTTGATGCCCGTCCGCCCCTCTTCGAGCTTTGCGCGGCCCTCCTCGATCTGCGCCAGGCCATCGTCAATCTGGGCAATGCCCGCATCGATCTGTTCGATGCCGCCCTCAAGCTGGGCGACTCCCGCTGCGGCCTGCTCACGTGCCGCGGTGGCAGTGGCCTCGTCCATCCCAGAGGCGGCTATCACGCCGTCAAGCTGTTCGATTCCCGCCTGCACCTGCGCGAGCTGCTCGGCAAGCGCCGCAGCGGCCTCTTCGTCCCCAGCCTCCTCGAGCGCCTTTATCTGAGCGTTAAGGGCCTCGGCCGTGGCCTCAAGCTCCGCGCGCTGAGCAAAGGCTCCAAGCAGCTGGTCGAGCTGCCCGATCTGCTCCTGCACCTGAGCGAGCTGTGCCTCAAGGCCCTCCTTCTGCGCAGCGAGTCCATCCCGCTGCCCAGTAAGCTCCTCTTTGGTCTTGTCGAGCTCCCCCTGTTGGGCGGAGAGCTTGTCCTTGGCGTCCGAGATGCTCGTGGCTCCAAGCTCGGAGAGCAGTTTGCCACGACCCTGCTCCCACTCGCTGCGCTTTGCGTCGAGCGTCCTCTGGTTCTCGTCTATCTCACCTTGTGCGTCATCGAGCTTGGCCAGCACGCTTGCACGCTCAGCCTCAAACTCCGCCACGCCGTTGGCATACTCGGCCTCGCCATCGGCCAGCTCCGCCTCGCCATCGGCAATCTTTGTTGCGGCCTCGTCGAGCTCCGCCTTTGCATCGGCCAGCTCGTCGTCGGCCTTGGCCTTTTCGTCGTCGTATTCGGCCCACTTCTCGTCGAGTGTCTCTTGGGCCGCAGCCTTGAGGTCGGCCTGGCGGGCGCTGGAGAGCTCCGCCTCAAAGCCCTCGAGACGACCCTTGGTGGCCCCAACGACCTCTTGGTAGGCATCGGATTCGCTCAGCTCGTCCGAGGTGCCCTCCACCGTGAGGTATATCTCGGTGTAGGGGGCATCCTCGTCAAAGGACTCCGGTGCCACAAAGAGATAGTCGTCGATGATGCCCGAGCCCAGGGTGGTTGACCCAAAGCTACCGGTGTAGGGATAGTTAGACGAGCTCACCATGCCCACTACCTGCAGCTTTCGCACGGCGATAAGCTCGTCGATGTCCGTGGAGCCATACAGCAGCTCTATGGTGTCACCAGTCTTGCAAAAGGCCTCGGGAGCGTCGGCAGAGACGACGCACTCGCCTCGCTCCCTTGGCCATCGTCCGCTCACCAGCCGGGGCCTGTTGAGGTACGCGTCATTTGGGGAACTCACCACATAGTCGCCCTCCGCCGTGCTCTCTTCTGCAAGCTCGGGCTCTATCGATGAGACGCGCACGGCCACCTGCTCGCTCCCAAGGTGCGCCATCGCGTCAAAGGTGCGAGAGGGCATCACCTGGCGCACGCCCTCCACGGCACTCACTCGCCTTAGGTCGTCATCCGAAAAGCCAAGCGTCGAGATGAGGCGCACGTCCCACAGGTTGGTGCCGTCGTAGAGGCGATCGGCATCGGCACGCATGTCGGGCCCGCACATCCTAAGGCCCGCATAAAAGCCGCAGCCCAGCGCCACAATGCCCATGATGGCAACAAAGCGCCCGAGCGACCCCTTAATGCTGCGTGCTATGTCCTTGCCAAACGCGCTGCGCATGGCACCCTACCACTCCACCGTCATGGCGTCTTTTGGGTTGGGGTTGGTGAGCACCCTGCTCGCACGGCCTTCCCGCACCTCGATCACACGGTCGGCAATCTTGGTGAAGGCCGAGTTGTGGGTCACGATGGCGACCGTCTTGCCCATGGTACGGCACGTGTCCTGCAGGAGCTTGAGCACCTGCTTGCCCGTCACGTAGTCAAGCGCACCGGTTGGCTCGTCACAGAGCAGCAGCTTTGGGTTCTTTGCGAGCGCGCGGGCAATCGCCACGCGCTGTTGCTCGCCGCCCGAAAGCTGCGAGGGGAAGTTGTCCCTGCGCCCGTAGAGGCCCACCTGCTCAAGCATTCGCTCGGCAGGCAGCGGGTCCCTGCAGATCTGACTCGCAAGCTCGACGTTCTCGAGCGCCGTGAGGTTTTGCACCAGGTTGTAAAACTGAAAGACAAAGCCAATGCTGTGGCGGCGATACTGGGTGAGCTCACGTTCGCCAAAGGAGCTGATGGCCTGGCCGTCGAGGCTGATGGTGCCCGAGGTTGGTGCGTCCATGCCTCCAAGCATGTTGAGAACGGTGGTCTTGCCCGCGCCGGATGGGCCAACGATCACAACGAGCTCGCCCTGCTCGATGTCAAAGTTCATGCCGTCGACGGCGCGAACCTCGACATCGCCCATGTGATAGATCTTTCTAACGTCGCGAAACTCGACAAAAGCCATGCCGCCCCCAAAGACGCCGCCCATTCTCTCTATTGTGACGCATCGCGAGCAATCGTTGCCCCACGTGGCACTTACAAAGCATAGGATTTGCCGAGCGGCCACACTCGGGCCGCATCTCGCTGTGGCGCGTTCCCAATCGGCACCGGCTCTTTCGCCACCACCGCCTTGCAGCTACACCGCAAAGGCACAGAAGGCCGTGGGGATGTGCATGTGCGCAAGCATCTGTGGCGTGTCGTTCTCGTCACAAACAAGGCCTGTCACGAGAAAGAGCGGCTCGCCAACCGACACGGCAAGAAGCTCCGCCTGCTCAAAGCTCGCCGGCACCACCTCAATTGTGCGCTGCTTGCCATGGGCCAGCCTTACGCCACAGAGCTTTTCGCAGAGCTGTGGGAGCGAGGCGTTGTCGAGCTGAGCCTCGGACAGCCTCGCAAAGCGCCCAAGCGGCATCAAAAGGCTCTCGACCATAACGGCCGCGCTATCGGCCATGAGCGTACGCCTTATATGCAGGAGCTCCTGACCGGGCGCAATCCCAAGAGCACGGCAATCGCTCTCGCTGCCCCTCACCGCCGAGAGCTCGACCAGGCGCGAGCCGGCAGTGAGCCCCGACTCGTCGCAGCGTGCAATAAAGCTCTGCGCGTCTGTGAGCGCAAGGGTCTTTCGCTCCACGCGTGCGCTGTTCACAAAGGTACCCTTGCCCTGGCGCTTGGTGAGGTAACCCTCCCCCACCAGCTCCTCCACCGCACGACGAATGGTTATGCGGCTCACGGAGTATATCTCTGAGAGCGCCGGCTCTGAGGGGATCCTCTCGTTTGCCTTATATCCGCCAGTCAAAATTTCGTGCTTGATATCGTCCATCACCTGCCGATAGAGCGGTGTGAGGGACCCTGTTTGCAGTTTCACGTGTTGTCTGCCTTCCACACACAGGCATCAGCTATTCGTCCCTATGGTAGCGTGCTCATGCCATTTCGTTGACAGCGTTTCGGCCAGAGAGTGCCAGCTCAAACAAGTGTCGCACCCACACAGGCGGGTCGCACGCGGGCGCCTGGTTGCCACTTGCCCGCCTGTCTCAAGGACCCAAGAGGTGAGGCTCGCTCATAGCGGTATCCTCTTTGCTCTAAGTATGACGTGAACAAGGAGGCTGTACATGTTTACAAAGACCACCGACAATCGCGTTGCCGTGTTCCTCGCCGAGGGCATGGAAGAGATCGAGGCGCTCACCGTCGTCGACCTGCTCTACCGTGCGGGAATCCCCTGCGAGACCATCTCCATCACCAACTCGAACGCCGTTGCGTCATCCCACGACGTGACCGTCGTTTGCGACAGGGGCCTCGACGACACCAACTTTGACTTTGACGACTACGACATGCTGGTCCTTCCTGGCGGAATGCCCGGTACCACCAATCTGGGCGAGTGCGATGCCCTCACCAACGAGGTCACGCGCTTTGCCAACGAGGGCCGTCAGGTTGCCGCCATCTGCGCGGCCCCCTCCATCCTCGCAAAGCTCGGCCTGCTCGAAGGCCGTCGCGCCACGTGCTTCCCCGGCGTCGTGCCCGCGCTCGAGGAGGGCGGCGCGCTCGTGCAGGAGGACGCGGTCGTCGTCGATGGCAACATCATCACGAGCCGCGGCATGGGCACCGCCATCCCCTTTGGCCTGGCCATCGTCGCCCACTACCTTGGACAGGACGTTGCTGACGACCTCGCAAAGAAGATTGTCTTTGCCGGCTAGCATGTTTTGCCTGACCCGCCCGCAACAGCGGCGGCGCACATAGCACCAAGCGGCCTCCCGTTTCTCGCATGAGGGAACGGGAGGCTTTTTGGCGGCGTTTCCGCAGCAACGCCAACGGCGGTGAAGGCCCTGCCACGAGGGCCTTCACCACGCCCTGACACGCTTTGCAACATTGGGTGGTCATGTGCCGATGGGCATCTCTCGGAGCATCATCCGCGCCACATCGCTATACTAGAACGCAAGTTCTATATTGGAGGCGCCGTGGGAACCGAAAAGCGACAATACCTGTGCATAGACCTCAAGTCGTTCTATGCAAGCGTGGAGTGCGTGGAGCGGGGGCTTGACCCCATGACCACGCGTCTCGTTGTTGCGGACCCCACTCGCACCGAAAAGACCATCTGCCTGGCAGTCTCGCCCGCCCTCAAGGCCATGGGCGTGCGCAACCGCTGCCGCGTCTTTGAGATTCCCAAGAGCATCGACTACGTCATGGCCCCGCCGCGCATGGCCCTCTACATTCAGCGATCGGCCGACATCTATGAGGTCTACCTGCGCTATGTTGCGCCAGAGGACATTCATGTCTACTCCATTGACGAGGCCTTCCTCGACATCACCAACTACCTTGCGCTCAACGCCTGCACGGCACGCGAGCTGGGAGAGCGCATACGCGCCGACGTCGTAGCCACCACGGGCATCCCCGCCACCTGCGGGCTTGGGACGAACCTCTACCTTGCCAAGGTCGCGCTCGACATCACCGCCAAGCACAGCCCGGGCTTCTTTGGCGAGCTCGACGAGCAGACCTATCGCGCGACCCTTTGGGCGCACCAGCCCATCACCGACTTTTGGCGCGTGGGCTCGGGTACCGCACGGCGGCTCGAGCAGATGGGGATTCACACCATGGGACAGCTTGCCATGAGCCCAACCGAGCCCATCTACCAGGCCTTTGGCATCGACGCAGAGATACTCATCGACCACGCATGGGGCATTGAGCCCGTGAGAATCGAACACATCAAGGGGTACAGGCCGCAGTCTCACTCAATCTCGGCAGGTCAGGTCCTGGGCTGCGACTACAGCTTTGAGAGCGGACTACTCATTGCCAAGGAGATGGCCGACCAGCTGGCACTCGAGCTGGTCGACTCATTTCAGGTCGCATGCGCGGTCTCGCTATCGGTTGGGTATCGCGCCACCCCAGACGAGCGCCTTGCGGCGAGTCAGTCCGAGGCGTCGGGCTACCGAAGGCTCATGCGCATGCGAGAGACCTTTGACGGCGGCACGCGCAGCTTTGCCTCACACACCTCGTCGAGCGAGGTCATCCGTCAAGAGGTAGAGGCCCTCTACCGCGAGGTGGTCGACCCGCGTCGTCCCATCCATCGCATTTCGCTTGCGCTTGGCGACGTGGCAAAGAGCGACAGAGAAGGCCTGCAGATGGACCTCTTTTCGGACCCCGCCCAGCTCGAGCGTGAGCGCAAGCGCCTCCAGGCGGTCAATGCCGTGCGAAGGAAGTTTGGGAAGAATGCCATGCTGCGCGCGATGGACCTGCTCCCCGATGCCACGGCGCGCGAGCGCAACCAGCAGATTGGAGGACACCGCAGTGGAGACTAACTGGCAGCAAGACGAGCCCTGGGACCCCATGCACTACGGTCACCCTCGCATGGCGCTCGAGGACCGAGCAAAGATCTTTGCCCCCTTTGACCCGCTCAAGGGCTTCCGCAAGGAGCTTCGCAGGCGTGAGCTGCTCAACGAGCAGCGCCAGCAGCACGACCCGTGGCTCCCTGAGGACGACCTCCCCAGCGAAGAGCCGCTGGTCGACTGACCGGCTGATTCTGGAACACGCGCGGCTATCCCCTACTCGCTGCGAAGCGCCTCCACCGGGTCGCGACGTGCGGCTGCCGATGACGGTATCAGGCCTGCGACCAGCGTAAGGACCACGCTGATGCCCACCAGGGCCAACGCGCTCGTGGCGGGAAGCTGCATGATGTTGGGCACGTTGCGCGTCTCATAGATGATCTGGTTCACGGGAACCGACGCAGCATAGACCACGGCCACGGCAAGCACGCCGGCAAAGAAGCCCTCAATCACCGTCTCGGCGTTAAAGATGTTGGCCACGTTGAGCTTGCTCGCGCCCATGGCACGCAGGATGCCAATCTCCTTCTTGCGCTCAAGCACGCTGATGTAGGTGATGATGCTGATCATGATCGAGCTCACCACGAGCGAGATCGACACAAACGCAATCAGCACCAGAGAGATGGTGTTCACGATGTCGGTCACCGAGCTCATGAGCACGCCGGCGATGTCGGAGTACTGGATGGTCGCGTCGTCGCGATCCGCCGCCTTCATGTCGTCGTTGTACTTGTCAACGATTCCCAGCACGGCCTCCTTCGCCTCAAAGTCCTTGGGGTAGATGGAGACCGAATCAGGGTTGGAGCGCTCCCCAAACCCAAGCTTGGTCATGTTGCCGTCGTAGGTGAGCTCGTCGGCATTCATGAAGTTGGTGAGCAGCGAGGTGAGGTCCTCCTGTGTCATGTTGAACTGGATCGCGTTGGAGAATGCGTTGGCGTCCACCGAGAAGCCGTTCTCGAGCGCGCTCGACAGCTGTGCCATCTGCCCCTGCAGCTGGCTCGAGATGGCGTTGCCCAGCTGCGAGCCAATCTGGCCCGACACGGCTGCCATCTGCGCTGACATCTGCTGAGCGAGCTGGTTTGCCATCACCTGGGCCGCCTGGGTCATGAGCGTGCCCATTGCCTGAGACAGGTACGGCGCAAACTGATTGGTGAGATAGTCGGTCATCATATCGTTCACGCGCTTCTCGAGCTCGGTCGAGAGCTCCGAAGTCAGCGGCGTAACGATGGCCTGAGCCTCCTCGGTGGCAAGGTACTCCTGCAGCAGCGCAGAGTAGTCGGGCTGCTCGCCCGGAACGAGCTTGCCGTTGAGCGTCAGCCAAGCCATAAACCCGCTTGCCAACTGGTTGCCCGCCTCCTCAAGACGCGCGCGCTGCTCTGGTGTGAGGACATCTGCGGGAGGCGTCTGGCCGGTCTGGGTGTCATCACCGATGCCAGGCTCTCCCGTGTCGGTACCATCGGCGGGCTGCACCCCGGTGTCACCCCCGGGCGCAGGCTGCTCGCCCATGCCGCTCAGGCTAAACTGCGGCGCGTTTTGCATGATCTGCCGCATGGTGTCCTCGCTAAAAATGGACGTGAGCTGCGAGGTGTCGAGCTGCATGCCGCTCAGGTCCATCCCGCTCATCGCCGAGCCAAGGTCCACGCCCGAGAGGTCCATGCCCGAACCCAGCCCCTCGAGCGAGCTCGAGTCAAACGAGAAGGCATTGCGCAGGGCCTCTTCGTCAACCGAGAAGACCGAGCTCAGGTCAAAGTCGCGGTTCTCCTCGTCCTGAAGCTCCTCAAAGGTCTTGCCGGTGAACACGTCCACGTCGGGGTTCTCGCGCTGTGCGCGCACGATGTCGGAGTCCGCCGCCACGTCCATGAGGTGATACGTGAGAGCGCTCGTGTAGCCAATGCCCTCCGGAACAGCCGACGAGCTGCCGTTGCTCAAGCGGCGCACGACTCCCACCACATGAAGGTCGATGGCGTTGGCAATGGCATCGCGCATATAGCCGCTGTCACCGGTCATGTCGGTCCAAGAGCCCTGCTCGTTGTTCTTCTGGTACAGGGTCGACGACGGCACCACGGCAAAGTGCATCTGCATGGCGTCATCGATGGTGAACTCCTCGTAGGTCTCGGGGACCTCGACGGTCTCGCCGTTGAGCGCCTTGGTGGTCATGTCGTCCATGACCTTGGTGTCATAAAAGCCCAGGCTGTAGAGGGTGTAGTCGCTCACGCCGTCGTAGCTGCTCATGACAAAGACGCACTCGTCGTACGACTCCGGCCAGCGCCCTTCCACCAGCTCGAGCGACTGTTCGAGCAGTCGCTGGTCGTCGAGCAGCTCGGTGAACGACGACATTTGGGCGCCACCCAAAAATGCCGAGCCCGAGAATCCGTTGGTGAGCGTCTGCGACATGCGCGAGGGGCTCAGGCGCTGAATGCCACCGGAGGTGTCGGCCTTGTAGATCTGGGGCTTGATGGCGTAGCCGTATTGAATCGAGTTGACATAGGGCTCGAGGCCGGAGTCGCCGCCTTCGATGAACTCCCTAAATGAGCGCAGGTCATTGTTCTTCACCTGCGCAAACATGTCGGTCATGATGGGCAGCTGGTAGAGCGCGCGAGGGTTCTCCTCTTTCTCCTCTTCCTCCGCCGCATCGTCGCTCACGTCGTCCTCGTCGGCAACGTTTGCCAGCATCAGCCCCGTAAGGTCAAAGCTGCTCTTGGTGATGGTGAGCGGGTAGCTCGAGAGCGCCTCCTCCTCGGTCTTGGCGATGTAGTCGTTGACGCCGTTCGAGAGTGCCAGGATGGCTGCAATGCCAATGATGCCAATCGACCCTGCAAAGGCCGTCATAAAGGTGCGGCCCTTCTTGGTCATGAGGTTGTTGAACGAGAGCGCCAGCGCCGTGAGGAACGACATTGATGCGTGGCGCGTGGCGTCGCTCACGCCCGACGCCTTTGCCCTTGAAGCCCCAGCCCCCTCGGCGGCGCCGGCCTGGCTGGCCCCCACAAGCGGAAGCACGCCCTGGGCGCTGACAGCCTGTCCCGAGGAGTCTTCCTCCCCCTCGGCAATGGGGTTGGTGTCGTCCACGATCCGGCCGTCCTTAAGGCGGATGATGCGGTTTGCGTACTCCTCGGCGAGCTCGGGGTTGTGGGTGACCATAACCACCAGGCGGTCCTGCGCAATCTCCTTGAGCAGCTCCATCACCTGGATGCCGGTGTCGGTGTCGAGCGCGCCTGTGGGCTCGTCGGCAAGGACAATGTCGGGGTCGTTGACCAGTGCACGGGCGATGGCCACACGCTGCATCTGACCGCCAGAGAGCTGGCTCGGCCGCTTGGAGGCATGCTCAAGAAGGCCCACTCGGTCGAGCGCCGACAGTGCGCGCTCCTTGCGCTCGCTGGCAGGAAGCCCGGCAAGGGTCAGCGCGAGCTCCACGTTAGAGAGAATCGTCTGGTGCGGAATGAGGTTGTAGCTCTGGAAGATAAAGCCAATGCGATGGTTGCGGTAGGCGTCCCAGTCCTTG
Organism: uncultured Coriobacteriaceae bacterium; assembly: GCA_902801175.1. Classification (GTDB taxonomy): domain Bacteria; phylum Actinomycetota; class Coriobacteriia; order Coriobacteriales; family Atopobiaceae; genus UBA1367. The sequence goes on along the minus strand of CADCHF010000003.1, from coordinate 18,035 downwards.
TCGGAGTAGTTCTTGGTCGAGACGCCGTTGATGATAATGTCGCCCGAGTCGGCGTGGTCAAGGCCGCCAAGGATGTTGAGCATGGTTGTCTTACCCGAGCCCGATGGGCCCAGAATGGCAGCAAACTCGTTGTCCCTAAACGCAACCGACACGTCGTCGAGCGCGACCTGCGTGAACGACGCCATCTTATAGGCCTTGCGGATGTGCTCCAGCTGAAGCATGGCAACCTCGCTGATACATGATGATTAGACAATATAAACAGCGTACCCCGAGTAAACACGTATGAACTCACTTTTCGGTAATACCCAGACGGTTTTCAAAACGCGTCCAAACAAAGCTTAAAGCCCGTTATCATGGGATGGGCAATCGCTTACAGACGAGGAAGACCATGGCAACCCGTAGGACAACCACAACGCAAAGAAGGCGTTCGCAGCAGACGCGCAACGACCGCACAGAGCGTCGGCGCAGCGCTAGTACCAGCAGAGAAAGAGACGCACGACGCTCGGGCGATGGCCGCAGGCGCACGCAGCGCGACGAGGCACGCAGCAGTCGTGGCACTCGCCAGCAGCGCAACTCTCGTGGCCAACGCAGCGCCAGCCCTCAGCGTGACTCGCAGGGCCAGGCCAAGCAGGCATCGGCGCGCGTAGGCGGCATCGACGGCTTTAGGGCAATTGCCGTCATCGCGGTGCTCCTCTACCACCTCGACGTGGTATGGCTTCCCAGCGGTCACCTGGGCGTCATCATGTTTTTGGTGCTCACCGGCTACCTCGTGACTTCCTCGCTGCTCCGTCGCATGCAGCAGGGTGGCGCCGCGGCAATACCAAACTTCTGGATCGACCGCTTCCTGCGCATTTGGCCCCCCATGGCCGTGTCCATCGCTGGGACCATCCTCGTTTGCGTGGCAGCCAACCACGTGCTGCTCACAAAGGCGCGCCCCGACGTGCTGCCCGGCCTCGCATTCTTTGAGAACATCAGCTATATCCTGCGCAACGTCTCGTACTTTGAGCAAATTGGCGGCCCGTCGCCCCTCACGCATCTGTGGTACCTGGGCATCGACGCGCAGTTCTGCCTGGTCTTCCCCGTGCTCATGCTCATCTGCGGCGCCATCCTGCCGTCGCGCGCGACCACGAGGCGCCTCTGTCTGGTGCTCGCCGTTGCCTCCGCCATGGCCATGGGCTTTCTCTATAACCCTGACTCAGGTATAACCCGCGTCTACTACGGGCCTGACACCAGGGCGTTTGCACCGCTCATTGGCGCGTGGCTCGCCTATGTGATGCCGCTTGGCAAGCGCGCCGCCCGCGATGTCCGTGACCTCGTTGAGGAGAGCCGCCTCGTGATCGAGATTGGCGCCCTCATCGCGCTGGTCCTGCTTGTGATCGCAATGGTGTTCTTGCCCGACACCTCCATCTTCCTGTATCGCGGTGGCATGTTTCTTGCGGCACTGCTCTCGGCCATCATCCTTGCCGCCATCGTGCAACCAAAGGGATTCCTTTCCCAGGTGCTCTCCTTTCCCGTGCTCACCTGGCTCGGCTCTCGCTCGTTTGGCGTGTACCTTTGGCACTACCCGCTTATTCAGCTGTTCCGCGCAGCCGACAACGGGGCAGCCTGGTGGCGCATTGTTCTTGTGGTGCTTCTCTCGCTGCTGCTTGCCGAGCTCACGCACCAGCTGATCGAGAAGCCCATCGCGCGGATGCTCAAGGGCGAGCCCGCTCCCGAGCCCGTCTTCCCGCAGCTGCGCATCGCCGCTCTCGTGGCCATCGCCGGCGTCCTCATTGCCGACGGTATTGGAATGGCAATCATTCCCGACGAGACGCTGGTACCCGAGGATGCAATCGTGAGCACGGGCGAAGCGGCCGACAAGGCCATGGACCTCTCTGAGGGACCCGCCAATAGGCCCGATCCAGCTGGGGAAAGCGAGGATGTCCCCGCAGCCGATGCGGTGCTGCGCGAGTCGGCCAAAGACCGGAAGGCGGGAATCTACAACCCCGTACTCATTGGCGACTCCGTCCCCGGCGACGCCGCCGCGTTCTGGTGGGCCGCTTGCCCTGACAGCCTTATGGACAGCTACGTGGGCCGCCGTCCCGACCAGGCGTTGAGCGTCCTCAACGATTACCTGGCGCAGGGCGTGGTCGGTGACGTTGTCATCCTGCAGGCCTTCTCCAACATCCCCGCCACCTACGACGAGCTGGAGCAGATGGTCGCCGCCTGCGGACCGGATCGCTCCATCTACCTGGTGAGCGTACGCATCCCCGAATCCGAGGAGGCCCAGATCAACCAGTCCCTGCATGACTGTGCAGATCGCCACGAAAACGTGAAGCTCATCGACTGGTATGCAGCCAGCGAGGGCATGTCCGACTGGCTCTACCCCGATGGGGAGCACCTCACGCCAACAGGCCAGCCCGAGTACGTGAGCATTCTTGTGGAAGCCATCATCGACGACTTTGAGGCCTCAGGCGGCACCGTCGTGAGGCGCGGCGAAGATACCCAGGGCGAAGGCGCCGGTCAGATGGTCGTGGTTGACCCCACCGCAGGCTAAGCGCGCACCGCAGGCGCTGCACGGCAGCAGCGCTCGAGAGACGGACCCGAGCGGGCCAGCCAAAGGGAGAAAGACTCCCGAAGGCTGGCCCGCTTCTTTGTTCGCGTGGGGACGCGCTCTCTCAAACAGCAACTAGCACCTGCTTAACGGCCCCGATGCCTCCACACCTCACATGAGGCACAAACCTCTCATTGCTTCCACGACGCAGCGTCACGAGACGGCTCTTTTTGCCTTTGAACGGATTGGTAGCGCCTCGCCAACGTTGTGGGTTTAACATAGGTGCGTGTGCCCATCGACGGAGGAGAAGCCATGCTCGAGCTGTTCATCCCGTTCCTTCTAGCCCTAACCCCCATCATCTGGCTCGTTATTGCCCTCATTGGCCTCAAGCAGCAGGCCTGGATGGCAAGTCTAGAGGCCCTTGTGGTAGGCGTCGTAGTTGCGATGGCCTACTGGAAGATGACTCCCATCAACGTTGCGACCGCCGCCCTTGAGGGATTCCTCTTTGCGCTTTGGCCCATCGTGCTTGTCATCATTGCCGCGGTCTTCACCTACAACCTTTGCGTGAGCACGGGTGCCATGGAGACCATCAAGGCCATGCTCACCTCGGTCTCGTCTGACAAGCGCATCCTCACCATCCTCATCGCCTGGTGCTTTGGCAACTTCATGGAGGGCATGGCTGGCTTTGGTACCGCTGTCGCCATTCCCGCAAGCATGCTGATGGCCCTCGAGATCGACCCGATCACCGCCATTCTCGTGTGCCTCATTGCCAACGGCGTTCCCACCATGTTTGGCTCGGTGGGCATCCCCACCACCACGCTCGCCGCGCAGACCGGCCTTGACGTCATTCAGCTCAGCACCGTTCAGGCACTGCAAGTTGCCCCCTTTGCCATCCTCTGCCCCGTGCTCATGGTCATGGCCATTGGCGGCGGATTCAAGGCCCTCAAGGGAATCCTGCCCGTGCCCATCGTTGCAGGCCTCACCTTCTCGCTTCCGCAGATCCTGGTTGCCTCCCTTGTTGGTGCCGAGCTCGCCGACGTCGCCGGTGCCGTTGCCTCCCTCGTGGTGACCTTTGTCGTCGCCATCCGCTACTCCACGCACGAGGTCCCCGAGGAGTACAAGGTCGTCCTCAAGAAGAAGATGAACGTCGACGTACAGGGCGCCATTATCTCCTGGAGCCCCTTCATCCTCATCTTCATCGTGCTGCTGTGCACGGCCAAGGTCGTCACCCCGGTCTACAACTTCTTGGCTCCGTTCAAGACCACCGTCAACATCTATGCGGGCAACCCCGACGCCACGCTCACCTTTACCTGGATCAACACGCCTGGTGTGCTCATCCTCATCTGCGGCATCATTGGCGGTCTCGCGCAGGGCGCCTACCTCGACCAGACCTTTGCCGTGCTCTACCTCACCGTGGTTCAGATGTCTAAGACCATCCTCACCATGCTGGGCATTCTGGGCCTGGCCAAGATCATGACCTACTCCGGCATGATCGGCGACATTGCGGCGTTCTTCGTGGGCACGCTCGGCGGCCTGTACCCGCTCATGGCCCCAGTTCTTGGCGCTCTTGGCACCTTTGTTACCGGCTCCGGTACCTCCTCCGAGGTTCTCTTTGGCAACGTGCAGCTGAGTGCCGCACAGACGCTCGGCGTCAACGAGCTGTGGCTCGTTGCCTCCAACTCCCTTGGCATCTCCGCTGGCAAGATGATCAGCCCGCAGAACATTGCCATTGGCTGCGCAGCTCTTGACCTTCAGGGCCAGGACGGAAAGCTCATGGGCAAGATTGCCCCCTACGCATTTGGCTTCCTGATCCTTATGATGGCCGAGATTTACCTTGGTGTGATGTTTGGCCTGTAACAGCTTTTGATGATATTTGACCCAAGGGGTCACGCATTTGCCCAGTAAGGCCTCCCGCTCACACGTGCGGGAGGCCTTTTGCATCCCTCAAACCCCCACAGTTCTAAAAAAGTCAGACTTTCTGGCACTCTTTTGCCGCAAGCGTGCTAGTCTGCCTGTAGGGGGTAACTATCCATTCTCTAGGAGAGGAAACAACATGTCTAAGCCCATTATTGACACTGATGCTTGCATCGGCTGCGGCGCTTGCGCGGGCGAGTGCCCCGTCGGCGTTATCGAGGTTGACGATGTCGCCGTCGCCGCTAACGAGGACGACTGCATCGGCTGCGGCGCCTGCGCAGACGCTTGCCCGGTTGGCGCCATCGAGATCGAGGACTAGTTTTAGGACTTTAGTTCTTTAGTTCTCATCAGCGTGTAACGAGCGCTACATGAAGCCCCCGCACCAGCTGCGGGGGCTTTTGCTTTGCAGCGACACTCGAGAAGCGCATGCCAGGGACCAGACGCGCGCTCCCCCTCTTGCAAAACTCTTCGTTGTTGCACCGTCTCACGACCCCAACTTGCGAAATTCTTCGTTGTTGTGCTCTTGCATACCAGAGCGTCAGTGCAAGAACGAAAAACTCGCAGCGTGGAGTTTGTCAAAGGTGCAAGAACGAAGAATTTTGCAAGAGGGGACGTCCTCAGGCGCGGACCCGCTTGGCGAGAGACGCATTGGGCGACCCCAAAGCGTCCCGTCACGGCACCATTTCTGAGATGCTGGCGACAAATATGCAGGCACGCTCGTATCCTTAACAAAGGTCCATTGACGACATAGTTGGAGGAATCATGGCTAAGCTTATCAACCGCAAGACTGGTCGCACTCCCCTTCTTGGTCTTGCCACAGCCGTCTGCCTGCTCCTTGGCGCGTGCGCCTCTCCTGGCACCAGTGCCGTGCAACAGCCTGGCACCATCACGGTCACATCGCACGCCACAGTCGAGGTGGTACCCGACACCGCAAGCTTCTCGGTAGCGATCACAGCCCAGTCACCAGACTCCAAAAAGGCCCAAGACAGCATCGCCACGCCCACAAAAGACGTCATCGCCCAGCTCAAGAAGAACGGGATTGCAGAAGAGAACATCCAGACCATCTACACCGACGTGTCACCCTATTGGGGCGACGAAGGCCAGGAGGGCTACGAGGCGCGCACGGTCATCAACGTGACCAACGTGGCGATAGAGGATGTCTCCGCGCTTATGGACGCCTGCCTCGAGGCCGGTGCGACCGAGGTCAACGGACCGGAATATTACTCCAGCGACGCAAGCGATGCCTACCTGCAAGCCCTTGAGAAAGCCGTTGAAGGCACCCGTCCCAAGGCCGAGGCCATCGCCAAGGCCAGCGGCGCCACACTTGGAGAGATTGTCTCGATAAACGAGGGCTACGAGAACACGAACTACTACGCCAAGGCGGAGGAGGCAACAGCTGACGCCACCGTTGACGGCGGGGTTCCGCTCGAGCCCGGCCAGGTGAGCGTTGAGGCAGAGGTGAGCGTGACCTTTGCCATCAAGCAGTAGTGTCCGTCCGTTCTCATCTCTTTTCCAGCAGCAAGCCAATGGGAGGACAGCCCGGCATGGCCGCGGCTGCCCTCCCACTCACGTAAGGCGCAGACACGTACCGCTAGATCACCGTTGACGCAGCTGCATGGGCCAGATACGAACTCCATGGCCCGTGCCTGCAGCCCCACAGATGGACGCGGAGCCCCAGCAACAAGGGCAGCGGAGACCGCTAGCACCAGAGGTCGCAGGCAAAGTGGGTGAGCGCAGCCCAGGTCACCAGCGGATAGTAGTTGCCAAATGGGTCGGTTCCTTGAGACAGAATCTGACGCGCCTCCTCTTGGGTCACCAGCACAAACCCGTCAAAGCGCTCAGTGCCCTCGGCCCCGTCCTGCGTAAGGTGACTGCCGCCCTTGCCGCGCACCACAACGCTCACAAGCGCCGTGCTCTCGTCGGTAAAGCCAGGTGAGTTGAACAGGAGAGGACTCACAACGCGCATGCTGTCCTGCTCCCCCAGTTTGATGCCCGTCTCCTCCCAGAGCTCGCGCACGCTTGCGGCAATGATGGGGTCTTTGCCCTCGCGGTCAGACGCGTCAATGAGGCCCGAGGGGATGCTGAGCATGAACTGCCCCGTTGGATAGCGGTACTCGCGAAAGAGCAGAAGCCTGGGCTCTGCCCCCTCAGGCGCCAAAACCACAAAGCAACTGATGGCATCGGGAAGCGCCTGCGCCAGGTCCTCCTTTGGCGCCAGTGCCAGCAGGCGGTCGGCCTTCCTGCGCGAGGCGTCAAGGTAGCGCGTTCCATCCTCGTAAGCGAGCTCATAGACCCTGATATAGGGGGTCTCAAGCAGCTTCTTGACCTTGGAGCGATCGATTATTGGCTCGTCCATACGTCCTCCATTCCTCGCGCCGTGGCCGGGCGGCCCAAGGCGCCTACGTCTTTCTCGCCTATTCTCGCACGAAACGCCCCCGCAAGCCCAATACGAAGAGCCCTGTGCCCAAGACAAGCGGGACCACCTGTCCCGGCCTTTGTCCTCTCCAGGCAAAAGCCCAGTAACTGAGACGCGCACACGCTCCGTCCACCCATCCTCCTGCGCGGCAAGCGAACCTTAAGGACTGGCAGGCGCTACACTTGAGCCACAAAATGGCAGGCAAATGGGTGCCTGCAGCAAAGCCGACGGGAGGGCATCATGGCAGAGCAGCAGTTTAATGTTGACGAGGCACGCGAGATCATTGAGAGTGGCATTGCCCAGGCGCAAGAGATCCTCTCCGACCCCGAGAAGATCAACGACCTGCTGAAGCAGCTCGAGCAGAAGGTCAAGGAGCTGCCCTCCTCGATGGGCGAGGCACTGGGCAACATCCCCCTCATGGCTCAGATGGTCAAGGGCTACGTGACCCAGGAATACACCGACGTCTCGCCCAAGGTCGTCGCCTCGCTGGTGAGCGCGTTTGTCTATGTGGTGGCCAAGAAGGACGTCGTGCCCGACACGGTGCCGGTGCTCGGCCTTGTGGACGACGTCGCCGTTGTGGCACTTGCCATGAAGATCAACGAGGCGGAGCTTGACGCCTTCAAGCAGTGGCAGGACGCTCACCTGGTAGACGGCACCACCCCCACCGAGGCGTAAGCCCGCACGTCAAAAGACTCAAGGCTCGTCCAAATAAAAGGGACCGCGTGCATTCACGTGGTCCCTTTGCATCTAATCTCAGACCATCCCCCAGGCGCACTGCAAGCGCCGAGCAGAGCTCCTATGCCAGATGCGCCAGGGCCATGCCGAGCACGGTATAGGCCCATGCCGCAAAGCGCTCGGGGTGCTCCGCCAGCTCGCGCGCCAGCGCATTGGCCGCGACCCACCTAAGGCCCCCAACCTCACTTGGATCGGGGTTGGGCTCGCCCACACAAGCGCCCACGAGCACATGGTCGTACTCGTACTCGCAGAGGCCATTGGCAAACGGAGCCCGATAGATGAAGGAGCCAATCTCGCTCAGATCGTCCGCCTCGCACCCCAGCTCCTCAACAACGCGCCTGTAGGCCGCATCGGGCAAAACCTCGCCTGCGCGCGGATGCGAGCAACAAGAGTTGGTCCAAAGCCCCGCAGAGTGGTACTTGCCCTCGGCACGCTGAGCCAACAGCAGCTCTGGGCCGCCATTGCCACTGCGCACCAGCACCACCGAGAAGGCCCTATGAAGAAGCCCCTCCCTGTGCGCAGCCTCCTTCGAGGCCTGACCAACGGCCTGGTCGCGACCGTCCACCAAGATCAGCCTATCGGCAGCTGCCGGGTCTAGGCTCATTAGGTCTTGTGCATGTCCCTCGGCGTTGCTCAATGGTCATCACGTCCCATATGCCCGAGTTTCTCAATCACCTGTGCCGCAATGCCCTTGCCGTCAAGGCCCAGGTCGCGATGCACGATCGCGGGGACGCCCTGCTCGAGGAAGCGGTCCGGAATGCCAAGGTTGAGCACCGGGCAGCAGAGCCCCTCACGCGCCAGCACGCCAAGAACGCCCTCGCCTACCCCACCGGCAACGCAACCGTCCTCAACGGTCACCACAAGCGACGTGGCGGCGGCCTTGCGAATGGCCTCCTCATCGAGCGGCTTCACCCAGCGCATGTCCACAACGCGCGTACTGACACCCTGCGCCTCGAGCAGGCGGGCCGCCTCGAGCGCAGAGGTAACCATGGTTCCAAATGCAAGCAGGGCAACGTCGTCTCCGTGCACAAGCTCGCGGGAGACGCCCGGCTCAAGGAGCTCGGGCTCGGCGGGCATGCTTACGTCCTCAAAGGCCTTGGGGTATCTCACGGCCACAGGCCCGTCAAGCGAGAGGGCCGTGTGGATGGCGCTCGACAGCTCTGGTCCGCTTGACGGCGCCAGGATGCGCATGTTGGGAATCATCCGCAGGTAAACGAGGTCAAACGAGCCATTGTGCGTGGGGCCGTCGGCGCCTGCCACGCCCGCGCGGTCCACGCAGAGGACCACGTTGAGCCTGGGCAGGGCAACGTCCACGATCAGCTGGTCAATGGCGCGCTGCAAGAAGGTCGAATAGATGGCCACAACGGGACGAGCGCCGCCTGTTGCAAGACCCGCGGCCAAGCCTATGGCGTGCTCCTCGCAGATGCCCACGTCGATGAAGTTCTTTGGGCAGTCCTCGGCAAAGGCGGCAAGGCCAGTGCCGTCGGCCATCGCGGCCGTGATGGCAATGATGTCGTTGTTTGCCTCGGTCTCGCGCAGCAGGGTCTGATGGACAACCTCGCCGCAGCCGGCGGCGGTCGATGCCACCTCGCCTGTGGCAGGGTCAAACGAGCGCACGCTGTGAAAGACCTCGGGGCTCTTCTCAGCAGGGCCAAATCCGTGGCCCTTCCTTGTCACCACATGCACCAACACAGGACCGTCGGAGGCAAACGCAACGCGCAGCGAATGCCTGAGCGCCGCAATGTTGTGACCGTCCACGGCTGGCAGGCAGGTAATGCCGAGCTGCTCGTAGAGCATCACCGTGTCGGGCAGCAACAGGTGCTTGACCGAGCTCTTTATGGAGTGCACAGCCGCGTGTGCGGCGCGTCCTATTGGCCCATAGCCCTCCATGCGACCGACCACCTGATTTCGGCGGTCGCGATAGGCTCGAGACGACCTCAGCTCGGTCAAGTGACGCGAGAGAGCGCCGACGTTGGGCGAGATGGACATGCCGTTGTCGTTGAGGATCACGACCATGCGCGTGTGGTCCTGGCCCATCTGGTTGAGCGCCTCAAAGGCCATGCCGCCCGAAATGGAGGCGTCGCCAATGAGGGCGACCACCCGCTCGTCGCCGCCACGCTGGTCGCGGGCACGAGCGAGGCCAAGGGCAATTGAGAGCGAATCGGACGCATGCCCAGAGTAGTGAACGTCGCAGTCGCTTTCGTCGGGGTTGGTAAAGCCCGAGAGCCCCCCGTAGGTGCGCAGCGAGTCAAAACGGGCGAGACGGCCCGTAAGGATCTTATGGGCATAGGACTGGTGGCCAACGTCGTAGACGATCTTGTCGTGCGGACACGAGAGCTCGGCATGAAGGGCCACAATGGTCTCAACCGCTCCAAGACTGCTGGCAAGATGCCCGCCCATCTTGGACGTTGTCGACACGATCTGCTCGCGAATCTCGTCGGCAACGATGGACAGCTCCTCGTTGGTAAGTGCATGCACATCCGTTGGCTCGACGATCGAGTCTATGATTCGAGGCGTATGCCGCTGCTGCGACGAGCCCCTCCCCCTTTGCGCCATATGGCTGCTCGCTTCCAGTTGTTGCGAGCAAAAGCTCGCCTCTCCTACCTATTAGCCTACAAGACTCGCAGGGCACAGCCCAGAAGCGCACCAGACAAACAGACAAACGCGGTGCCATTTGTTGGTTGAGTCATCAATTTATGAGAACTTGCTTTGCGGTTGGAGGCCATGTGGCTCAAACGAAGGGGGGCTTTGCTTTGACGCGCGCCGCAGGCCACGTCAGGCGATGAGAGAGCCGGCCGGAGCCCTATGGCTTTAGGCATGACGCAGATTGTGCGATTCTGCAGTGACCGTATGCAGGAAATGCTAAAAGCAGTGCGTTTTTGCCCCAGTTTTCGTCGGCCGTGCGTACAGTCAGACGAAAACCGCACGTTCTGCGTCATGATAGAAACGAATGAGGACAGCACCGTTTTGGAGGAGACATGTCATGTGCCATCGAATCTCTCCCCTGCTTATAGCCGAGCTACGTGGCGCTCTTGACGAGCTTCACGAGACTGGACACCCGCGCGTTCCCAAGCGCGATCCCGAGCTTGTGGTGCCCGACGCATATCCGGGGAAGCAGCTGCCCCTGTTTATGGTTGATGAGAATGGCGAGCTCGATGCAGTTGAGCTCACTTGGGGCTTCATGGCAACCGTGGGCGGCAAGGAGAAGCTCGTCTTTAACACGCGCATCGAGACAGCTCTATCTCAGGCTCGCTCCGGCAGAGGGCTTTGGGCAGAGCCTCTGCTGCGTGGCCGGTGCCTTGTACCCGTTCGAAGCTTTTATGAGTCGTGGACGAGAAACCCGTCGAGTCGCGGCGCGCAAGTGCGCTTTACTGACCCAGCTCACCAGGTGTTTCTTCTTGCCGGCGTTTGGCAAAATGACCGAGTTTCGGTCGTTACGACCACGCCAAATGCCAGCGTGGCCCCCACTCACAGCAGGATGCCTCTGGTGCTTGGCCCTGGCGAATCTGGAATCTGGCTGGGACCCAACTACGCGAGCCTCGCAGACCGCTCGGCCATCAACCTGCAAGCCGAGCCTGAGGTGTAGAGGGACAGTCGAGCCGCTGCTGGACCTGGGGGTGTGTCACCGGAGACGTATAATTAGACACACTCAGTCAGCTGGCAACAAGACGGCGCCTTCGGACGCGCTGCGTTTCCAGATACAGACACCCTTCCGAGTGTGTCGAATTATACGTCCCCATGACACACGTTGGTCCGCTTCCTTGATACACGAAAGGGGCTGGTGCGGTTGATTTCGCACCAGCCCCTTCTTGAGCTACAAATTGGTACAGGCTAAGCAGGTCTCGCCTGTCCCTTTCTTAGGTCAGCTGCAGGTAGAGCTCGCGATACTGCTCTGCGGACTTGGCCCAGGAGACGTCCTTCTCCATGTCGCGGATGACCATCTTGTCCCAGTCCTCACGATCCTCGAAGTAGAGGGTCTTGGCGCGGTTGATGGCATCATAGAGCAGGCCGGCGTCGTAGCGGTCGAAGGTGAAGCCGTTGCCAGTGTTCTCAAACATGTTGTACGGCTCGACGGTGTCCTTGAGGCCGCCGGTCTCGCGCACGATGGGCGCGGTACCATAGCGCATGGCGATGAGCTGCGTGAGACCGCAGGGCTCAAACTTCGACGGAACCAGTAGCACGTCGCTGGCAGCATAGATCTGGTGGCTGAGGGCCTCGTCGTAGGCGATGTAGGCGCAAACGGTGCCCTTGTACTGGTTCTCGTAGTAGCGGAAGGAGTCCTCAAACTCGGGATCGCCAGTGCCCAGAATCACGACCTGCGTGTTGCCGTCGACCATGCCCGGAACCACGGCGCTCACGAGGTCGAGGCCCTTCTGGTTGGTGAGGCGGCTGATGAGGCCGATGACGAACTTGCCCTCGTCCTGCTCGAGACCAAGCGACTTCTGCAGGGCGAGCTTGTTGGCCTTCTTAGCCTCGATGGCGTTCTCCACGCCATAAGGAGCCTCGAGCAGCTTATCGGTAGCCGGGTTCCAGATGTCCACGTCGATGCCGTTGACGATACCGCGCAGCTTGTAGGAATGGAAGCGCAGGTGGTCCTCAAGGCCCTCTCCGTATTCGGCGGTCTGGATCTCGCCGGCATAGGTGTTGCTCACCGTGGTGATGGCGTCGGAGTAGGCAAGGCCGCCCTTGAGCATGTTGGCCTCGGTCCACCTCTCCTGCAGCGCGCCCATGTTGAAGGCCTCATCGGGCAGGTTGGACCAGTACTTGATGGTCTGGATGTTGTACTGACCCTGGAAGCGCAGGTTGTGGATCGTCGTGACGACCTTGGCGCGAGCGAGCGGCGTACTGGCAAACATGGTGCGCAGGTAGATGGGCACGAGACCTGCCTGCCAGTCGTGGCAGTGGATGATGTCGGGCGTCCAGTCGAGATAGTTGAGCGCCGCAAGCGCCGCCTTGCCAAAGAACGAGAAGACCGGGATGTCGTCAACAAGATTGGTGTAGGGGTTGCCGCGCGTGAAGAACTCCTCGTTGTCGATGAAGTCGTACACGACACCGTCGTTCTCGTACTCCATGATGCCCACGTAGTACTGCTTGCCGTCGGAGGTGAGGTCCATGTAGAAGGAGCCCTTGTAGACCATCTGCTCCTTGTACTGCGGCTTGATCACGCCGTAGTTGGGCAGTATGACCTTGACGTCGCAGTTGAGCTTGACGAGCGCCTTGGGCAGGGCGTACATGACATCGCCAAGGCCGCCGGTCTTCACGAACGGGTAGCACTCGGAGCCGATGAAGGCGACGGAGCGACGAGGCTGCGGGAGCTCAGGCTCGGGTTCCGGCTCGGGTTCCGGCTCGGGTTCCGGCTCGGGCTCGGGCTCGGGTTCCGGCTCGGGTTCCGGCTCGGGCTCCGGCTCCGGCTCGGGCTCCGGCTCGGGCTCGGGCTCGGGTTCCGGCTCGGGCTCCGGCTCGGGCTCCGGCTCCGGCTCGGGCTCCGGCTCGGGTGCGGGCTCCGGCTCGGGCTCTCCGGCTCGGGTGCGGGCTCCGGCTCGGGCTCCGCCTCTGGCTCGGGCTCCGGCTCGGGCTCCGGCTCGGGCTCCGGCTCTGGCTCGGGCTCAGGTGCGGGCTCCGGCTCGGGCGCAGGCTCCGGCTCGGGCGCAGGTGCGGGTGCGGGCTCGGGCTCGGGTGCGGGCTCGGGCTCCGGCTCTGCCACGACTTTCTCCTCCACGACCTCGGCGGCCTTCTTTGCCCTCGTCGTGGTCTTCTTCGTGGTCTTGGTCTGACGCTTGGGTTGCTTGGTAGGCATACAAACCCCCTCTGTAACTTAAGGCAAACGTACACTTCAATAGAATAGCAGCCGCTTTTCTATGAGCGGCTCACGCATCGGCGAACACTGGCATTCAACTGCTGGAACGTGCGGCTTCATAACTCCTGTTTGCAAAAAAGCACACATCACCCACGAGCGCCTAACGCTTCAGGCAAATCCCGTAGGACCTCTTTTATCCATAGGACCTCACCCATTGCGGACGCCCATCCTACAAGTTGCACCTTTAGGACCCCTTGGCCTGCAAAAAGTTGAACGACACAAGCCTACTTAGGCTTGTGTGCCCTCACCGCGAGCATTGTGGGGATACCCAGCTCGCTCATGCGCCCCTCACCGTTGACGTCGTCATACACGTCGTCGATCACGAGACCCGCATGCAAAATGGCCGCGAGCAGCTCGCCTATGGTGTGCGAGAACTGCATCCCAACCTCATTCACATCGTCGGCCTCAAGCAGCTTTGGGTTCTCAAGGGGGTTGTAGGGCAGGCCGCGCACGATCCGCTCCTCGGCATCGTCCACGACATAGTTGAACCCAATGTCGTACCCAGCAAGCAGGGCTGCCCCAGGACGCATGACCCGAGCCGTCTCCAAAAGTATTGGCTCGACCTCGCGCACGTAGCACAGGCTCACAGGATTGACCACCACATCAAACGAGGCGTCCGCAAAGGGCAGCGGCTCGGTCATGTCGGCACGCACAATGCTAATGTCGTAGCCCTCGCGCTCCGCAACCATTCGCTCGCTCTCGAGCTGTTCGGGCGTGTAGTCGAGCACCGTGCAGTAGGCGCCGGCTGCAGTGAGAATTGGCATCTGCTGCCCTCCCCCGCTCGCAAGGCCAAGCACCTCTGCACCAGCAAGCGTAGGCCACCAGCTCTTGGGCACGGGCACCGTGGGCGTAAGCACTATCTCCCAGTCGCCCTCGCATGCACGCAGATACTCTTCGTGGCTCACGGGAGAGCCCCACTCCCAACCTTCGGCAACCCAGCTGCCAATGACGCGAGCGTTGATGTCTTGATACGACTCGTGCTGCATGCCTACCATCTCCCACATATATCGAGAAGTCCACACTGCTGAACCTCGTCACAATGTGCCTGGCACCAATTAAACCAGGCATTCGCAACCGTGCGAGCAGTCAGTTCCCCGCAGATCTCTTCGTTCTTGTGCGTTATCGCGGGCGCACGCGGTACAAGAACGAAGAATCTTGCAAGAGGGCGGCTACTCTTTGGCAGCGCTTGCCTCTAGGTCGCTGACCCATTCCTCTTTCGTAAGCCTGCTCACATGGCCCTTGCGCGTTTCGTGCATAAGGGGGACGTCCACCTCGTCGGTGGTCCACTGATACCTAAAGCCGCACTTTTGCTGCACCCGGTGAGACTTCTCGTTTCCGTCGTAGTAGCCAACCCACACGCACCTCATGCCCAGGTCCTCAAAGGCATGACGAAGAATCTCGCGCACGACCTCGGGCATGATGCCGCGTCCCCAGTAGGGCTTGCCAAGCCAGTAGCCCAGCTCGCACTCGTCGTCCCGATCGGTCATGTCGGTAGCCCCGGCAAGGTGCAGCCCCACTGAGCCAATGGGCCTGCCGGTCTCCTTAAGGCAGATGGCAAAGGTCTCGGGCCTGCCCAGAACGCCATGAATGGTCTCGAGACTCCCCTCCACGCTCGTGTGAGCCGGCCAGCCAGCTGCGGGACCCACATCGGGGTCCTTTGCGTACTCATAGAGGTCTGCCGCATCGGCATCCTCCCACGGTCGAATGATCGTGCGCTCTGTTTCCATGGCAACCACCACCTCACATACAAAGCATTATTGCATTCAGTCGCATGCGCCGACACGCAGCCCCGCGCAAGCGCCTTTAACGTGGCACGACAGGCATACACATCAATTGGCAGAGTTGGCACATGGTCCCAGCTTGACGCTCGGTACGATTTGTCTGACAACAGTCGCCAGATCGTACCCCAAACACACATGTAAGCCATTTGCACAGCACAGCCGGGAGAGACCATTCGCGCATCATTAACGTCCAGTCCATTCTGGCTGCAGCGAGCCTCGCATGTGTAAAAACTGATCGCTACAAGAGGTCGCGCCAGCGCTCTGCCTTATCTGGGCTTGTTGGAACATCGGGCGATCCAGCTTCGCACCAAGCAACCAGCGACGCCATCATCCCGCAAAACTCAGAGTCCGTGAGCGTTTGCCTGTAGGCGTCGAGCAAGGCGTCTCGATCAGCGCGAGCGATATCGGCCGCACCGTTGTCCACCGCGCAGTCTAGCCAATAGAGGGCTGCCAGGTCGCTGCGATCAAGACCAGCGCCTGCGTTATAGAGCTTGCCCAGATAGTACTGCGCAAAACCATCGCCACCAAACTCTGCCGAAGCACGAAGGACCTTTGCAGCTTCGGCATAGCTACCCCTATTGAGATAGGTGCTCGCAATGGCATAGAGGGCGTTGTTGACCTCCTGCTTTGGACTTGTGGCCTCTGAATAGACTCGCGACACAAATACGGCCACTTCAGCATACAGATCCGACGGCTTCTTGGCATCAAGATTGCCGTCAACATAGTCAAAGAGGCACTTGCCACACAGCTTGCGAGCCCGCTCGTTCCCGGAAAGCTCCACTTGATGGAACAGTCGTGCAGCCTCCACATAATCTTGTCCGACGTCGAGACCTCGAGCATACAGGCTTCCAAGGTTGTAGAGAGCAGTCTCGTTGGTGGGCTCGATCTCTAAAGCACCACCATAGGCCTCCACTGCAGACTCGTAATCCCCCGCACTGAGAGCCACTTGACCAAGGATGAGCAGCGACTTCACGGCTTCCTCAGGACCCATCGGCTCATCATGACGATGCCCCGCATGATGCGTGCGCACGCGTCCTACAAGGTGTGCATGTCCATGTCCATGATGCACCTGCCCATCCAAGCACCCGTCATTGAGCGCATCGCTTTCCTGCATGTCTGCCGCCCCTCCACGTGCGTTCTGCCTGCCCAACAAGCATACGCCAAAGCAACTGCTTTTCTCCTCTTGCCTTTCTCTATATGCAAAAGAGAAGTGGCCTTCGTGGCTCAAGCCCTTGCAATGCGTCGATCTGTATTCCCTCTATGGGTGAGGCGGAACCAACGCATGCGCATCTGCAGCAAATCATGTTTCGAAGACCTCACTGCCCCCTAATTGTTCAGCATCAAAGAGGGCTGCAACAAATGGGGAGGCCGTCCCCATAGGACGGCCTCCCACCAACGTCGCTATATGAAGACCTTAGCTGGCTTTCTCTTCTACGTGTTTGGCAAGCTCTGGGGAGACAGCGAGTTCGCCACCCAGGAAGTAGCCAGTATCGACCTCTGACCCCTTACCATCAAGGTAGGCGACCGCAGGCGAAGTCGCTCCAGATGCAAGCACCAACACCGAGTCATTTGCACCACACAGCGCCGCTCCTGACAAGGCGTCGGGGAAGTTGGCTCCGGTGGCGACAGCTGCATGCTTGAAGCCCATGCCGTGCGCGACCTCAAACTCAACGATTTTGGCGGCAGTTTCATAGCGGTCTTTGCCGGCAACCAGATCGTAGGCAGACTCGTCACTTGGATTCAGCCCAAGCTGGCCCATCACACCCGGGAGGTCAACGGCAAGATTTCCACCAACAACCACAATATGGTTGACACCCGCACCCTTCGCTGCTGCAGCCTGCTCGGCACTCAAGAGCTTGTTGGAGCCGACAAGCAGGATGGGGACCTTTGCGGAGTAGCAATATGGACCGATGGCGAGCGCATCGGCAAAGTTCATACCAGTTGCAACCACGATGGTTGAGGTGCTAGCACCGTGCTTCTTCGCTTCCAGCATTGCTTCTACGCTCGTGCCTTGGCGATCAGCCCCAGCGACACGCTCCACTTCGACGCCGCCGTTGAGCGCGGCGATTTGTTTCACGGCCTCATCGGAGACTGCATACTCTCCACCCATCACGTACACATGGCTGACACCAAGCCTCTCAAGCTGGGTCTTTGCCTGTGGAGAGAGCGATGTGGTCTCGGTCATGACAACGGGACAACCAAGCGTACCGGCAAGAACTGACGCTGACAGGGCGTCAGGGAAGTTCGAGCCAGTAGCTACTACCGCCCAATCACTGCGATCAAAGCCCTCCCCAACGATTGCAGCCATGGTGTCGTAACGTCCGTCGCCCTTAAGGCGCTTCCATGATGCCTTGTGGATAATCTCGATCGGTTCGGTCTTTGTCTGCGTCTTGAACGCAGGATTGGAGAATGTGGCAGTGTAAGTGCCCTCCCCTGCTTCCGTAGTGGTCGCAGGCTTGGTCACTTCGTAGGCGACCTCGACGGTCTCCGTCTCGACGTGGGAGGCGTCATTGGAGCAGGTGCGCGTGGCCGTCACGGTGGAGTTGTCCGCCGCCCAGACGTAGTCCGGCTCGCCCCAGGCGTGGCCGGTGGCGGGGATGGAAACCTGCTTGGACTGGGCTCGGAAGGCCTCGTTCTCGAAGGACGCCGAGTAGACGGTTGCGCCATCCTTCTCGCAGGTGGGGTCGATTGTTTCTACGGAAGCGCGAACGACCTCGGTCTCGACGTGGGAGGCGTCGTTGGAGCAGGTGCGCGTGGCCGTCACGGTGGAGTTGTCCGCCGCCCAGACGTAGTCCGGCT
>CADCHF010000002.1 GCA_902801175.1 uncultured Coriobacteriaceae bacterium | reverse complement strand
CATTTAATTATCAGCGCCCCAAGCAAGGGGCGTTTTCTTTTACCAAAAGGCCCCCCATGGAGTCGGATCTGGGAGTCGGATGAGGGGTGTGTCAGCGGGGACGTCCCCGCTGACACACCCCCACGGGTTGAACGGCAGGCCTCCGTTCAAAAGGAACCGTCCCCAATGGACGGGGCCAGCTAAAACCGCACCTCAAAGACGTCGTCGCCATCCACGGGCTCGATGTCGTCTTTCTCGTCGATCGTGTAGCGGATGGGGTAGTTGGCGTACGACCGGTCGAACAGCGTGAAAAACGCCGCAAGCTTGGCACTTGGCCCCTGCAGCTCCATGCTCACGCTACCGTCCCACTCGTTTCGCACCCACCCAGAGAGTCCCAGGTCACGTGCCACCCGGCGCGACGTCCAGCGAAAGCCCACTCCCTGAACCTCTCCCACAAAATGTATGCGCAGGCGCCTCACCTGGTTTGGGGACGGCGCGGAAGCACTGTGCGCAGAAGAAGCGTTCATATTAATATCCTTTTGGCTCTGCTCAATCGGTGGAGCGTGCCCACAGCGTCAAGGCGCGGGTACTTGGTTCTAAAATATCATGTGAACCTCGCAATATGGCGACTCAGAGGGGGACCTCTTATGAACCTGACCAGAAGAAGCTTGCTCGCAACCGTTGGTATGGGTGTCACGGCAGGGCTGGCTGCCTGTCAGCGTCCTCAAAAGCCAGAGCCCGAACCCGAGCCAGAACCCCAGGAGGAGCCACAGCCCGAACCCGAGCCCGAGGTTGACCTTGACGAGTTTGCCGACCTTGCCATAGATCCCAACGCCTGGCTCTATGACGAGGCAAACGACTGTTACTACCAGCTCGGCATCCCATATTGCCTCATGCCGGGAAGTGAGCAGTACGAGTCGCTCTCCATCTTTGTGCCAGGCGCCTACTTCGAGGGGACCAAGAAGGGCCGCACCTACGCATGCACGATTGCCCCCGACGCCAAGGTCGGGTCGTTCACGGCGCAAACGGCTCCCGTGGTCATGCCCATCAACTCCAGCAGCTGCAGCGCCCAGGAGTGCCCCACAAGCTATTCCTACGCCGGTCTTGACCGCTATCTCAAGGCGGGCCTCGTCTACGTCTACGCGGGCTTTAGGGGCCGCAGTGGCGGTTATGAGTCGACCACGCAGGAATACTTCTCTGGCGGCGCTCCATGGCCCGTTGTGGACCTCAAGGCTGCCGTGCGCTGCCTTCGCTACAACGCCTCCGTCCTGCCGTGCAACACCGATCGCATCTTTGTGTTTGGCCATGGCGCAGGTGGTGGCATGGGGGCCCTTTTGGCCGTGAGCGGAAACAGCGAGAGCTACGCCCCTTACCTTGCGCAGATCGGGGCGGCAACCCACGATGACCAGGGCGAGGACCTCGCCGACCAGATCTATGGCTGTGCCACATGGTGCCCGCTTACCTCCTACGGGGCAGTTGACGCTGCGTACGAGTGGATGGTCGGCCAGTATTCCTCCGAGGGAACGCGTGCGGACGACCAGTGGACCAAGCTTCTCTCCAGCGACCTGGCATACGCCTACGGCGACTATGTCAACGGCCTTGGGCTTGTTGACGGCGATGGGGCGTCTCTCACGCTTGACCGCATCGAGGACGGCAGCTTTGCCGCGGGCAGCTACTACAACTACCTCACCGACCTCATCGCAGAGTCCGCGGGGCACTTCCTCTCGCACACGCAGTTCCCCTACACCGTTCTCCCCAGAAGCGACGCCGACCCGGTCTTCCCGGGCGACCCCTCCCTGCGCCTTGCTCCAGCGAGCACTGCAGACACAGGCGAAGGGGAGACCAGCGAGGGGGTTCCTGGCGTGCGCCAGGTGCAGGCGACGGTCTACGAGAGCATAGAGAGCTACGTGTCGTCGCTCAATGGCGAGAACCGCTGGCTTACCTACTCGGCTGCGAGCGAGACGGCCGATGTCACGGGCCTCTGGGGGTTTGCGCAGGCCCTGCGTCCGGCGGCCCTCGAGGTCTGCGCGTACGACGCAATCGACCGCTCCGCATTGGCCAACCAGCTCTTTGGTACCGACGACCAGCCCACGTTGCACTTCGACCCGCTGGCGGCCAGCCTCATAGAGTCCAATCACGAGACCTATGCAAAGGCCCAGGGCTGGGACGAAACGGTGGTCTCTGAGTGGCGTGGCGACCTGGTCGAGCTTGACACGTGCGAGGTGAGCGTTGCCGATCGCGTGGCCATGACCGACCCGCTCACGTTCTTGCTGGTTGATGGCGAACCAAGCGGCGTGGCCCCTCATTGGCGCATCAACACCGGGCTGCTGCACGAGCACGCTCCGCTCGCCACCGTTGCCAACCTTGCGTGCGCGCTCAAGGGATGCTCGGCGGTCGAGGACCTCGCCTTTGAGGCGGTGTGGGATGACGACAAGGTCCTCGTGGAGCGGCAGGGCGGAGCCGAGGACAACTTTGTCGCCTGGGTCGTGTCGAGCTGTCCCGAGCCCGAGCAAACCGAGGAGCCAAAGGAGTCCGAGGAGCCCTCTGACGAAGGCGAAAACGGATAACATACGCCTTATGGATTTGTGATGCAATAGGCAATCGACAAAGTATCGGTTTTTGCCCACTTTCGTGCTAGAATTGTTCCTAGTGAAAACGAAAGGGGGTACGGCATGTACCAGGTAGGCGAGTACATCGTCCATCCGGGGCAGGGAGTCTGCAAGGTGGACGAGATTGTGTCGGAGCCTCAAGAGACGTATATGCTGATGCCTGTCGGCGGCCGTCATCCTATGCGCATCAGCTTCCCGGTTTCGGGCGAGGCCAGGCTGCGTCCGGTGCTCTCGCGTGGCGAGGCAGAGGAACTCATTGGCGAGTACGCGCAGATGGACACCGACAGCTTCACGGAGCGCAGCCTTGCGCTCGAGGAGGAGCACTTCAAGAACACCATCCGCCGCGGCACCTGCCGCGACTCGGTCCGTGTGGTCAAGACCTTCCGCAAGCGCATTGCCGAGGTCAGGGCACGCAACAAGAAGCCGCCCGTGGCCTACGAGCGCATCCTCAAGCAGGCAAGCGAGCGCTCGCTCTCTGAGCTCGCCGTTGCCCTAGGCACCACGCAAGAAGACGTGCGCGCCCTCTTTGAGAGCCAGAGCGGCGAGGACCTCTCCGCCAACTAGGCGGCCGCAGGGCCGCACCCCGCCTCGTACCAGCTCTTGCGTTACCAGATGAGCACAGGATAGTGGCGGTATGGGGGAGAGGGAAGCACTGCATTACAATCGTTTGCACCGCGTGCTCTGTGAGCCACGCGGTGCAATTGTCAATCTGACGTCTTCTACGTTTTCAAGGAGCCACCATGGCAACCATTCCAGATACTGCATCAGGTCGCGCAATCATCACTGTATTGGGCAGCGACCGGTCGGGCATCGTTGCGGCTGTTGCCGGTGCCCTTGCCAGCCACAATGTCAACATCCTGGACATCTCGCAGACCATCCTGCAGGGCATCTTTACCATGACGATGCTCGTTGACCTTAGCGTGGCCAATGTGGACTTTGCCACCGTGCAAAACCAGCTCACGGACCTCTCGGGCGAGCTTGGCGTGCAGATCACCATGCAGCGCGAAGAGGTCTTCAACTTCATGTATCGCCTCTAGATATCTCAATACGAGGAGTCGTATGACCGACACCATTAAGAAGGACGCAGGCTACGTCATATCGCGCAGCCAGACTTCAGCGCTCACCAATATTGCCGACGCATATCCCATGCCGTCGGTTGCCCTTGGCCTGCCGCCCATTGCCGAGCAGCTCTATGACGGCATGAACCGCGTGGACAAGGTTCCGCCCGAGCTGTACAGCCGCTACGACGTCAAGCGCGGCCTGCGCAACGCAGACGGCTCTGGCGTGCTGGTGGGTCTTACCACCATCTCTAACGTGCATGGCTACAACAAGATCGACGGCAAGGTCGTGCCCGACGAGGGCGACCTCAAGTATCGTGGCTACCACATCGAGGACCTGGTGGCCGGCTCGCAGGCCGAGAATCGCTTTGGCTACGAGGAGTGCGCCTACCTGCTGCTCTCGGGTTCGCTTCCCAGCAAGCCGGAGCTCGACGACTTTAAGGCCCGCATTGGCTCGCGTCGCCAGCTGCCCGAAGGCTACCTGGCCCTGTTCCCACGCAGGACCTTCTCGCCCTCGATCATGAACGTTCTTCAGCGCGCTACGCTGCTGTTCTATGCCTTCGACGAGAACCCCGACGACACGAGCCCCGTTCACGAGATCGACGTTGCCCTCTCGATGCTTGGTCGCTGGCCGCGCGTTGCCAGCATTGCTCATGCCGCCTTCAAGGCCTATGAGGACGGCGAGCGCCTGCTGGTGCCGCCTGCTCGCGAGGACTACTCGATGGCCGAGACGATTCTCGACGTGCTTCGTGGCGACGAGGGCTTTACGCACGACGAGGCAATGCTGCTCGACATCATGCTGATGCTGCACGCCGAGCATGGCGGTGGCAACAACTCCACCTTTACCACGCGCGTGCTCTCCTCCTCGGGCACCGATGCCTACTCCGCCTATGCGGGCGCCCTGGGCTCGCTCAAGGGTCCCAAGCACGGTGGCGCCAACTACAAGGCCGGCGAGATGATTGACGACATATGCGCCAACGTGAGCGACTGGAGCAGCGACGATGAGGTCGGCGCCTACATCGAGAAGATCCTCAATCGCAAGGCCTTCGACCGTACTGGTCTCATCTATGGACTGGGCCATGCCGTCTACACCATTACCGACCCGCGCGCCGAGATTGTGAAGCGCTATGCTGGCAGCCTTGCCGAGAAGCGCGGCGAGCTTGACAAGTTTGAGCTCATCAAGCGTGTGGAGCGCCTTGGGCCGCAGCTCATGCGCGAGGTGCGTGGCATCAAGAAGCCCATCAGCACGAACATCGACATGTATACGGGCTTCATCTACACGATGCTGGGGATTCCGCAGGACATGTTTACCCCCATCTTTGCCATTGCCCGCATGGCCGGCTGGGCGGCGCACCGCATGGAGGAGCTCTACGGCCCCGCGCGCATCATTCGCCCTGCGTACAACTCCTACCTTGACGACCAGGACTACGTGGAGATTGCGAAGCGGTACTAAGGTAGCTGCTACGTTGCATAGCTGCCGCTTTGGCGGCGCATTGAAAAAAAGAGGGACGGTCCCACAGCGCTTTGCCGTGGGACCGTCCCTTAGCTTATACGAGGCTCACTCGATGCCGTTACTCGTTTTCCTCGTCGTCGGCTCGAAGCGCCTCAAACTGTGCGGTGTGACCGCCGATGAGGTCCTCTGCGGCCTGGATTGCCGAGGCCTCGCGTTGGGATTCCATGTCGGCCGAGAAGATGTCGACGCCCTCGTCCCTGTGCCTGGCAACATTGCGGCGCGAATGCGTGGGGTCGAGATGGTGGTCGGAGGGCACGCGCTTGAGGGTGGTTGCGGGCTTGATCTTAGAGAAGAGCGGCACCGTCTCAAAGATGACCGACGAGTTCTCGAGGCCATACCAGCGGATTGGCGAACCGCAGAACGAGCGGATGGCGTACTTGGCGTTCATCGTGCGGTAGTCGCGCGGGGAGAGGTTTGACTCGGGGGCCAGAACCTTGCGCACCATGCAGAAGCGGAAGTCGCCTACGTTGCTGGGCTTGCGGTAGATGGAGTACTGACGCGGCTGCGGGGCCAGCTCGCCGGTGGCAATGAGGTCGGCAACCACCTGGCGAAGGTAGGTGTTGATGCGCTGGTTGACCTTGAATCCCAGCTGCAGCTGGACCTTAAAGATGAAGTTGGTGCCAAAGGTGTTGACCGTGTAGGTGTTGGTGTAGGGCTCGTCGGTCACGTGCACGTTGATGAACCAGTACGTACGCGCACGCTTGGGACGCTTGTCCAAGATCGAGTAGAGGATGTCGCGGTCGAGCAGGTCTGGGGAGGAGTCGTTGGTAAGAAAGACCAGGTTGTCGGCGCGCACATGGTGGGTGGTGTCGTTGCGCAGGCGCGAGAGCTGGTCAATGTAGTCATGAATGGGCAG
Organism: uncultured Coriobacteriaceae bacterium; assembly: GCA_902801175.1. Lineage (GTDB taxonomy): Bacteria > Actinomycetota > Coriobacteriia > Coriobacteriales > Atopobiaceae > UBA1367. The sequence goes on along the minus strand of CADCHF010000002.1, from coordinate 101,319 downwards.
GTAGACGGTCTGTGTGCGCTCGATTGCCGTACCACGACGCCATACGTACATAACGTAGGCGAGGGCGGCCGAGAGTATGATCATGACGTAGCCGCCGTCAAAGAACATCGTGCAGCACGAGATGAAGAACGACAGCTCAATGGCACCAAAGACCAGGGCAAACACAACTGCAAGCGCGGGCTTGCGCAGGACCCCGGCGAGGTAGCTCACCAATAGCGTGGTGGTCATGAGCATGGTGACCGTGATGGCCAAGCCGTATGCGGCCTCCATGCGCTCGGAGTTCTGGAAGAGCAGAACAATGAAGATGCAGCCCACCCACATGAGGTTGTTGACCAGCGGGATATAGAGCTGGCCCTTGGTCTCGGACGGGTAGTCAATCTTGAGGTGGGGCATGAGGTCAAGGCGCGTTGCCTCGGACACCAGCGTGAACGATCCGGTGATGAGCGCCTGGCTGGCAATGATGGCAGCGACCGTCGATAGCAGAATGGCAAAGGGGCGCATCCACTCGGGAAGCATCTGGTAGAAGGGGTTGAGGCTCGGCAGCTCCGCAAGAGCGGTGTTGCTGGCGTTGGCCAGGCACCATGCGCCTTGGCCGAGGTAGTTCATGATGAGGCAGAGCTTAACAATGGGCCAGGTCACGTAGATGTTTGACTTACCCACATGGCCCATGTCGGAGTAGAGGGCCTCGGCGCCCGTGGTGCAGAGGAACACAAAGCCAAGGATTCGCAGGCCAGCGTGGTTGTTGGGCGAGGCGAGGAACATCAGCCCGCGCAACGGGTTAAGGGCACGCAGCACGCCGGGGTTCTCGATGAAGTGCACGAGTCCAGCCCCACCGAGAAACAGGAACCACAGCGTCATGATGGGGCCAAAGAGCCTGCCAATGCTGGAAGTGCCCGCCTTCTGCATAAAGAAGAGCACGCAGATGATGGCAATGGTAATGGCCACGACCTTCATCTGGTCGTCGCCAATGATGCGATATCCCAGAGGAATCGAGCGCAGTCCCTCGATTGCCGTGGTCACCGTGACCGCCGGGGTGAGAATGCCGTCAGCCAAGAGCGCCGCGCCTCCCACCATGGCGGGCAGGATGAGCCAGCGAGCCACGTGCCGGACCAGGCTGTACAAAGCAAAGATGCCGCCTTCGCCGTGGTTGTCGGCGCGCATGGCAACGACCACGTACTTTACGGTGGTGACCAGCGTGATGGTCCAGATGACCAGCGAGAGGGCTCCCAAGATGAGCTCCTCGGTGACCGACGCGATGCCGCCGTTGCCATTGACGATGGCCTTCATGACGTACATGGGGGACGTGCCGATGTCTCCATACACGACGCCGAGGGTCACCAGCATCATGGCAGGACTGAGCGCGATGCCCGCATGACGCGCTTTGTTGGCGGCTGTGGTTGAAGAATCTTGATTTCTCATTTGTGCATCAACCTCGAAGGATAAAGAAGATAGGACCAAAAGTTAAAGAAAGTATAAAGCTTAGGTTTGGAATCGGCCACTGTGTGCCGGGCCGCGTGGCTCCCGGAAACCCGCTTCGCAAGGACGCTCGGGCCCTGCGGACGGCACGCGCGGAAACGCTCGCTTCGCTCGCTTGACCGCGCGTCACGCCGTCCGCAGGCCCCGAGCTGCTACGCGAAGGTTTCTGAGGGCCACGCGGCCCAGCGGGCAGTGGCCGGTCCTGGGAAAGCGGGTGTGCTCCGGGCTCTGCCGCGGATGAGTGCTGGTTAGGGTTGTGGCGTTGGCTTACATGAAGGCAGACGAGCTATGTCGCAGGAGTTCGACGGCTGGAGTTGACTGAACGCAAAGCATGCGATTGTCCGACGATGGTACGCTCACTATGCAAAATCGCGGGCAGCAATGCGCTGTAAATTGCATTTCTTGCGTGTAGTCAGCGCAATATCGCAAGGTAGGCGTTACGACTACGCGAGCCTAACGAGACGGTAGGGTACAAAGTTGCAGAGGTCGTCGAGACGACGCAACTCCGCATCGTCGGCGTCTAGAACGGCGTCACGAATCTGGCGCTCCGAGGCGTCATCGCGCAGGTCGCACACCTCATGGGCACGCTTCACGGCATTGGCCAGCTGGTCTGCCGATCCAAGGCTAAGACGATAGTACGTGACCGGATACCATGCCATTGCTACCATCCGCGCGGCAAGACGTCGCATGGGCACCGCATCCGAATTCTCAACCGCCTCGTCAAAGACAGCACGCAGCCAGTAGAGTTTATAGCTGGCAGAAAAGTTGGAGAGCATCCTGTCGAGCCTTGACGAGCGGAATGCGTCACCAGTGGCATTGATCAGCGCTTGGTGGCGAGGCAGTTCAGCCATTGCTCGTCGCTCCTTCCCGGCCTTACGTCAGCGGACACCCACACGCGTACGATATCAAAGTGGGGGTTGATCAGCTCCAAGAGGACATCTTCCTCCATGTGGGTAAACCAGCGACCATTGCGGTAGCCGCAGGATGTCCCGCGCTTGAAGGAGCAGTAGAGGACGCCGCCGTCCCTGAGTGCGTGAGCCGCCCTCCCCAGCACGTCGGGGAGTTCTTCTGGCTTTACGTGGAGGAGCGACGCGCAAGCCCAGATGCCATCATAGGCTTCTGTCTCGGAGAGCTCGTCAAACGACTCGACGCGCACTACTGTACCCGTGGTCGCGAGAGCCTGAGCACAAATCTCGGGAGACGCATCCACGGACGTGACGTCAAAGCCGAGCTTGCGCATGGCCAGCGAATCACGGCCACTCCCACAACCCCAGTCAAGCACCCGAGCTCGCATGGGCAGCAGCTCCGTAAACTGGCGAAGCGCATCATCCATGGCGGCGTCGACGGTTTTCGCAACAAATGCTGCGGCGTTCCGGTTGTAATACGCAATGGTCGTGATGTCTCGCACGGTCACATGTCTCCAAGCTGCTCAAAGAAGTCGATGCCACGATTATAGGGTGGCCATATGTCCAGGCTTCTAGACTCTCGCGTATCGCATCTAGAAGCTCGAACCCGATGCAACGCAAAACGTGCGGCTTGCAATGAAAGGGACGCAGGAATTGCGATAAACAATGCTAATCTGTCAGCCTTTTCGTCAATCGTGCGTACCGTCAGCAAAAAATCGCACGTTCTGCGTCGCATTGCTACCGCAAGTGACCGCCGCAGCTCTTCTTCGTAGGTGCGAAAGAGCTCCCACTGTTGCTGCGCTTCATTGCCGTATTCCTCCGGACAAGACCTGCCTTCCAAAGGAACGACTGCCGCTGGCCGGGGCCGACGTGGTGGGCAAACCTTCGCGCAGCGGCTCGGGGCACGCGGACGGTGGGACGCGCGGTCAAGCGAGCGAAGCGAGCGTTTCCGCGCGTGCCGTCCGCGGGTCCCGAGCGCCCTTGCGGAGCGGGTTTGCCCACCACGTCGGCCCCGGCCAGCGGCGGCCGATTCCGGCCCCTACTTGCGTGGGGTGCGGCGCACTAGGTAGCACTTGTGAATGCGCTGGTTGCGTGAGAAGTCCTCAGGGATGGTCTTGGCAGTGATGTCCTCCACCTCTACGCCGGCCTTGGCAAGGGCCTCTTCGTCAATCTTGAACGTGCGCAGATTACAAGAGAAGACGCAGGTTCCCTCGCGTGTGAGCAGACGAGAGACGCCAATGAGCAGCTCGGCATGGTCGCGCTGCACGTCAAAGGAGGCCTTGCGCATACGACTCGAGTTGGAGAAGGTGGGCACGTCGCAAAACACGAGGTCCCAGCGGTTCTTGGTGCGACGTTGCTCGCTCACCCACGCAATGACATCGGCCTGCACAAACTCGTGCTCCGGGCCAGCAAAGCCATTGCGCTCCATGTTGCGGCGAGCCCAGTCGAGCGACGGTCGCGAGAGGTCAACGGTGGTGGTGTGCTTGGCACCACCATCTGCGGCGTAGCAGGTACCGGTGCCCGTGTAGGCAAACAGGTTGAGGAAGCGCTTTGAGCCCTTGGTCTGCTTGGCCATCTCGCGCAGCATCGCCCTCGTGTCGCGATGGTCGAGGAAGATGCCACAGTCGAGTCTGGTCGAGAAGTTGACCTCAAAGGTCAGGCCGCCCTCGTCAATGAGGTGAGCGCCGGGAGGCAGCGCGGGACGCCCGGGCCTGCCACGGCCAGGCCTTGCGGGGCGAGTGGGCTGAGCCTCGTCTGCGTATTGCGAACCGCCGCGGGCCTTGGTACGCACGCGCACAAAGGTGTTCTCGGGACGCACGTCAAGGACGCGTGGAGCTATGGCAGTGACGTCGAGCAAGCGCTGCTGCGCGCGCGTCTCGTCGATGCCCTTGGGCGGTGCGTACTCATAGATCTGCAGCCAGCGGCCAGGGGTGTCGGACCCCTCAAAGAGGTCAATCGAGACAGCGTAGTCGGGCAGGTCCGAGTCGTAGATGCGGTAGCAGCTCACGTCCTCGCGACGCGCCCACTTGCGGCGCTGGCGATATACCTTTGCGAGGCGCGAGGCAAACTGAGAGCTCGTAGAGAGCAGCGTGTTCACCACGGTGCCGTCGGCGAGCGTCACGCTGCTTGCGGCACTGGCCTCCAGCTGGTCGTAGCTGCGCAGCGTTGCCTCGTCTCGGCCAACAAAGACCTTCGTCTCCCTGCTGGCAGGGCCAAGAATCGCATCGATGACGGCGTCTGTCGCCAAAACACCGGCGTGTGTGCCAGAAGGCAGCGTGCCTACAACTCGGGAGACACGCTCGATGGCTGCGGCCTCGGTGGCGAGGGCGCTCTGGGCGATCCACTGCAGGTCAAGAGCAAGAACAGTGGAGCCGCTCCCTGCGTCAACACCCTCTGGCTCTGTGGAAAAGACGGGGGAGCAGTCGATTCCTGCGGCGCGCAACGCCTGACGGGTGGCGGTCTCAAAGCCTTGCCTTGTGTCTGAGAGCACGAGCGTGACCGTACCCTCTGGGCTCTCCGCGGCCTTTCGAGCAGAGCCAAGGAGCCTCTCCCACTCGGCGCTGTCGTGCGCCGCCCAGCCTTCAAAGCCCCAGCGCTGACGGTAGAGACCGGGGGCAACACCCAGGGCCTTGCCTGCTGCCTCAACGGCAATGGTGCCCGCCCCACAGAACGGCGCCACCAGGGTGGGGGAGCCATCCTTGCAGGCCTCTTGCCAACCACTTGCCGCGAGCAGCGCTGCCGCGTAGTCGGGCCTAAGGGAGCTAGCCGCAAGCTTGGACCCACGCGCATGCTCGTAGCCACGCCTAAAGAGCGGCTGACCTGCAAGGTCAATGCCCACGGCGGCGCGGTCGCGCATGACGCGTACCGCAATGGTGAGGTCGGGCGAGGTGGGGTTGGTCTCGGGCCGCCAGCCCCTCCGGGAATACATGCGGTCCACAACGGCGTCCTTGCTGCGCAGGGCCGTATACTGGGTGTTGCGCAGCTGGGCATTGGTGCCATGGGCGTCTATGGCAATGGTCGAGCCGCTCGTGATGTGCTCCTCCCAGGCAATGCCGGAGAGCCCCTCGTAGAGCGCGTCGGCGTTGCTTGCGTCGATGCGCTCCAAGACCACAATTACGCGCGATGCAAGGCGTGACCACAGACACACGCTGTAGCCATCCTTGAGCGACCCAGCAAAGGCCACCTGTCCTCGCAGCGGACGTACCTGGGGCGTGCCCAGTGAAGTGAGCTCGGCGGCAAGCAGCTGCTCAAATCCGCCTGGGCAGGTGGCAAAGAATTCCATGGATGTTCCTTCGTGGTAAAAGATGCGATAGTCCCATACTAGCGTGTTCGCCTCTCCAGCAGAGAAAAAGCAGCACACGTGCAGGTCTTTGCGCATTGTGCTCGCCAGCCGCAAGGCACGTGCTGTGACATGTGGCAGTTTTGGCGTTTTGTGCAAGGGGGGGTTCTGCTTCAAAGCTCCACCCGCCAACGGAGTCAACAAAATCTAACTCCGAGTTGCGCTCAGCAACAAAGCAGATCGCCCTTAAGTCGCACTCGCCGTCAATGCAAGGCCTTCGGCCAACTGACTCGACGGGCGCTGCATCGCTGCCGCTATCATCAATGCATGCATGTAAATGCGCAGGGCAAACCTGCGCTGAGACGAAGGGAAGTCGCATGGACAGCAAGGTTCAGGCCACTATCGATCTTTGGGCAGAGAAGTGCACCATCGCCGACCTCAAGGAGGAGCTGGACGCTCTCATCGCCGCTAACGACGAGGAAAAGCTTTTTGACGCCTTCTATCGCAGCCTCGAGTTTGGTACCGCCGGTCTGCGTGGCACCCTCGGTGTTGGTACCAACCGCATGAACGAGTACGTCGTTGGCCAGGCCACCAAGGGCGTCGCCGACTACCTCAACGCTCACTATGAGAACCCCACGCTGGCTCTCGCTCGTGACTCCCGCCTCAAGGGCGAGGAGTTCCAGAAGGTCGCCGCTGGCATCCTGGCTGCCAATGGCGTCAAGGTCTACCTGTTCCCGCGCATCGAGCCCGTTCCCACGCTGTCCTTCGCCGTCCGTCATCTCGGCACCTCCGCGGGCATCGTGCTGACCGCCTCCCACAACCCCGCAGCCTACAACGGCTACAAGGTCTACAACGACAACGGTGGCCAGATCACCGACGAGGCCGCCAAGGAGATCAGCGCCAACATCGCCGCTGCCGACTTCTTTGGCCTGGAGTGCATGGACTTTGACGAGGGTCTTGCCAACGGCATGATCAACTGGATCGACGACGAGGTCATCGATGCCTTCATCGCCGCCGTCAAGAAGGTCTCCATCCCCGGCTTCAAGGCCGACGAGTCCTACTCCGTCGTTTACACGCCGCTCAACGGCACCGGCATGGAGTGCGTCAGCAAGATCCTGAAGGAGATCGGCGTCGACAAGGTGTCCGTGGTTCCCGAGCAGGCCAACCCCGACGGCCACTTCCCGACCTGCACTTATCCCAACCCAGAGTTCCGCGCTGCTCTCGAGCTCGCCCTCAAGCTCGCCGAGGAGGTCAAGCCCAACCTGGTCGTGGCCACCGACCCCGACGCCGACCGCATGGGCACCGCCATCCCGCATGACGGCGAGTACAAGCTGCTCTCCGGCAACGAGATGGGCGTCCTGCTGATGGACTGGCTCATCAACATGGCCGAGGCCAACGGCGAGGATCCCAAGGAGAAGGTCGCCGTCACCTCCATCGTGTCCTCCACCATGCCCGACGCACTGGCCAAGGACAAGGGCTTCGAGCTCCGTCGCGTCCTCACCGGCTTCAAGTACATTGGCGACCAGATCGACCAGCTCAAGGACGCTGGCGAGGAGGATCGCTACCTCATGGGCTTCGAGGAGTCCTACGGCTACCTGGTGGGTACCCACGCTCGCGACAAGGACGCCATCGTGGCCGTCGAGATGTGCGTTGAGATGGCTTCCGACTACGCCTCCAAGGGCATGGACCTCTATGAGGCCATGGACGCCCTGTATCAGAAGTATGGCTACTACATCAACGGCATCGTGAACGCCAGCTTCCCGGGTGCTGCCGGCGCCGACAAGATGGCCGCCCTCATGAAGAGCCTGCGCGAGGAGCCGCTGGCCGAGATCGCCGGCCTCAAGGTCGTCGGCATGACCGACTTTGCTACCGGCCCCGAGATGCCGCGCGTCTCTGGCCTGCAGAAGGAAGCCCCGCAGTACCTGCCGCCTGCAAACGTGATCGAGTACCAGCTCGAGGACGACAACAAGATCATCTTCCGTCCCTCTGGCACCGAGCCCAAGATCAAGGCTTACCTGTTTGCCAAGGGTGCCACCCGCGCCGACGCCGAGGCCATCGAGGCCAAGCTGCGCGCTGCCGCCGAGGAGATCTTCGCGTAAGACTCTGAGGGCATAGCCTCAAGTGAGCTTGACGGGGGTCGCAGACGCGACCCCCGTTCTTATGGCAATGATGCACGAGGAGCGCCGGCTTCTTCAAAACGCAGACAGCGATGTTCGCGGATGCCCCTCTCGCAAGACCAAAGCCAAAAAGAACGGGACCCGAGCAAAGGCCCGGGTCCCGTTTAAAGTGCCTTGAATGTGCAGGCTACTGCTTGGTGTCACCAGACTCTTCGGTCGTCGTGCTCTTGGACTGCTGGTCAGCCGAAGTCGCTTGCGTGAGCGCAAAGGCGGTGTCGGTGCGGCTGGCCACGGCGCCAAGCGACCACGGCTGCGAGGAGGCAATGGCCGACGTTGGGTCGTACACCGTGATCGAGTTGTCGGCGTTGAGGGAGATGATGAGCGCCCAGTGCGCGCTGGAGGTACCCATGCCGGAGTCGCTCTTGAGCTTGATGAGCACGGGCTGGTCCTCGGCAAGAGGCGTGTACATGCCGTCAGAAGAGGCCTCGACGCTTGTGGCGTTAAGACCGGCCTCAACGGCGTGGTTGGCCAGGAAGGAGTCGTCCATGCCCGTGGTGCCATTGGCAAGCTTGTCGCTGGTGACAGCCTGGGCAATGGTCGCGGGATCATAGGTGGTCTTGCCCGAGAGGCCCATCGACGCCATCGAGAGGGCAACAGGGCCAGAGCCGGTCACGCCCAGGATGCCGTCGGCGTAGTTCATGTAGCCCCAACGCGCATCGTAGGTAAAGAGCATGGGGTACTCGCCCTGCGGCACCGCGCCGTCGTAGGGCTTGGTGCTGCCGTCTGCCTTGATGGAGCCAGCAACAAACTCAATGGCCGTGGGCTCGGCAATGGCAAGGTCAATCAGGCGATCGTCGGAGATGCGGTTTGCGTTCTTGGCGATCTTCTCAAATGCCTCGTTGCGATCGAGCACGTCGGTGAGCTTCTTTGTGGCCTCGGCCGACACACCATAGGCAACGCGCTCGTCGTTGGGGTTGACCTTGACTTCCTTGGTCTCCTCCTGCTTGGGCTTGCTGCAGCCGCGGACACAGCTGCTGATGCCAAAGACCACCAGGATGACAAGCAGAAGGCCCACGACGCCAGCGATGACCAGGCGAGGGTTCACTGTACGAGAGGACTTTTGCCTGTGGTTGCTTCCCACGCGGTATCCGGTGTCACGTCCCTGCAGCGGCTTGCGCTCGTTTTGCGAAGAGCGCGATTGCCTGCGAGCTTTTTGCCTGTTGGAGCCAGCTGAGCTCCTGCGGCGCTGATCAGAACGAGTCGTTGCCATTGAGAATCCTCCGTATGCGTTTGCAACAAGTAGTTGCGCTGCACAAAACCAGTAACGTTAATCATACTACGTCAGATTTCAAGCCAAAAACCAGAGATTGTAATGAGTGGTACTGGCATATCGGCATGTTTGCGCTGCAAGAGGGCCAGCTAGCCCATTTGACCGCAAGGAATGCACTTGTTGCGCTCATAGAGGTCCTTGACAGCATTGCGGCTTCTATTCGCTATAGTTTTGAGAGATACGTAAGTTGCGAGATGCACATGGTGCATTCTCGCTCTGCAAGACGGGAGCAGCACATGAAGGGCATCATTCTTGCGGGCGGCAGTGGAACACGCCTGTATCCACTTACGACGGTGACCAGCAAGCAGCTGTTGCCCGTCTACAACAAGCCAATGATCTACTATCCGCTTGCAACGCTCATGCTTGCCGGCATTCGCGATGTGCTCGTCATTAGTACGCCACGCGACCTTCCTGGCTTTAAGCAGCTGCTGGGGGATGGGTCCGACTTTGGCATTGAGCTCTCGTATGCCGAGCAGCCCAGCCCCGACGGCCTGGCGCAGGCCTTTACCATTGGTGCCGAGTGGATTGCCGGCGAGCCCTGCGCGCTGGTGCTCGGCGACAACATCTTTTATGGCAACGGGCTCTCTAAGCGCCTGCGTCGCGCTGCGTCATCTGCCATGGAGGGCAGGGCGACTGTCTTTGGCTACCGCGTGGACGACCCCGAGCGCTTTGGTGTGGTGGAGTTTGATTCCGACTACAACGCCATCTCCATTGAGGAGAAGCCGGCCAACCCCAAGAGCAACTATGCGGTGACGGGCCTCTACTTCTATCCCAAGGGCGTCGATGAAGAGGCCGCACAGGTAAAGCCCTCTGCGCGCGGCGAGTACGAGATCACCGACCTCAATCGTCGCTATCTTGACGCGGGCCTGCTCGACGTGGTTACGCTCGGGCGGGGCTTTGCGTGGCTCGACACCGGCACCATGGAGAGCCTCTTTGAGGCGAGCCAGTTTGTGCGCACGGTTGAGCATGCCCAGGACCTGCCGGTTTCGGTTCCCGAGGAGATTGCCTTTGAGAACGGCTGGATCAGCCGCGAGCGCCTGCTCGAGTGTGCCGAACGCTACGGCAAGAGCGACTACGGCGCGCATCTGCGCATGGTCGCCGAAGGCAAGATCGTTCCCAGCAAGCGGGAGGCCTGAGCTTGATGCACGTGCTAGTAACAGGGGCAAAAGGCCAGCTTGGGAGGGCACTTCGCAGACAGCTTGAAGAAGGGCTCGCGCCCAGGGGCTGGGAAGGCGCCCTTGTTGATTGGGCCGACCTCGACGAGCTTGATGTGAGCTGTAGCGAGGCCGTCGACGCATGGTTTGCCGCACATGGACCCTACGACGTGGTGTTCAACTGTGCCGCCATGACCAACGTTGATGGTTGCGAGACCAACTTTGACCTTGCGTTTGCGGCCAATGCGCTGGCACCCCTCTACCTTGCGAGGGCCTGCGCGGCATGTGGCGCAACGTTGGTGCATGTCTCAACCGACTACGTCTTTCCTGGTACCGACCCACGACCGCGCAGCGAGGACGACGTGCCACGTCCCATTAGTGCCTACGGTCGCTCAAAGCTGGCAGGGGAGGGGCTTGCCCGTTCGGCAAACCCCAAGACTCATGTGGTGCGTACGGCATGGCTCTATGGCGAGGGTCGCAACTTTGTGGCCACGATGCTGAGGCTGGCCCAGAACCACGATCAGGTGACCGTGGTAAACGACCAGTTGGGCAACCCCACTTGCGCGGACGACCTCGCGCACGAGCTGCTGCGGATTGCGCAGACCACGAGCTACGGCATTTGGCACTGCACCAACGAGGGCACATGCTCATGGGCCGACCTTGCCGAGGAGGCCTTCCGCTTGGCGCAGGTGGGCTGCAAGGTGGTTCGCTGCACTTCCGAGGAATGGAAGCAGATGACGCCTGGCGCTGCGTCGCGTCCAGCCTACTCGTCGCTCGAAAACGCCCATCTTTCCGCAACCATTGGCAACGGAATGCGCAGCTGGCAAGAAGCGCTGCGCGACTACCTAAATAGACAACAAGAACAAAGGGGATAGGACATGTCTGACCTGTTCGAGCCGAAGTCCATCATCGTCACCGGCGGCTGCGGCTTCATCGGATCCAACTTCGTGCACTTCGTCTCCCGCGAGCACCCCGAGGTGAGGGTGACCGTCCTCGACAAGCTCACCTACGCCGGCAACCCGGCCAACATCGAGGGCACCGGCGCCGAGCTCGTGGTGGGCGACATCTGCGACGCGGCCCTGCTCGACGAGATCGTGCCCGGCTGCGACGCCATCGTGCACTTCGCGGCGGAGTCCCACAACGACAACTCCATCGCCGACCCCAGCCCCTTCGTGCGCACCAACGTGGAGGGCACCTACCAGCTGCTGGAGGCCTGCCGCAGGCACGGCAAGCGCATGCACCACGTCTCGACCGACGAGGTCTACGGCGACCTCGCCCTCGACGACCCGGCCCGCTTCACCGAGGAGACCCCCTACCACCCCTCGAGCCCGTACAGCTCCACCAAGGCCTCGAGCGACATGCTCGCCCGCGCCTGGTTCCGCACCTACGGCGTGCCGGTCACCATCTCCAACTGCTCCAACAACTACGGCCCCTACCAGCACGTGGAGAAGTTCATCCCCAGGCAGATCACCAACGTCCTCTGCGGGATCCGCCCCAAGCTCTACGGCGACGGGAAGAACGTCCGCGACTGGATCCACACCGAGGACCACTCCAGCGCCGTCTGGACAATCCTGACCAGGGGCGTCCCCGGCGAGACCTACCTCGTGGGAGCCGACGGCGAGAGGAACAACATCGACGTCATGAGGGCCATCCTCGAGGGGATGGGCCAGGCCGCCGACGCCTTCGACTGGGTGCGCGACCGCCCCGGCCACGACCGCCGCTACGCCATCGACTCCGCCAAGCTCCGCCGCGAGCTGGGCTGGGCGCCGGCGCACACCGACTTCGCCGAGGGGCTGGCCGCCACCATCGCGTGGTACCGCGACAACGAGGCCTGGTGGAGGCCCGCCAAGGAGGCCACCGAGGCAAAGTACGCTGCCCAGGGCCAATAAGGGTCGCTGGTATCTGGAATTTGGTTCGTTCTGGGGGAGGGCCCCGGCGCACCTGTAAGGCTCACCGCGTTGCGAAGTCGCCTTACAGGCTCACCGGGGCCCTCCCCCAGAACGCTAATTCCCAAGTGCAGCTGGGAGGGAGGTGCGGGGGCTCTGACCCGCTCAGACATGCTGCTTTTCCTAATTTGGATATCTAATTGACCTGAAGTTGAGGGTCGGCCATAACCCGATGGGGTGAAACATTCGTTACGCTTACTCCTATTTTCGAATTTCTTTGACTTATTCGCTAAAAACTCGTACATTTGGCCTTGCTGTATGCAAATAAGCACAAGGCCATATTCAGTTAAGCGCTCTTGCTTGGATGGAGGGTAGGAATGAAGCGTCGAAACAACAGGCAAGACGCCATCCGCGACATCGTAAGGGCAAAATCGATTCATACCCAGCGTGCGCTGGTCGAGGAGCTTCAGGCTATTGGGTTCAACTGCACCCAGGCAACCGTGTCGCGCGACATTGCCGACATGGGGCTGCGCAAGCTCTCTGAGGGTATTTACGTGCTTGCCGAGGACCTCCATCTGCAGCGCATGGTGTCTGAGTTTGTCACGAGCTGTGAGAGCGCAAACAATCTTGTGGTTGTAAAGACGCAGCCTGGCACGGCTCCTGGTGTGGCCGCTGCCGTCGACGCCGCGTCGCTTCCCAATGTCATGGGGTCCGTCGCTGGCAACGATACCGTATTGGTCATTTGCGATGAGCTCGAGGGAGCTGACGAGCTCGTTAATCTCGTCAACAAGCTGAGGAGCGCCCACAAGTAGGTTTTGCGCCAATCCGTGCATTGAGGTGGCCTGGCGGCACTGCCGTCAGGCCACTTTTCAGTGCAGTGACACACCCTTCAGGTGGAATGTTGGACTGGCTCGCGCATGTCTCCCATGGCACGCCCTTCAGATCGAGGCACGAACCCGCTGCATAAAGAAGCGGTCCCACACGAATGTGGGACCGCTGAAATCTGGCTATGTGCGACGCTTAGTATCCACTGCCGTCGTCGACGTACTCTGTATCGCCGCCGGTGCCGTCATCGTAGTAGGTGCCGTCGTCGTAGTACTGGGTGCCGTCATCGTAGTAGGTGCCGTCGTCGGTATACGTTCCGTCGCCCTGCGCGTCGGTACCCTGGTCGGTGGTCTCCTCGTAGTACTGCTGCTCGTCGTAGTTGGTGTCGTAGTCGTAGTAGTACTGCTGCCAGTCGACCTGACCGCCCTTAAAGGTCCAGGTGCTGTTGTCCTTGTAGGTGGGCTGGGTGCTCGAGGTGGGGAACTCCTCGCGCGGCACGCCGTCGAGCACGGAGTTGACGAAGTAGGTAAAGATGGGGCATGCGGTGTTGTAGGGGTGACCGTAGGAGCCCCAAACGTAGACCTCAGCCTCCTCGCGGTAGCCGCACCAGATCGAGACCGAAAGCTGCGGGGTGATGCCGCAGAACCACAGGTCGCGGTAGTTCTCGGTCGTGCCGGTCTTGCCGGCGACGGGCTGGTTGACGGTCATGCCGCTTCCCACGACCTCGGCGGTGCCACCCCAGGTGGTGACGCCCTTCATGACCTCGAGGGCCGCAGAGGCAATGCTCTCGTCGACGGCGCGCACGGGGTTGTCCTCGTGCTCGTAGACGGTGTTGCCGTTGCGGTCCTCGATGCGGGTGATGGCGATTGCGTCACGATGCAGGCCTCCGGTTGCAATGGTGGAGTAGGCCTCGGCCATCTGCACGGGCGGGACGCCGACGGTGCCCAGCGTGAGCGAGGAGTAGGCGGGAAGGTCAACGCTAATGCCCATGTCGTGCGCGGTCGTCACGATCTGCTCGGGGCCAATGGCCTCGGCCACCTGCACAAAGCCCGTGTTGGACGAGACGGCAAAGGCGGTAGCGAGCGTGATGTTGCCGTAGCTGGTGTTGCCAAAGTTCTGGACGGTCCAGGTGTTGGTGAACGACATGGGGGAGTTGCAGTTGATGTAGATGTTGGGGCTCATGCCCTGACGCAGGGCCGCCACCAGCGTGAACAGCTTGAACGAGGAGCCCGGCTGCCTGCGCGCCTGCGTGGCGAGGTTGAACTGGCTCTCCTGATAGTCGCGGCCGCCAACCATGGCCTTGATGTATCCCGTGTCGGGGTCGACGGCAACCAGGGCCGCGTCAAGACGCTCGTTGCCGATCTCGGAGAGGCGCGTGGCAACGGCGCGCTCTGCGGCGTCCTGATAGGTGGGGTCGATGGTGGTGTAGACCTTGAGGCCACCCTGGAAGACCGTGTCCTGGTCAAAGTCCTCGAGCAGCAGTGCCTTCACGTAGTCGGTGAAGTAGGGCTGCTGGGACTCGTTCTCAAGGAAGGAGCCCGGGTTGGTAACGAGTGGCTCGGCGACGGCCTCGTCGTACTGCTCCTGGGTGATGTCGCCGGCAGTGAGCATGCGGTTAAGAACGATGTTGCGACGCTTGAGGGCAAGGTCGGGGTTCTGCAGGGGATCGTAGTTGGAGGGCGACTGCGGCAGACCGCTGAGCGTTGCTGCCTCCGCAAGCGTGAGGTCCGAGGCATCCTTGTTGAAGTAGGTGATCGAAGCCGCCTGGATGCCGTAGGCCTGGTGGCCAAAGTAAATGGTGTTGAGGTACATCATCAGAATCTGGTCTTTGGTGTACATCTTTTCCATCTGAATGGCGAGGTAGGCCTCACGAACCTTTCGCCGCAAGGTGTAGTCGAACTGCTCGGCCGAAAGGACCGTGTTACGAACGAGCTGCTGGGTGATGGTCGATGCGCCTTCCGAGCCACCCATGAGCTGTGCGATGACGGCTCGGGCGATACCCTGCGGGTCCACGCCGTTGTGGTGGTAGAAGCGCACGTCCTCGGTGTCGACGGTCGCCTTGAGGACCCAGTCGCTCACCTGGTTCATCTCAATGGAGCGGCGGTTCTGCAGGTAGTACTCGGCGATGACGGTGCCACGGGAGTCGACGATCTCGGTCGGCTCGCTCACCAGGTAGGCATCGGCGGAGTTGTAGTCAGGAAGGTCCTGCAGCCAACTGGAGACAAGCGCTCCCAAGGACATCGCCAGCGCTGCCACGAGCAGCGCGACAAAGCCAAAGATGCCAGCTATGCCAAACCCAATGATGTGGGTACGTGAGTTTCTGCGGGCCCTGCGCTTTCGGACTCCCATGCGGTTCCTCCCAAGTCAGAGACAGTTAGTAATACATTATACGAATGAGCGCGACGCCATATGGCAGGAGCGTGGAGTCCTCACAGAGCCCATCGGTTGGGGGCACGTGGCTTCCGGTTCCGGTGAGAAACCGTGGCAAGGTAAGCGGCACGAGGTGTGTCCGCACGTTCTAACTGCTCAATTGGTTTTCTGGTGGGGTCGCGATGCGTCATGTTATGGAGGAGCGCCAAACAAATAGCGTGAGCCTTTGAGCCTCGGCCCATGTTTGGTGACCTTGCGCTATCCTGAAGTGCGCGCGACCCCGTGGGCGGGGATCGCGAGGAGCCAATAAACCTATGGAGGACAGAGCATTGCTGCCAGTCGACGAGCAACTCAAGGTAATTACATCGGGCACCATGCAGATCGTGCCGCTGGACGAGCTTAAGGCCAAGCTCGCAAAGGGAACCCCGCTCAACATCAAGCTGGGCGTTGATCCCACGAGCCCCGACCTGCATCTGGGCCATGCGGTGCCCCTGCGCAAGATGCGCCAGTTCCAGGACCTGGGACACAAGGTGACCCTCATCATTGGCAACGGCACCGCGCTGATCGGCGACCCGTCGGGTCGCGACAGCACCCGTCCGCCCCTCACCGAGGAGCAGGTCGAGGCCAACGCCAAGACCTATGTCGAGCAGGCGATGAAGGTCCTCGATCCCGAGAAGACCACCATCGTGCACAACGGCGAGTGGCTGAAGCCCCTCGACCTCCAGAGCATGCTGCACCTCATGAGCCAGTTCAACGTGGCGCGCATCCTCGAGCGCGAGGACTTCCACAACCGCTACAGCAACCAGCAGTCCATCGCGCTGCATGAGTTCATCTACCCGGTGCTGCAGGCCTACGACTCGGTGGTCATCAAGGCCGACCTCGAGATGGGCGGCAACGACCAGATCTTTAACCTGCTCGCCGGCCGCGACCTCATGCGCGCCGAGGGCATGGAGCCCCAGGTGGCCCTCACGGTGCCGCTGCTGGTGGGTCTTGACGGCCACAAGAAGATGTCCAAGAGCTACGGCAACTACGTTGGCCTCACCGACGAGCCCAACGACATGTTTGGCAAGCTCATGAGCATTGCCGACGAGATCGTGCCCCTGTACTTCCGCCTGTGCTCGACCCTCACCATCGACGAGATCGATACCATCGAGGCCGAGTTCAAGGCCGGCACGGCCGATCCCTACGCTCGCAAGCGCCAGTTGGCTCGCAACATCGTGGACCTCTACCACGGCGAGGGCGCTGGCCAGGCCGCCCAGGATGCCTTTGACGCGCAGTTCAAGCGCGCCGAGATTCCCGAGGATATCCCCGAGTACGCAGTGGCAAACGTCACGGTCAACGACCAGGGCCTGGTCTACCTTGCCAAGCTCATGGCCGACACCAAGCTGGCAGGCTCGGTGGGCGAGGCCCGTCGCTTCATTGACGGTGGCGGCGTAAAGATCAACGGCGAGGCCGTGGCTCCCAAGGCCTACAACATCGACCCATCTGCGCTGGTCGCGGGAACCGTTATCCAGCACGGCAAGCGCAAGTTTGTGCGTCTGGTGTAACTAAGTTTCTCTATGTGAGGCAGTGACGCTGGGGGCGGGCCGCAAGGATGGGCCTGCCCCCAGCGCTTCAATCTTTGTTCGGGGGGATAGCTGTGCAGACAAAGGCGCAAAAGCTCGAGCTTCTGGCTCCGGCAGGTGGTCCGGAGCAGCTCAATGCCGCCATTGCCGCTGGTGCCGACGCCATGTTCCTGGGGTTGGGGCATCACTTTAACGCGCGTCGAGGGGCAACGAGCTTTGACGACGAGTCCTTTGCCGCAGCTTGCCGTCGTGCCCACCTGGCTGGCTCTCGCGTGTATGTGACGACCAACGTGGTGGTCAAAGACGACGAGATGGCCCGTGCCTTGGCTCTGGTGCGCAGGGCATGGCTCTTGGGGGCCGACGCCTTCATCATTCAGGACTGGGGCCTGCACGACGAGGTGCACAGGCGCTGGCCCGAGATTGAGATCCATGTGTCCACACAGGCAAACGTTCACGACGCACGTGGCGTGGCATGGTGCCGCGACCTGCTGGGGTCCAGCCGCGTGACGCTCTCACGCGAGCTCTCACTTCCCGAGATTGCACGTATCGCCCAGGAGGGGGTCGAGCTTGAGGGCTTTGGCCATGGCGCGCTCTGCTTCTGCTATTCGGGCGTGTGCCAGATGAGCTCGCTTGGTGGCGGCCGCTCGGCAAACCGTGGGGCGTGCGCACAGCCCTGCAGGCTTCCCTACGAGCTGGTTGACGCTGAGGGGAACCACCTGGTCAAGGGTGGTGCCGGCAGGCCTCTTTGCCCCAAGGACTTTAGGACCATAGAGCGCCTGGACGAGATGAGGGCGGCGGGTCTCTCGTCGCTCAAGATCGAGGGGCGTCTTAAGGGTGCCGACTATGTGCATGCGGTCGTGCGTGCCTATCGCAGCGCCATCGACGAGCTGGAGGGCAAGGAAGCCTCGCTCACCGTGGCGGAACGCGACCGGCTTCTGCGCCGTGCCTTCAACCGTGACTTTACGAGCGCCTACTTGGATGGCCGCTCGGGCAACGAGATGATGAGCTACGAGCGGTCCAATAACCGTGGCGAGCTCGTAGGCGAGGTGGTAGCCTCGCGCGACCTGGGCACCTCTCGCGTATGGCGGGGCGGCACCAACGGCGGGCGCGAGCGCACGCGCAAGGTGAGCCTGGCCGAGGTGGACGTGCTGCTGCATGAGCCGGTCGGCAAGGGCGACCTGCTGGAGTTTAGGCCGGTGGACGACCCGTCGCAGTTCTTGACGGGCCATGCGGCCGCAGACGCCGCCGCTGGCGAGACCATCACCTGCCGCACGGCGCGTCCCATGCCGGTTGGGTGCCCAACAAGGGTCATTCGGTCGCAGTCTGCCATGGACGAGGCGGCTCGTGTGAGCAGCTCTGACGTCCCGCGCCGTCGAGAGGTTGACGTGCACGTGGTGGCCAGGCTCGGCGAGCCGCTGGTGGTGGAGCTCGCCTGCACTGATGGTACGGCCACGGCCTCTGCCACAGGACAGGTCGTTGAGGCTGCTCGTTCGCGTGCTGTCACAGAGGAGGACCTTGTGGAGCACGCCGGCCGTCTGGGAGGGTCGGCGTTTGTTGCACGCAATTACAACATAGAGCTGGACGACGGCTGTGGCCTACGGTTCTCTGATGTGCACAAGGTGCGCTCGGCTGCCTGCAAGGCGCTGGCCGCAAAGATACTTGGGCCCTACGACCAGCGTGAGCTTGGACGCAGCCCCTCGGACATCGTCATTGCCCGAGACCTCAAGAGGCGGATGCCCGCTTTGCAGGACGAGTCGCGCCAGGTCGAGATCTGCGCGCTGGTCACGAGCCCGCAGGCTGCCAAGGCAGCAAGAGATGCCGGCGCAAGCCGCATCTACGCCACGCCCGACGCCATTGCCGCAGGCAACTGGGGCGACATTGAGCCAATCGCCTGGTTGAGCGAGGTAGCGCGTGAGCCCGACCATGCCTGGCAGGATCCTACGATCAAGCCTAGTAAGCCGGTTGCCGTGGGTAACGTCTCCCAGCTTGCCCTTGCGGCCTCGAGGGGAGCGATCGCTGAGGTCAGGCCGTGTATCCCGGTGCACAACCTGTCGGCGCTTGCGCTGCTGGTCAAGGCCGGTGCCTCTGCCGTGTGGCTCTCGGGAGAGCTCACGGCGAGCGAAGGCGCGTGCATTGCCCAGGCATCTCCCGTTCCCGTGGGCGTTGTGGCCTACGGAAGGGCCCGCGCGATGACTACCGAGCACTGCGTGTTGCAGGTTGCCGGTCGTTGTGTGCACGATTGTGCCCGCTGCGAGATTCGCCGCGAGGACGTGCTTCTCGAGGACGACAAGGGCAAGCGCTACCCAGTGCGCACCGACCTCCATGGCAGGAGCCGTGTCTATGCGGCGCAGCCGCTCGATGCCGCTCCCGAGCTCGAAGAGCTTGTGGCGGGTGGCATCTCCCGGTTCCTGGTGGACGGCTCGCTTCTTGAGCCGCAGGAGGTCTCTCGTGCGGTCGAGCGTCTGCGCGAAGCGCTCGATGCGGCTCGCGAGGGGCGTCCGGCGCCAGAGCGCCTGCCCGGTCATACGGCAGGCCACCTGCACCGTCCGATAGAGTAGCGGGCAAGGCGTACACGAGGGCTTCAAGCCGCTCGGGCATGCATCCAAGAGGCTCAGATGCAAAATCCTAGCTGGCGTATGGGTTTTCTCGTCTCTCGTGCAACAGGGCGCGCCCAATGGGTATCATGACCCACATCTGACTATTTTGGCCGTCCAAAGACGGCATATTGAAGGAGGAACCAACCATGGCAGAGGCCAAGACCCCGGTTAACATGGAGCTGCTCGAGTCCACCATCAACGTCATCCGTCAGAGCCTGCAGGCCGACGGCGGCGACGTTGCCCTCATCAACTGCGACGAGAATGGTGTGGTTACCCTCGAGATGCAAGGCGCCTGCGCCGGCTGCCCGCTGTCGAGCTTTGACATGAGCGAGGGCATCGAGCGCATCCTCATGGAACATGTGCCTGGCGTGACCAAGGTTCAGCCGGCCATGGCCTGGTAGAGCCATGTGGCTCAACGAGCTGTATCACCAGCTTGATCCCATTGCCTTGCAGGTGGGCCCACTTGCCATTCGTTGGTATGGGCTCGCCTATTTATGTGGCTTTTTCTGCGCCGGCATCGTCATGGCGCGGGTCTCAAGGCGCTGGCGCATCAACCTCACAGCCGATGACATCGTCACAATCATCACCGGCCTGGCATGTGGTGTGATCGTCGGTGGGCGCCTTGGGTACGTGCTCTTCTATGGCAAGGGGTACTATCTTGCGCATCCGCTCTCAATTGTCATGCTAAACGAGGGTGGCATGAGCTTTCATGGTGGGCTCATTGGGGCGGTTGTCGGTGTCTATCTGGCCAATCGTTCGCTTGGCGGACCGTCGTTTGCGACCGTGGCAGACCTCATTGCCATTGGCGCGCCCATCGGCATCTTCTTTGGGCGCTGCGCCAACTTTGTCAACGGTGAGCTCTGGGGCAAGGAGACGAGCCTGCCTTGGGGCGTGATGTTTGACGACACAGGTGGTGGCGCGGTGTTTCGCCATCCCTCGCAGCTTTACGAGGCTCTGCTCGAGGGTCTGGTCATGTTCTGCATCCTGTACGCGCTCAGCCTCAAGCGCCCGGCGCGCCCGCAGGGCACCTTTGTGGGGACCTTCCTCACTCTCTACGGCGTCTTTCGATTCTTGATTGAGTTCGTGAGGCTGCCTGACGCGCAGATGGGATACCTCGCATGGGGTTGGCTCACGATGGGTCAGGTGCTGAGCGTGCCACTGTTCCTCGTGGGTTTGGCAATGCTCATAGTGTCACAACGGCGCAACATAGAACAGCATTAGAGACGACCCGGGCTTCACGCTCGGGTCGTTTTGCCTAGGTACAGCAAATCCTTCGCCGTGTGGCTCAATGCAAGGCGTACCGCTTGTGACGCTTGTAGGTATGTGGGTGAGACCTGCTATTATGGGGAGCATCATAACAACCGAGGGTACGGTCATCGAGCTGCAAAGCCTCGCTAAAAGGATTCCGGTTCAACTCCGGATCAGCCGTCGCTGTACTTAGGCGCATAGCCCGCCAGCTGCTGCATGTAGCTGGGAGCGGCTCTGTTGGTGGCGCGACGCCACCTATCCTTGCCTACCCTCACGTTGGCCGTATGGCCAGAAGGGTAGGAATCATGAACAGCAAATCCTTTACACGTCGGGGCTTTGTAGGCACCGCAGCCGCACTCGCTCTGGGCAGTCTTGCGTCCTGCGCCAGCAATGCGGCCGCTCCCGCCGAGGAGGCCCGTCCGATCAAGCCTGTCATTCTCGTTACCAGCTTTGGCACCAGCTTCCCCACAAGCCGCCACTGCACCATTGGCGCCATTGAGTCGGACATTCGTGAGGCCTTCCCCGATTACGACGTCCGTCGCGCCTTCACCTCTCAGATCATCATCGATCACGTGGAGTCTGACACCGGGCGTCACATTGACAACTTTGAGGAGGCCATGGACAAGATCGTGGCTGACGGCGTGAAGGAGCTCATTGTCCAGCCGACGCACCTTATGGATGGCTTTGAGTACACCGACGTCAAGAACGCCCTGGCAGAGTATGAGGGTCAGTTTGAGAAGGTGGCCCTGGGAAAGACGCTGCTCTCGTCCGAGGACGATCAGAAGGCCGTCGCCGAGGCCCTCAAGAGCTCGATGGAGCGCTACGAGGATGATGACACCGCAATCTGCCTGATGGGCCATGGCACCGAGGCCGACTCGAACAGCATCTACGAGACCATGCAAAAGGTCTTTGTGGACCTCGGCTACAACAACTACTTCATTACCACCGTCGAAGCTACGCCCAATTTTGATGACACGGTCAAGGCCGTCAAGGACGCCGGCTTTAAGAAGGTCATCCTGCGTCCGTTCATGGTCGTTGCCGGAGATCACGCCAACAACGACATGGCCGATCCAGAGGATCCCGAGTCGCTCATCTCGGTCATGCAGGACGCTGGCTTTGAGGTCCAGTGCGTGATTGAGGGCCTTGGTCAGCTCGACACCATCGACGACATCTACGTGAGTCACGTCCAGGATGCCATCGACAGCCTGTAAACACGAGCGGCGCGGCGGGCAAACCGTCTTTGCCCTCCGCCATCTTCAGGAGGAAGACTATGAAACGCACAAGAAAGGCGCCGTTGTTTGTTGCCTTTGCAATGAGCCTTGGTCTTGTGAGCTTTGTTACGGGCTGTGGAAGCGCCGCGCCTGCCGAGCAGGCGGATGACCAGCAGGAGGTTGTGGCCCAGGAGTCTGTGGCCGCTCTAGCTGACGGATCCTACGATATCGCGGTCGAGACTGACTCGAGCATGTTCCGCTCCGATTCCTGCACGCTTACCGTTGCCGATGGTGCCTACACCGCCACGTTGGTCCTGCCGGGCGAAGGATTCTCTCGTCTTTACTTTGGCACGGCGGAGGAGGCTGCCTCGGCTTCGGATGACGCCATCTATGACTATCACCTCAACGACGAGGGCAAGTACACCTTTGACATCCCGGTCGAGGCGTTGGACGAGGAGCTCCCAATTGCCGCATATGGCCAGCGGCGCGACACGTGGTATGACCACACCATCATCTTTCACGCGCCAGAGGGCGATGCCCTCGCCGATGCGGCATAAGACCTCGTAGCCGTGAGCTCACGTTTGTATAGACAGATTACGTGCCTCTTGGCGTGCAGCCTGGCTCTGGTAGGGCTGGGCTGCGCGCCGGCATCGCCCTCTGGTGGCGAGCGGCAGTCGACTGAGACCGCCGCTGACACCGTGGCACAAGAAGGCACTGGTACGACGCTCGTTGAGGACTTTCGCAATACCGATCTTGGCTGTGAGCTGGAGCACGTGGGCAGCATGGAGCTGCGTTATGCGCGCTGTTTCACCATCGATTACTTTGAGGGCGGCTATCAGCTCGCATGCCTTCGCGACGGTCAGCGCTATCTTTTCGTTCCGCTTGGTCGCAAGGCTCCAGAGGGCCTTGCGAGCGACATCATGGTGATCGAGCGGCCTGTTGGTGATGTCTACCTCGTGGCGAGCGACACGATGTGTCTCTTTGACGCTCTCGACGCGCTGGATTGCATCTCGGTCTCGGGCGTCGAGCGCGATGACTGGTACCTGCCCTCCGCACGTGCGGCAATGGACGCCGGCGATATCGTCTATGGGGGCAAGTACCGCGCCCCCGACTACGAGCTGCTCCTTTCGCGTGGGGTGCGCCTTGCCGTTGAGAACACCATGATCAACCATACGCCCGAAGTGCGCGAGAAGCTCATTGAGCTGGGCATACCCGTTGTGGTCGAGCTTTCGAGCTATGAGAGCGAGCCGCTGGCGCGCTGTGAGTGGGTGCGCTTCTTTGGGGCGCTCCTTGGCAAGGATGAGCTGGCCCTCGAGCGCCTTGAGGAGCAGGTGAGCGAGGCCGAGGGTGTTAAGAAGTCGATGACAGGCAAGACGGTCGCGTTCTTCTACCTCAACAGCAACGGAGCTGCCGTTGTGCGCCGTCCTGGCGACTACGTCACCAAGATGATCGAGCAGGCGGGTGGAGTCTCGGCCTTTAGCGAGCTCGACGAGGCAACAGTGGGTTCGAGCAGCGTGACCCTTCAGATGGAGCAGTTCTATGCCATGGCCAAGGACGCCGATGTGATCATCTACAACGGTTCCATTGACGACAGCGTGGACTCACTTGATGCATTGGTTGCCAAGAACCCCCTGCTAGACGACTTCAAAGCGGTGGGTACGGGCGATGTGTGGGTAACTGAGCAGAACATGTACCAACAGATGATGGCTTCGGGGCAGATTATTGCCGACATCAACTGTGCCCTTACGGGGTCGACTGATGACCTGACTTACCTACAGCGGTTGGAATAGGTGCGATGGGTGACCGTACGCTGACAGACGATCTTGGGCGCAGAGCCCGCCGGACGCGCACTGCTGCCGTCCTGGCCGGGCTGGCGTTTTTGGTGCTGGCTACCGCGGTTGCCAACCTCTGTCACGGTAGCGTTGTGGTGCCGGTGCGCGAACTCGGCGCGATTCTGTTTGGTGGCCTGCGGACGGGTACGAATGCGCAGGTCATTTGGAGCATCCGTCTGCCTCGCTTGATTGCGGCAGGCCTCTTGGGTGGCGCGCTTGCCTTGGCGGGACTCTTGTTGCAGACCTTCTTTGGCAATCCCATTGCCGGCCCCTATATTCTGGGCATCTCGAGCGGTGCAAAGCTGGCGGTTGCGACGACGATGATCGTGGTTGTTGGGCGAGCGGCCATGACGGCCTCATGGATGCTTGTCTCAGCAGCCTTTGTGGGGTCGGTTGCCGCCATGGCTTGCGTGCTCGTTGCCTCGCGACGGACATCTTCTGCCTCGGGTCTCATTGTGGTCGGTGTCATGATTGGCTACATCTGTAGCGCCCTCACCGACTTTCTTGTGACCTTTGCGAGCGATACGCACATCGTCAATCTCCGCAGCTGGTCCATGGGAAGCTTTTCGGGCACCAGCTGGACCGACGTTCAGGTGATGGCCGCACTGGTGCTGCCGGCAAGTGCCTGCGTCTTTGCGCTGTCAAAGCCGCTTGCGGCCTATCAGATGGGAGAGGGCTATGCGCAGACTGTTGGGGTCAATGCCAGGCGTTTTCGTCTGGCGCTCATTGTGCTTTCGAGCCTTCTTGCTGGCTGTGTCACGGCCTTTGCTGGCCCCATTAGCTTTGTTGGCATAGCTGTGCCGCACGTTGCCAAGCGCCTGCTCAAGACCTCGCGACCGCTTGTTGTGGTTCCGGCATGCTTTCTGGGAGGGGCGCTCTTTTGCCTGGTGTGCGACCTCATTGCCCGAAGCGTCTTTGCGCCAAACGAGGTCTCGGTGTCGGCAGTGACGGCGCTCTTTGGCGCGCCGGTTGTCATTGCCATGCTCGTTGGTCGGCAGAGACGGAGGTACGAGCGATGAGCGATCGTATGGAAGACAGCGCGATCCTTCGCGCGCAGGGCCTTGCTGTGGGCTATGATGGCGCACCGCTGGTGTCAGGCATCGACCTTGCCGTTGCGGCCCATGGCGTCGTGACGCTTGTTGGGCCAAACGGTGCGGGCAAGTCCACGTTGCTCAAAACTGTGGCTGGTCTGCTTGCGCCCGTTGGGGGTGCCGTGTGGCTGTCGGGGCGTCCGCTTGAGCAGCTTGACCCACACGAGCGAGCGCTCGAGCTCTCGGTCATGCTGACCGACCGTCTTAGGACCGAGCTTTTAACCTGCGCCGACGTTGTCGAGATGGGGCGCTACCCGCATACGGGCCGCATGGGGGTCCCAACAAGCACTGACCTCGCAAAGGTGCGCGAGGCCATGCAGACCACCCGTGTATGGGACTTGCGCGACAAAGACTTCATGCAGCTCTCGGACGGCCAGCGTCAGCGCGTGATGCTCGCACGAGCCATCTGCCAGGAGCCACGTCTGCTCGTGCTCGATGAGCCAACGAGCTATCTTGACGTGCACTACCAGATTGAGCTGCTTGCCGTGTTGCGCGAGCTGGTTGAGACGCGCGGAGTTGGTGTCCTCATGTCGCTTCATGAGCTGCCGCTCGTGTGGAAGGTATCAGACTGGGTCGTATGCATGAAGGACGGCGTGATTACGGCGCAGGGGACGCCGCAGGAGATGTGCGCGCCCGAGGTCATCGATGAGCTCTTTGACCTTGAGCCGGGGACCTTTGATCCGTTGACTGGCATGATTGACCTGAGAAAATGACCTGTACCTACAGCTTGAGGTTGCTATGAGGCGTCTTGAGGAGTATATAAGCGCGGGTGGCAAGCGCCTGCGTCTAGGGTATACGACCGGAACCTGCGCCGCGGCGGCAACGCGCGCCGCGGCCGAGCTGTTGCTCTCGGGCAATCTGGTGGCATCGGTTGATGTGCACACGCCCGCGGACATCGATATCTTGGTGGACGTCGAGGAGGCAAGCAGCGGGCCAGGGTGGGCGTGCTGCGCGGTGCGCAAGGACGCGGGCGACGACCCCGATGTGACCGACGGCGTGCTGGTATATGCGCGTGTCTCGCTGCAGGACGAGCCGGACTGCACGATCTTGGGCGGACGGGGAGTGGGTCGCGTGACGCGAGCCGGGCTGGACCAGCCGGTTGGCGAAGCCGCCATAAACTCCGTGCCGCGCGAGATGATCTCTCGAGCCGCATTGGACTGTGCTCGCGAGCATGGCTACGACGGAGGCCTGTCGGTCGAGATTTGCATACCGGCGGGCGTCGAGCTTGCCCGGCGCACCTTTAATCCGCGCCTTGGTATCGAGGGCGGCATCTCGGTTTTGGGCACGAGCGGGATCGTTCGGCCCATGAGCGAGGAGGCCCTTATTGCGTCGATACGCCTCGAGCTCAAGGTGCTTCGGGCAACTGGGGCCACCGACGTGTTGGTGGTTCCGGGCAACTATGGGCGCGACTTTGCCTCTGGCACGCTCCACCTGTCGCTCGACAAGTCGGTGACCTGCTCTAACTATCTTGGGGAAACCATCGACGAGGCGGGGCTCTTGGGCTTTGGGACCATGCTTGTGGTGGGCCATGTGGGCAAGCTCGTCAAGGTGGCTGCTGGTGTCATGAACACGCATTCGCGCGTGGCCGACTGTCGCGTGGAGGTGCTTGCCGCTCATGCGGCACTTGCCGGTGCAAGCCAGCGGGTCGTGCGACAGGTCATGGAAGCTGCCACTACCGATGCGGTGGTGGACATCCTGTGGGAAGAGGGCCTGTTCGAGCAGACGATGGCAAGCATTACCCGTCGTATTGGGGAGCATCTCACGCACCGCAGCGCCGATGGCCTTAGGGTCGAGGCGGTCATGTTCTCAAACCAGCATGGGCTGCTGGGTGCCACCAGTGGCGCCGAGGGCCTGTTTGCACGTCACATGCAGGGAAAGGCGCAGGACGCATGATTCACTTTGTGGGAGCGGGGCCTGGCGCCCCCGACCTCATCACCGTTCGAGGTCAACGCCTGCTGGCACAGGCGGATGTCGTTATATACGCGGGCTCTCTGGTGAACCCAGAGCTGCTCGGGTCGTGCAAGCCGAGCTGTGAGGTGTACGACTCGGCTGGCATGACGCTCGAAGAGGTCGTTGCGGTCATGCACAGCTCCGAGGCAGCGGGCAGGGATTGCGTGCGACTGCACACGGGCGACCCTTCGCTCTACGGTGCGATTCGCGAGCAGATGGATGCCCTCGACGAACTGGGCATCTCCTACGAAATCGTGCCAGGCGTCTCGTCGTTTTTGGCTGCTGCCGCTGCGCTTGGGGTCGAGTACACCGTCCCCCAGGTCTCGCAGTCGGTCATCGTGACGCGTATGGAGGGACGCACGCCGGTGCCCGAGGGGGAGCGGCTGCGTGCCTTGGCCGCTCATGGCGCTACGATGGTGCTCTTCCTTTCGGCGGGGCTCCTTGATGCAGCTCAGGAGGAGCTGCTGCTTGGCGGCTATGCGCCAGAGACGCCCTGCGCAATCGTCTATCGGGCGTCGTGGCCCGACGAGGCGGTGTATCGCTGCACGCTGGCAACGCTGGCGGAATGCGCACGTGAGCATGGGGTCCACAAGACTGCCCTCGTTGTGGTTGGAGAGGTCCTTGGCAGCCATGCCGAGCGCTCGCTGCTCTATCATCCGGGCTTTTCGCATGGGTACCGCACGGCGTCTGAGCCTGCGAAAGGAGCGTAGCCGCATGCGCATTGGCATGATCGCCTTCACTCAAAGAGGGCTTCTCCTGGCACATCGCATCATGCAGTCACTGCAGATGTGCGACGAGGTGAGCCTCGCCGCTCCGCCACGTTTGGCCGCCGAAGATGACGTCGTGGGCTACGAGAGCCTCGCGTCTTGGACGGAGCGGGCGTTTGCGAGCTGCGATGCGCTCGTTTTCGTGAGTGCCTGCGGGATTGCCGTGCGCTCGATAGCGCCGCACGTGCGCGACAAGTTCTCTGATCCGGCAGTGGTGTGCGTGGACGAGACGGGTGCGGTGGCGGTCCCTCTGCTCTCTGGCCATGTGGGCGGCGCAAACGACCTTGCCCGTCGCGTTGCCATGGCAACAGGGGGCAAGCCTGCCATCTCGACGGCAACCGACCTGAACGATGCCTTTGCGGTCGATGTCTGGGCCGTCTCGCAGGACCTGGCGCTGCTTGATCGAGAGGTTGCTCGCGAGGTCTCGGCGGCTCTGCTCGATGGTGAGCCGGTAGGCTTTGAGAGCGACTTTGCGGTGGGAGGAGCGCTTCCGGATGGTCTGGTCGCCGCTGGGGCGGCCCCCGTCCCCAATCTGGGCATCTCCCTTTCATGTCGCAAGGACGCCGCTCCCTTCGCTCGCACCTTGCGGCTGGTTCCGCGTGCGGTCACGGTTGGGGTGGGATGCAAGCGCGGAGAGGATTCCGCTTCGATCGCGCGTCTGGTGGACGCCTGCCTGGCCGAGGCTGGCCTTGCGTCGCAGGCCGTGGGAACGCTGGCGAGCATCGACCTCAAGTCCAACGAGCCCGGTCTCTGCGACCTCGCACAGGCGCGTGGTTGGAAGCTGCGCTTTCACACGGCAGAGGAGCTTGCGGCCGTGCCGGGAGAGTTCTCGTCGTCGGAGTTTGTGCTCAGGACGGTTGGCGTCGACAACGTGTGCGAGCGGGCCGCGTGTGCCAACGGCGAGTCGCTCGTGCTGGCTCGTCATGCTGGCGATGGGGTGACGGTCGCCCTGGCGCTTCGGGAGCCTGCGCTCTCTTTTGCTGCGCCGACCCCGTCGCTGCCATCAGCCCGGCACAAGGTGACCTGCGTGGGTCTTGGCCCTGGCGGAGCTGACGACATGACCTATCGAGCTCGCGCAGCGCTCGACGCCTCTGACGTCATCGTTGGATATGCCTCGTACATCGACCTGGTAAAGGCCGAGTATCCCAACAAGGAGCTGCTGAGCACGCCCATGCGCAAGGAGGTCGACCGCTGTCGGATGGCCCTCGAGCGTGCACGCGAGGGGGCGAGGGTGGCAGTGGTCTGCTCGGGAGACCCTGGCATCTATGGCATGGCCGGTCTGCTGCTTGAGCTGGCGCCTGACTACCCTGAGGTCACGGTCGAGGTGGTGCCCGGCGTCTCTGCGGCAAATGGTGGGGCTGCGGTATTGGGGGCACCGCTCAT
Organism: uncultured Coriobacteriaceae bacterium; assembly: GCA_902801175.1. GTDB lineage: Bacteria > Actinomycetota > Coriobacteriia > Coriobacteriales > Atopobiaceae > UBA1367. The sequence continues at coordinate 72,332 of CADCHF010000002.1, read as the reverse complement.
GCATGACTGGTGCACGATATCGCTCTCTGACCTCATGACGCCATGGGACAAGATCGAGCGACGGCTGGTGGCTGCCGCGCAGGCCGACTTTTGCATTGCGCTCTACAACCCCTCGTCACACAAGCGTGCCGACTACCTGCGCCGCGCCTGCGACGTGCTTCTTGCGTACCAAAGTCCCAACACCGTTTGTGGCTACGTGCGCTCCATCGGGCGAGAGGGGCAGAGCTCCAACGTGCTGACGCTGCGTGAGCTGCGTGACACGCCAGTAGATATGCTCACCTGCGTTTTTGTGGGCAACTCCGAGACGCGAGTGGTGGACGGACGCATGGTCACGCCCCGTGGTTACCTGCAAAGGAGCCACTAGATGGAGATCTTGGTCTTTGGTGGGACAAGCGAGGGACGCATCCTTGTTGAGTGGCTCGATGCGCGTGGTCGTGCGCAGATTGTGGCCTGTACGGCAACGTCGTATGGGGCGAGCCTGCTTGCGGGTGGAACGCACGTGAGCTTGGTCGACAGACCGCTCACCGCGCAGCAAAAGGCTGAGCTCATGGAAACACATGACTTTGCCTGCATCGTCGATGCGACTCACCCCTATGCCCTTCATATTTCTGACAGCATCGCCGAGCTGGGGCGTACCTGGGGGCTCGACGTGATTCGCGTCGTGCGCAGCGAGTCGGCGGGAGAGGGCGACTGGACGAGCGTCACGAGTGTGGAGGATGCCGGCAGGTATCTGGCCGCAACCAGCGGAAACATACTGCTCACCACGGGCAGCAAGGACCTTGCCGCCTTTGTGCGAGCACTGGGAGACCCAGGGCGCCTGTACGTGCGCGTGCTGCCAGTCGTTGGTTCCCTTGAGCGCACGTCCTGTGCGGGCATTCCCGCGAGCCATGTCATTGCCATGCAGGGTCCGTTCTCGCAGGGTCTTAACGAGGCTCTCATCAGGGAGTTTGATATTAGGCATCTTGTAACCAAGCAGTCGGGGACGGCGGGCGGCTTTGACGAGAAGGCCCGTGCGGCGCGCGCGTGCGGAATCGAGCTGGTCGTTGTCGAGCGGCCGAGGCAGGAGCACGGATATACGCTCAAAGATGCGCAGGTGCTTTTGGAGGAACGCTATGGTCTCTAGGGTCTATGTCATTGGCATGGGAATGGGCAACCCCGCCACCCTCACTCAGGAGGCACGTGATGCTCTGGACTCGAGCGAGCTAGTCATTGGGTCGGCTCGTCTGATTGAGGCGCTCTCTGATCTGCCGGCGCGCAAGCTCGCCCTTGTGAGCCCAAGCCGCATTGCCGAGGGGCTGCGATTGGCGAACGAGTCCGTCGCCAGTGTGGTCATGAGTGGCGATGTTGGCTTTTATAGCGGGGCAACGGGTCTCTATCCGCTGCTGAAGAATATGGACGTGCGGGCCATCCCTGGCATATCGTCGCTCTCTTACCTCTGTGCCCGTCTGCAGATGGCCTGGCAGGATGCCTATGTGGTGTCGGCGCATGGCCGCGAGCACAATGCGGTTGGCGCGGTGCAGACACATGTCAAGACCTTCCTTCTCACGGGTGGGGCCACCTCCGTGCAGGACATATGTGCGCAGCTCGCCTCACGTGGGCTCGGTGGGGTGCAGGTGCATGTGGGCGAGAGGCTCTCATATGAGGACGAGCGCATTGTGTCGGGAACAGCCGAGGAGCTTGCAGGGTGCGCGTTTGCCTCGCTTTCGGCAATGCTTGTGATCAACGAATGCCCACTGGTGCCTCAGGTCAGGGCCCCAGAGCTCTCTGATGGGGCCTTTGCGAGGGGAAAGGTCCCCATGACCAAGCAGGAGGTGCGCCAGCTTGTCATCTGCAAGCTAAAGATCCGTCCCGATGACACCGTCTGGGACGTTGGGGCAGGCACTGGATCGGTGAGTGTCGAGGCCGCGCGTGCGGCTTGCGAGGGACAGGTGCTTGCCATTGAGCGCGACCCCGAGGCACTTGCGCTCATCGAGAGGAACAAGGAGCGCTTTGGGCTGTCCAACCTGCGCATTGTGCCCGGTAGCGCCCCCGGTGCCCTTGTGGGTCTTCCGGCGCCCGACCGTGTTTTTGTTGGCGGGTCGCAGGGCTCGCTCGAGGCGATCCTGCAGGCGGCGCTCGCTGCCAACCCAGATGCGCTTCTCTGCATGACGGCCGTTACGCTCGAGACTCTTGCAAGCGTGTTGGGCTGCGTCAAAAACCTGGGCCTCTGTGAGGTCGACATCTTCCAGCTGAGCGTTTCTCAGGCCCATGAGGCCGGGTCGTATCACCTCATGAGGGCAGAGAACCCTGTCTATCTCGTGAGCGCCAAGGGACCGGGGTCGGTGCCAGCGGCGGATGGGGGAGGTGCGCAGTGAGTGCGAGCATGCCACGCCTCATGATCTGCTCATCAGCGAGCGGCATGGGAAAGACGACCCTGACCTGCGGCCTTATCCAGGCGCTTAAGAACCGGGGCCTAGCTGTGTCCGCCTGCAAGTGCGGTCCAGATTTTATCGACCCCATGTTTCATCGTGAGGTGCTTGGCGCATCGTCGTGCAACCTTGACTTGTTTCTTGCTGGCGAAGGCTTCGTGTGCAACCTGGTTGGCCGCATGGCCCATCAGGCGCAGGTCACCATCATTGAGGGGGCAATGGGCTATTACGACGGTATTGCCCAGTCCAGCGTCTCATCGGCCTACGATGTTGCTCGTGTGACCAAGACGCCTGCCGTGTTGGTGGTTGATGGCCGTGGGCGCGCCCTCTCCGTCTGTGCCGAGGTGTGCGGCTTTAGGGACTTTCGTACGCCCTCGCAGGTTGTAGGGATTATCTTCAACCAGGTCTCGCCGGGCTATGCGGCAACCATGGCCAAGATGGTCGAGCATGAGTGTGGGCTGCCGGTGCTCGGCTATGTGCCCCGGCTCGACGAGGCGGTGCTCGAAAGCCGCCATCTTGGCTTGGTGAGCGCAGCTGAGGTTGCTGGGCTCAGAGCCAAGGTCGATGCCGTGGCCCGTGCCCTCGAACAGACTGTTGACCTCGACCGCCTGTTGCAGCTGGCAGGGACCGCTCCTGACCTTGTGCCCGAACCCTGTGAGTTGCCTGCACCCGTTGCCGGTGAGCCTCTTGTGGCGGTGGCCGAGGACGAGGCCTTCAACTTTTACTACCCTGAGACGCTCGACCTGCTTGAACAGCTCGGGGCAAGGCTCGTGCGCTTCTCGCCTCTGCACGATGGCCAGCTGCCCGAGGGTACGTGTGGGCTCTATCTTGGTGGCGGCTACCCAGAGCTTCATGCTCGCGAACTGAGTGCCAATGAGTCCCTGCGAAGGCAGATTGCCGAGCTTGTGGCAGGGGGTCTGCCCACCATTGCCGAATGCGGGGGCTTTCTCTACCTTCACGAGACGATGGTGGACGCCGAAGGGCTCACCTATCCCATGGTGGGAGCGGTGCCGGGCCATGCCTATGGGCGCGACCGCCTGGGACGCTTTGGCTATGTTACGCTCACGGCTGCACACGACAGCCTGCTGGCCGGGGCAGGCGAGCAGCTGCCTGCACACGAGTTTCACTATTGGGAGAGCAGCAACCCGGGAACATCGTTTTGCGCGCGCAAGCCACAAAGCACGCGCTCTTGGGACTGCGTTGTGGCAACGGAGAGCCTGTACGCGGGCTTCCCGCACCTCTACCTCGCGGCCCATCCTCGCACAGCCCTGCGCTTTGTGCGGGCATGTGCCGCGTTTGACCAGGCCAGAGGGGGTGTGTGCAAGTCATGTCGCATCTGATTGCCCTGGTTTGCGGATACGTCCTCGATGCGCTGTTTGGTGACCCGTACCAAATGCCGCATATCATCCGCCTCATTGGGACGCTCATCTCTGGTGCCGAGCGCCTGCTGCGTCGTATCTTTCCACCGACCCCGCTAGGCGAGCGCATGGCGGGCGCCGTGCTCGTGATGCTTGTTGCTGGGGGATGCTCCGGCTGCACGTGGCTGGTGCTTGGCCTGCTTTCGCGCGTCTCGCCGCAGCTTGCCTGGGTTGTGGAGACCTTTGTGTGCTACCAGATGCTGGCCGCAAAGCAGCTACGTATCGAGGCCCTGCGCGTGGCAGATGCCCTTGAGAACGAGGGCCTCGTGGCTGCGCGCACGGCGGTGTCGATGATCGTGGGGCGTGACACTGCCGAGCTCGACGAGGCGGGTGTGGTTCGCGCGGCAGTTGAGACCGTTGCAGAGAACGCCTCCGATGGGGTGGTGGCGCCTCTTCTGTTCATGGCGGTGGGTGGTGCGCCTGCGGGCGTGCTGTACAAGGCCGTGAACACGATGGACTCCATGGTGGGCTACAAAAACGACCGCTATCGTTACTTTGGGACGGTGGCCGCTCGCCTCGATGACCTGCTCAATTGGGTGCCAGCGCGCCTGACGGGCGTGCTCATGTGCCTGGTGGCACCGCTGGTGGGGCTCGACGGCGCCGGGGCCTGGCGCATCTTTCTTCGCGACCGGCGCAAGCACGCTTCGCCCAACTCGGCGCATCCCGAGGCAGCCTGCGCCGGTGCGCTGGGTGTTCGTCTGGCAGGGCCAGCGAGCTACTTTGGGGTGGTGCACGACAAGCCCTACATTGGCGACGACAACCGTCTCATTGAGCGCGCGGATATCGGGAGGGCCTGCCGGCTGCTAAAGGCGACCTCACTGGCAGCGCTTGTGCTTGGCTTGGCCTTGGGCCTGCTGTTTGCGTGGGGAAGGAGTTGAGCCATGGAACGGTTTGAGCATGGCGGTGACATCTATGTCCATGCGGGTGTCCTCGACTTTTCTGCCAACCTCAATCCCTGTGGGATGCCCGCACGGGTGCGCGAGGTGCTGCGGGACAACGTCGATGCCTATGCGGTCTATCCCGACCCGCACTGCCAGGCGCTAACCGATGCGCTCGCTGCCTATGAGGGCGTGCACAGGGAATGGATGCAGGCCACGGCTGGCGCGACCGACGCCATAGTGCGGCTCGTTCAGGCAGCAAAGCCACGGCGCGCGCTGCTCGTGGCGCCTTGCTACTCGGGCTACGAGCAGGCGCTCGAACAGGTGGGGTGTCAGATCGTGTGGCACGACCTTCGCCGTGAGGATGGCTTTGCATTGACTAAAGAGGTGCTCGAGCGCATCGACGAGGGCATCGACCTTGTGGTTCTTGCCAATCCCAACAACCCAACGGGCCGCTGCGTGGACGCAGGTCTTCTTGGCACTTGTCTTGAGCAGGCTCGTGCGGCGGGTGCACTTGTGGCGCTGGACGAGTGCTTTGTCGAGCTCACGGAGCGCGCGGGGTCAAGTGCCCTGGTTGCGGACAACAAAAATCTGGTGGTCATCAAGGCCTTTACCAAGACCTTTGCCCTAGCGGGGCTGCGCCTGGGCTACGCGATTTGCTCCGATGCGGAACTGCTGGCAAGGATGGCTGCCGCTGGACAGCCGTGGGCGGTCTCCGTGCCGGCCCAGCTTGCGGGAGTTGCCTGCCTTGGGGAGCATGACCATCTCGAGAGAAGCCGTCGCCTGGTTGCGGCGGAGCGCGCTCGCCTGCGCGCCTCGCTTGAGGCGTGCGGCATGGCGGTAGTTCCCGGCGAGGCCAACTATCTGCTCTTTGAGGGTCCAACCGGGCTTGCCGAGGCGCTTCTTGCACGAGGGATTCTCGTGCGGAGCTGCGATAACTACCGCGGGCTGAGCGACCGCTGGTACCGAGTGGCCGTGCGAACGCCCCAAGAGAATGACCGGTTGATGGCAGCGCTGCAGGAGGTGTGCGCATGAGGGCAAAGTCGCTGATGGTGCAGGGGACGATGTCGGGCGTGGGCAAGAGCCTGCTGGTGGCAGGACTCTGTCGTGTGCTTGCCCAGGACGGCGTGCGCGTTGCGCCTTTTAAGTCGCAGAACATGGCGCTGAACTCGGCCATTACAGCCGAAGGGCTCGAGATGGGGCGAGCGCAGGTGGTGCAGGCGGAGGCTGCGGGCATCGAGCCAACGGTGGCCATGAACCCCATCCTGCTCAAGCCCACGACCGACATGGGCAGTCAGGTGATCGTGCGCGGAAAGTCGCTCGGAACCATGGCCGCGCGCGACTACTTTGCCTTTCGCCACACGCTCAAGGACCAGATCATGGAGGCCTACGAGGAGCTCGCAAGCTCCTATGACGTGATTCTCGTCGAAGGCGCGGGCAGCCCTGCCGAGGTCAACCTCAAACGCGACGACATCGTTAACATGGGGCTTGCCCAGATGGTCGACGCGCCGGTTGCCCTAGTGGGCGATATCGATCGAGGAGGTGTGTTTGCGCAGCTCATTGGCACCATGATGCTGCTCGAAGATCATGAGCGCCAGCGGGTCAAGGGGTCGATCGTCAACAAGTTTCGTGGAGACGTGACCATTCTTGAGCCGGGGCTCGACATCCTGCGTGCCAAGATGGGCGTGCCGGTCTTGGGCGTTGTCCCTTACATGCAGCTCGACATAGACGACGAGGACAGCCTCTCTGACCGTCTGGCCATGCGTGCGGGTGCCGGGCTTGTTGACGTTGCTGTTGTGAGGCTACCCAAGATCTCGAACTTCACCGACTTCATCGCGCTCGAGGCGGCGGAGGGGATAGGGCTCCGCTATGTCTCCCGACCCGCAGAGCTGGGCAATCCCGACCTCATCATCCTCCCTGGCACCAAATCGACCATGGACGACCTACGATGGCTGCGTACCACCGGACTCGAGGCGGCCATCCTGCGCGCGTCAGACCGCGGCTGTGCGGTGCTGGGCATCTGCGGTGGCTATCAGATGCTGGGCGAGCTGATCAGCGACCCTGAGGGCATGGAGGCCGCCGGCGAGATGGCGGGCATGGGGCTGTTGCCCGTGCAAACGGTCTTTGGCCGCGAGAAGCGCACCGTGCAATCGGAGGGAACGTTTGGCGAGGTTGGGGGCGTGCTGAGCGCGCTTTCGGGGCAGCCGGTCCTTGGCTATGAGATTCACATGGGACGTACCGAGCGCCGGGGAGGACAGCCGCTCGTTGCCTTGGGCCGCGGCGGCACGGACCATGTTGAGGACGGCTGCCAATGCGGCAACGTCTATGGCTGCTACTTGCACGGGCTCTTTGACCATGCTGCGGTGACCAATGCCCTTGCGCGGGCGCTTCTTTTGGCGAAGGGCCTCGATCCGCAGGCAGCGCAGGCCTTTGACATGGTGAGCTACCGGCAGGAGCAGTACGACCTGCTTGCCAGTGGTGTGCGATCGAGCCTCGACATGGAGCGCATCTATCAAATCATTGAGGAGGGCGTATGAGCAGCACGGGGACTCCGGCTATCCTGCGGCCAGAGGACATAGAGGCCCAAAGCTTTGCGATCATTGGCCAGGAGCTTGGACCGCATGGCTTTGACCCTGCCACCGAGCTTGTGGTCAAGCGCGTGATTCATACCTCGGCGGACTTTGACTATGCTCAGACCTTGCACTTCTCGGAGCATGCAATCGAGCAGGGCGTTTCGGCACTCGCCGCTGGGGCCACCATCGTGACTGACACAACGATGGTGGCTGCGGGCATCAACAAGCGCGTGGTGGCGCGCTTTGGTGGCGAGGTGCGGACCTATATTGCCGACTCTGATGTTGCCGACGAGGCCAAGCAGCGCGGCGTGACTCGATCGGCAGTGAGCATGGAGCGCGCATCGCTTTTGCCAGGTCCTACAATCTTTGCCATTGGGAATGCCCCCACTGCGCTCATGCGCCTTGCCGAGCTGCTCGAAGACGGTGTGATGCGGGAGCCGGCCCTCGTGATTGGCGTGCCCGTGGGCTTCGTGAACGTCGTGGAGTCCAAGGAGCAGATCATGCGGGCACCAGTGGAACATATTGTGGCGCGTGGGCGCAAGGGTGGCTCCAACATAGCGGCTGCCATCGTGAACGCCTTGCTTTACATGGCGTCGAACAACCAAAGGGACTAGTGCCACCGGTGCGCAAGATGGGAGCAAACATGGATGACTACCTGCGCGATCTCGTGCTGGCCGCACCGAGCGCCCAAGCGGGGGCCGAGGCGCGGCGGCGCTGGAACGCCATCGCCAAGCCCATTGGCGCGCTCGGGCTGCTCGAGGATGCCATCGTGCAGATTGCGGCGCTCACGGGTTCGGCAGAGGTCGACCTCTCGCGGAGGTGCGTGGCCGTGCTCTGTGCTGACAACGGCGTGGTGGCGCAGGGTGTCTCCCAATGTGGCCAGGAGGTCACATCGGTAGTTGCCGACAACATTGCGCGCGGCGTCTCGTCGGTCTGCAAAATGTGCGAGGGCATGGGCATCGATTGCATTGCCGTGGACATGGGCATGGCGACCTTACCCAATAGCCCGTCGATCCTGTCGCGTCGCATTGGTGCTGGAACGGCAGACATCACCCAAGGGCCAGCGATGTCGCGAGCTCAGGCGCTTGCGGCCGTACGCGCAGGTGCCGAGCTGGTGGGAGAGCTCGCTGCTAAAGGCTATCGCATCGTTGCTGTGGGCGAAATGGGCATTGGAAACACCACGACGGCCGCCGCGGTCGCCTGCGCGCTGACCGGAGCGAGGCCTGCCGAGGTGGTTGGGCGAGGCGCAGGCCTCTCAAACAGTGGGTTAGCTCGCAAGACCCGCGCTGTGGAGCGGGCGCTGGCCGTAAATGACTGCGACCCCAGCGACGTACTTGGAGTGCTGGCGGCACTTGGGGGCTTTGACATCAGCGGCATGTGTGGGATGTTTCTGGGAGGTGCCCAGTATCGAGTGCCAGTCGTGATCGATGGCCTCATCAGTTCGATAGCGGCGCTCTGTGCGTTGCGCCTGCAACCCGAGTGCAGGGGTGCCATGCTTGCCTCGCATCTTTCGAGCGAACCGGCTGCCCGGCTTGTCATGCGTGAGCTTGGGCTCACGCCACCGCTCGACGTTGGAATGCATCTGGGGGAGGGAACGGGCGCTGCCTGTCTCATACCGCTCCTTGACATGGCGCTCGGTCTCTATAGGGGCACGACCTTTGCCGACTGTGGGATTGAGCCCTATGAGGAGGACCCGCAATGAGGCTTCTCATCTGTCGCCATGGGGCCACTTCTTCTAACGAGGCCCACCGCTACCTGGGTCTGACCGATGAGCCGCTGAGTGCCACCGGTCGCACTCAGTGCATGCGTGCAGGAGTGTTTCCGCAGGTACAGCGTGTGTACGTGAGCAGGCTGGCACGTGCGCGGGAGTCTGCGCAGATATGCTTTCCCCAGGCCGAGCTCATTGAGGTCGCTGGGCTGGAGGAGTTTGACTTTGGCGCGTTCGAGGGCCGCAGTGCCGCCGAGATGTACGACGACCCGGTCTATCGAGCCTGGGTGGACGGCGGCTGTACGGGCGCCTGTCCGGGTGGGGACTCGCGCGCGGGATACGTGGCACGGGTGTGCGCCGCCTTTGAGGGCCTGGTGCATGAGGCGTTCCAGCGTGGCGAAGAGCGACTGGTGATAGTAGCTCATGGGGGCACCATCATGGCGATCTTCAGCGCCTTTGCCGATTCGCAGTGCGAGGGCTTTGCCGGCTACGATGACTACTTCTGTTGGCAGGTAGCACCCGCCGAGGGACTCGAGGCACGCGTCTGCCTCGAGGGAAGCTCGCTGCGCATAGGGGGCGTCAGGCGCTGGGCAGGGACGCTCGAGTAGCGTTCTTCTGAGGGCGTTAGGCCTTCTTCCTCCGTATAACGAGGACCGCGCAACCTACTGCGACAAGCGACGCGATGCCACAGACAACAGGTAGCGCCTGCATTGGCTGGCCGTTGCTTGTGGCCTGTGCGCTCGACGCGTCAAAGATGATCTGGTAGTCGATCTCGTGCGGGACGCTCATGGCCGTCGTGTCGGCCACGACCTCAAGCGGCACGTCGAGTGCGTCGACGGGAATCTCAAAGGTCGAGTTCCCTTCGGTGTTGGTGGGATGGTAGGTTTCGCCCGCAACAATCATGTAGTCGTAGTTGGGGCTCGACCAGACAACGGTGACGGTTGCCGCGCCGCCGTTGACTGTGACGGTCGCAGGTGTATCGATGGTCGCCTTGCCGCTGCCGCCCTCGAGCGTGACGTCAACAAGATAGGTCCCGTCGTCGAGCTCCACGCGGGCAAAGGCTGGCATCGTAACAACAAGGCCAACGACTACGGCTAGGATCAGGGACAGCAGCGCGGTGCGTTTGCGGGCTTTAGACATGTTGTCACGCTCCCTCTGAACGGGTCTGCTTGAGGACGGTGGGAATGCCGCAGACCATGCGGATGACGCAGCTTGCCTCTGTGGCCAAGCGACTGCAGGTGCGTCCGACGAGCTCGCGCCATGCGCGCTCGTTACCGTCGAGGGGAACCACGCCCTGGCCCACCTCGCAGCAACAGATTACCTGCTTGCGTTGCAGTGTCTGCCAGCTGTCGCTGTCGAGGGCTCCCGCACGCAGCAGCTCGTCGAGGTCGAGCAATACCGGGGCCGGGGCACCCAGCTCGCCGCTCATCTCATGGTCGCCATAGCCGAGCGAGCGCACGTAGCTGCGCTTTCCCGACGCGATTCCTCCTATGACCAAGATCAAGACCACCACAGCCTTCCGTTTACGACAAGGGCCGCAAGCATGGCGAGCTCCACCATCTGCAGGAGGTATCCGGCGAGGTCGCCGCTCATGCCGCCAAACTGGGTCTTGGCCAGATGCCAGACCGAGGCGACCACGGCCCACGAGGCGACGGTTGCCAGCAGGGCTGCTGCCGGAGCGGTCACAAGCAGGCACGCGGTTGCGGCGACCCAGGCGCAGGCGAGCACAAGACGCACGACGCGAGCGTCTGCTGAGGCCTGCTCGGCCGCGAGCATGCCCTCGCTCTTTGAGGTGCGCAACGTGACGGTGACCAGTCCGCTCAGGCAGCGGCTAACAATGGGAATGCAGGTAAGGGCTGGCAGCTGCGCGGCGTTAAGCTCGCTCGCCAGCGCAGCAAAGGCCATGAGGTAACTGCACGTACCGATGATGGCAAAGGAGCCAACGTGTGGGTCCTTGAGAATCTCGCGCTTACGCTCGGGGCTCGCATGACTCGACTGAGCGTCGATCACGTCCGCCATGCCATCGAGGTGAATTCCGCCAGTGACGAGCACGGGAACGAGCGCAAAGCCCACGCCGCGCAGCATGGCACCAAATGACGCCGCAAACGAGGCCTGGCCCCAAAGCCACCACAGCGCCCCAATGACCAGTCCAACAAGTGGAAACGCGGCCATCATGTAGCGCATGTTGGCGTCGTCCCACTCGAGGTAGGGCATGGGGATGGCCGAGAAGAACGAGAATGCCGTCACGATGGCGCGCACAACTAGCATGGGAGCGCCCCCTTGAGCAGACAGGGAATGCCAGCGGTGACCTCAACCACGGCATCGGCCCGGGCGGCTGTTTTGCAGGCGAGCGAGCCCATCAGCTCAACCCAGGTGCGCGTCCCTGCGTAGAGGGAGCGCCCCTCGGCTCCAACCTCGTTACCCACAACCACCACGTGATCTGCATGTCCAAAGAGCCCTGCGACCTCACGGTCGAGCCGGTCGAGCACCGAGCTTGGGTCTGCCATGGCGCCATCTTGCGCAAAGAGCGCCTGCGCAACGAGATTGCCCAGGTCATCGAGAAGCACGACGCCATCAAAGCGGCAACGCGGAAGCGTGCCGTTGCACTCTATAGTGGCAAAGCCGCCATCTGCACGCTGTGCACGATGACGTGCGATGCGCCTCTGGGCTTCGTGGCCCTCTGGGGACATGGTTGCGAGATAGATGCGAGTGGGGGAGAGGTGGCAGGCAAGCTGCTCGGCATAAAGTGACTTGCCACTTGCTGAGCCCCCGGTCACAAGTACGTTCACTGGGCCTGCTCGCCCCCTTGACGCGTGTCGTCAGCGCCGTCGGGCAAACTTGCCAGCTTGGCGAGAAGCGGGAACTTCTCCCTCACGATTGCAACGCCCTGGTCCGCGCGATGCAGCCTGGTGCAGCCCGAGCAGTCCTTGATGCCGCCGGCCGTGTACGAGAAGTCGCCACCGCATTCTGGCCCGAGCGCATAGAGCGGGCAATAGCAGAACAGGCAGTTGAACTCGCTCTCGTCCACGCCCTCGTGGCAGGGAAAGTAGGCGCAGCTTACGTTGCGAAAGAACGAGCTTGAGTTGTGGAGTCCCTGCTGCGGTGCGCTCATGAGGTCGTCCAAGTCCTGGCTGTGGCGGGTGCAATGACGCGCGCTATTGTAACAGACGCCCCTCTGCAGGCGGGTTTGTTGTCGCTGTGCCTTGCGGCAAAAGCAGCCAGGACCTGCATGCCGTCACAGGATCTTTCGCAGGCCGGGTACGCGCTTGAGCAGCATGGCGGCGGGAATGGATACCCCAAGAACGATGGCAAGCACCACAAGCTCAAAGATCACGGGGGGCAGCGTTTGGTAGGGCATCCACCAAAGGCGCCGGTAGAGCACAATCAGCGGCAGCGGGTGCAGCAGATAGACGGCAAGGCTCAGGCTCGAGGTGAGGGCGAGCGGCTTGGGGGCCTGGCGTCCGTCAAGGTGAGTCTTTGCCAAAAGGAACAGGTAGAGCGACCAGGCTGCCACGAGCGGGCATTCGGGACGGATGAGCCATTTGGGATAGCGGTATTGTACGCATACGACAAACGCAATGCCAGCTGCAGCCAGCGCGCATGAGCCAAGTCCCGCCAGGCGCACCCGTGCATCGAGTCTGAGGAAGCGATGCGCGTAGCTTCCAAGCAGGTAGTAGAAGAGCGATGAGGTGACCCACACAAAGTTGACAACGCCTGCCAAGGTCGCGTAGTTGAACGTGGGGATGCAGAGCGTCGTCACAGCAAGCATGAGCAAAACCGAGCGCTGCTGCTCATGCGTTGCGGCGCGGACATAGATGGAGAGCGCCGGTGTTAGCAGGTAGAGTCCAATGAGAGCGTAGACGTACCAAAGGTGGTCCCAGGACCCTTGTGTTACCGCCTTTCCGAGTCCGTCCACGATTGCTGCGATGCTGATACCCCGCGCGCTCATGCACGTGTAGATGGGGCAGAACACCAATAGCACGCAGATCATTCGAAAAACGTAGCGGAAGATCTTCTTCCAACTCTGCTGTCGAGCCGGGTTGAGCAGCAGCGCACCTGTGATCATGAGGAAGAAGGGAACGGCCCAGCGGGTAAGCAGCAGCTGCAGCTCGGTCCACACAAGCACCATTGGCACCCCAAGTTCGGCTACGGTGTGGTCCGTTAGCATCTTGTTGAACATGTGCAGCACAACGACGGCTATGGTTGCCGCACCGCGCAGCCAGTCAAAGTAGGTGACCCGTCCGCGAGGGGCACGCTTTTCAGATGCGTGCTTTGCGGGGGCGTGCTTTGCAGAGGTGCTTCGCGAGGTCATGGCGTTCCTTCGGTGGTCGTGGTGCCGCAAGTGTCGTGGACGGAACTATGCTTTTGCGACGACTTGTGCTCACGCCTGATTCTACAGCTCATCCCAAGGTGGCAACATGGTCCCTCGCGGGACGCGTCCATATGCGTTGGTGCTGCGAAGAAGGCATGTCTATAGCTGTGAAAACTTGAAGAGACACCCATAACAGTGCTAACGTATGCGTGTTTGTTCCACCTCGTACGTAAACAGCGCGGTATGCCAAACGGGCAGGTCTTGGCCCGATGTCAGCCAAAGACGCGCAACACAAGATAGGAGACACCGCATGTCCGGACACTCTAAGTGGGCAACCACCAAGCACAAGAAGGCAGCCATCGACGCCAAGCGTTCGTCGCTGTTCTCCAAGCTCTCGCGCAACATCACCGTTGCCGCCAAGGTCGGTGGCGACCCCAACCCGGACAACAACGCCTCCCTGGCCGCAGCCATCCAGCGCGCCCGCATGGTCTCCATGCCCAACGCCAAGATCAAGGCAGCCATCGACAAGGCCTTTGGTTCCGGTGCCGACGCCGCAGTCTACTCCGAGATCACCTACGAGGGCTACGGCCCCGCAGGCGTGGCTTTCTTCGTTGAGTGCCTGACCGACAACAAGAACCGCACCGCCGCCGATGTGCGCTCCGCCTTCACGCATGCAGGTGGCAGCCTCGGCACCTCCGGCTCGGTTGCCTTCCAGTTTGAGCGCAAGGGCTCCATCGCTGTCGACAAGGTCATCAAGTCCGACGACAAGAAGATTCCCGATCGCGAGAACGCCGTGGACGAGGATGAGTTCATGATGGCCGTTGCCGAGGCCGGTGGCGACGACTACGAGGATGCCGGCGACGAGTGGATCGTTTGGACTGCCTACGACAACATGCAGACCGTTGCCAAGGCCCTCGAGGATCAGGGCATCGAGGTCAAGGGTTCCGAGCTCACCCGCGTTCCCACCACCCCCACCTCCGTGAGCGTCACCGACGCCAAGAAGGTCCAGCGCCTTGCCGACCGCCTCGACGAGCTTGAGGATGTCCAGAACGTCTACAACACCATGGACGTGACCGACGAGATCGCCGCTGCCCTCGACGAGGAGTAGCAGACAGCTAGCGCACTGCGCACAGATATAAGAGCGGGACGGTTGCCTTGGCTGCCGTCCCGTTTGCCATCTCTGCAGCGATTTAGCCAGCGCTTGCGTGCGACATGTGGGTATGTGGTTGTAAGGGCCCAAACGTCGCGCGTGCAGGAGCTGCATACACTACGATTGAGCCACAGCGCCAAATGTAGGCGCACCAACATATAGGGAGTGATAGCATGGCAGGAAAAGTTGCGGTTATTGGCGCTGGTGCCTTTGGCACCACGATGACCTACATGCTGCTCCAGAACGGTCTTGACGTGAGCCTCTGGTGCTATGAGCCTGAGGCGGCCTTCGAGGCAAACGAGACTGGTCATAACCCAAACCACATGAGCGATCTCAACATATCTCACGCTGAGGTCTCGTCTGACATCGCGGAGGTCGTGAGCGGCGCCACGGCTGCCATCGTGGCAACGCCCTCCTTTGCGGTGGCATCGACGGCCAGGCAAATGGCCCAGAGCCTGCCGGACGGCGCCCCTGTGATGCTGCTGTCCAAGGGCCTCACGGCCGAGGGCGGCTTCCTCTTTGAGGCGGTGGGCGAGGCGCTTGGCGACTGCACGCGCGTTGCCGTGCTCTCGGGACCCAATCACGCCGAGGAGCTTGCGTGCGAGCAGTTCTCTGGAGCTGTGGTGGCAAGCCAGTCGCTGGGTACCGCCAGCTTCTTCCAGCGCCTGGTGTCGGGCTCGTTCTTTAGGCTCTACACGTCGGTCGACCCCATTGGCACGAGTCTTTGTGGGGCCGCAAAGAACGTGGTGGCCATTGCCTGTGGCATGGCCCGCGGCCTGGGACTGGGCTCAAACACGCAGTCGCTGCTCATGACGCGCGGTCTGGCAGAGATCGGCCGCCTGGTCATTGCCTCTGGCGGCGACGAGCGCACCTGCATGGGTCTTGCGGGCGTGGGCGACCTCGACGTCACCTGTCACTCAACGCATTCGCGCAACGGCATGTATGGCGAGACCTTTGCCAAGACGGGCATCAGCGTGCCCGACTACGAGAAGCAGCGCCATGCCGTTGTTGAGGGTGCTCATGCGGTCAAGCCGCTGCTGACACGCGCTTCTGAGCTTAACGTCGAGATGCCGCTGGTCGAGACCGTTGGTGAGCTGCTGGGCGGTGCGTGCGACATCGACCGTGCGGTTGACTTGCTTACTGGTAGGCGCCTTAAGCCAGAGTTTGTGTAGGAGCCACAAATGAGCAGCTACGATGACCTCCGCAGGTCCAACTACCGTGCGGACGGTGCTCGCAAGGCAACACAGCAGGAGGCGCGCGAGGCAAGGGACCTGAGCCGAGACTCGTATAGGCCCGATGCCCTGAGGAAGGCCTCCGAGCAGGAGGCCGCCGAGCGTGCCGAGGAGTCTCGACGTAGACAGGCGGCCCCAGCGCGCAGAACGGGATCGGGTGGCGGTCGCGCCACCACGCGGCGCTCGGGTCAGGCCGTTGACAGGCAGTCCGCCAGGCGGCGTCCCGCACGTGCTGCCGATGTGCCGCAGCGCGACCTCAACGACCGCACCATCATCCGCCGGACTCGCGACGAGCGAGAGCAGTCGCCAAAGGGCGGTGCCGTCGTGAGCAAGCGCAGCGGTGTTGCCACCTCGCTCAAGCGCCGTATGCGCCTTGCACGCGAGAACAGGGGCCGCGAGCGCGCAGGAGCGGCCGAGGCTCGTGCGTGGGAGCGCGAGCAGCGTTCCTATGGGCGCGGCTCTGGTAGCGGTGGTTCCAGAAAGCCGCTGGTGAGCCTGTTTCTTGTGATTGCCGCCATCGTGGCGTTCTACCTGATTGTGTTTGGTCCTATCGACAGGGCAATCGCCTTCAAGGGCAGTGAGGCCGACGGGGTCTCGCACGAGCTCTCGTTCCACATCCCCGGCAGTCCCTACTACGTGCTGGCGCTTGGTTCGGACGCGCGCGAGGGCGACGAGATATCGCGTACCGACACAATGATCCTTGCGAGGATCGACATGTTTGCCGGCAAGATCACGATGCTCTCCATCCCTCGAGACACGATGGTCGAAATAGAGGGCTATGGCACCCAAAAGATCAACGCTGCCTATGCCTTTGGTGGGGTGGCAGGGGCCGTGAAGGCGGTAAAGCAGCTCTGTGACGTGCCTATCTCGCAGGTCGCCATCGTCCGCTTTGACGGTGTCGAGAGCCTTGTTGACTACCTTGGGGGCGTGACGGTCGACGTGCCAGTTCCGGTCTATGACCCCGAGTACACGGGGCTCATCATGGACGCTGGCCCACAGGAGATGGACGGCCACACCGCCCTGCTCTTCTCGCGCGTGAGACACGGCTTTGACATGGGCGACTACCAGCGGCAAAAGGATCAGCGCATCCTTATTGAGGCCCTCATGCACAAGACGCTCTCGCTCTCGCCGTTCAAGCTGCCCGGTGTGGTGAGCCATATGGGCGGCCTCGTGTCCACGAGCATGCGCATGTACTCCATCATGCCGCTCATGCTCAGGCTCAAGATCGGCGGCGGCGCAAAGATTTACCAGGCGACCGTGCCCTCGACCACGGCAATGGTGGACGGGGTCAGCTACGTGATTGCCGACGAGGAGGGGCTTGCCCGCATGATGGACGTCATCGAACGCGGCGAGGACCCAGCGACCGTGCAGGGGGCCCTCGGCTAAAGTTTGGGCTTATGGGGCGCCACAACCTCCTGCCTTCGGGCAGTCCGCTCGCAGTCGACCGATGCCACGATGAGCCTGCTGTGCCACAATAGGCTATGCTCTGTTGCAGGTATCATGCGTTCCAATGGGAGCGATTGAACGGGAGGCGCCAATGGGTGGCATCAAAAGGCTTTGTCTGACGGTGTTTGGACTCTGCGGAGTGCTCTGCCTGTGTGCCCTGGCGCTCCCCTGGGTCGGACCGTTCCGCGAGCAGGCAACGGCCCTTCTTGACAACTACTACTACTGGACGGCGTTGCAGGTGGTGTTTTGCGTCACGGCGCTTGGGGTGATCGTCACCCTTTTGCGCGGACTCTTTACGCCGCGCCAGCGCAAGACGGTGGTCATCAATCGCTCTGGGCACGACCAGATCACCGTTACGACGGCTGCCATCCAGTCGCAGGCGAGTCACGTGGTTGAGTCCGACGGACGCTTTGTTGCCGAGCGCGTGCGCGTGGGCGCCAAGAAGCGTGGCGGGGTCAACGTTGACCTGCGTATCAGGCCCAGGCACACGGTCAACCTCACACAAGAGGGCTCGCGCATCCACGACGAGCTCATCTCTGGTCTGTCCACCATCTGTGGTGACAAGGTCAATCGCGTGAACATCGAGTTCCTCGAGGCCGAGCAGCCCATTGAGGTCGAGCCCACCTACGAGGATGTTGAGAGCCTTGACGGAGGCCAGGCCCCCCTGCAGATTCCGCAGTCGGTGTACGACCGCCTGTCCCAAAAGGAAGACGAGGACGAGGGCGGCATTACGGTTCCCATGGGCCAGACGGATACGACTGCGAGCGACTCGTCAGCCAACGCCGAAGGTGAGGTGTAGCCATGGCGGCAAAGAAGGCTCCCATTCGCATTGAGGGTGTGACCACTGGCGCACCCGAAGCAAAAGACGAAGCGGCTTTGAGCCAGGAGGTTCCTGAGGTTAGCGCGGCCCCTGAGCCCGAGGCACCCAAGGCAGATGCTGCGCCAGCTCTCAAGAAGAGCACGCCAAAGGTTGAGGCAGCCTCAGCGCCCGCTCCCAAGAAGAGTGCGCCAAAGGTCGAGACAAGCGGCCATGCCTCTGCAAAGGCGCCACATGCCGCCGTTGAGTCATCCGCCGTGCGCGAAGAGCCAAGCGATGCCAAGAGCGAGCCCGAGGTGGCAGCCAAACAAGAGCCCCAGGCAGCGCAGGCCACCGGTGGCGTGGCTGGCTGGGTGTCTCGCATGTTCCCGGGCAACGAGCATGCCGTGTATGGCGGCATTGCTGGTCTTGTCATGGCAATCATGATCTTTGTCGTTGGGTTCTGGCAGATGCTTTTCGTGTCTGCGCTCATTGTGGTGGGCGTGGCGCTTGGCCAGGCGCTTGACGGCGATCCAAAGATCATCAGAACGGTGCGCCGCCTGATAAGTGCGCTGCAGGGGTCCGATAACGAGTAGTGGTTGATGTTCGACTCCCACATGTGCGGCATGCATGCGGGACAACAGATGAGGTTGTAGGTCAAGACAGGGCACAGAGCCCGGAAGGAGATGCAAGATGAGCACTGCCGACAAGAACGACGTGGACGTCAAGCTCGACGAGGAAGAGCTGGTCGCAGACACCGAGGGGCTCGAGGACGACGGCATCGACCTTGAGGACGATGAGGACCTTGACTCCGAGGACTCCCTGACCTTCTCGAACGGCGTTATCGAGAAGATCGTTGCCCTGGCCATGCGCGACGTGCCTGGCGTGGTGGACATGAAGGGCGGCCTGCTCAACCGTGTGCAGGATGCCTTTGGCATGCGCGACGCTCGCCGCGGCGTGAGCGTTGAGGTCACCCCCGACAGCGCCGTGCGCGTGAACGTCTCGGTGCTGATTGCCTACGGCTCCTACGCTCCGCAGGTCTTTGAGGACGTCAAGAACGCCATTGTCAAGCAGGTCACCGGCATGACGGGCCTGGAGGTTGCTGGCGTCAACCTGCGCATCGAGGACGTTCTTACCCCCGAGGAGATCGAGGCACGTCAGCCCAAGCTTCCTGTTGCCGACGAGCCCGAGGCCCTGCCCGAGGCCGCCGAGCCCGAGCCCGAGGTCGAGGCTGAGCCCGAGGCCGACCAGGAGGCCGCCGAGTAGGGGAGCCCTAGGGCGAGCAAGCCCGAGGCGAGCCCTGCTGACGGCCGCCTCAAACTAGATTGCTAGCATGTGGCGGCAGGTATTTGTACCTGCCGCCATGCAAAACTGGCTGCGCAGACCCATCGGAGCGCCATTGCGGCAGGCCCGCGGCCTGAGCAAAGGGATGCCCTTGGGGCTTGTGCCAAAAGCAGACGGCCTCAGATCGCATGAGAGGAGTGTGACAGTGGCTATGACAGATTACCAAGAGGGCGAGATGTCCTCCGTGCAGCAGGCTTCCAGCAGTCGGCCGGCCACCATCCATTCCTTTGTGTGGATGAGGGCATTTGGCGCCGTGGCCATCGTCATACTGCACGCCTTCATTACCGTGCAGAAGGCGAGCGACCCAGCGAGTATCACCTTTTTGCGCGACACGGCCGAGGCATGGGTCTCCATCGTGCTCACGCGTTGGGCGGTACCGGCCTTCTTCATGATGTCTGGTGCCCTTATGCTCGACCCGGCGCGCGATGTGAGCTGGAATAAAATCGGGCGGCACGTGTGGCGGCTCGTCTTTGTGCTGCTTACCATAGGCTTTGCCTTCTGCATTGTTGAGGAGGCTCTCGAGGTGGGGTCGCTTGGCCCTGCGGTGGTCCTCGAGGCATTCTTAAACCTGCTGCGTGGCAAATCGTGGGACCACCTGTGGTTTGTTTACCGACTCATTGGCTTCTATCTCATTACCCCGGTAATAAGGCCCTACGTGGCGCAGGCGTCGCGTCGCGAGCTGCTCGCTGTGGTGGCAGGCATGTTCCTGCTCATGCAGGGCGTCAATACGCTGGGGACCCTCGTGGGCGTGCTTCTGTGGTCTCCGTTGGACCTTGCTGCCGACCTCGCGTGGTACGTTGCAGGATACGCGGTCCATCGTTATGTGCGCCTTAACAGGCAAGTGGCGCTGGCTGGCGCAGGCTCACTGTTGCTCATGCTGATCCTTAGGGTCGTGTACCACGACTCTTGGATGTCGCTTCCCGAGCATGCGGTTGTGGTGCCCTACGCAATTGCGGTGTTTGCCGCCTTTGAGCACTATTGCGAGAAGCCTGTGAGGGACGGGGGCGCAGTCAAGCTTCTTGCCGACTACAGCTTTGGCATCTACCTGCTGCATCCTGCCGCGCAGCATGCCTTGGTGAGGGTCATCGACATGGGAAGGCTCCCTGTTGTGGCGGCCGACCTCGTGGCAATAGTGGTGCCGCTGGTGGCCTCGGTTGCCATGGTGTGGGCGCTGCGCCTTTTGCCGCCCTTCCGCGACAAGCTGTAAGGCGGCAAGGGCCGTCATTGGCCCCGTGTGGCCGCGTGCGGCACAAAAGTCATTAGGAAAAACCGATAGAGCCCGTTCTCTCACTTGTAACACGCTTGCTGTTGACAATCCCTAGCGAGTGGGTAGGATATTATCCATGTTGACGATGATGGACATAGCAAAGGCTTGTTGCACGTGTTCTAGGCCCGGGTCTTGGGTGGCTGGCACCTGCTGCTAGCGATGACTCGGGCGTAAACGTCAGATCTTCCACTGAAACTTATTGAGTCGCGGGCCGTGCTGCCTGCTGTTGACACATGCCTTAAGGAGGCTCTTTATGTCGTACGCAACCAAGATCGAGGACCTTATTGGCTCCACTCCGCTCGTTGACCTCTCTGCTCTTGTTGACGGTCGCGCCACGCTGCTCGGCAAGCGCGAGGCGGCAAATCCGGGCGGCTCTGTCAAGGACCGAATTGCCCGCGCCATGGTCGACGCAGCCGAGGCCGACGGAACGCTCAAGCCCGGCGGGACCATCATCGAACCCACGAGCGGTAACACCGGTGTGGGCCTTGCCATGATTGCGGCGGAGCGCGGGTACCACATGATCTTGGTCATGCCCGAGACCATGTCCATCGAGCGTCGCAAGCTGGCAGCAGCCTATGGCGCCGAGCTGGTCCTGACCCCTGGCGCTGCAGGAATGTCTGGTGCGGTCGCTAGGGCCGACGAGCTGCAGAAAGAGATCGAAGGCTCCATCATTGCCGGCCAGTTTGTGAACCCTGCCAACCCGCGGGCTCATTACGAGACCACCGGTCCCGAGATCTGGGAGGCCACCGAAGGCAGCGTTGACGTGCTTGTTTCGGGCGTTGGCACCGGCGGCACCGTGTCGGGCACGGGCAAGTACCTCAAGGAGCAACGTGCAGACGTGCAGGTTGTGGCCGTGGAGCCCGCCGAGTCTCCCGTGCTCTCTGGCGGCAAGCCTGGTCCGCACCGCATCCAGGGCATTGGCGCGGGCTTTGTGCCCAAGACCTACGACGCCAGTGTGGTGGACGAGGTCCGTCAAGTTGTCTCCGACGACGCCATTGCCACCAAGAAGCGTCTTGCCCTTGAGCTCGGCGTCTTTGTGGGCATCTCGGCAGGAGCGGCGGTGTCTGCGGCAATCGACCTGGTGGCCACGGGCAACTATGACGGAAAGACCATCGTGGCAATTCTGCCCGACACCGGCGAGCGCTACCTTTCCATGGACGTGTAGGCTCTGCCTCTCATAACAAAACGACTCGGTGCGCCTCATGCCCATACGGACACGAGGCGCGTTTTTTGTACAAGGCGAAGCTGCGGATAGTTGACGCGCTCGTTCTCCTTGTGGGCAAAGGCGGAAATGTCAGTGCTGCTTGTGGGCAAAAGCGGAGGTTTGGGGCCCGATAATGGGTCCCAAGACGTATGTTTTTGCCCACAAGCGCAATCCAAACGTCCGGTTTTGCCCACAAGGGAGGGAGCGGCCGGCTATTAACCCGCCGAGCGGTTTGGCGAGCGGCAGTGATTCCACGTTCGATATCATGGAAACACCTCTGCCCACCCTTGGCGATTCGGAGCTTTCATGGACGCAAACTCCCGTAGCATTCTTGGCCTCATCAGCGAGATGAACGTACGCTTTGTCGTGCCGGTCTATCAGAGGCCCTACTCATGGGGCGAGTCGCAGTGCCTGCAGCTATGGGACGACATCCTCGCCTGCGGGCGAAGGCGCGAGTCGCTGCACTTCACCGGGTCAATCGTGACCATCCAGGACGGCAGCAGGTCGGCAGCTGGCGTGACGCCGCTCCTGCTCATTGACGGTCAGCAGCGCATCACCACCATCACGCTGCTCCTCATTGCACTCGCGCGGCTGGCGCGTGAGGGGAGTCGCAAGAACCTGCCCTTCACCCACGAGGAGATTGTGGCCAGCGGCTACCTCACCAACCACTTCCGCAGCGGGGCCGACCACTACAAGCTCACGCTCTCAAAGAGCGACCAGGCAACCTGCCAGTCGCTCATTGACAATCTCGAGGACCCGTCTTGTCCGGTGGTCACGGGATCGGAGCGGCTGCTCGAGAACCTTGCCTTCTTTGAGCGCAGGGTGCAGGCGCTCGATGACGTGGAGTCGGTGTGGGCGGGCCTGCAGCGCCTCGAGGTGGTCTCCATTGCGCTCAGCCAGGGCCAGGACAACCCACAGGCCATCTTTGAGTCCATGAACTCCACCGGCAAGGACCTCTCGTCGGCGGACCTCATCCGCAACTTTGTGCTCATGGCCTATCCCGTTTCCGAGCAGCGCGAGATGTACCAGCTCTACTGGCGTCCCATCGAAGAGATCCTAGGCGCCGACGCCTATGGCCAGACCTTTGACGACTTCATCAGGAGCTACTTTACGGTGGCATACGCGCCAGAGTCGATGGCCAAGGCCGACGTGTACCAGACCTTCAAGCGCTACGTGCTCTTTAACGGTTACCACCGCAACGACCGCATGAAGAACCTCAGCCTCAAGGTCAAGCGCTTTGCCAGCTACTACGCCCGCGTGACCACGGGCGAGGTGAGCGATGCCGATGTGGCCGCGGCGCTGGGAACGCTCTCCATGCTTGAGGCGCCGGTGGTTAATCCACTTCTGCTTGCCCTCTTTGACAGCTACGATCACCAGGACCTCTCGCGCGACGAGTTCTTGCAGATGGTGGCCACGCTCGAGAGCTACCTCTTCCGTCGCGCCGTATGCGACTGCGAGACCAGCGTGCTCGCCCCCTTTGTGGCGTCGCTCATCGCGCGCCTCGATGCCGTGCGCGGCGAGGGCGGAAACGTTGCCGAGGCACTGCAGGCAATGCTGCTTAACGAGGCCGGCACGCCAAGGCGCTTCCCCACAAACGCCGAGTTTGAGCGGGCACTCTCAACGCGCGACTGCTTTGGCTTTGCCCGTGCCTTCTACTTGCTGTCTCGTCTTGAGGGCGCCTCGGGTGGCGAGCTTCCGCACAAGGGCGACTGGACGATCGAGCACGTCATGCCCGTAAAGGCCCCGAGCGACAATCGCTGGGCACAGGCCTTGGGAGCAGACCCCGACCGTGCCTTTGAGGAGACCGTCAACAGCCTTGGCAACCTCACGCTGACATCTGCCACCTTTGACCTGCAGGAGGGCAGCTTTGCCGACAAGCTCGAGCGTGTGACGGGCGGGGAGGACGGCGCACCCCTTGCGATCTCGCGCGACATTGTGGCCGCCGGCGAGTGGAGCCCAGAGCAGATTCGCCTGCGCACCAAGCGACTCGTGGCGCAGGCCCTCGAGATATGGGGCATCCCCGAGCTCTCGGAGGAGAAGTGCCGCGCCTACCGTCCGTCGAGGCGTGCCTCGGCTGGCGAGCAGGCAAGCTTTGCCGACCTCTTTGAGGCGGGTCGCGTTGAGATGGACGACCTGCTGGTGAGTGCCAACCCAATGTACCCTGGCAGGGCGACCGTCACCTCGCGCGGCAAGATCATGCTTGCCAACGGCGAGATGTTCGACGACCCGACCGAGGCCTACGAGCGCTTCCTGACCTCGCTCGGTGCCTCGGTGAGCGGCCTCAACGGTTGGATGTACTGGCGAAGGGGCGAGGGTGGCCCGCTGCTCGACACGCTGCGCGAAGGGCTGTAAGGGTCGGCGTGCAAGCCTGATCATCGTTGCAGAGAGGGCCGGGCGGGCCCAGACGGCTCGCCCGGCCCTCTCTTATTGCGCGAGAAAGCGCAGGTACTCGTCAAACACGTTAAAGAGCATGTCGCCCGAGGCAACCGACACCTCGGCGGTCGACTCGCTCAGGTTTGCGTGGGTGTAGAGGTCGCTCGCCTGCGTGAGCACAAGGGCGGGAACCACCTCGTAGTTGGGTCCAAAGACGAGCTCAAGGTAAGGCGCGTACTTGGCTGCCTGGTCGACCTCGCTCTGTTCGATGGCATCCTTCATCTTGAACTCGAGCGAGAAGACATAGTCGGGGGCCACCACGAGCACGTCGGCATAGATGCGGATCCACTTTGCGCGGCGAATGCGCAGCTCAAAGACGAGCTCCCAGGAGTCGCACCTCACGTTGGCGTCGTGCAGGTCAGCAAAGAGGCCAAGCATTGTCTGCCGAGCGTCGAGGAAGGAATGCGTGAGCCCACGCGTGTCGTTGAGGTTGCGCCCAATGGCACGACAGCCCGCGCGCAGCTCGCTCAGCCATTCTTCCTCGCCCTGCGAGCAAAACTCCTCGACCGTGCCATACCAGCCGCTAAACTCGTGCAGCCCCACGTGGGGAACCCGCTGCTGAATGATGCCATACCAGAGGTAGTCCTCGTCGTGGTAGCAAAGGTCGCGGACGAAGGGGTTCTGGTAGAGGAGCTTGTTGACCTCCTTGCGCGTGACCCCAAGCTTGCTGGCAAGCTCCCGGGCCTTGATGCCGTCGGTGCTGCAGATGAGCGTGTACAGCTCTCTGTCAAGGGCGTCTATGGCCTGTCTACTCTTCGTCATCTCTGGGCCGGTTGTAGAAGGCGGTTATAGAGGCGTTGGCACGCTCGCTGATCTTTTGCTGCACCCAGCTCTCGCGAACCTGCAAAATGGCCAGCATCTCGTCGGCGATCTCCTCGGGGGAGTGCGGATTTGCCCCACGAAGATACTGGGTCATCCTCTGCATGCCCTGCTCGCCGCCCAGCTGGCTTGCCAGCACCTCACCAAACTCCCCAGGGTATCCCAGGTCCTCAACCGCGCGAATGAGCTGCTCGCGTGCAGCCTCGCGCCGCATCTGTTCATCGGCCGTCACGATGGTTCCCTTCGACGTCTGTGCGCAAGCAATCATAGCTAACCGCCGCCCGCCTGCGCTACGATGATGCCATCTACCTGCGACAAAAAAACGGGGGAGCACATGGACGGCTATGGAAACGTGCTGGTCATTGGTAGTGCGGGCGTTGGAAAGTCAACGCTGATCGAAAAGGTTCTTGGGTCGAGTGCCACCCAGCGCTCTGTGAGGGGGCATGGTCGGATTGCGGTGTACGAGAGCCTCTCCATACCCTTCCGCGTGATTGACGCGGGTGACATTGGCGGGTCGTGCCTTGCTCGCCGTGCGGGAAGCAAGGCAGTGAAGCGCTGGTCAAAGGACAACGCCCTCGACGGCAACTCCGACAACGACATCAACGTCATCTGGTACTGCGTGGAGGGCAAGTCGCGCAAGCTCATTCGCCAGCAGATAGCCGACATCTCGCGCGCAACCTCTCTGTGGTACTCGGTGCCCATCATCGTGGTGCTCACCAAGTCGTATTCGCAGCTCGAGCGCGAGGACAACGTGCAGCTGGTGTGGGACGCATGCTCGAGGCGCCGTCGTCTGCGCCGCAACGTGCGTGCTGTGATTCCGGTGGTTGCGGAGACCTACCAGCTGAGCGATACCACCTTTGTGTCACCCGAGGGCATTCCCCAGCTCATCGAGGCGACCAACGAGGCCATGCCCGAGGGGATCAAGGCGGTGGGGGCCGACATCGCTGCCTTCACGCTCAAGCGCAGGCGCGCGGTGGCGCGCAGCATCGTTGCCGCCTCAACGGCAGCCGGCATTGCCGTTGGAGCCATCCCCATCCCCATCTCGGACGCCCTCATCCTCACTCCCATCGAGACAAACGAGGTCAATGCCCTGGCGACCCTCTATGGCATTGGCAAGGGGAGCGCCTCAAAGAAGCTGCTCACCACAGTGCTCGAGGTGGGCACGGTGAGCACCGCAGCCAGGACGGCCATCAGTGCGCTCAAGGCAATTCCCGGTTTGAACATTGGGGCGAGCGCGCTCAACGCGGTCATTGCCGGCAGCATCGTTGCGGGAATGGGCGAGGGGACCATCCGAATCTTTGAGCGCATCTATCAGGGCGAGCACACCATCGACGACGTTGAGTGGGCCCAGAAGGCGCTCGAGTCGCACCTGTCGCGAGAGTTTGTTGAGAAGGCAACCGGTGCCATCGCAAAGGCATCTGGGTCTGAGGTCTCCAATGTGACGGGCAAGGAGCAAAGGAAGGCCCTGGCAAAGCTGCTCACGAAGGCGCTCCTGTCTGGGGCAATGTCGGCGGAGGATGCGTCAGGTCGTAAGACAAAGTAGCAAGCGCTCGAAGCATCTTTAAAGTCTGCGCCACCTCTTTAGCCATGTAGCATGGGAGGTGGCGCATTCTTTGGGCTAAACTCCTGCAAAATGCCCTGCTCAGACCCCGTGTAACAAACAAACCTGAAAACCCTCTCAGCAATATGGCTGGGCCTCCATTTTCAGGAATCTCAAAGCTTGGCTCTGTACTCTTTGGTTGTGCCAAACAGGAGAGGCACAGCAAGGAGGTACTCGCATGAAGACCAAGCATCTATATAGCCGTGCGGCAAGGGCTTTTGTCCTTGGCTCGGCACTAACGCTCGCCCTTTCGGGTTGCGGCGCGTCAGATTCACAATCCAAGACCGCAAGCGTGCCCGCCGAGCAGATCGAGTCCGTTGTCGTGAAGGACGTGAGCACCGATACAACAGCGAGCGCTGAAACAGGTGCCGCCGCCGAGACCGTTGCCTCTGCGGCCAACGTAACCACCGATGGAGTCATAGACACGACCGACCTCTTTACCGACCGCGACCTGGAGCAGGTGGCTGACACCTCAAGCGCGACCCAGATCGACCTGTCGGACGGCCAAAACGTGAGCATCACCCAAGAGGGCGTCTATGTGCTGAGCGGGACGGCCAGCAACGTGACCGTGAGCGTTGACGTTGACTCGTCTGCCAAGGTCCAGCTCGTGCTGAACGGAGTCTCGATCACCAACACCAGCTCCCCGGCAATCTACGTGAAGAGCGCTGACAAGGTCTTTGTGACCACTGTGGCGGGGACCACTAACACCCTGAGCGTTACGGGCGAGTTTGTGGCCGACGGCGACACCAACACCGACGCTGTCATCTTTAGCAAGGATGACCTGGTGCTAAACGGTCAGGGTGCGCTGGCCATTGAGTCCACCGACAATGGCATTACGAGCAAGGACGACCTCAAGGTGTGTGGCGGGACCATCTCGATCACCTGTCAGGGCGACGCGCTTGAGGCCAACGATTCGGTTGCCGTGGCCGATGGCTCAATCACCATAAACACTGCCGAGGACGGCATACATGCCGAAAACGACGAGGATGACACGGTCGGCTACGTGTACATCTGCGGAGGCACGATCAACATCACAGCTGGTGACGACGCTGTTCATGCGACCACCTACCTGCAGATTGACGGCGGAAGCCTCTCAATTGACGCATCGGAGGCCCTTGAGGCAACCTATATCCAGGTCAACGGTGGAACCACGAACATCACGGCGAGCGATGACGGCGTCAATGCCTCGTACAAGTCCTCGAGCGTGGGCACGCCTACCATCGAGGTGCGCGGCGGCGAGCTGACCGTTAGCATGGGCCAGGGCGACACGGACGCGATCGACTCCAACGGCAACATCATCGTGAGCGGTGGCACCGTTGACATCACCGCACAGTTTGCCTTCGACTTTGACGGGCAGTCGTCCTTCACGGGCGGCACCATCACGGTCAACGGCGAGCAGGTGAGCGAGATCAGCAACTCCATGATGATGGGCGGCGGCATGATGGGTGGGCCCGGCATGGGCCGGCAGGGAGGACCCATGGGCTAGGTCTCTCGAGCTCGGCGCCAGACGCAAAGGTACGCTACAGTTTGGTGGTTACCACCGCATCTGGGGAGCCTGCCATGAGCCTGTACCAAGACATCGCCAGTTACCAGCCGTTCAATGAGCAGGAGATGCAGGACAAGCATCTCCTGCTTTCGCTTTTGAAGAGCGGGCAAGAGCTCTACACGCGTAACAACGAGGTCTGTCACCTGACCGCCTCGGCATGGGTCTGCTCGCCCGATCGCACCAAGGTGCTCATGTGCTACCACAACATCTATAACTCGTGGTCCTGGCTGGGCGGGCACGCCGATGGGGAGCGTGACCTAGCCTCGGTTGCGTTGCGCGAGGTGAGGGAGGAGAGCGGTCTCACGCAGGTGAGGCTCGTCTCCCCGAGCGTCTACTCCCTAGAGGTTCTCACCGTTGAGGGACATGAGAAGCGAGGCGCATATGTGAGCTCTCACCTGCACCTCAACCTTACGTACCTCATTGAGGCGGACCCCATGGAGCCCCTCAAGACCAAGCCTGACGAGAACAGCGGCCTTGCGTGGTTTGGGCTTGACGAGGCAGTGGCGGCATCGAGCGAGCCATGGTTTGCCAAGCGCATCTATCCAAAGCTCAATGACAAGCTGGCAGGGTGTCAAGGCGGCACGCCAAGTGGCGAGTGATGGGATAGTGCAGGGCAAGACCATCGGGCGATGTTTGGGGGACGGCAGCAATGAGATCCATCAGTAGGAGAGGCTTTGTTTCGCTTGCGGGTGGCGCGGCATCGCAGGCCACGCTTGCCTCCTGCTCAAAGAAGACCGCAGCGCCGGCCGCATCGACCTTGGGCAAGGTGGCCGGCGTCAACCCTGCCATTGGGTCAAAGGTGACATCTCAGGCCAACGTGGTTGATCCGGCCGACGCCTCTGGCTTTGTGCTCGTGAGCGATGCGGTGCCCGATGCCATTCAGGAGATCCGCTACTTCACCACCTTCAACTTTGTGGGGGAACGAATCAGCGGATACGATCAGCCGGTTGCCCTTGTTACCCGCGAGGCCGGCGAGGCCCTACGGGTTGCGTCCGACCTGGTGATGGAGCAGGGCTTTAGGCTCAAGATCTTTGATGCCTACAGGCCCCAGATGGCCGTTGACCACTTTGTGCGCTGGTCGCAGGATCTCTCCGACGAGCGCATGAAGCGCTACTTTTACCCCGAGCTCGACAAGTCGGTCCTCTTTGCGCAGGGCTACATTGCCGAGCACAGCGGGCACACCCGCGGCAGCGCGGTCGACCTCAGTCTCTTTGACATGGACGCGCAGCGCGAGTGCGACATGGGCGGGACCTTTGACCTGTTTGGCGAGCGGAGCCACCCAAGCTACACCAACATTACCGACGCTCAGTACGAGCTGCGCATGCTGCTGCGCAACGCCATGCTTTCGGCTGGCTTTGCACCGGTCTCAAACGAGTGGTGGCACTTCATTCTTGAGGGCGAGCCCTATCCCTACACCTACTTCACCTTTCCTGTGAGCGAAGATAGCGTACGCTCCTAGGGAGCTTCATTGTGGGCGAAAGAGCGTGAGCAAGCATGAGCTATCAGGTAATATGCGGTCTTCTGCTTCCCTTTGTGGGAACGTCGGCTTGTGGCAGCTGTGGTCACGATCGTGGCATCGAGCCTGGTAACGTCGCTCTTACCCTACATGTTTGCCCTTGCCGCTGGCGCCATGTTCTATGTGGTGGTCGAGGGGCTCATTCCCAAGATGAGCGAGGGGAGCATTCCAACTGGGGCACCGTTGCCTTCTCGGTGGGCTTCGTGCTCATGATGGTGCTTGATGTCGCGCTCGGCTAGAAGATAGCGCTAATGGCTTATATATTTGATATATTCGCTCGGCTAGAAGATAGCGCTAATGGCTTATATATTTGATATATTCGTTAATATTTGTACCTTTTGTGATCTTGAATGTGACAAACTGGAAAAGAGAGAAGAAAACCGTTAATTCTGGGACGCTGCTTGTGGTCTTTGCGTATAACGGATAAACACAGCTCAGTGAGCCCTGTTTTGGGAGGTGACTATGAGCGAGCGGGAGATTGAGAAGATGTTGGAGCAAGTATTACAGCGCGATCCGTCAGTTGGCACCGAGAAGTTCCGTGAGGATTTGCTCGCTCGTTGTCTCGAGGTTCTCGGGGCCGATGACGATGAAGCTGTTGCCTTAGATGACGAAGAGTTGGATCTTTTGTCTGCTGCCGGCGATATGTCCATGCTTTGCCACGACCTGGATAATCTGCAATAAGGTAGCCCTTAACGCTCTATATCAGTTGCTGTGCGCTCGGATGTCAGCTCATTGTGAGCTGCATTTCGAGCGCATCTTGTGTCTCTGCGTCCTTCAGATGCGCTTGTAGCGTAAATAATTGTTCGCTATCAAAAAATCAATCAACTTTGGTGCTGCCATCCACGGGCAAATCGGTTCCTCTCTTGTTACATGACACACCAATTAAGCAACCTAAGCTGTATGCTTGATAATTACTATAGGCAAAGGGAGGGTTTTACGGACAGGCTAAAGCTCATACACGGAGGGCGTAGGGGTGCACCGTCTCAGCGCGATGCGCAGGAGTTCACGCGGCTTTACCGCGAAAGCTATCCTAAGGTGTACGGCTACGTGCGTAGGCGTATGGAAGGCGATGCCGCCGCTGAGGACATAGTGGCAGAGGCCTACCTTTTCGCCGCTCGGTCCTTTCACCGCTATGACCCAAAGATGGCCCAGTTCTCAACGTGGGTTATACGAATTGCCATCAATTGCATGGTGAGCCACTACCGCAAAGAGCATCCCCTTGCATCGCTCGATGACCTGCCAGAGTGGTCGTCGTCGCAAATTGACGAGCAGGCCGTGGTCGATGACCGCGAGCTGGTCAACCAGCTCCTTGACGAGCTCGACGAGCGTGACCGCATTCTTGTTCTTATGAAGTACCGCGACGGTAAACGTAACGTCGAAATTGCCGAGGAGCTTGGGATGAATCCATCCACCATCTCCACTGCGCTGGCACGAGCGCTGGCAAAAATGCGCGAAGCCTATGAGAGGAGCATGTGATGGCACAGTCGATGCCTTCCATCTTCAATCAACGTGCAACTGAAAGACTTCGCAGCCCCGATGACCTAGATAAATACGTACAAGTAACCAATCCGAGCGTGTGGGTTGTGCTCGCTGCGTGCGTGTCACTTTTGGTGGGTCTTCTGTCCTGGGGCGTGTTTGGCTCGGTCAATACCAACGTTGCTGCCACCGGGGCCGTGGTCGATGGCCAGGCGGTGTGCTTCCTCGCTGCCGAAGATGCGGCGCGTGTGCATGTGGGCGACGAGGTCAACGTGGCTGGCAACATGATGGAGGTCTCACAGATCTCGGCCATACCCCTTTCGCGCGAGGAGGCAAGGGGACTGCTTGATAACGACTACCTGATGGCGACGGTCTTTGGGGGAGACTGGGCTTACGAGGTGATTCTGTCGGGCGACACCTCGGGGTTGGCCTTTGGTGTGCCAATTCCCATGAGCATCACAACGGAGCGTGTCGCCCCAATCAGTCTCGTGCTGGGCGGCAAGTAATGAGCAACAAGATCCCAAAGGTTCCTCAGGTCATGCAGATGGAGGCGCTGGAGTGCGGCGCCGCCTGCCTGACCATGATTCTTGCCTACTATGGCCGCTGGGTTCCGCTGGAGCAGGTGCGCGCTGACTGTGGTGTCTCACGCGACGGCTCCAAGGCCTCCAACGTCCTCAAGGCGGCGCGCAGCTATGGGCTTAGCGCAAAGGGCATGACCTACTCGACCGACGCGCTCAGAAGGAAGGGGTCCTTTCCCTGCATCGTCTTTTGGAACTTCAACCACTTTGTGGTGCTGCGGGGGATTCGCGGCAAGTACGCCTACCTCAACGACCCCGCACGCGGCCAGGTCAAGATTCCCATCGACGACTTTGACAAGTCATTTACGGGCGTTGTGCTGCAGTTTGCGCGAACGGAGTCCTTTGAGGAGGGCGGAAACAAGCCCGACCCCTTGAGGTTTGCGCACGGCAGGCTAAAGGGACTTGGTCCCGCAATTGCCTTCGTCATGCTTACGGCGGCCATCACCTCGCTTGTGGCGCTGGTCAACGTCTCGCTCGGGCAAGTGTTCATGGACCGCATCCTTTCGGGCAACAACCCCGACTGGCTCGTGCCCCTTACGCTGATCATGCTTGCCCTTGCACTGGTGAGCACCGTCGTGTCTCTCCTTAACGCCGTGTACCTCACGCGCATCCAGGGCAAGCTTGCCGTTGTGAGCTCGTCGCGGTTCATGCGTCACCTGCTGCACCTGCCCGTGGGCTTCTATGCCCAGCGCATGGTGGGTGACCTGCAGCAGCGTCAGTCCATGAACGAGACCATCGCGTTTGCCTTGGTGGGCCAGCTCGCGCCGGTCCTCATCAACATGGTCACGCTGGTCCTTTATCTCTTTATCATGCTCGACTACAGCGTGCTGCTGACCGTTGTGGGCATTCTTACGGTGCTTGCCAACGCGCTCGTTGCTCGCATCATCTCGCGCAGGCGCGTCAATGTTGCGCGCGCCGCCATGGCCGATGCGGGCAAGCTCTACGCAACCACCGTTGGCGGCATCCAAATGATCGAGACCATCAAGGCCGCCGGTGCCGAGACGGGCTACTTTGGCCGTTGGGCAGGCTACCAGGCCTCGGTGAGCGAGGGCTCGGCGCGCTCGTCGCGACTCAACGAGTATCTGGGCATGGTCCCGGTTCTGCTCACGCAGGTGGCAAACATCGCCGTCTTGGTGCTTGGCATCTGGCTCATAGTCAACGGCTCGTTTACACCTGGTATGCTGCTGGCCTTTACGGGCTTCCTGGCATCGTTTATGGCACCTGTCACCCAAATGATCAACCTTGGTCAGACGGTGCAGGAGATGCAGACCCAGATGGAGCGCGTCGACGACGTCATGCGCTACCCAACCGACGTCCCCGAGGAGCCCGAGGCGCGTTCGGAGGCCTCGACGCTCGACAGGGAAAAGCTGCGTGGTGAGGTAGACCTGGACAACGTGACCTTTGGCTACTCGCCGCTCGAGCCTGCGCTCATTAAGGACTTCTCGCTGCATATGGAGCCCGGGCAATGGGTTGCCCTTGTGGGTGGCTCCGGCAGCGGCAAATCGACCATCGCCAAGCTCGTGAGTGGCCTCTACCAGCCCTGGGCAGGCGAGGTCCGCTTTGACAACACGCCCGTCTCGGACATTCCGGCGCCGGTGCTGCGCGGCTCGCTCGCGGTCGTCGACCAGGACATCGTGACCTTTGACGACACGGTGAGCGACAACATCAAGCTGTGGGACCGCTCCATCGAGGACTACGAGGTGATCCTGGCTTGCCGTGACGCCGACATCCACGACGTGATCGCGCGTCGCGAGGGCGGCTACCATAGCCGCATCCTGCCAAATGGCCGCAACTACTCCGGCGGCCAGCTGCAGCGCATCGAGATCGCGCGCGTTTTGGCGCAGGATCCCACGGTCATCATCTTGGACGAGGCCACGAGTGCCCTTGACGCGCAGACCGAGGCAGAGGTCATCCGTCGCATCCGTGACCGTGGCATCACCTGCATCGTGGTGGCCCATCGCCTGTCGACCATTCGTGACTGCGACGAGATCGTGGTTCTGGACGACGGAAAGGTCGTGGAGCGCGGTACGCATGGCGAGCTAATTGCCGCCAACGGAGCCTATGCGGAGTTGGTGCGCAATGACTAGGTGGATGGAGTCCCAGGTCGAGACGCGCGCCAGGCTCGACGCCGAGATGAGCGAGCGCGCCTATGCCGAGCTTGCGGCCAGCGTGAGCGGGCCGAGCTCCTCTGACCATGTGGCCATTGGCGATCTGGAGCAGGCCGATGCGGCTGCACGGGCGTGCCTTGCCCACTTGGGGCAGGAGCCCGGGGACGTGCCAGACGGCGTGAAGGACCTGGACGAGCGCCTGGAATGGCTGTGCCGGCCCACGGGCACCATGCGTCGCATCGTTCGCCTGGACGAGGGGTGGCAGACACGTGCCTTTGGCACGATGTTGGGCAGGCTCGACTCTGGCGAGTCGGTAGCCCTGTTGCCGCGCGGCATTCGTGGCTATAAGCTGCTTGATCCAGGCAGCGGCTGTAGGGTAACCGTGACGCGCGCCGTGGCAAAGCACATCGAGCCCGAGGCGGTGCTGTTCTATAGGCCCCTGCCACCAAGGCCGCTGGAGATACGCGACCTTGCCACGTTCATTGCCCGAGTGTTTGATCGCGGCGACTACGTGGTCGTGTTCTTGGCGGCGCTCGTGGCGACGCTTGTGGGGCTTGCTCCCGCATGGGCAAACCAGGTTGCCTTTAGCGTGGTGGCTCCCTCTGGTGAGGTTGGACTCATTCTGCCGGTGGCCGCGCTGCTTCTGGGCGTTGCGGTCTCGTCGGCGCTCATCGGCGCCTGTCGCAATCTGGTGATGCAGCGCGTGTCGACAAAGATCGACGTGGCCGTAGAGGCGGCAACCTTTGCCCGAGTTCTGGCGCTGCCCAGCTCGTTCTTCAAGGAATACTCGTCGGGCGACCTGGCGAGTCGCGTTGCCAACATGAAGACGCTCGCGCAGCAGGTCGTCTCGATCTTCTTGGGATCGTCGCTCACGGCCTTCCTCTCGCTTGCCTATGTGGCACAGGTTGGGGCCTATGCGCCCGTTCTTGTGGTCCCGGCACTCTCTGTTGCGGCAATTCAGGCGGTGCTCACGATTGTGGTCACACTTGCCACGGTGCGCTACGAAAAGGCCACGCTCGACGCTAACGCCCGCCTTTCGGGCACGGTGACGGCGCTTTTGGGTGGAGTGCAAAAGATCAAGCTTGCGGGTGCAGAGGAGCGCGCCTTTGCCAAGTGGGCGCATGGCTACTCGGAGTACGCGCGCGCAACCTACAACCGACCGGTCACCCTGCGCGCTCTACCCACCCTTGTTGGCCTTGTGAGCCTTCTGGGCAACATTGTCATCTATTACCTGGCGGGCTCCGCTCAGGTCTCGGTGGCCGACTACATGGCCTTTACGGTGGCGTTTGGGCAGGTGAGCGCTGCCATTATGTCGCTTGCGGGAATCGCCGGCCAGGTGGCGCAGATTGGCCCCATGCTCGACATGGTCGCCCCCATCCTTGAGACCGCCCCCGAGACGGCGGAGGACAAGCCGAGCGTAGAGTCGCTCACTGGTGGCATCGACGTCTCGGGCGTGTCGTTCCGCTACGATGACAACTCCCCGTACGTGCTGCGTGACCTCTCGTTTAGGGTTCGTCCCGGCGAGTACGTTGCCTTCGTGGGCAAGTCGGGATGCGGAAAGTCAACCATCCTTCGCCTCCTCTTGGGCTTTGAGACGCCCGAGCGAGGCACCATCTTCTATGGCCCCCACGACGTGTCCAAGACAAACCTGCGTAGCCTGCGCAACCACATTGGCACGGTCATGCAGGACGGCAAGCTCTTCATGGGAGACATCTTTAGCAACATCACCATCTCGACACCCACGGCGACCTTGGACGACGCATGGGAGGCAGCCGAAATCGCGGGCATTGCCGACGACATCCGCAAGATGCCCATGGGCATGCAGACGCTTGTCACCGAGGGCGGCGGCGGTGTCTCGGGTGGCCAGAGGCAGCGCATCATGATTGCGCGAGCCGTGTGCGGACGCAGGCGCATCCTCATGTTTGACGAGGCAACGAGCGCGCTCGACAACAAGACGCAAAAGCACGTCTCCGACGCGCTCGAGGAGCTCAAATGCACGCGCGTGGTGGTGGCTCACCGCCTGTCCACCGTGCGTCACTGCGACAGGATCCTTGTGGTTGATGACGGCCACATTGCCGAGGAGGGCACCTACGAGGAGCTTCTCGCAAAGAATGGACTCTTTGCGGAGCTTGTTGCCCGACAGCGTCTCGATGAAGACTCGCAACCTAATACGATGCAAGCGTAGAATGTGAATTGGTTCAGATAATTAAGAGCGTGTTCGCACATAAGGAGGACGGAATGGAGATCAGTACCAACGTAGAGCAGACCCGCGCAACCTTTGTGGTGGAAGGCAAGCTTACCGTGCAGACCGCTCCAGACCTGGAGGCTGCCATCGACGCGGCGCCGGCCGAGGCGTGCGACCTTGCCATTGACCTGACGGGCGTCGACTATGTCTCGTCGGCGGGACTGCGCGTGTTTGTGGCGGCCCAAAAGCTCGCCATGAGGCGCGGTGGGACGTTCTGCCTGCTCCATCCGCGCGAGGACGTCATGGAGGTTCTCGAGATGACGGGCCTCTCGGAGGTTCTTGACATCGAGCGCTAACTCAGATCGATTGCATTGCGTGGCCCTTACCCTCATGTGGCAAAGAGGACAGTTCTTCTTGCCGTGAGGGGGCCACGCAATTTGTGTTTAAACCCTATCGGCAAAGGAGCATTGCCTCCCACTTGTCGTATGGGCGGAGGTGAGCCTAAGTGAGCAACAGGGATAGTCATGGTCAATTTGGCCTAAAGGAGCTCTTTGCCTGGCGGGGAGCCTTGGCGTGGGCCGATCCACAGATCAGACGGGTTGGCATTGGGGTAGCGTGCGTCCTATGCGTTGCCATGGTTGCAACCCAGCTCAACTACATAGTGGTGGGGCATGCCCATGTGATTCTTATCATGGCGCCCCTGGCTTCGTGTGCGCTTGCGTACGGCGCCTTGCCGGCATGCCTCCTGGGTGGAATTGCGGGTCTTACCGAGCTTTTGCACGCAACGTTTTTGCCGCTCGACTACTACGAGAAGTACTTCATGGCACCTTGGAACTCCGTGGTGCTGTTTGCGCTTGTGGGGCTGCTCCTTGGGCTGCTCTTTGCCTTTGTGAACCTTAGGTTTGAGATGGGCGGTCGCAAGCGCCGGCTTGTGCTCGCCCTTTGCTGCGTGGCAGCCTCGTTGCTCTTTACTTCGTACTTCCAGACGAGTGCCAGCTTCATCAACTCCAACCTTGACGTTGTGGTACCAGAGAACCTTGTTAACCAGCTTGTCGGCAAGCGTGAGAGCCTTGCCCAGGTGAGTCTCAATTCGATTCTTATGATTGCCGACACCCTGATAAGTGACGTCTTTTTTGCACGCTGGGCCGCGCAGCAGGAGCGCACCATTCGAGAGACCTTCCAGAGTTGGCTCATAGTGGTGGTTGGGCTTGCCTACCTGGTCGTTGCGGCGCTTGAGTACACGGGAATCTCGGTTGCCTGCCGTGGGGATGCCGAGCGCGGGATGGCGCAGCAGCTCACCTATATCTCAGAGCAGCTTTCGGAGCGCGACAAGATGCTCGATGGCTTTGCAAGACGGACGCATGTCTCGCAGGTCGTTGTGGACGAGGTGCACGACTCGTCCATTGGCAGCGTGGCCCGCAACTTTGTCATGGGCGACGACGGCGTGTGCGTTGTTGCCGAGAACAACGTGGTGGTTTCGTCCAATGTGGACACCTATGTGGGGGAGTCGTTCCAAGATGTGGTTGGCTCTGGTTTTGCAGACGGCTTCTCTGAGGACCTCTATAACGCCAAACGTTCCAGCGAGTGGGACATGGGTGGCGGAATGCTGGGATACCTGAGGGCTTCGCAGATGGGCTACGCGCGTGTGGCGCGCACTGGCAACTACCAGATGATGGTTGCCATCTCGGCCGACGAGATGTTCCGCTGGCGTTACGTGCTCATGGCCGTGGTGTCCCTTGCCTTCCTGGGCGTGTTCATTGCCATCTATCGGCAGGCGTCCATACTGCTGCGCGACGTCGTGGTGCACAACATCGACCGCACGAATGAAACGCTCTCGCACATTACCGATGGTATGCTTGACGAGCGCGTGCAGGTGAGCGATCCGGTGGAGTTCGCGCGCCTGTCAAATGGCATCAACGAGACGGTGGGCTCGCTCAAGAACGCCATCGCTGCCGAGGCGGCGCGCATTGACCGCGACCTTGCGACCGCAAGGGCCATCCAAGAGAGCGCCTTGCCGCGTACCTTCCCGCCGTTCCCCGAGATCGATGCGTTTGACGTGTATGCCTCGATGACGCCTGCGCGCGAGGTGGGCGGGGACTTCTACGACCTGTTCTTGGTGGGGGAGGACTCCGTGTGCCTGCTGGTGGCTGACGTGTCGGGCAAGGGCATCCCGGCATCGCTGTTCATGATGGCAGCCAAGACCGAAATCGCCAACAACGTCTCGGTGGGCATGGACCTTGCCGTGGCCCTCCAGACCGCCAACTGGCACCTGAGCCAAAGCAACGAGGCTGGCATGTTTGTGACGGTGTGGGCGGCGCTTCTCAACTGGAAGACCGGCGAGCTCACCTATGTCAACGCTGGTCACAACCCGCCGCTTCTGCGCCACGGTGGCACCTGGCAATGGCTGCGCGGCAGGGGAGGCCTGTTCATGGGCGCCTTTGATACGGCTCGGTACCGCTCGTCCACCCTCAAGCTGGTTGAGGGCGATCAGCTCGTGCTCTATACCGACGGCGTCAACGAGGCCTTCAACCCCGAGGGGGAGCAGTATGGCGAAGACCGTCTAGAGGCCTTCCTCTCGTCGCACTCCCACCTGCATCCGCACGCGCTCGTGGACGCCCTGGGCACAGACCTGCGCTCGTGGGCAAACGGTGCCGACCAGTCCGACGACATCACGATTCTTGCGCTGGAGTATGGCATTCCTCCTGAGGTGTCCGGCTGCATCACCGTTCCTGCCGAGCTGCCGCGGCTCGACGACGTGCTTGCCTTGATTCACAACGAGCTTGGCCAGCGTCACTGCCCCATTACGGTGCAGCACCAGCTCGACATCGTGATCGAGGAGCTTTTTGTCAACGTGTGCAAGTATGCCTACGAGGAGCTGGGCACCGTTGGGGAGTGCATGGTGGAGTACGTCTACAACGCCAACCCAAGCTCGCTCACCATCAGCATCACCGACTGGGGAGTGCCCTTTGACCCGCTTGAGCACGCTGACCCCAAGCTGCCCACGAGCGCTGACGATGCCCGCATAGGTGGCCTGGGAATCCTCATGGTCAAGCGCATGGTCAACGATATGAGCTACCTGCGTGACGGCGAGGCCAACGTGACGGTGTTCAAGAAGATTTGGTAGACCTGCGCGCACCTGCCGCTCGTTGCAGGTGCGCCGCTTCTGCAACGAGCGGCAGGTCGTTTCGTTGCGGTGAAGAAGATCCGGACAAAAGGAACGTCCCCAATGTCCGGCTGGGATGGGAACGACAGCCCTGTCGTATGAGTCATGTACCATAACAACCAGCGAGTTTGTGTTTTGCAGTGTTTGAGCGTCGGGTGTTGTGGCTGTGTCTGCAGCGTCTGGGCCCAATAAGCGGGCCGGTACTCTAAGGAGAGTCATGAAAGCAAACGTGAGCAGACGAACCTTTGTCATGTCGTCGGGTGCGACCCTTATGGCGGCACTCATGTCTGCCTGTGGTGGTGGCCAGAGCGGGGATGCCGCGACGCCAAGCGATGCAGCCAAGCAGGCCGGCATCGACTACATGGCACTTGTGAACAAGACCCACGCGCTCCCTGAGGGCTGGGAGGACGCAGTAGAGATCGTTCACTTCAAAAACACCGAGGACTGGGACGTTGACGTGGAGGCCAAGGCCTACGATGCCTACCTTGCGTTCAAAGAGGACCTCGAGGCCGATGACGTCTATGTGGACCTCGACTCGGCCTACCGCAGCGTCGCGGCCCAACAAGAAATAGTGGACGACTTCACCAAGAAGTATGGCGTTGAGTACGTGAAGCAGTACGTGGCGGTGCCGGGCTACTCCGAGCACCATACGGGCCTTGCGCTCGACTTGTTCCTCATCATTGACGGCAAGGGCGTGTACGAAAACGAGGACATGGTCCTTTACCCCGAGCTGTGGAGCAAGATTCACGCCAAGCTCGCCGATCACGGCTTTATCCTGCGCTACCTTCCGCAGAAGAAGATCGAGACCGGTTACAGCTACGAGCCCTGGCACATTCGCTACCTTGACGACGTGGAAGCTGCCAGCAAGATCATGGAAGAGGGCATTACCCTTGAGCGCTACCTGGACGAGCTTGACCCCATGATTGCAGACGCAGAAGTTGACTACGCATCGTCCAAGCTCTACACCGAGGCAGACATCGACTCTGCGCTCGAGGTCGTGCTTGCCGAGTTTACTAGCTGGACCGGCTGCACCCTCAAGCGCATTTCTTATGCTGGCGACGACGCCTGCACTGCTGAGGAGATTGCTTGGATGAACGAGCTTCGCGAGGCAAACACGCCGGATGCCGAGGAGTTTGATCAGACTCTCGTATTTACATCTGACTTCCACTCGCCGAGTGAGAAAGAGGCCGAAGGCACAGCTTGGGAGCCAGATGCCGACTACAATAACTGGACGTGGCATTTGGGTCGTGTCGGCGCCGACGGGGGTTGGCAGCTAATGACCTGGGGCTACTAGGCCTCGTGCTTTTGAGGGAAGAAGCGGGGAGAGGAAGCATTAATGGGCTCAACCTACCGTGTTCTTTTGCAGTTCTCGATCGCGACTGTGCTCCCTGCAATCGTGACGGGCTGCCTGAGCCTGCTCGAGAGGCGCGGCTCGTTTGACAAGTGGAACTACTGGTATCGCCAGCTCTTTTTTGGCATTGTGTTTGGCCTGGTGGCCATATTTGGCACAGAGTTTGGCATCAAGACGCTCGACGCCACCATGAACGTGCGCGACGCAGCGCCGGTGGCCGCGGGTCTTCTCTTTGGAGGGCCTGCGGGTATCGTTGCAGGTCTGATGGGTGGAGTTGAGCGCTGGTTTGCTGCCGAGTGGGGGCGCGGCATGTTCACGCGCCTGGCGTGCAGCGTTGCCACGGCCTGCTCGGGCTTCTATGCCGCCCTTGCGCGTCGCCACCTCTTTGAGAGAAAGCGTCCGCAGGTTCAGCAGGCAGCCGTGGTTGGCATTACCGCCGAGGTCCTTCACCTGCTGCTCATCTTCCTCACCAATATGCAAGAGCCCGTGCGCGCCTTCAAGGTCGTCCGTGCCTGCTCGTGGCCCATGGTTGGCTGCAATGCCATCGCTGTGGCGCTTGCCACGATGGCGTACGCGGTGGCTTACGGCGAGCACGTGGATCTTGGTCAGAGCAAGCCTCCTATCACGCGCAAGATTCAGAACGGTCTTCTCGCCGTGGTCTCGGCCTGTCTTGCCTTGACCGTGACCTTCACCTCGTCGCTGCAAGGCGCCATAGCCGAGTCTCAGGCAAAGAACACGCTGACGCTGGCGGCCTCCGATGCAGAGGGCGACCTTCACCAGGCAACGCGCTACGCCGATGGCATGCGCGAATGCGCTTTGCTTGCGGTAGGCAGCAGGCATGTGGGCTACGACGGTATGGTGGCCATCTACACAACCGATGGCGAGTTTCTCGCGACGCGTTCCACCTCTGGGATGAACGCCAGTGACAAAGAAGCCCTCTGGAGGGCCACGTCAGGGATATCCGAGAGGGCACTGGGCAGCGTGACCATCTCGACTGGCGATTACTACCTTCTTTGGAAGGGTGCCAGGGGCGTTCGTCTTGTGGCACTGCTGCCCTTCTCCGAGGCGGAGCTTGCCGGTCAGATTGCGGTGCTCCTTGCGGCGTTTATGGAGGAGCTGGTGCTCGCGGCGCTCTTTGCTGGTGTTTACCTGCTGGTGCGCTTCTCGGTGGTGGCAGACGTCGAGAACACCAACGATACGCTCGCGCTTATCACGGGTGGAGACCTCGACCAGCGCGTGGAGGTGCGTGACAGCGCGGAGTTTGACATGCTCTCGGACGGCATCAACGCCACGGTGGGCTCTCTCAAGGACGCGATTGCTGCCGAGGCTGCGCGCATCGACCGCGACCTTGCGACCGCGCGGGCCATCCAAGAGGGGGCGCTTCCTCGCACCTTCCCGCCGTTCCCCGAGATACCCGACTTTGACCTTTATGCCAGCATGAATGCGGCCCGCGAGGTGGGCGGCGACTTCTATGACTTCTTCCTCGTGGGGGAGCATACGCTGTGCTTTGTGGTTGCCGACGTGTCGGGCAAGGGCATCCCGGCGTCGCTCTTCATGATGGCCGCCAAGACCGAGATCGCTAACAACGTGTCGGCTGGCATGCCTCTTGCCGAGGCCATTGGAACGGCAAACTGGCACCTCTGCCAGAGCAACGATGCGGGCATGTTTGTGACCGTGTGGGCGGGCATGCTCGACTGGGAGACGGGCGAGCTCACCTATGTGAACGCCGGACACAACCCTCCGCTGCTGCGCCACATGGGCAAGTGGCGTTGGCTGCGCAAGAAGAGCGGCCTCTTCTTGGGCGCCTTTGACACGGCCAAGTATCGCTCGTCGACGATCATGCTCTCGCCAGGCGACCAGATCTTTGTGTATACCGACGGCGTCAACGAGGCGTTCTCGGCTGCTGGCGAGCAGTATGGCGACGAGCGCCTTGAGGCCTTCCTTGCCGCGCATGCCAACCTTCACCCTCGCGCACTTGCCGATGCCATGAGCGCGGAGCTGCGTGCGTGGGAGAAGGATGCTGAGCAGTCGGACGACATCACAATGCTTGCCCTGGAGTACGGCGTTCCGCCTGTGGCCAAGGGCTCGCTGACCCTGCCGGCCACGCTCGACCATCTCAACGAGGTCTATGAGCTCCTGCATACCGAGCTTGCGGACCGTCGCTGCCCCATTAGCGTGCAGCACCAGATTGACATCGCCGTTGAGGAACTGTTCGTCAACATTTGCAACTACGCCTACGAAGGCGAGCTGCAGCCTGGCAAGGTGCGGGTGGAGTACCTGTACAACGCCAAGCCCAACTCACTCATTGTGAGTCTCA
The DNA here is from genome assembly GCA_902801175.1 of uncultured Coriobacteriaceae bacterium. Taxonomy (GTDB): domain Bacteria; phylum Actinomycetota; class Coriobacteriia; order Coriobacteriales; family Atopobiaceae; genus UBA1367. The sequence continues at coordinate 29,504 of CADCHF010000002.1, read as the reverse complement.
CGGACTGGGGCATTCCCTTTGACCCGCTCGCGAAGGAGGACCCAGTCGCGCCTTCCTCTGCCGCTGAGGCAAAGATTGGCGGGTTGGGAATCCTGATGGTCAAGCGACTCACCGATGACGTGAGCTACCTGCGCGACGGAGATGCCAACGTGATCGCGTTCCGCAAGAACTGGTAGTTGCTCCTGTCTAAGACCGAAGATGTGCGGGCGGGCGTAGCAATTGTTCCTGAGGGTAGGGGACGGCTGCTCCCGCACGCGCGTATACTAATACGGAACTGCTGAGGAGTCTGTCGATTGTTTTATGGACAGCATGGGGTGCCAAACGATAGGAGAGCACCAATGAAGGTGAAGAAGTTTCTTTTGATGGCTGTGGCAGTGGCCATGGTTTGCGTGCTCGGGGCCTGCAGCTCTGGCTCGATCAAGCTCGAGATGCTTGAGGAAGCCGACGGCGTGAAGGTGACCGCAGATCATGCCAACAAGGACAACGTTGCTACCTGCGAAAGCGCCCTCACGGTTGCCGATGGTGATGCCATTGTCATTAGCCCGTGCCTGGACAAGGGGTCCTTCCACCTTGTTATTACCGAGCACGACGCTGGGACGGTGCTCTATGACGAGGACGTCGACGGTAGGATCATGTTCCCGATTGAGGCGGCTCCCGGTGAGTACAACGTCGAGGTGAGCGGTAACAAGGCCACAGGCTGGATGACCGTCTTTGCTAAGTCCTCCGAGGAGCTTGAGGCTGAGGATGCGGCCTTGGACGAGGTGCTTGAGCAGGAGGGCGTCGAGGTCGAAGAGCTGACTGACAACAAGGACTAGGGTCTGCGGAAAGGCGCGGGTGGCTGCTAGGCCGCTTCAAAGCCCATTAGCACAAAGAAGGCCGCCGGGACAGCAAGCGAGCTGTTCCGGCGGCCTCTTTACGTGGTTCCGTACGAGCGCTGGTGGGTTGCGTGACCTATCCGAGCGAAAGCAGCAGCGCGTATTCTGCAACAAGGTAGATGGCCGCAACTCCGAGATAGGTGAGCAACGTGGTGAGCCAGCGCGAGGCAAGCAGGCCCACAAACTCGCGCAAAAACGCGTTGGGCCAAAAGTAGAGCTTGGTGGGCGCGGCGATGCCCTCGGCGTTGAGCCCAGCGTCATGAGCATACACGTAGCTACGGAACACGTGATAGTTGGTCGTTGCAAAGGCTACATGGTCTGCCGTTCCGCCGTCCGCAACAATGATCTTTGCCGAGTAGGCAAAGTTCTCGCGGGTGTTGGTGGACTTTGCCTCGGGCACAATCTGGGAGTCATCCACGCCCTTAGAGAGCAGGTAGCCGCGCATGGACTCGGCCTCGGAGCAGGCCTCGTCGGCCCCCTGGCCACCACTGGGGACAAAGGTCGGTGCGGGCATGCCGGCCTCTTCCTGGTTGCGCGCGAAGGCCAGGGCGGCATCCACGCGGCCAGCGAGCAGCGGGGTGGGGGTGCCATCGGCACGAAGGCCGCATCCGCAGATGATGAGGTGACTGCGGGGATGGGATGGGAGGTGCTTCGCCGCACCATACGCGCAGGCACAGGTGCCCGCCAGCAAGGCCATGGCATAGCAGACACCAATGGCAATCACCGAGTCAAACAGGGTCCAGAACAAGAACCCGACCTCGCTTGTCGATGCAAGATACGCCAAGTCAAGCCCGTGGAGCGCCGCGCAGGCAAGCGCCAGGGCAATGCTCGCGGCGATGCCAAGGGCGTTGCGAGGGCTGCGGCCCTCCTTGCGTAGGAGCGCAACGTTGCTTGCCGAGACAAAAAGGGCCATTGCGGCCATGGGCCAAAGCATGATGCTCACAAAGGTGTCGGCCAGGTTGGTCACGGCCTCGGCAAAGTCGGTGAATGTGGCCTCGCGCCTAGAAAGAAGGAGCGATCCAAAGATGGCTGCCTGCGCAAGACAGAAGAGGGCTCCACCGGCATAGCTTGCCATCTCGTAGCCATACCAAGAGTGGCGGCGCAGCGTATGCAGTGCCCATGCGCAAAGGACGCCTGCCACGGCAAAGCAGAGGGCGACGCTGCCGGCAAAGTACTCCCACCCGGTGAAGTTTGCACCATCGGCCACAACCACGGGGCCAGGGTCAACGCGAAGCTGACGTGCGCTGCCCTGGTCGGGGAGCGTCACAAGGAGAAAGCCCTTTCCCGGCTCTAGACCCTCGATGGTGACGACGGGCGTGCCGTCTTCTGCCGTATGGACGTCAAGGATACGCGCCATGGACGGCGGGTCCACGCTAATGTTGTCGCTCGTGATGGAAAGGCCCTTGTAGTCAATGAGGCGATGCTCGTGCACCGATCCCACGCTCCTCGTGTGTACGGCGCAAAGAATAGCGCAGGCAATAGCCAAGAGTGGCAGCACCAAGAAGCTCAGGCGGATTCTTTTGAAGTCGGGTGCGGACATGACAACTCTCCCAATAGTTACTGTTCTCTAAGACTCGAAAATGTGTCTGGATTATCTCACACCTCACCCTAGCGCAAGAAGACTCTGGAAAGGTTGAGATGTGGGGAGACTGCGAGTTGGCTGTGGCTTCGCTTGTGGATATGGGGTCGGGTCCTTTTTGGACGGGATCCACTCGCGTTCGCGCGGCGTTTGTGTGCACCAAATCTTGGGACGGAGCCACTCAGTGCGCACGAAATTTGGTGCGCACTCGGCAAGGGCCTTTCCCGTTTTCGTGCGCGTTCGCGCGCCCCGTCCGTTGGGGACGGAGCCGTCCAAGAGGGACCGTCCCCAACGGATGGGCTGCAGGTACGGGCGTTACTCAAGCGTGAGGATCTGATCAAAGCCTGTCTTGTCAAAGAGGTCCATGACCTGCTCCTGCGTGTTAGTGACGCGCATGCTGCCCTGCTTGGACATGCGCTTTTGCAGGGAGAGCAGAAGGCGCAGGCCCATGCTCGAGACAAAGTCGACCTGTGCGAGGTCAATGGTGAGGGAGCTCACGTCGTCAAGCTGCGGCCCGAGCCACTTGTCAATCTCGGGGGAAGTCTTGATGTCAAGATGTCCCTGAATCTTTAGCGTTGCGTCGCTGCCGTCCCGCTTCAGTTCGTATCCCATGCTGGCTCCTCCTCATATCGTGCTATCGCACTAGTCTTATCGCACTAGCCTTCGTGGATCGTTCCGTCTGGTTCAGTCCACTGGTGGTGAAACTCCAGCGTCTGCACCTCGTCGGGAACCTTAACCGCAACCTGGTACTCGTCCTCGTAGACAATCTCACCCGGATCGTTTGTGTACACGACGTAGAACGGGTGATGGTAGCGCTCAAGAAGCCACATGGCGGGCGTGATCATGCGCATCATCTCGTCGGCGTTCTCGCACTTGAAGAAGCACACCACGCGCTCGCGACGCATGCAGGGCTCGGGAAACGGCAGCACCTCGGCAAACCAGGAGTCAATCTCCTTAAAGAGCGCCTCGTCCTCCTCGTCCATAATGTCCTGCTGAATGAGCTTCCAGCACATGCTAAAGATCCCTGCACCCTGGCCCGTGTTGGATGCAAGCTCACGTCCCTGTATGCGCACATACTTGAACTTCATGGCAGGGCTCCTTACCCCACTGTGGACGCACGCTTAGGGCAGCTCTATGCCAAACAGCTCACGCGGATCAAATGCGGCGTCAATACCGCCCACTACGTGCTCCAGCTGCCAGTCCTCAAGCTCTATGATCCCGCTTTTCATGACATCGAGCAGGTCCTCGGCTGAGTTGCAGTCGCGGATGGCATCGCGCTGCTCCTCGTTGAGCTTCTTGGATTCCATGGGGTTGCCTCCGTGTCGTTGCCGCTCGTTTAGATGGCCTTTGTCCTGGCCAAAAGATATTCCTCTGCGTGATGGTTGGCCGTTGAGGTTGGGGGACGGCTGGTCTCTTCGGTTGTCGTGCGCTGCGACCGAGTGGCTTGCGATTGTTTGGAGTCAGACCCTCGTAGCTCACGCAAGTTCTTCTGGTCGCATCAGTACTATCTATTTTACGAGCAAACAAGGGCGGCCGTCTCAGCTGTACGTGCGACAAACCGCAGGTTTTCCCATATTGCTGCTTATCGGTTTTTTCGGCACGGCCATAAAAAACGTGAGCGCATCCAACATGTGAGAGCGTAAAAGGATTGTCTGGCAAACGAGTTAGAAACCGATTATGTATGGCTGGCACTCTGGGAGGGGAGCGATATCCATGAAGAAGCTTATGAGCCTTGCGTTGTCCATGACACTCGTGTTTGCGGCGCCAGTTGCGCTGGCTGCTTGCGGCCAAGCGGGCGGGGCAGGCGATGGTGCTGCCACCGAGGCTGCTGCCTCTGCGGACGCAACGAGCTTTGCCACGCTCGGCGACGTTTTTGCCGCAGAGCCTGATGACATGTCCTCCACCTTTGACGAGCAGCACTATGTTTGTGCGTTCAATAGCGACGGCACGTGGTGGCGTGCCGAGGCCGCTCTTGAGCCCGGAATGGCAGACGAGCTCAACGCAGTGTGGCTCGAAAGCCAGGACAAGGTGGAGGAGCTGCTCTCGCCGCTTGCCGTGACCAAGGCAGATGTCCTTGAGCCGCTTGACGACGAGGCGATTGCCGCCCTTGCCGGCAAGACGGGGGCCGAGCTAACGTCTCAGGGCTTCACCTTTATGACCGGCGCCATGGTGGTCAACGGCAACGAGACGGACTGCACTGCCACGCTCGGGGACTTTGACTACCTCATTACCTTTGACGGCGCCGTGCCTGACGAGAATGCCGAGGACGTGGCCGATGCCGTGGCGGACCTAGCCGTAAGCACCGCAAGCATCCAGGGCGTGAGCTGGTCCACGCTCGAATCCTAGGCCAAATTGCCGCAGAGGCAGGCTTATGATTGAGGTGCCGTACACTTAGCGTGGCTCGCCCATGGGGCCGCCGTGCGCGGCAAAAGACGAGCATGGGTATTGCAGAAGTGGGAAGGTGCCTCATGAAGACAAGAGTAGATGTGAACAAGCCCACCACTGCCTCCAAGCTGCTGTGGGCGCTCTGCGCGTTGCTGCTGGGCGTTGCATGCACTGCCATCTTCTTTCTTGTGGGGCCTGGGAGGAAGGCGTCAGACCAGGCGCCTTTGCAGGCTGAGACTTCCGTGGCAGAGGCCGAAAGCGAGGCGACAGAGCCAGCGCCAGAAGCACCCGTGCTTGTCGACTCTGCCAACACGCGCTCGATTCTTGCCTCATGGGATCCAGACAGCGAGGCGTACAAAAGGCTAACGTCCTTTGTTGAGGATGTATGTGACCCAGCCAGCGACGGATATCTCTCTCCCGAGGAACGTGTGGCCACCTTTGACATGGACGGGACCTTTATCTGTGAGAAGGGGCCTATCTACATTGACATGGTCTTTGCTTGCTGGCACGTGCTCGAAGACCCAAGTTACGAAGCGCCAGCCGATCTGAAGGCGTCCGTCGAGTCGGTGCTGGACGATGTTGAGGCAGGTGTGGTGCCCAAGGACGTCGACCTTAACACGGTGCTCGCCCAGTGCTACGAGGGACGCACGCCAGCTGAGCTTATGGCCGACGTCATCCGCTTTGCAGAGAGCGCCAACGTTGGCGGCTTTACCAACATGACCTACGCCCAGTCGTTCTACGTGCCCATGCTCGAGGTCATTGAGTACCTCCGCGCAAACGACTTTGACGTGTGGGTGGTAACGGCCTGCGAGCGCTATGTGTCGCGTGCGCTGTCCGTTGAGTATGCGGGCTTTGACCCCACCCACATCGTGGGCACCGACCTTGTGACCGAGGCCACTGGTCAGGATGGCAAGGACGGGCTTGATTACACCTTCACGCAGGACGACGAGCTGGTAATTGTTGCCCCGCATGTAATTGAGACGGGCAAGACCAACAAGGTCATCGCTATCCAAAACGAGATTGGTCGTGTGCCCGTGCTGGCCTTTGGCAACAGCAGCGGTGACTTTGCCATGCTCAACTACGTGACGGTCAACCCCAACCATCAGGGTCTGGGCTTCCTCGTGATTGCCGATGACACCGAGCGCGAGTACGGCGACGCCAAGAAGGCCGCCTCGATGCGCGATGAGGTGGAGGGACAGAGCTGGGTCGGCATCTCTATGCGCGACGACTGGACGACCATCTACGGCGAGGGCGTAGAGAAGACGGGTCTGCCCGAGGAGGAGCTCGACGAGGCGGCGTAACAAAGCCGCGTGTGGACAAAAGGAAGAGGTGTCTCACATGAGGGACAAAGGACATACCGCACGTTCGTTTGCGACGCTTGCCACGGCGCTGGCACTCCTGCTGCCCGTGGCTGGGTGCGCGCAGCAACAGGCGCCTGCGCAGGACCAGACCAACGAGATTCTCACTGCTCCGCCAGAGGCTACGACCGAGATCGTCGACTACACCTCGGTTGCCTATCTTGGGCCTGCCGGAACCTACACCGAGGAGGCCACCAAGCTCTTCTTTGGCAACGACGACGAGCTGTTTCCCCAAGAGACCGTTGCCGACGCGCTTGCGATGGTGGCCGACGGCACTGCTGTCTACGCCGTCATCCCGCAAGAGAACGCCCTGGGTGGTCCTGTGACCGACTACATAGACGCGCTGGTGGCAACCGATGGCGTGTCGGTGGTGGGCGAGGTCGTGCTGCCCATTCGCCAGACGCTCATGGGGCTTCCCGGTGCCGACCTTGCACAGGTAAAGACCGTGTATTCGCACAAGCAGGGCCTGGCGCAGAGCGATGCGTGGCTCAACGAGAACCTGCCGAATGCCGAGCGCGTGGAAAAGCCCAGCACCGCAGCGGCGGCGCAGGAGGTGGCCGAGGGGAAAGACCCAACAGTGGCTGCCATTGCCGCGCCTGGCGCGGCCGAGCTCTACGGCCTTGAGGTCCTTCAGGAGAACGTCTCGCAGTCGGAGGCCAACGTCACGCGCTTTTATGTGGTGTCGCGCACGCCAAACGAGCGCGATCGCTATGACCGCATGGCCCTTGTGGCAAATATCGAGGCAAGCGAGCTGCCTGCCCTACTCGACGAGCTGTGCGTTGAGGGCACCGAGCTCGTGTGCGTACACGACCGGCCCGAGGGGTCTGCGCTCGGCACGTATCACTACGTGATTGAGCTCCAGCGCAAGTCGGGCTTTAAGAGCAAGGAAGTCGAGCGCATAAAGGGGCTCCCTCAGGTCGACTACCTTGGAGCCTACAGCAGCATCGAAGGATAGAGATGACGCGAGGCACGCTGTTTGGGCGTGCCTCGCACTGCAACCTATGCCCTCACGCTCTCCACGGCCACGGGGAACGAGAAGTATGTGTCGGGGTAGGGCTCGTCGGCCAACGTAAAGTGCCACCACTCGCACTCGTAGGGCTCAAAGCCAGCACGCACCATGGCGTTTCTCAGTAGCATGCGGGCCCTGTACTGCTCGTCGGTGATGCCCATGTAGTCGGGGTGCGAGACCTCGCCAAACAGGTCAAAGGGGCTTCCCATGTCCACCTCGCGGCCTGTGGCCATCTCGAGCAGCGTGAGGTCCACGGTCGACCCGCGGCTGTGGCTGGAGCGCGAGGCGATGTAGCCCAGCTTAAACGTGTCGGTCTTGTCGATGTCGGGGTAAAAGTAGGGCTTCATGCGCTGGTCGGCATCCTCGATGCCCCAGAGCACAAAGTGCTTGACGGCAGTGGTGGGCCTGTATGCGTCAAAGACCTTGAGCCGATAGCCTTGCACAAAGAGCTCGCCAGCCACGCCCTTGAGCGCGCGGGCGCACTCGCGGGTGCAGAGAGCGACGGGATCCTCGTATCCGTCGATGCGGTCCCCAATAAAGTTGTAGGTGGAGTGATAGCGAATCTCCTGAATGATGCTTGGGACGTAATCGGCCAAAAGAACGAAATTGGAGGCATCCTGCTCGGGATTGGGCCTGCGCATGAAGTGCTCCTCTCAATTGTGCAGTGCAACAAAGGGTGTTGTTTCCAATGCTTCTACGCAAGTTGAGAGCTCAGTATCTCATATCCAAATGAGTTTTATGATTTTCAAAAACGCTAGAGAGATTGTCTCAGCGCCACTTCTCCTGCGCGGGCGACTCGTTGGTCCAGTCGGCCAGATATCCACGCTGGCCAATGGCTCGCATCACGGCGTCCTTGGAGGGGGTGGTGTAGGCGATGTCGGTGATAAAGATGCGAATTGAGCATTGCACGCCGTTGGCCGTCGAACCAAGAAAGCGCACCTCGGTATGCTCGCTGGCACGCCATCCATGCTGGTCGAGCACTTCGTCGGCGAGCTGCTCTATGTCATCGGCAATGCGCTGGAGGTCGAGGCCCGGCTTAATGTCGCAGAGGATCTCGTGACGGCGAACCAGCTTGCCCTCGCGCCGCATGAACGTCTCTCCCATGATTGTGGAGTTGGGCACCACATGGGTGTCGCCGTCCTTGTCACGCAGTACGGTTTGGCGCCAGTTGACATCCATGACCTCGCCGCGCACGCTTCCAACGTCAATCTGGTCGCCAACGACAAAGAGGTGCGTAAGCACAAGCTGCACCCCGGCAACCACGTTCTTGATCAGGTCCTGAAGGCCTAGCGAGACCACCAGCGTGGTGACGCCAAGTGCCTGGACAACGCCTCCAAGCTCAACGTCAAAGACGTTCTCGCCGATAAAGCTCAGCACGGTTACGGCAATCACGGCCCTTAGGATGTTGACGACGATTGACACCTCGCCGACCGAGGAGCCGTTGAGGGTCGTGCGCACAAGACGGGTGGAGAGGCGCGCCGCCAGGACTCCCACAACAATTGCCGACACAAGCTTAAAGGCGTTTAGGGCAATGTTGGCTGGCCCGGGCAGCGCTGCCGTTGGGTTGTTGAGGAAGAGCTCGCGAGAGCTCTCGAGCATAAGGATGACAAAAATGGCAAGGTAGGCAATGAGCTTGAACAGCGGAAACGCGCTGATCTTGTTATGAAGCTTGAGCAGCACCGACGAGATGGAGAAGACCGTGAAGCCCAGCGCAACGGTGTACGCACCGGCTCCGGCTGCGCTGATGATTGCCCACGAGCTAAGGCCTTGCACCAGGCCCACAACAATGGTGACGGCTCCCATGAAGCGGGCAAAGATCTGGAGCCTGCCCTTGCCCTTGAGGTTGTTGACGAGCGTGTCTGGCAGCTCAATGGGATTGAGCTCGCGCTTGCCCGAAAGGTATATGGCCCCCGTCACAATGCTAAACACACAAAGCAAAGCGTAGAAGGCCGCGCAGGCAATGAGGGGCCAGTTGCGAGTGATCAGTGTGACTGGCTCGGGAAAGGTCATGCCAAGCTCCTTTCGGTGGCGCCGAGATGCCCCCATTTTGAATGCAGCCAGCCGCCGGAACACGCTGGTGGACCAGGTCGTTATCTCTGGTATGCCTTTTGACTGCGCGGCAATGATTTGTTGAGAAAGAAATTATACGCCTGCAGACGCATGGCCCGCACAGGTGGTTTTGGGCCATGGTAGGACGAGAGCTGGCTGCGCCGTGCTGCCTCGCGTTTGATGCCCGGTTTGGTCGCATGGCGTTCGTCCGCTAACAGGGCAAAAGACAAAGCGGGGCCCTCAAGCGTATAAGATTTCAAAGTGAGCGCAAATCGCGCGCGTGGCAGTTGGCTATGGTGCCGCTGGGGCCTGGCGTTGGAGAACTTGCCGTTTGCAACTGGCGGCAAGGCCAAACACAGAGCGCAACAGATCGAGAGGGGTTGGCAATGGGAGAGAGCTCACGCAAGGGACGAGAGGCCATCGTTGCCTTGGCACAGAGGTTCCCGCAGCTCTATGTTGCTCCGGCAGAGGATGCCTTGGAGGCGCATAGGATGGCGGCGGGACGTGGCGTTGCACCATTTGGCGCCAACCTCGACCACTTTGTTGGGAGCCCAGAGGATGAGCTGCGCGAGGTGGACACGCCGGCAGGTCCCGTTGAGGTCCTGTTTCTTAAGGACCGCTCCGACTTTGAGACCTTCTTGCAGATAGTGGGTCACAAGGCGCAGCCTGTGCCCATTGCCCGTACCGTGGGGGCCATCACCTACCGTGGCATTGCCGACTGGGGAGAGGTCGCAAAGGCGCGCGAGGAATACCTGGCGGCCGGAGGCGACAACTGGGGCAGCGAGTTTGCACGCCTTGCCAACCAGCCTGGAGCGTTCCGGAGCGAGATCGTGGTCATTTCTGAGGGCCCCTACAGCAACATCTCGGCCAGCGAGACTCCCTACGGCGAGGACGAGTGGCTGCGCATCTCTCGCGAGATTCGTCTGCACCACGAGTGCGCCCACGTGGTGTGCCGTCGGACCATGCCCGATGACATACTGCCCATATGGGACGAGATCACGGCTGATGTGGTGGGCCTGCTCTGTGCCACGGGTCGCTACGATGCCGCCCTGGCCGCGCGCTTCTTGGGAGTGAGCAATGCCGGCTTTGTGGGAGGGCGCCTCGCAGAGTACCTGACCGAGGAGCAAAGCGCACGCATAGACGAGATTGCCGTGCAGGTGTACCAGGCCTGCCTCAAGATCGAGGAGCATTGCGGACCCCGCGAGGCAGGGGAGCCGTTCACGTTCCTCATTGACCTCAAACGTTCGCCATTGGTGACCGTGTGAGCTTGAGCTGGCACAGCTTTGGGAGGGACCGCCAATGGACCGAATGATGCTCTACGACATTCTGTATGCGCTCGCCTCCAGGGCAGGGCGAGACAGTCCCTCTTTGGAGGATGTGGTCCGCTTGCCCGTGAGGCCTTCTTGCGCAGCCTGGCCTGCGAGGGCTTTCCCGAGCTATGGTTTGAGGTTCCGCTGGCAGGGGAGCCCTGGCTCGACCTGCATGTGGCGACCTGGCACGATAGCCTGAGGGCAGGGGCTTCTTTTAACCCGGCCTCCTGCGGGGGCTTACCCAAAGTCTTTGAGTGGTTTGTTTCCCAGGACTCGCGTGCGCGCCAGCTGATACTCAGTTGGGACGTAAGCCCGGGCGCGCTTGACCAGCCCGCCGTGCACATGCTCAGAAAATCGAGGGACACGCAGCTTGTCTGCGACTTTTTGCGTGTGGCGGGGCGACAGGATGCGGCGCAGGCCTACCGTGCGTTTGAGGAGCGTCTGCCCAAGGAATGGTTTGCCTGCTACTCGGGTGTGTTTCCGCAGCGTACGGTGCCGTTCTTGCGTGTGGAGTGCATCCCAAACGGCAAGCTGCAGAAGCTCTACGCCAACGACCAGTCGCTTTTGGCCGAGCATCTTGCGCAGGTGGGGCTTGCTGAGCTGGGGGAGACGCTGCTTGCCCGTTGCCAGATTTTGGCGGCCTCGCCTTTCAAGCTGGAGTTTCAGTTTGACGTCACGCCAGAAGGTGCGGCGGGGTCAACATTCTCGGCGAGCGTGCGATTTGAGGCTCCCGTCAAGGGGCTCACTCAGGGGACGTTCAATCCACAAGGCGAGGCTGGCGAGCTCATGAGACAGCTGGAGGAGTGGGGACTTGCCGACGACCGCTGGCGGCAGCTTGCGGGCACGACGTTCTCAAAGCGCCTGAAAGGTGCCGGAGAGAGCTGCCTGCTCTGGTGCTATCCGGCCTTCGTCAAGCTAAAGTGGCGCGATGGCGTACCGGTGGATGCCAAGACCTACCTTGTGGCGTCAGTCACAGAGTGAGTGTGTGCGGCGGTGAGCCTATAGGAGCTTGTCGGTCACAAGGCCTATTGCTGCTTGTCGAGTGACACCCTTGTGACTTCTTGATTCCTTTGAGATAGTGTGAGACAAATACCACAATTGGTGCGTACTAGTTTATGAATAGCAAAGCTTCGAAACGTGCGCTTTGATGCAGCACGACGGACGGGAGGCAAGACATGGACGACAAGCAGAAGAAGCTCCAGGAGATGGCTGCCGAGGAGGGTGTCGAGCTCACCGATGACCAGCTGGACGGCATTGCTGGTGGCTTCATCTATCACGACGAGGGCGACGTCAAGGCACATCGCCGCGAGTCCTTCTATGTGGTCGACGACGCCGGGCAGGTCGTTATGAGGCTCGACAGCATGGCTAAGGCAGAGCACTGGGCCAACAACCTGCGGACCAACACCAAGCTCCTGAGCGCAGAAGAGTTCGAGAAGATGCGCAGGGCTAAGCACTAGTCCGTGCGGTGAGCTGCGGAGCTGGTGAGTGCCAGCTCCTGCGTGAACGAGTAAGAAGGGCGACTCCCATCGGGGTCGCCCTTTCTCATGCGCACCACCACTCCGACCTGCGAGCGGGCGTGTCAAGGTGTGTCAGGGGGACGTATAATTTGACACACTCGGAAACTCGTTCATCCTGATATCGGGCGCTCTCGAAGGTCCATCTGTCATTGCGGCATGATTGAGTGTGTCAAATTATACGTCCCCCTGACACACCCTCTCGCAGGTTGAACGACCGCCTCGACGGGATGTCAACGCGTCCCCGCCGACACTCCCTCTCGACCAAAAAACGGGGGCACCGTAGTGGTGCCCCCGTCGCGCTTGCTGTCCCGTGTTGGGATCTAGGCCTTAGCCCGCGTTGGTCTCGGTCGCAGCCGCATCGGTTGCTGCCGTGTCGTCTGCGGTGGTGCCATCGGCCCTCTTGACGAGCTGGATGTCCTTCAGGATCTTGCTCGCGTTGGTGTACTTGATCTTGACGACGTCGCCCTTCTCCATGATGTAGCCACTGGCGATCTTGGTCTCATCGTTGTAGGTGAGGGTGATCTTGGTGCCATCCTTGAGCTCGATGTCGATGGTCTTCTTCTCTTCGTCGCCTGCCACGATGGTTCCCTGGCCGCACACGCCCATGTCGGGGTTGACCTCGGCATCTTCGCTTTCGGTTTCGGTGGTCTCGCCATCGGTGGTCTCACCGTCGGTCGTCTCGGACGTGGTGCCCTCGGTGTCGGTGCCCTCGCCGTCAGTGCCCTCGGGCGTGGTGCCCTCCTGCTCGCCGGCCTCGGGGTCGGTCGTCTCGGGCGTGGTGCCCTCGGTGTCGGTCCCCTCGCCGTCGGTGCCCTCGGGCGTGGTGCCCTCCTGCTCGCCAGCCTCGGGATCAGTGGTCTCGCCCTCGGTGTCAGGCTCGACCTCAGGCTCTACGTCGGTCTTGGTGTCGGGGGTAAAGGACTCTTCGCCCTGGTCGTCAGAAGGCTGCGGATCGGTGGCGGCGGACTGCTGCTCGTCGGTGTCAGTCTTGGTGTCAGGAGTGAAGCCCTGCTGCTGCGCTCCCTGATCCTTGCTGGCCTCGCCGTCGTCCTTGGGCTCATTGGGCACGTGGGGCTTGGTGTCGGTCTTCGTGTCCTTCTTGGAGTCGGCCTTGGTGTCGGTCTTAGTGTCCTTCTTGGTGTCCTTCTTGGCTGCTTCCTTGGCAGCTGCCTTCTCGGCCTTGCTGGCCTCAGCCGCGCTCTTGGCGCAGTAGACGATGGTCGCCTCGGGCTTCTTGTTCAGGTCGCCGGTGTAGGTGATCTCGGTCTCAAGGCCCTTGGCCGGCGTCTCGCCGTTAAACCTGGTCTGCTTGCTGGTGGCAAAGGTGTACTTTGCCTTGCCCGTGTCAATGGTCACGGAGCTCTTTGCAACGCTGTCGATTTTGCCGTTGATGATGTAGGCGCGCTTCTGAGCAGCCTTGGTGATGTTGATGCTCAGCGCGTTGGGCTGCGACTCAATCTTGCCCTCATAGGTCACGTCAACCTGATCGCCAATGGTGAGATGGTTGGCAACGCCCGAGAACTTGGTGCTGTCGGTCAGCTTAAAGCGGTATCCGTGTGCCGAGTCAATGCCAATCAGCACGGTGTTGCCGCTGATCTCGGAGACAAATCCGTGAATCGTGGCCGTCTTGGGCAGCTCGACCTCTTCGACCACGGCAACAACGTTGGCATAGGGATGCTCGTTGATGTCGCCAAGGTAGGTGAGCTCAATCTTGTCGCCTTGGCTCAGGTCGCCCACGATGTAGGAGTCCTCATCAATCTGGAAGGTGACCGAGAGGTTGTTGTCCACAAGGGTGAGGTGGTCTTTGCCCGAGTCAATGAGGATGCCAGCAAACTCAATGGCGGTGTCCATGTGCTCAACAAGGTCGATCTCGACGGCATACTTGACGCCGCTGTCCTCGGTATAGCTCACCGACACGATGTCATCGAGGTACATCTCGCCCTCAACACCGGTCTTGTACTTGGTCTTCTCGTTGGTGACAAACTCGACATCGCCCTCTTCGCCGGTAATGACCACCTTCTGGTCGTATGCCGTGAGAAGGGTTCCCTCGTAGACACTGGTCGAAATGTCGCTGACTGCGACCTGAGTGGTGGAGGTGTCGGCGGTCTCGCTCTCCTTCTTAGCGCCACATCCGCCTACTGTGATGGCGCATGCCAGCGCTAGGGAAAGCGACAACGCGTTTCTCAACATTCTTCCCATGGTCTTTCCTTTCGCTTGGGCCGCTACGTCTCTGGCGCCGCTTTGTTTGGCAAGAGATGGGCGGGCCGCTCAACACTCTCACATAACCTTGTACGCACAAGTATATGGTGCCGTCTCAGGTTATCGTTGATTTATGTTCTCAAATGTCGCTCAAGTCAAGTTGAGGGATGGCGAAAGATGGCTTGCCTGCTTTGCTGCGACGAAGCAGGAGACAGGTCAAGGGAGTAAGAATGGGGAATTTTGCTCGTCCGCGGTTTGCTGCTTTGGATTACCTGAGGTTAGAGCGACCTGTCGCTTCGACTCGTGCACGTTATGTCATCTGCGCGAAGTAGGATTGCGATTGCAAAAGTATCCAAGGAACAAAACCCCAGTTGGCGGTGGCTGGATACCCAGCATGGTAGCTAGTCTACTCTGCGTAAATGACTTAACGTGCAAGGCCGGCGAAAATCTTCGGCGCGATGCGGCAACCAGTCGTGACTCGTCCGTGGTTCGTCGCGGGAATCGGCCTGGAAGTGGTGCCAAACCACAGGCAAGTCACCAACTCGTCAGTGGCTCGGCGCCAGAATCACCTTGAGCTTCGTGGCTGCAATGAAACACGGACCCCAGTTGTTCTCGTGCTGTTACAGTGGTCGGGCCGCGCTTGCGGTGTTATGCGTATCATGTGCATGGGTGTTTGAGCGAGTTGATACGGTCGCAAGGGTGCAGTTCACACAAGGGGTGTGCATGAGAGTTCCATCGTATTCCGACGCGATCCAGGTCCTTTTGCTACAGGTCGCGAGCGACGGTCGCGGATCGGTGCTGTTTGGCGAGAGCCTGGCACGCGCGCAAGAGGCTATCTCGCCCTTTATGGTGGGGGAGGACTTTCCGAGCGTCTGTTTTGAGCACCCGCTTGCGGGCAAGCCGTTTCTCGACGTCACCGTGCTCCTAAACGACATTACGTCTGGCACGCGCGTGGAGTCCCCCGTGACTGGCGAGCACGCTGCCATGCTCGACTGGTACGCGTCGGTGCGCCAGGAGCACGACGACATCTGCTGCGGCTTTGAGCTCGACACCAAGGAGGACACGCTTCCCACGGCGGCCATCCACTTTCAGCCGCGTGCGCACACGGAGCTCGTGCGGCCCTTCTGTGAGATTGTGGGCGAGCCCGAACGTGCCACGTTCTACCTCGACATGGCCGCGCGTATGCCAGGGAGCTGGCCGCTCTCGTTCTTTGGCATGTTTCGTGGCAGGGAGGCAGCGCCGCTGCGTGTTTGCGGCTACCTGAGTGCTCAGCAAAAGCATATCTGCGCACGCAATCCGTCGCGTCTTGCAAAGGTCTTTGACACCGTTGGCTTTACGGCCTACGACAGGGCAATCCTCGAGCAGATCTCTATGCTCATGGCAGCTGCCCCAGAAGGGGTCGACTTCCAGTTTGACGTATATCCAGTTTGACGTATATCCAGACGGAAGCCTGGGAGACACCTTTGCATTGACGTGCAGTTTGGCATCGAGCAGCCCGAGGCCGTGTTTGCCAGCTTTACGAAGGGCCCCGGCTCTGGCGTCATGGGCCTCTTTGAGAGCTGGGGCGTGGCGGACTCGCGCTGGAGACTGTCCGTGCAGTCGGTCTTTGCCCGCGCCATTCCGGTGGAGCTCGAGGATGGGTCGCTCGGCAAGTTTGCCTTCACGCTCATGCCCCAGTGGGCCAAGGCGCGCTGGATCCGCGGGGCGCTTCAGCCCGCAAAGCTCTACCACCTGGCGCACGCAGGCCTGCTCTAGCAGCAAGGCCGCGGGGTCTTGCGGGCGGGCTCACATGCTCGTTGCATGGCTTCTGTTTAAGACTACTGAGAAATGCTCAGCTGTCATACGTCTGCACGGGCATTCCGCTGGGGTGGACGGCTATACTAGCTAACGCCTGTTGTGCCCCATAGCTCCCGTTTATACGAGGGGTTTTGACATATTTAGGAATGGGAATGGAAATCGAACTGACCACAGAAAAAGACAAGGCCACGTTTGCCGTTTCTGGTACGCTTACCGTTCAGACGGCACCCGATCTTGAGGATGCGATCAGGGCGCTAGACCCCTCGTTCCGCAACATCGACCTCGACCTGTCCGGCACCGAGTACGTGTCTTCTGCCGGCCTTCGTGTGTTTGTGGCAACCAGCAAGCTCGCCGCGCGCAGGGGAGGATTGTTCCGCCTGGTTAAGCCCGTCGACGACGTCATGGAGGTTCTCGAGATGACGGGACTCAACGAGGTCCTTGAGGTGGTTCGATGAGCCTGTTTGATGATGCCGCGCGCTTTGCGGTAGAGGCGCACGCAGATATGACGCGCAAGGGCGGTGGCCTCCCGTACATATTGCATCCCTTTGAGGTTGCCACCATTGCTGCGTCCATGACCTCCGACGAAGAGGTGCTGGCAGCGGCCCTTCTGCACGATGTGGTTGAGGATGCCGGCGTTGATTTCAACGAGCTGAGGGAGCGCTTTGGCAATCGCGTTGCCGACCTCGTGGCCTCTGAGACCGAGAACAAGTATCCGGGTGTTCCCAAGTCGCAGACCTGGCACAGGCGCAAGGCCGAGTCGCTGGAGCAGCTGGCAACCGCCACGGATGATGGCATGCGCATACTGTGGGTCTCGGACAAGCTTGCCAACATGCGCTCTCTCTGGCGAATGGTGAGGCGCGAAGGCGACGCCGCATGGAGCCATTTCAACCAGGCCGATCCCAGCGAGCATGCCTGGTACTACACCAGCGTGGCAAAGTACACGAGCCAGCTGAGCGCAACCGATGCCTGGCAAGAGCTCGATTCACTTGTTTCTGGTGTCTTTAGTAAGGAGACAGAATGAACAGGGAACGTTTTTGGATGCGTGGGTCCTCCCTTGTTGCCGCGTTGTCTGGAAAGCTTGACGCCAATAACGCCGAAGAGGTCGAGACCAGCGTCAAGGAGGCCCTCAAGGGTAATGCCGCAAGCTCGCTGCTTCTCGATCTTGACGAGCTGAGCTACGTCTCGAGTGCGGGCCTTCGTGTGTTCCTGCGCCTTGCCAAGCAGGTTGGCCAGTTTAAGATCGAGAACGCGAGCTCGGTGGTTTACGAGGTGCTCGACATGACTGGCTTCACCGACATGTTTGATGTCTCAAAGGCCTTCCGGCGCGTGTCCATCGACGAGCTCGACATCATTGGCCGTGGCGCCAAGGGTGCGGTCTACCGCCTTGATCCCGAGACCATCGTCAAGGTCATCTACGACACGGGCAACGAGGCCCTGGCGGACATTAGTCGCGAGCGCGAACTGGCGCGCACGGCCTTTATCGCGGACATCCCCACCGCCATTAGCTACGACGTCGTGCGCGTGAATGACCACTACGGCGCCGTCTACGAGCTGCTCAATGCAAGCACGCTCGCCGAGCTTGTGGCCTCGGGCTCTTGGACTGCCGAGCGCGCGGGCAAGGCGCTCGCCGAGATCATGGCGCAGATGCACGAGACGCACGTGAGCTCCGATGTCATGCCCAGCTCCCGTGACCTGCAGCTCGACGAGCTCACGGCTCTCGACGGGGCCATCGACGATACCATCTACCACCGCATCTACGACCTGGTGGCAAGCCTTCCCGACGACGACCTGCTCATACATGGCGACTACCATGCGGGCAACGTCATGGTGCAGGACGGCGAGCCGCTGCTCATTGACATGGACACCATCGCGCACGGCAACCCTGTGCTGGAGCTCGGCCCGGTCTACAACGCTTACGTGGGCTTTGGCGAGATCGATCACTCCATTGCCGAGGGCTTCCTGGGCTTTTCCTACGAGACCGGTGTGGAGCTGTGGGAGACGATGGCCGCCCGCTACGCGGAGCTTCGCGAGCTCGACGTCAACGACGTCCTGCGCAAGTCGGAGTTCATGGGTAGGATGCGCCAGATTCGCCGCATCGTCTCCCACGGCGACCTTGAGACCAGCCATGGCAAGCTCGTGATGGAGTGCTGCCTGCAGCGTCTGAGCGAGCTGCTCGACGAGATTGACAAGCTGGACCTTTAGCCCTCAAAGCGTTACCCTGTCTGCAAAACTGCAGGCGGCTCGCAGGTCCAACCGGATTTGCGAGCCGCCCTTTTCTGTATGATCCGCCGTGTGCCCAGACCCGGAGCTCGTTCCAGCGGCGCCCCAACAGGGGAAAGCCTGCCTTACTTGAGCCTGTCGAGGCAGAGGGCCAGCTCTCCCATGAGGACGCAGTCGTCGTAGTCGGACACCTCGACCAGGGCGGGCACCGCCGATGCCGGCAGGGTCTTCTCAAGCTCCTCGCGAAGCTCGTTTATGTGATGGCCCTCCGGTGTTTATGGCTGGCTTTTGGTAGACGTAAATCAAGCTAAAAAGATACTAGCAACTTTGCTGCCTTACGAAGGTGATTGGCAGGGTCACTCGTTAAAAAGGCCAGCTTGTTGGCGATAAAGGGCACGAATGGCGCTGCCTCATGCGGCTGCTGGTGAGCGGAGGATGCATGCAGAGGCGGCTGCTCGCTCCGCGGCCATGTTCGGTAAAGGGCAGCCAGATGCCTACGCTCGGCGTCTCTTATACGGATGGGGGAGAAGAAGAGCCAACAGGCGCTTGGCTCCCGTTGGCTCCGTTCTTCGATCTGCAGATGCGGTGAAGTGCCTAGTGCATTGCCTGAGTCGGCAGGTTGGCCCAAATGGTCTTGGGGTCAAAGTCCTTCGGGAAGAGTTTGACCAGGGCATCGCCAAACGACGCGAGCAGGTCCTCGAGCGACCATTTGACCACAGCTCCACCAACAACAGCCTCGAGCTGCTCGTCGTTGAGCTCAAAGCCCTCGTCCTGAAGGATCGCCATTACCTCCTGTGCGTTGGTGCATGCCTTCATGCGCTCGATGGTGCTCTCGTCAAATTGCATGTCTGCCATAATTTACCTCCTTCGAATACCAGTCAATCTTAAATCGATCTCTGATACGTTGTGCAGACGGATTTGTCTCACAAGCGACGAAGCAATTTGCCTGCGTTTAAAACTTCTTCAGATGAGAGGTTTCAAGGCTGGGGCTGGTATGGGCACGCCATCGCGCACCATCAACCAAGATATGCCTTGGGCCATAACGTGACGCCGTCCTTTGCTGGGCTTTTTGGCTTACCAAGATGGCAGACATGGCGACGGTATGCTCTATCAGCAGCTCGTGAGCGAGTAGAATCAAAGAGCACATCAAGAGATAGGAGCTTGCCATGCCCTCTAACATCCCTCAAAAGATCCTGGACGCACAGGCTGAATTCGTGAAGCGCGTGGGCGGCGACTGGGCGCTCGTGACCGCCGGCACCGAACAGGACGGCTGGAACACCATGACCATAGGCTGGGGAACCGCCGGCGTTCTTTGGAGCCGCCCCACGCTTACGGTCTTTGTGCACCCCTGGCGCTACACGCACCAGTTTTTGATTGACAACGACTACTTCACCGTGCAGCTCTTTGACAACGTACACAAGCCCGACCTGGGCGTTCTTGGCTCCAAGAGCGGTCGCGACGGCAACAAGGTGGCGCTTACGGGCCTTACGCCCAAGCCCCTTGAGCATGGCATGACCTTTGAAGAGGCAACGACCACCTTTGTGTGCAAAAAGATCTACAGCCATGCTATCGACCTGGATGTGATGGATGCGAGCATCCGCAATGGTCTGGGCGCCTTTTATGCCACCGATGCCCACACCGTTTTTGTGGGCGAGCTGGTGGAGGTGCTGTAGCGTATGGCCCGCTTGCGGGGTTGTTCGCTGTTGTACTGCGCGTCAAAGTGCGATTAACGGGCAACAACGAAGAATTCCGTAGGTGAGTTAGCGTAATCAAGGGCCTCCTGTCTCTTTGGAACAAGGGACGGGAGGCCCTGCCATGTGCTCTTTGCAATGAGGCGCAGGACTCGCTGACCTGGAGCAGTCTAAGAGCTCCCTGTCCTTGAGTGCCACCATAAAGCGGGCGTGGTCTGCCTCGCTCTGGTTGACATGGGCACGCGCAAGCTTTGCAAGCGCTCGGTCAAGGCCGTCCGTCTCATCCAGAAGTGCCGCAGCGCTCTTCTTTACTTCCAATTTTGCGCTCCGTGCAACCGAATGCGGTAGCCATGTGCCCTTTACTGGGCTTTCGGGCTCTTCACTTCAGCCGAATACTTTGCCTGCCGCCACCAATCGCACTGAAGCTTTTAAAACCAGCAGGTTTCTAAAACTTAGGTCCGATAAGTGGCGGCAGGCAAAGTAGACCAACCACATCTGAGTCGTGAATCCGTGATTTCATCCGACTTTGTCCTGGGCCGAAGGGCACGGCCAAGTCAAAATACTCCCATGCGCTTTGAAAAAGTGAGTGGACTGACCAATCTCCCAAAGCTTGGGACGGCTTGGGACGGCTTGGACCCCAGGAGCAAGGGGAGAACTCCAATCGCTGAGCCCGGGCGGCGCCCAGTCACCCATGCAAGCCGCAAAGCCATAAGAGTTTGTTGCGCTGAAGTGCGGGTGTTACTATCGATTGAGCCTTCCCGAAGGGGGGGATGGGGCGTGTAGAGAGGACGAGCATGGGATTCTGTCGTTAGCAAAAGCCGAGCTTGCTTATGCGGCTTCATGTTTTGTTCCTAGTGATGTGTACGGCTGTTACGACGGTTGCTGCGCCTACCGTTGCCCTCGCAAAAGGCTCGTCAGCTAAAGAAAGCCAAGCTCAGGCACAGCTTGCTCGCCCATCAAAAAACGGCGCGCTGCACGTGGAGGGCTCCCAGCTCGTGGACTCCAAAGGGCAGCCAGTCATCCTTAGGGGCGTGAGCACGCACGGTATTGCCTGGTATCCGCAGTTTGTGAACGGGGCCTCTTCAAGGACATTTCCGCCGAATGGGACTGCAACCTTGTGCGCCTCGCCTTCTATCCAGAAAGCTATCTGGAGCTAAAGGAGGCCGAAAGAGAAAAGCTGATGAGCACACTCATGCGGGGTATCGATGCCTGCATTGCTGCTGACCAGTACGTTATCGTCGACTGGCACATCCTTAACGAGCAGAATCCGCTTGCCGTCGAGGACGAGGCGCTGGCCTTCTTCTCAACCGTTGCTCAGGCCTATGCCGACAGCCCCAACGTTCTCTACGAGATTTGCAACGAGCCTAACGGCGAGACCACCTGGAGCGACATCCGCTTTTATGCCGAACATGTCATTCCCTGCATCAGGGAGTTGAGTCCGCATGCCGTGGTACTTGTGGGCACGCCAAACTTTGACCGCGAGCTCATGTCCGCAACGAGGAATCCCCTCGACTTTGACAACGTGATGTACTCGTTGCACTTCTATGTCTCCACTCATAAGGCGGACCTCCGCAGCGAGCTTGTCGATGCGCTTAGTGAGGGACTCCCGATCTTTGTTACCGAGTGCGGCCTCTCGGGTGCCGCTGGCGACGGCGAGCTCGACATGGATTCCGCCGTGGAGTGGTTTGAGCTTTTGAGGTCGCACAACGTGAGCTTTACGGTGTGGAGTCTCTCAAACAAGCGCGAGACCTCTGCGCTCATGCGCGCGACTTCGGAGGCTACCACAAGACTGTCCGACGAGGATCTCTCTCCAGTTGGCTTGTGGGTCAAAGATCTTATCAAGGGCAAGGATCCCGCATCGATCAAGCTTCCCAAGGTCGACTCAAATGGCATGCTCCTGAACGACGAGCCCATTTGGATGGAGTGGCTCAACGGTCGCGACATTCGCTCTGCCGGTGCGTGGCGCGCCTATGCGCTCGGCTCGATTGCCTTCCTGGTCGTTCTTCTCGGGCTTAGCCGCCTTTACCGGCGCCTGACATCCAAGCGCTATCACACATACGACGAGATTGCCGAGCCTCCCCGTATGACCCGTATCGTTGGCGGAAAAGGCGCAGCATCTTTACCTGCACTATCTCGGTTGCGCTTAGTGCGTTTTTCACGATGGTCTATCTCCTTTGGCGCATGAGCTACTCGATTCCTCTTGAGAGCGGCCCGCTGCCCATTGCCATCTGCATGCTCCTTTTGCTGGTCGAGATGTTTGGGTTTGTTGAGTCGGTCATCCACTACGAGAGCATTCTGGGACTTCGCGACCATCCGCTTCCAAAGATTGCGGACAACGAGTATCCCGACGTCGACATCTTCATTGCAACCTACAACGAGCCCTGTGACCTCTTGCGCCGCACCATCAACGGATGCACGCACCTGCACTATCCTGACCCCTCGAAGATGCACATCTGGGTCTGCGACGACAACCGTCGCCCCGCCATGCGCCAGCTGGCCGAGGAGATGGGCGTGGGCTACTTTGACCGACCGGACAACAAGGGCGCCAAGGCTGGCAACCTCAACCACGCGCTTGGGCTCACCAGTGCCCCCTATGTGGTCACGCTGGACGCCGACATGATCGTGCGTAGCGACTTTTTGCTCAAGACGATCCCGTACTTTGTCGATGCCGAGAAGAAGGCTTTTGGGAAGCCCAAGAACGAGCAGGTTCGTCTTGGCTTCGTGCAGACGCCGCAGGCCTTCTACGATCCCGATGTGTTCCAACATGCACTCTATGCTGAGCACATCGTCCCTAACGAGCAAGACTTCTTCTACCGCACCATCGAGGCGGCAAAGACCTCTACCAACAGCGTCATCTATGGCGGCTCAAATACCATACTCTCTCGTGAGGCACTCGAGGCGATCGGCGGCTTCTATACCGAGTCCATCACCGAGGACTTTGCCACGGGCATGCTCATTGAGTCGGCTGGTTTTGTGAGCCTTGGCCTTTCCGAACCACTGGCCAGCGGTCGTACGCCCCACACCTTCAAGGAGCACATCCAACAGCGCACGCGGTGGGGCCGCGGCGTTATCGTCACGGCCCGCAAGCTTAAGCCAATGAGCAGGCCCGGCCTTTCAATTCAGCAGCGCCTGAGCTACTGGAGCTCGGTGGTGTACTGGTATTCGCCCATCAAGAACCTCATCTACCTCTGCGCGCCTCTCGCCTTTGCGGTCCTCGGCTTGCCAGTGTTCGTGTGCAGCTGGCTTGACCTGCTCATATATTGGCTGCCCATGTATCTTGCTCAGTTATTCTGCCTGCGCATGATCTCTGGCGACAGCGTCTCTACCAAGTGGAGCGGCATCCACGAGGTCTCAGTGATGACCAAGCTGCTCGTGCCTATTGCCAAGGAGGCGATGGGCATCACGCTCTCGACGTTCAAGGTCACCGACAAGAGCGGCACCAATGGCAGGCGGACCGTTGACCGTCGCGACATGCGTCCGTATGTCATCCTGCTTCTTCTGTCCGCCTTTGGTGTTACCCGTGTCATATGGCTCATGGTTGAGGTGAGGGCAGTTGGGCTGTTGGTGATTCTCTACTGGCTTGTTCGCAACGCCTACTACCTGGTCATGTCAATCTTCTTGATTGATGGCCGTGACAGCGATGGCGAGCCTGTGTGCGTGGTGCTCACGCGCGACGCCGCGCCGAGCGTGAGCCGCATCCACGACCGCATGCCCGTGATGCTCTCGGGCGACGCGGCCAAGGCGTGGCTGAATCCACAGGCAGACGCGCGGATGGCGCTCGATCAGGCGCTGAATGACATGACGTTTCACGAGGCGGCAAAGGACGACGAAAAATGACAGAGGAGGCGCACGACATGGAAAACATCTACACGATTGAAAACGAAATTCTGTCGGTATCGGTGAGCGACGCGGGCGCGCAGCTGCAGCGCATCGAATTGAAGCGCAGCGGCGAGGCGCTCCTGTGGAAGGGCGACCCGGCCGTTTGGAAGGAGCACTCACCGTGGTTGTTCCCGGTGATCGGGCAGCTGAAAGAGGGGCGGTTCTTCTGGCAGGGGAAAGCATACGGCATGCCCATGCATGGCTTTGCCAAACGGCTGTATTTCACGCTGGAGGCGCGCACGGACACGAGCCTTCGCTTTGTTCTGCGCGACACGCCGGAAACGCTGGCGGTGTATCCGTGGCGATTCGAGCTGGCAATCGAGTATGCGCTCAACGGCGCGCGGCTGGATGTGACCTGCCGCGTAGCCAATCGAAGTGGGGAGACGATGTACTACTCCATCGGCGGGCATCCGGGTTTTCTGATGCCCGAGGGGATCCGGAAAGAGGATTGCAGCATCGTCTTCCCCGGTCGGGACCGTCTCACTTACTTCAGTGCGAATGCCGCCGGCTTTGCCCTTCCGGAGCAGACGCACAGCCTGTCCCTGCAGGACGGGGCAGCGCCGTATCAGGCAGACATCCCCGACACCTGGATCTTCTCCGGCGGGCAGGTCGGCTCTGTCGGCATCGCTCTTCCGGACGGGACGCCCTATGTCACGGTGTTCTGTGAGCAGTTCCCGCTCCTTGCCGTATGGGCCAATCCCAAGGGGCCCTTCATCTGCCTGGAGCCCTGGTTCGGCCGGACAGACGACGCAGGCTTCGCCGGAGCCCTGGCCGAAAAGCCCGGAATTCAGACGCTTGTACCGGGCGGGCACAGAGAGATTAGCTACTCCATCGAATTCCATCCCCTGTCATCATGACAATCGGCAACAGTATATTCACTCATCGATCAAATCAAATGAGCTCCTAATAACTTAGGAGCTCATTTGTCATCATAGCAGTCTTTGCTGATCAGCATTACTCACCGGCCATTGCTTCCAGATCTTCCATGGTCTTTGTAATAATCTTGCCTTCCTCAGCCTCGCGGAATGAATGACGGAGTCTGTTCATATTTGTCTCGGAATAGAATGGGTCTGCCGGTGCGGCAATGATAAAAGGAATTCGTCTCTCTCTAAGAGCTGTTTTTGTATACGATTCATAGAAAGTCTGCTTGGTCTGTCCCATATCGTCAAGCATGCTGCTCAGCTCTTCATAGTCTTTATCGTTTAAACGGATGCTGATGGTTCTCAATATGGCTCCCTCCTATCTTTTTGTCTAAGCCCAGTATATTTCAAAACGAAGCATATAGCAAGCTATTTCTTTCATTCCTTATAAAATCCGCAAATGCTGTCTTCTTTTCTCTCAGGCATGTTTCACCCTGATCTCCACCGTTCCGTTCCGGTCCGTCCGCCAGATGTTGCAGCCATGGGCCTGCAGCCGGGCCAAAACCTCCCGATTCGGGTGCCCGTAGGAATTGTTTGCACCCACGCTGATCACCGCGTCCTCGGCCCGGATCGTCTCCAGGAAGAGATTGTCCGTGGAGGTCCGGGAACCGTGATGCCCGACAATGAGAAGCTCCGTATCGGGGAGGCTGTACTTCTCCACCAGGTCCAGTTCCGCCTGTTTCAGCGAGTCTCCCGTCATAAGCATGTACCCGCCGATGTATGTGCTGCTGATCTTGTTCCACTTCCGGTATTCCTGCACCAGCTCAAACAGATGTGAGAGCTCCGGCTTGTTCTGATCACACCATTCCTTCAGCATGATCATGGTGGCATCATCGGCAGCTTCCCGGTTGGTGTCCGTAGTCTTCAAAACTGGCAGGCCGAGGTCCCGAAAAAGGTACTGCTTGAACTCATTGGTGCTGGCGTTGCTGCCATTATTCACGGGTCCAATGATATCAGCGATCTCAGCCCGGATGCGCTGCATTTCCCGATCTGCTTCCTGATTCCGTTCCTCCATCAGGTCTCGGTCAACCGGGACACCATTGAGCTTCATGATTCCCAGGTAGACCGCCGTCGGGGATTCGATCTCTGCAATGGTGCGCTTTTCCCATTCCAGTTGGTTTGCGTCAGTTTGATATTTGAGTTTTGCGAAATATCTCGCCAGGTACTGGAGGTTGTCAGAAGCCTGCGAAAAATCTCCTTACAGCAGAATGTCCACTCCAACACCGAGCACTTTTGCGAGCTTCCATGTAACTTCTGTGGATGGGACAGCCCCTGGGCTGTCTTTCAGAAATTTCATGATGAATACTGGAAGGTCCTGTATTGGGCAAAGCCGATCCAGCTAGATGTTCCGCAGGAACTGGTGCGGAGGCCGAGAATCGGGACGCTATAAGAGTTCACAGTTCAGCCGGAGAAAAGGAGCCTCTGGTAGTGGGGGTATTACACTTCAGATGGTTTATATTGCAAATATTCATCGCTTATTATTTGATTGGGTTTTACTGTTAGAGCACACAGAGCTAAATCAACATCACCTATCTTGCTGAAAAATCTTGATTATGACGTATTGCTCCGCATAATGGATGCAATCGGTCTGAGTCTTTTCACCGTAATCGGTGTTGAAACCGCGTACATTCATGTTGCCGATGCCAATGCCTATCTTGCAATTTTCGTCGGAATGCTGACCGGTGTCGGCGGCGGCATTCTGAGAGATGTCCTTGCAGGCAACACACCCTATGTTTTTGTGAAGCACTTTTATGCATGTGCCTCCCTGATCGGTGCCGTCGTCTGCGCCGTCTGCTGGTCATGGTAAGGCTCCCTGCCATCCATGCTCATCGGCGCCGGCTTGATCATGGTTCTAAGGAACATGGCCGTTCTCTATCGGTGGAGTCTGCCGAAGATCGAATAGAACTCTGTGCTCTCGGGCAAAGGCTTTCATAAGCGCGAAATTCATGTACGGGAAAAACGAGTTTCATGAAACTGCCCTGTTTTGGCCGCAAAAAATTTCTTGCAGTTGCGGTCTTCGGGATGTACAATGGGAAAGATTATTAAAAAACAGGTGACCGCTTTGCCTGTCACAAATCATGGAATGGGGTTATTTTATGGCAAAAAAGATTGTTCTCGGCATGTCGAGCAATGTATTTTATGTGGTCTGTTCCGTTTTGGCCATTGGAATCATCATCGGCAGCTTTTACGATTACCAGATTTCCGTGGCGCTTTCCAACAAGACGGCCATCGGCGATTTTCATCAGCACTTCGGCAATATCATCTCCCATTTGCTCTATCCCGTAGCGGGCATGTGCCTGTTCAAGGGGCTGAAGAAAAAGGGAAGCAGATTCAACACTCTGGCGTGGGGTGTGCTGGGCTTCTCCCTGTTCTGGACGTTTTACAGCTTTCTTGATACAAGCGGCGATGACCTTCGCGAGGCTTACGGCTATGTTCCGGGGCAGCCCGGTTCCCTTCTCCCCCTGGCGCTCACTTTCCTGACCTGGGTTGCTCTGGCATGTCTGACGGCCTGGCTGGCGTATCTGATCCTCGACGATGAGCATGCGGACATGCTGCTCGCCATCGGTTCCGTGATCCTGCTCGCCGGCATCTTCAGCGAATTTATCAACTCCTGGCTCAAAATCGTCGGCTGCCGTCCGAGATACAAGTATCTGCTCACACTTGACGATCCCGCAAGCGAGTACCGAAACTGGTGGGAAATGATCCCTTATCTCAAGGATGAGAGCTCCTTCCGTTCCTGGCCCAGCGGTCACATGACCAAGGCCACGATCATGCTGGCCCTTCCCATGCTGGCAGACGTAGTCAAAGGCAAAAAAGCGTATCTCAAAAACCTGTTCTTTGCCTTCGCAATCGTCTGGATCGTCGTATACGGCTATAACAGGATTCACATGAACGCCCACTTTCTGACGGATGTATGCTTCGGCGTCCTCATCACCTATTGCCTGTACGCCCTCACTTATAAGCTCGTCTTCTCCATATTTGCGAAAGGCGGTCAGGACTCATAAAGTCCCCGCTTTCGTTTTCCCGCTCTCCTCTAAAGCCCTTCAAATCCTGATGGGAGCTTCTTGGGGCAATGTCATTAAGATAGTGGCATAAACTGAAAGCGGGATCCCCGACGAAATGAGCACATCGGAGACGGTGTGCTCATTTTCACTCAAAAGTGCATGACAAAGGGGCAGACGGAAGTCTGCCGAAAAAAACACTATTCAAACGGAGAAGATTATGCTACTCTGTAAAGGAAGCTTAGAGCCTGTTTTGGTTTTAGCTTACGAGGCCTGCTCCGACCGGGGCGAATGGGCGAAATATGCTTCGCAAGCAAGGCTTCAACGAGGGGTGGAGGGATATCCCCGAGAAAGAATTGCCGACAAACGTGTACAGCAGCGGAGAAATTGACCTTATAGGCATGCATTCTGCCATTCTGTTGAATGACTACGGACTGGGTAATCAATTCATAGAAGTTGTACATGGTGAGACGGGCAAAGATTTCCTGGTGGACAAACTCCACCTTTTTCGCGTGAAAATGCTGTAGACCAATTGTGTGTTTCAACTCACGAAAAGAAGTCTCGATGCCCCAGCGCATAGCATAGAGTTCTTTTAGCCTAACAGGAGGAAACGAACTGGCATCCAGATTGGTAAGAACTGTCTCGAAGGATGTATCGGAAATAGGGAAGCGAACAACCCGGAAAGACAAATTATAGAAGACAACGGGATCATGTTTTCTGGAATGTCTGGGAAGGAAATCGAATCTGGCGGATGAACTAATGTACTTAAAGTGGTTTTTGTCTTTCAGCAGAGCCTTCATTTCATTCGTTTGTTTAACCGTCAAATTCAAAGAAATGGGTACATCAAACTCAACTGCGTCTGGCAAGTCGAGACCGCAGGCAATACCGCCAACCCCATCTTTGACGCGGATAAGGAATGTCCAGCCTTTTTCCTGAATATGGGCGAGCACATTAAAGGATTCATAGCCACGATCAGCTAACAGGAGAACCCGATTTAGTCGGGAACGGTCTATCATGCTGACCAAAGCCCCACATTCATCGGATTTTCGACGCTTTTGCAGAATGGCATCTACATAAATATGTTGTGTCAGGTCATATAGTGCGTTGAGATGCAGCAGGTTGTAGGATTTCTGCTCTTCTGTTCCCGGAAAGAAAGAATCTGGATCATCAGGATTGGCAGCAAGAAGAAAATCCGAACCATCAGCGGCTAAAAGGCGCATTCCCTCGTATCTTTTGTCTTCATCGGTTTTTTCTGTGAAGAGGTCAAACAGGCATTCAAAGGCTTCCGGTAAGATTTTCGACCTCCGCTGGACAAATGCGGATGTGGTTGCGAGGTCTTCTTGTATTCCGAAATAATCCATCATTTCATTTGCTAAAGAGCCGCCTCGCATGCATAGAATTGCCTGCACCATCTGTTCAAAAGATAACTTTCGTTTTCGTGAAAAGTCTGCTTGTGGATTATGCGAGAAAAAACATTTGCAATCTGTGAGGTCTTGTATTGCTCCTTGAAGGAGCGCTTTTGCTTTCTGGGATTTCATTGGCTGTCCTCCTTGTAGTGTCCCTGACGGGCATTGCACTTTTCACTACAAGGGCCTCTTTGCTGAACATAGTCAGCAAAGAGGCCGCACAGATTGCCTGTTTTGTCAAGCTTTTTTCTATAATTCTTTCAAAAAAATACCCCGTACCTTTTCTTTTGGTACGAGGTATTCTTTTC
>CADCHF010000001.1 GCA_902801175.1 uncultured Coriobacteriaceae bacterium | reverse complement strand
GCAAGTCAGTCAGACTTAGGAGCGGCAAAGCGCGCGTCCCCCTGACACGCCCTCAATGGGGCAACAAGACTGTCGCTTACAGGCTCTCCTCGGGGTAGATGGCGTAGATGCTGGCGCCAACTTCCTCGTACCAGCCGTCGGGGTTCGATTCGTTGTAGCTGAGCGCTGCCTCGTAGCTCAAGGTGTGACCATAGCTCGCACCAAGCTGTCCGGTGTAGTCCCAAATTGCGGTCTCCCAGTCGGACCAGCTGAAGGCTCCCCATCCCCAGGCGTTGCAGCTGTTGATGCAGTTGGCGCCAGAGCCGCTCTCGACGCGAGCGATGGCGGGAGCAAAGCGAGGGTCAACGTTGTTGTCATAGGCGGCTTCGGCAAAGGTCGCGCCGTATCCCTCGAGCGGGGTGCCTGCGTTAAAGGTGTCAATGCGCTCGGCCCAGGTCGACACAAACGCGTCGCGCTCTGCGGCCGCCGTGTCCACCTGCTCCTCTTCGGCTGGGGCCTCTTCCTCGGCAGTCGTCTCCTGCGGAGCCTCGGTGGGAGCCTCTTGCTTTGCTGGCTGAGAGGAGGCCGTAACGCCAATTGCAAACGTAACGAGCGACGTTAGAGCAATCACGATTGCAACGGCAAGCGCAACAAGCCCTTGCATGGCCTTCTTTCTACGCGAGATCTTGCGAGTGGCAGGCCTCTCCGCGTTTGCCTCCATCGGTGCTCCTCTCGTATGGGTGACGTCGTTGCGTTGGGCGTTCCGTAGGTTGCCGCAGCTTGCTGCCTTGGTTCTGCCTGCGTCCCGTTTGGGTCGTTCCTCGCGCAACGGCTTATGTTTCAGTCATTACAGAGTCTATGGTACGGCAAGAAAGGGCTTTGCACACCTCACATGTGTGTGTTGGAAGGCCAACCTGCACCGACAAATCACCTCAGCCACAGAGTGAGGCTGTATTGCCGCTGGCTGCTGTGCTCTAATTGAAGCGTTAACTTGAGCTCTAGGGGAGATGGCCATGAAGCAGCAGAGCAAAGCTGTTATAGGGACAGCGCTTGGGGTAGCGGCTGCGGCAGCGCTGGCTGCTGGCTGCTCGCTGGCGTGCGCGTCAACGACCGTCGTCTACAGCGTCTATGGACCTCCGCCAGATGAGGAAATCGTCTTGCGGGATGACGCCGATGACGAAGATGGGAGTCCGACCCAGACAGGCCCCTCGGAGTCGCAGTCATATGATACAGACGAGGCCAACGCGTACGACCCAACCGAGAACGAGCCCGTGGAGGTCTATGGGCCTCCCGAGATGTTTGAGGACGAGTTGCTCAACGACTGATTGCCATGGACATCCAAGAGTTTAAGCAGATCGACCGAGCCAAACTGCTCGAGGCCAAGCGGGACCATCTCTCCCAGCTCGATGCCTATGTGCAGGACCTCTATCGCCGCCCACGGTTGAAGCATCTCTTTGTGGAGCTTACCCAGCGCTGCAACGAACACTGCTTTCATTGTGGGAGCAGTTGCACAGCGGCTGGCGCAAAAGACGAGCTCAGCCTTGTGGAATGGTGCCGTGTGCTCGACGAGGTCCGCGAGGACTTTGACGCGAGCAGGCTGATGCTCAACGTGACGGGCGGAGAGCCACTGCTGCGCGAGGACTTCTTCCAGATTATGGACCATGCCAACAGCCTCGGCTTTAGGTGGGGGATGACCAGCAACGCCACGCTCATTACGCCGCAGGTTGCTCGCCGGCTTGCCGAGGTGGGCATGCGTACCATCTCGGTGTCAATCGATGGCCTTCCCAAGACGCATGACCGGCTTCGCGGACTGTCCGGAGGCTACGAGCTTGCCATGCAGGGCATCCAGAACCTCATTGACGTGGGCTCTTTCTCGCATATTCAGGTAACAACGGTGGTCAACCATCGCA
Organism: uncultured Coriobacteriaceae bacterium; assembly: GCA_902801175.1. Lineage (GTDB taxonomy): Bacteria > Actinomycetota > Coriobacteriia > Coriobacteriales > Atopobiaceae > UBA1367. The sequence goes on along the minus strand of CADCHF010000001.1, from coordinate 205,270 downwards.
CGATGAGCGAGCTCGACGCCCTGTTTGAGGTGATGTGCGATATAGATATCGACTCCTGGCGCGTCATCAACCTTGAGCCAATGGGGCGAGCGCTGCTGCGGCCCGATCTTATGTGCACCGACGACGACTACCGCAGGCTCTTCTCTTTCATCCGAGAGAAGCGCCTGGCCGGCTATCCCGTGACTTACGGGTGCAGCCATTATCTTGGGCTTGACCTAGAGGCTGAGGTGCGCGACTGGTACTTCCTGTGCAACGCAGGGGTGTATACGGCTTCCGTCGCCTCGAACGGTGACATCCTGGCTTGTCTCGATATCCCGCGCAACCCACAGACAATTCAGGGCAACATCCGAGGCGAGCGACTCTTGAAGGTGTGGAAAGAGCGCTTTGAGCTGTTCAGGCACAACCTCTCTGACCTCTCGGAGGAGTGCGCTTCCTGCGAGCACGTGAGCTTCTGTCGTGGCGGTGCTCACCACAGCTGGGACTATGACCACGGCCGCCAGATGGTGTGCCTGCATAGCGCCTTCTTTGCCAATGCCTAGGCTGCGGCTCCGCTGACGCGGCGGACGGGTGGTATCCTCAAGACCAGTAAGGCATGACTGCCATACTTGGTAGGCAATAGGCGCAACGAGAGCACGGTCCCCTTTGATGGGGCTGCGACACGAGAGGAGACCCTCATGGCAGAGCCGATCCTGTTTGTTGAGTATCCCAAGTGCACAACTTGCAAAAAGGCCAAGAAGTGGCTGGATGAGCATGGTGTTGCCTACACCGACCGCCACATTGTTGAGGACCGTCCCTCCGCAGAGGAGCTCTCGCAGTGGCAAGGCGAGAGCGGTCTGCCTGTGCGTAGGTTCTTTAACACGAGCGGCAGGCTCTATCGAGAGCTTGGAATCAAGGCCAAGCTTGACGCTGGCATGACCGACGAAGAGGCTTTTGAGTTGCTTGCCACAGACGGCATGATGGTCAAGCGCCCCATCGTGGTGGGCGAGGGCTTTGTGCTCGTTGGCTTCCGCGAAGCCCAGTGGGAGAGTGCGCTGCTCTAGCCTGCCCTCGCGGGCTGCTTGGACAGACAAATGCCTGCGCCGATGACATGGGCCTATTGACAGGACGGTCTGCAAGAGCCCCTGTTGGGAGGTGCTAGGCTATGCATGCAGATGGCAAAACCCAGGCATAGAGGGGTGTCACGATGTTTTGTAGCAACTGCGGAACCAGCTTTCCCGACAGCGCGTCCTTTTGCCCAAACTGCGGCAAAAAGGTCGGTGTGCGCAGGGCGTCGAGTGCCCAGGGAGCTCCTGCGGGGCAGGTGAGCGCGGCAGCGCCGCAGCAGGCTGCGCAGCCGCAGGGCTCAGGGCAATCTCAGCCAAAGGTCTCACAGCAGGCCCCGCAGCCGCAACCGCAAGCTCCCCAGCAGGCGCAGCAGTCGGCGCAACCATCCGCTCCTCAGCGGCAGACTGGTCATGTGCAGGACTCAGGCCAGCATCAGGCGCATCAGGCGCAGCCCGTCCAGCAGGAAAGCCACCAGGCAGCCGCAGCCCAGCAGGCGGAAGCGCAAAGCCTGCCAATACCGGTGCCCGAGCCCGAGAGGAGCAACAAGGGCGAATCGCATCAGGGACAGGCTGCAAGCGCTGGTGGGACTGCCGCAACAGCGAGCTATCCGGCTACGTCGGTCGCCTCTCCGCAGGTTGATCCCAAGACCTTTGTTGACCCAAGGCCGGCAAAGAAGAACATCGTCCCCCTTGTTGCGGCAGCCGCCTTGCTGGTCTTGGTGCTGGTGGCTGGCATCTCTCTGCTGCGTGGTTGCAGGGCAAGGTCGGGGGCCGAGCCCGAGGTTGCGCCGAGCGTCTCCCAGGTAGCTCTCTCGGCCGATGTCGAGCAGGCCATAGATGATGCGGCAACCATTGGCGAGAACCTGGCAAGCGAAGGCGACGAGTACTCCGAAGCGCTGGAAAGCCTCGACAGCGTGCTTGCGAGCCTCGCGCATGACCGCGAGGTCGTGCAGGGGGCAATGAACGAAGCAGACGAGAACACCAAGTCAGCCCTTGGCCGTGCTGACCGCGCCATTGCCAATATCGAGGCAGACGCGCGCTTCCTCGCTGACCTCATGGGCCTGCTTACGGAGTTCTCCCAAACGACCGACTCACTTTTGGCGGAGAATGACGATACCGAGCAGGTAGCAGATGACCTGAGCACCCTCTACGCCACCGTTGCCGACACACAGGAAAAGCTGCTGGCCCTCGATGTGCCCGAGCACCTGCGTCAGCCGGTGGAGATGCTCGCAAATGACGGCCTTGGTCAGCTCAAGACCACGCTTGCATACAGCTATCAAACGCTCTATGGTGCCGCAACGGGAGCAGGCATCTACACGTTGGCACTCTACGAGACCGATGAGCTGCTCACATGGACGGGCGTCAAGGCAACTCAGGCAGGAAACCTGTTGGCACAGGTGTTCAATGCGGACACGTCGGAGTCCGCTGCTGTGTTGCGAGGCACGGCTGGAACAACAACTGAGTTCACCTGCGAATTTGTTGACGAGATTTCGCCCAACCTCTATCCGTCCATGGACTCGGTGGTCAACATCTATGGTAAGACGCGCAGCGAAAAGCAGGACGTGATGATCGAGGTCGAGGTTGCGGGCTTTACCCAAAAGTGGGAAGAGCGCGTGACCATGGAGCAGGGCGTGAGCTTCTACATGATCAAGCCGTCTCTTTTGCCCAACAACCAGCTGAGCGACCTCACCAAAGAGCAGACCACGCAAATCAACCTGACCATCACCGATGTGGAGACTGGTGACGTACTTGTAAAGAAGAACAACCAGATCAAACTCAAGAGCATTTACTCGATGGCGTGGCTGAGCGATGAGTTTGGCTCCACGGCGCAGTTTGACATCCTTGCCTGGATGCGCCCCAACATCGACGAGGTCGATGCCATCAATCGCAAGGCCAACGACTACATGCAGGAGTGGGCGCAGTCCTCAATGGCTGGTTACCAGTTTGGTGACGACGTTATCCCAACGCTTTTGCAGGTTGCTGCCATCCAAAGTGCCATCAGCGACTCCGGCGTGCAGTACCAGAATGACTCCTACTCGCTGACCTCAAGCGACCAGAACGTGCTTACGCCCGATGCGGTCATCAAGAAGCAACAGGGCCTTTGCATCGAGACCACGTTGCTCATGGCGAGCTGCCTCAAGCGCCTGGGAATGCATCCCGTGATCGTCCTTACGCCTGGCCATGCCCAGTGCGCCGTCGAGACCTATGCGGGCTCGGGCAACTACTTCCTCATTGAGACCACGAAGCTGCCCTATAAGGTCAACACGAACTATGAGTATGACGACGTGGGCTTTTACAATGGCCTCTTGGCCTCGACCACCTTCCCAGAGGGCACCTATACCTGGACGACCACCGGCAGCGCCCAGGAGTGGGCCGACTATCTCGACTATGTCTATCAGGAAGGCCTCGACGAGTACGGTGGCATCTTCATCATTGACTGCAACCTCATGGACGAGCTGGACATCAAGGGGCTCGACGTCTAGCCAACAGGCGCCGGTACCGTAGATCCTCGCTTGTGTTTCACGAATGGCTGGGGCAGCGCGCAACACTGTTGCCCGCTGCCCCTTCTCATGACGAGGAGTGGCATTGCTCCCATATACTCGAAGCGAGGTACAACCGAGTAAGAGGAGGGGCAATGAAGGACGGACTCAAGATTTGTACCATCGGCGGTGGCTCGAGCTATACCCCCGAGCTGATGAACGGCTTCATCAAGCGCTACGATCGCCTGCCAATCAAAGAGATTTGGCTGGTCGACGTTGAGCGCGGTCGCAAGAAGCTCGAGATCGTTGGTGCCATGGCACAGCGCATGTGGGATGCCTCCGGTCACGACGTCAAGGTGCACCTTACGCTCGACCGTCGTGAGGCGCTGAAGGATGCCGACTTTGTGACCACGCAGTTCCGTGTGGGCCTGCTCGAGGCACGCATCAAGGACGAGCGCATCCCCTTCTCGCACGGGATGCTTGGCCAGGAGACCAATGGCGCGGGTGGCATGTTCAAGGCCCTGCGCACCATCCCCGTGATTCTTGACATCGTTGAGGAGATGAAGGAGCTCTGCCCCAACGCCTTCCTCGTGAGCTTTACCAACCCGTCGGGCATGGTCACCGAGTCGGTCATTCGCTATGGCGGTTGGGACCGTTGCATTGGCCTGTGCAACGTGCCCATTGGCGCCATGCTCAGCGAGCCTGCGCTCATTGGCAAGGAGCTCGACGACCTCAATTACCGCTTTGCGGGCATCGACCACTTCCATTGGCACCGCGTGTTTGACGGCAAGACGGGCGAGGAGGTCACCGACCAGATCATCGACGCCATGCTCAACCCCAAGACCGAGGACGATGGCACACCCGCCAACATCCACAACATCCCGTTCTATTCCGAGCAGCTCAAGCACTTGGGCATGATTCCCTGCGGCTACCATCGCTACTACTACCTGCAGACCGACATGCTGGACGATGGCCTCAAGGAGTACAACGGCATCGGCACGCGCGCGCAGCAGGTCAAGGAGGTTGAGGACCAGCTCTTTGAGCTTTACAAGGACCCCAACCTGGCCGAGATGCCCGAGCTGCTCTCCAAGCGCGGTGGCGCACATTACTCCGACGTGGCATGCGAGTCGATTGCGGCCATCTACAACAACAGCAACGCGCACATCGTGTGCTCCACGCTCAACAACGGCGCCATTCCCGACCTGCCCAGCGACGCAGTGGTGCAGGTGTCGAGCTACGTGGGTGCCGACGGCGCCAAGCCCGTGGCCTTTGGTCCCATGGGCGCCTCAGCCCGCGGCTACCTGCAGCTCATGTGGAACATGCAGCGCCTTGTTGAGGAGGCGGCCGTGTACGGAGACTACGGCGCGCTGCTCGAGGCTGTGGCACTCAACCCGCAGACGCCTTCTGGTGCCGAGGCAAAGCAGTGCATCGACGAGCTGCTGGTTGCCCACGAGCAGTACCTGCCGCAGTTTGCCGAAAAGATCGCCGAGCTCAAGGCTGCTGGCGTGACGCCCTCCGATCCAGTGGTGCAGGAGCTGCTGGCCCAGGGCCTGTAAGCTGTACGGCTGATCGGACTTGGCAACAGGCCAAGAAACCCGTAATAGAGAAGCGGCTCAGAGAAGACCTCTGAGCCGCTCTTTTTGGTGCGTCAATATGCCTGGTGCTAGCGCTGGCGGTGGTAGTAGCTGCGCTTCTCAAACTTGGGCTCGCAGCACACGTTGATTCCCAGCTGGCGATAGATGCGCTCGTCGGTGGGGGAGATGATCACCGAGAAGTAGGCGTCGCAGCCCTTAAGCTTCTCGGCAGCGTCGATGACCGCGGCGGCAAGGCCATTGGTTGCCGAGCTGATCGAGAGCGCAATAAGCGTCTCGTCGGAGTGCAGGCGAGGGTTGCTGCTGTGCAGATGAGCAATCTTGAGCTTGCAGATGGGCTCGAGGGCATCGTTGCTCACCACATACACGTCCTTGGGCACGCCCGCAACACGCTTGAGCGCGTTGAGCAGCAGCGATGAGGCACATCCCAAAATGGCAGAGGTCTTGCCGGTAACGATGCTGCCGTCGGGAAGCACCATGGCGGCCGCAGGCATGCCGGTCTCCTCGGCTTTGGTGAGGGCAGCCTGCCTGGCGGGCGAGAAGTCCTTGGTCACGTGGACGTCGTTCATGAGGAGGTTGATGGTGGCAAGCTCCTCCTGTCCAACGCCGGTGCGCTCGAGCCGCTCGGCAGTGGAGAAGTAGCGACGCACGATCTCGGCCTTTGCGGCGTTGCGGCAGACCTCGTCGTCGCTGATGCAGTTGCCTACCATGTTGACGCCCATGTCGGTGGGGGACTGGTAGGGGCTGGTTCCGGCAATGCGCTCCATCATCGACTTGAGCACGGGGAAGGTCTCGACGTCGCGGTTGTAGTTGACGGTCACCTTGTCGTAGGCCTCAAGGTGGAAGGGGTCAATGATGTTGCGGTCGTCGAGGTCGGCGGTTGCGGCCTCGTAGGCAACGTTGACGGGGTGCTTGAGCGGGAGGTTCCACACGGGGAAGGTCTCGAACTTGGCGTAGCCCGCCTCAACGCCGCTCTTGTGCTCGTGGTAGATCTGCGAGAGGCACACGGCAAGCTTGCCCGAGCCGGGGCCGGGAGCAGTCACCACAACGAGCGGCTTGGTGGTCTTGGCAAACTCGTTCTTGCCAAAGCCCTCCTCGCTCACGATCAGGTCAACGTTGGTGGGGTAGTCCTCAATGGGGTAGTGGCGGTACACCGGAATGCCCAGAGCCTCAACGCGGGCGCGGTAGGCCTCGGCGTGGGGTTGGCCCGTCCAGCGGGTGATAACAATGCCGCCAATGCCAATGCCCATGCCACGGAAGATGTCAAGCAGACGCAGTGCGTCCTCGGCGTAGGGAATGCCCAGGTCGCTGCGGCGCTTGTCCTGCTCGATGTCGTTGGCGTTGAGCGCAACAAGCACCTCGGCGTCGGAGGCAAGGTTGGCGAGCATGCGCGCCTTGAGGTCTGGCTCAAATCCGGGAAGCACGCGTGAGGCATGGTAGTCGTCAAAGAGCTTGCCGCCAAACTCCAGGTAGAGCTTGCCACCAAACTGGTCGATGCGCTCGCGGATGCGTGCAGACTGCATCTCAATGTACTTGTCCTTGTCAAAGCCTAGCTGCATAGGTGACCCCCTTGTGTGGGTGGGACTCGTTCAAAAATCAACGTTTGCATTCTAGCAAGGCTCGCGGCCCAACCAAAAGTGGCCAAAAACTTTGAATGCATATGCATGACATGTGCATATGGACCTGTGGCAATGCCAAGGTTGGCACGAGTTACGTTTGTTAACCGAGAGTAAGCTACATTGATTAGACCAAAGCTCAAAGGCCAAGGTCAGCCGCCTGCGCTCTGCCCTACCCGCTTGCCATGTGCCATGGACGAGAGGACCCAGCGTGTCGTTTGTGTCGACTCTCAACGAGTATTGCGTTCTGCTCGATTGCTCGAGCAAGGACCTCGCTGAGCGAAGCGGCATTTCACCGTCTACACTCAGCCGTTATCGTAGTGGCCGGCGTACGCCGTCCTACGATGGCGAAAGCGTGCGCAAGCTGGCCTCGGGCATCGTGGCTATCGCTCGTGAGCGCAACATCGATCAGATTGGCGACGAAGAAGAGGTTGCCACCGAGCTCAAGATGGGGCTCAACCATGGCTCCGAGAGCTTCTCACGCCGTCTTGACGCCCTTATGCGCACCCTCAAGATCTCGAACGTGGAGATGGCGCGACAGGTTGCCGTTGATCCGTCGTACCTCTCGCGCATTCGCAATGGTCGCAGGTCGCCGGCAGATCCCCAGGGCCTTGCCGCCCGTTGCGCCGAGTACATCGTGCAGCATCGTCAGGATCGCGAGCTTTTGGGCGATGCCCTGGCGGTTATTGGCGGGAGCGACGCCGGTCACCCAAAGACCGATCAAGAGCTGCAAGAGCTCATAGCCCGTTGGCTGCTCGAAAAGTAGCTCAGCGACATAGGTAAAGAGAGACGGCCACCTCAGAGCGAGGTGGCCGTTTTTGGTGTTAGGGAGGCACGCTAACTGCCCCACACGAGGGGTGTGACAGCGGGGGCGACCGTTCCACACGGGGGGGTGTCAGGGGGACGTATAATTTGACACACTCGGAAACTCGTCTGACCTGGTGTCAGCCGCTCTCGAAGGTCCACCTGTCATTGCGGCTTGACTGAGTGTGTCAAATTATACGTCCCCCTGACACCCCCCCGCCTGATGCGGCGGTTCCCTCATGACACGCCCGTAGGTTCATGGGGACCTACGGGCGCCAGCTTCCTTCGATCGCGTAACTCGCTAGTCGGTGCAGATGGCCTCCACCATGCGGTCGATGGCCCACTTTGCCTCGGGAATCGAGTGCATCGGGTAGACGTGGTTAAGACCGCGGCCAATGTAGAGCTCGGCGTGGGCGCCGGTGGCGTTCACGCGGTCATAGAACAGGCGGGCGTCGGGATAAAGAATCTCGCGCGTTCCAACAAAGACCATGACGTTGCGCAGCATCCGCACCTCGCCATTGACGGGGCTCACACGGTAGTCGTTGGGGTCGAGTCCCTTTGACCAGGTGAGGCCAAGCTTTTGCAGGCCGGGGACACCCAGGATCGGATCGGTTGCCTCGTAGGCCAGGATGTCGGGATTGCGCAGCGTCATGTCAACCCAAGGCGAAATGAGGATGAGGTTGGCAGGTTGCTCGAGTCCCAGAGTGGCCAGGTGCTGGGCAAAGCTTGCCGAGATGCCACCGCCGCAGGAGTCGCCCATGATGGTGATGTTCGTCGCTCCGTACTTCTCCACCGCGTCGCAGTAGACCTTCTCGAGGAAGAAGAGCGCCTCGAGCGCGCCATGCACAGGAGCGAGCGGGTAGAGCGGAACAATGACCTCGGCGCGCGTGCGCCGTGCAATGGTGCTGGCAAACTTCCAGTGCTCGGGTGTTGGCTGGGCAATGAAGCAGCCGCCGTGAATGAAGATCACCGCGCGGTCGTTGATGGGGCGCCGGTTGAGATGGAAGACCTGGAATCCGTTCACGATCTCTTCGCTCGACGAGACCTTGAGGGTCACCGAAGAGGGGATGGTGTAGCGGCGGTCGTTGGTCTCGGCGCTCTCAAGGATGGAGTTGTCTACGGCGACCATGTCCTTGAGCTGCCTGTTTCCACCCGTTGCGCGCAGGTGAATCTCGTTTGCGGTCCCCAGGTTGGAGCGATGGAAGAAGGCATGCGAGATGAGCGTGTAACCAGCTGCAGCGACAAGTGGTGCGCCAACGAATGCTCCGAGAGCAAGGGCCGCCTTTGGTGCCTTGCTGATACGGGCCAAGCTTGTGAGTGCCATGGTGCCTTCTTCCACGTTTGGGTAAATGCCTGTGTTAAGCGTACCAGTATGCGGGAAACTTGCGCGGCAGTTTCGTCAAAAGGGCAATGGGGCCGTCTCGTTCGGCGAACCGCCAGCCCTTCGTTTGTTCAAAAGCTAATGGCTCGATTGCCAATGTTGCCAAAGGACATAGGGTTCTTTTTGTTGCGGCTCGTGGAGCATAGGTGCTGGTAATCTATGAGTACTTTTGTATGCATGGCCAACGATGGGACAAACCATGGAAAACAGACAAGCCGGCACCCTTTTGGCAGACCGCTTTCGCCTGGTCGAGCGTGTGGGCAGGGGTGGCTTTGGCGAGACTTGGCGCGCACAAGACGAGATGCTGGGCATCGATGTTGCCGTCAAGCTCTACTACGACAACGATCCTGAACGCACCGAGCGCTACCTGCGCGAGGCCCGCTCGCTTGCACGCTTTTCTTCGCTGCCTGGCATTGCCGGCGTGCGAGACTTCTTGAACATTGATGGCATGGCTTGTCTCGTGATGGAGTACGTTGACGGCGAGGACCTTTCGTCGATGCTCGCGCGAACGGGACGTTTTACCGTTGAGCAGACCATGCGCGCGCTCTTGCCTGTGGCCGAAGTGCTTGCCTGCCTGCATCGCGAAGGCGTCCTGCACCGCGACGTGAGCCCCGACAACGTGCGCATCGCAAAGAATGGCATGGGCGTGCTGCTCGACTTTGGCTCCGCGCTCAGCAAGGAGCAGATGTCGGTTGGCACCATCACGGTAAAGCCCGGCTATGCTCCACCAGAGCAGTATGGCGACCCCAGTACGCAGGGACCCTGGACCGACGTGTACTCGCTTGCCGCAACCGCATATCAGTGCCTGTGCGGCAAGGCCCCAAGCGACAGCCTGCGCCGCACGTTCTCTGACGACCTTGTGGCACCCTCCGGGCTTGGTGTGACACTTCCGCCCGCATTTGAAGACGCGCTGATGAAGGCTCTCGAGCTTGACTACACCAAGCGCACGCAGAGTGTAGGGGAGTTTGTGAGCAGCCTGCGTGGTCAGGGGCAGACAGCAGCTCCCGTGGCGCCGCAACCTGCGCTGGCAAAGCCAGAGCCGGTGGCGCCCGCCGAGCCTGCGCCGATGGAGCCCGTGGTCAAACCGGAACGCCAGAGTGAGCCTGTGGCGGAGCAACCCCGTGTGGAACAGCCTCACCAAGAGCGCGAGGAGAAGCCTCCACTGCAGCGCGCTAATCGGGAGAATGACGGGGACACTGGCTCCAAGCAGCCCAAAAAGAAGCGCCGGAACAGCGAGTTCAAGAGCGAGAGAACGTCGCGCGGCGGGTCCTCAAACCAGCGCCTTGTTCCAATCATCGCCGCTGTTGCCGTGGTTTTGGTGCTGGGCATTGTGGTGCTCTTGGCACGTGCCGGCGGTTCAAGCTCAAGCTCTCAAAACCTTGCCTCACAGGTTACCTACATCACAAACGAGAACGTTACCGCCAACGTGGGCGGCATGCTCGAGAACGGCTACGGCGGGGTCAACTTTACCAACTGCATCGTGTCCGACGACGCCGTACAGGCTCTGGCTGAGCAGGATCAGCTCAAGTCGATTACATTCATCAAGTGCCAGGGCTTTAAGGACCTGTCTCCTCTTGCGGACGCGCCAAACCTCGAGTCGCTCACGCTCATGGGGTTTGACGAAATGGACCTAGCAAAGATCTTCCCCAAGGACATGCCCAAGCTCAAGGAGCTCAAGCTCACGATGGTGCGAGTTGCAAGTGGCACCGATGCGCTCGGTCACTTTACGGGGCTCACCAAACTTGTGCTCTCGCCAACCGAGGGTATCGACAACGTCGACTTCCTCTCGTCCATGCCCGAGCTCGATACGCTGACCTTGGCTGGGATCGATTTGTCGGGCAACAAGGCCGACCAGCTCAAGGGGCTGCAGAAGCTTGCGTATCTCGATATCAATTACTGCAACGTCGAGTCGCTCGACTGGCTGCCGTCGTGCACCGAGCTCTCAACCTTGGAGGCGAGCGGCAATAACGTCTCGGATCTCTCGCCCATTGCGGGTTTGGACAATCTCAAGAGCGTCTGCTTTGACAGCAACCAGATCAGCGACATTAGCCCGCTGGCCGGAATGAACCTCTCGACGCTCGTCCTCTCAAACAACAGCATCTCTGACGCAATGCCTCTGAGGGACAGCCAGTCAATTGACACGCTCTCGCTCGAGGGCAACAAGCTGACCACCGCCGATGGTCTTCAGGGCATGAGCAGGCTCAGGCGTCTTTCGCTTGCACACAACGAGATAACCGACCTCTCGGCAATCACCGAGGACACCAAGCTTGAGGAAGTCGACGTCTCGTACAACGGGCTCACCGACCTCAGCGCTTGTGAGCGACTGATTGCGCTTGAGCATCTGTATGCGCAGCATAACCAGCTTACCGACATCAGCCATATCTCCACTTGTTCGCAGCTCTCGATCCTGCTGCTCCAAGACAACCAGGTCATCGATATCTCGGCGCTCGCCAATGGCTTTAGCGAGCTGGTGACGCTCAACATCGCTTTCAACCAGATCGAGTCCCTCAAGCCGCTTACGGACTCTCCCAAGCTGCGCTTCCTCGTTGCCAACGACAACCACATTGGCACGCTTGAGGGCCTGTCCGAGAAGCATGAGCTCGAGGACCTGATGCTCGACAACAACCAGATCACCGACATCTCGGCCATTGCGAGCTCTACTGACAACCTCGAGAACCTTGACCTTGGCCACAACCAGATTGAGGACATCTCGGCGCTGGCCAACCTGTCTCCCACAAGCGCCCGCTACGGAACCGAGAACAAGATGTCGATCTGCCTTGATCACAACAACATCTCTTCGATTGCCTCCATTCCGTCCACCATGAGCTTTAGGCTGCTGGCATTGCACGCCAACCCGCTCAAGGACTTTGGCAGCCTGGCATACGAGACGGCAAAGTGGTACGACCTCTACCTGCCCTATTACGAGGACGCGGACTTTGCCAGCCTGGGTGAGCTGTCCATTGCCAGCGTGACAAACCTAGTTGACGTTCCTTACGACAAGCAGGTTCAGGTTCTGCGCAACATGGGCCTCACCACCGACTCTCTCAGCCAACCGCACTTCATCACCAGCGAAAAGGCCGAGGAGGACATGGCAGCCTTCCGCGACGAGGTCAACTCCGAAGTGAGTGGCACAACGACGGCCCCAACCGGTCAGGTTGATGGCGAGGAGAGCGTGCAGGTGTCCGACGATGACGTTACCCCTAGTGGCGACGCCGGCTAAAGCGCGGGTGAGGATCACAGATGAGTGAGATGGATAACGCACGCATACAAACGATGCGCTGGGATGCCTCGCAAGGGCTCAAGGGCGTGGTGCTGTCTGGGTTCTTTCCCACAGGACACGCGCGCGACTGGGCCATTGAGGGGACGCTTGGCATTGGCCGCATGGGCTCGGGGATGCATATAGAGATTCCCTCGGGTGTGGTCTCGGCGCGTCACGGGCAGATTGGTGTGGTCGAGGGCCGCGTGTTCTACCGCGACCTTGGGAGCACTAACGGCACGCTGCTTGATGGCGAGCCAGTTACAGGCACTGTGGAGCTGAGGCGAGGCAGCGTGCTGTCGTTTGCGCCAAAGAGCGCTCCGCAAGAGGCCGTCTTCTACCTTGCCCTGCTCGAGTCCGGTGAGGGCGAGCTTGCCTGGCAGCAGGTTCCCTTTGGCGAGGACGTGCAGGAGGTTGTGCTTGGGCGCGCGGCAGGTGGCGTCACGCTTGACGACCCCTATGCCTCGGAGCGCCACGTGTCGTTCTTCCGCAGCTCAAAGGGCCTCTTTGCGCTTGACCTCATGAGCACCAACGGCATCTGGGTCAACGGCGAGCGGGTGGCCGGAAGCGCTCCCTTACCAGTGCCGAGCGTGGTGCAGGTAGGGCTTACATGGGTGGTCGTGCTCGACGGCGCGCTCTGGGTTGGAACGCGAGAGCATCTGAGTGTGGATGAGCCTGTGTCATGGGAGCAGGTCGAGGCGGTTGCGGCCTCGGTCGCCGCAAACGTGGCTCCGGCGTATGCGCCTGCGGCTCAAGGCACACCTGTTACGCAGGTAGCGCCAGAGGCCCATGCTCAACCGGCACAGCAACCGGCTGCTCCGGCGGCAGAGTCGGTGGTTTCAGCGGCCAAGCCTGCTGTGGCAAGCACGTCCGCCGTGCCTGAGCACGCAGCCTCTCCTCGCACCGATACCCTCAGGATCGACATCGAAGAGAAGAACGTCTGGAGCCGCCTCAAGAAGAAGACGATTCTGCGTGACGTGCACCTCACCGTGGAGCCTGGCGAGCTCGTGCTGATTCTTGGTGGGTCCGGAGCTGGCAAGTCCACCTTCATCAATGCCGTGATGGGCAACGACAAGGCCGAGGGTACCATCAAGCTTGGCGACCGCGACGTGTACGAGGAGTACGAGCGCATCAAGTATCAGATTGGCTACGTTCCCCAGCAGGACCTGCTGCGCGGGAACGACACGGTTCGTGACACGCTCATGGCTGCGGCGCAGCTGCGCATGCCTGCCAACACCCCGCGCGTCGAGTGCGCCGCTCGTGCCCAGTGGGCGGGCGAGCTACTGGGACTAAAGCGCGAGGGAGACACCTTGGCTGGTCGCCTCTCTGGTGGGCAGCGCAAGCGCCTCTCGATTGCCATTGAGCTGGTGGGCGACCCGGCGCTGTTCTTCCTCGACGAGCCCGACTCTGGCCTCGATGGCATCATGAGTCGCACCCTGATGGAAAACCTTCGCGACATTGCCGACCTAGGCAAGATCGTGATGGTCATCACCCATGGGCCCGACCGTGCCGCAGACCTCTTCTCCAAGGTCATCGTGCTTGCCAAGGCAGAGCGCGACGGGGCGGGGCACCTGCTGTTCTGCGGGCCTGTGGACGAGGCAAAGCAGTTCTTTGAGACCGATACCCTCGAGGGAATCGTGCGGCGCATCAACCGTCCCGATGAGGGCGGCGAGGGTCTTGCCGATGCCTATCTCGACAAGTGGGAGGGACAGTAGCATGGACATGACCCAAGCTGGACCCATTAGGCAGATGCGCGTGTGCTTTGAGCGCTGCGTGCGAGCCTTTGTGAACGACAAAGAGTACAAGACCTTTATCTCGGTGGCCATCATCACCATCCTCATTGGCCTGGTGATGGGAAAAGAGACCTTTGAGAGCTACTACGACACCAAGAACGGTGCGTTTGCGCTGGTCTGTGCATGCATTTGGATTGGCATCTTCAACTCGATCCGCTCCATTTGCCGCGAGCGCGACATTGTTCGTCGCGAGCACCGCACGGGCCTCAATCTGGCATCTTACATGGCTGCGCACTGGCTCTACGAGGCTGCGCTTTGCGCGGCCGAGGCCGTGGTGGTCACGCTCATCGTGCGCATCATGAGCTTTGACCACTTCATCGAGAAGGCGGTTTTCTTGCCGCCCATCATCGAGATTTACATCTCGTTCTTCCTCATCATCTTCTCTTCCGATGCGCTTGCGCTGCTCATCTCGTCGGTCGTGCGCACCGAGAACACTGCCATGACGGTGATGCCGTTTGCGCTCATCGTGCAGCTGGTGATGTCGGGCGTGATCTTTGAGCTCAACGGCATAACAAAGCTCATTTCAAACCTGACCATCAGCCGCTGGGGCATGGATGCCATCTGCGCGAGCGCGCGTATCAACAACATGATGGAGGCCTGGGCTTTGTTGAGGCTCTGCCCGAGCAGGATGCCACTCGAGGAAACCTGCTGATGCTCTGGCTCATCCTTTTGGGCTTTGCGGTTGCGTACGGCGTCTTGGCAACCATAGCCCTCTCGTTTGTGGACGAGGGCTAAGACAGCTCACTCAGCGCCTCGGACATCGGGAGAGGGCTCCGGCCCCAATGGACGGAGCCCTCTCTAGGTTGGGTTTGTGCTGCCGCTGCCATGCGGCGCCTGGCCGCCCAAAAGGAACCGTCCCCAATGTCCGGAATTCCCGTCCCCGCTGTTCGGACCCCTCTCCACCGATGCTGTGGGCATATAGTACTGAGGATGTTTCAAGATGAAACCATCTGAGTACGATTGGCCGCACTAGGAGAGGAGTGCCATGTACGAGAAGCTATTTGAGCCGGTCACTTTGAGCCGGTCACCATCAACAAGATGGTCGTGCCCAACCGCTTGGTATTTGAGCCCATGGGCAACTACTATGCCGAGCTTAACGGCGATGCGAGCCAGCGCGATTGCGACTTCTATGCCGCGCGCGGTGCCGGCGGCTGTGGCCTGGTAATCACCGAGGTGTGTTCGGTCAACCGCACGACCGCTCGTGGAGACGCGCGTAACCTCGTGATCGACAACGACGAGGCCATTCCCAGCTTCCGCAAGATGGCCGAGGCAACGCAGGCGACAGGCGCCAAGTTTGCGGTCGAGATCTATCATCCTGGCTGCCAAGGTGTGCCGCCGCTGTGCGTGGATGGCATGACGGTCAGCCCTTCGGGCCAGCCGAGCAAGCTCACCAATGCCCCCACGCGCGCCCTCACGCACGACGAGGTCCTCGAGACGATCGATGACTTCATCCAGGCGGGCATCCGCGTGTGGAAGAGCGGCGCTGACGCCGTTGAGCTGCACTGCGCACATGGTTACCTCCTCTGCCAGTTCCTCTCGCCCTACACCAACCATCGTGACGACGAGTTTGGCGGCAGCCTCGAGAACCGCGCCGAGATCGTTCGTCGTATTATCGAGGGCATTCGCAAGGGTACCAGCCCCGACTTCCCGATCATCGTGCGTCTCTCGGCTGACGAATACATGCGCATGCTGGGCATCGAGGACGGTATCACGCTGGATATGGCCGTGGAGTACTGCAAGCTCTTTGAGGCCTGGGGAGCCGACGCCATCGACGTCAGTGCCGGCAACTACGAGACGATGAACTGGGCTTGGGAACCCGTTGGCTTTGACGAGGGCTGGAAGTCCATCAACGGCAAGACCATCGCTGCGGCGGTGAACATTCCCGTGATTGCCTGCTCGGTGGTGCGTCATCCCGAGACTGCGATGGATCTCATTGACGGCGGAGTTGCCATGGTTGGCTCCGCGCGTCAGTTTTTTGCTGACCCCGACTGGGGCAACAAGGTGCGCGAGGGTGCCAGCAAGCTCATTCGTCCGTGCATCTCCTGCATGCGCTGCATCGAGAGTCTGATGGCCGCGCACGAGGACCCGTTCAGCCCCATGGTGTGCTCGGTGAACCCCGAGGCCGGCCGCGAGTGCGACCTTGCCCCGCTTGCCAAGGACGGCGACGGTCGCAAGGTGGTTGTGGTGGGCTCTGGCCCCGCAGGCCTCGAGGCCGCGCGCGTGCTGGGCGAGCGTGGCTTCAACGTGGTGGTGCTCGAAAAGGCCAGCGAGGTGGGTGGCCAGCTCGTCTTTGCCGCCAAGCCGCCCAAGAAGTGGCGTCTCGACTGGCTGATTCGCTACTACGAGGCCGTGCTGGCCGACCTGCCGGTTGAGCTGCGCTGCGGTGTTGAGGCCACGGCCGACATCATCAAGGCCGAGGCGCCTGTCGCCGTTATTTGGGCTGCAGGTTCCGTGCCCGTCAAGCCCGGCAGCATTCCTGGCCTCGATGGCGAGCTCGTGCTCACCCCGCCCGAGGCCATCATGGCCAACCCGCCGCTTACTGGCGAGAAGGTCGTCGTGGTCGGCTCCGGTATGACGGGCATCGAGGTCGCCGAGATGCTCTCCTCCGAGCATGAGTGCCACGTTGACCTCTACGAGATGGTCGACCAGATTGGCCCTGGCATCTTCTTCCAGAACATGATCGATATCATGAGCCGCTTGGGCCAGACTGACACGACGCTCAACCCCGGTCATAAGCTGCTGCATGTTGACGGTAACAAGGCCACCTTCGAGAAGAAGGATGGCGAGCAGGTTGAGGTCGAGTTTGACCATCTGGTGCTCTCGCTTGGCATGCGTCCCATGGCAGCTCCCGAGTGGGCCTCTGAGCTGGGAATTCCCGTGATCGAGGCTGGCGACTCCACGGCAGTTGGCCGCATTCAGGAGGCCGTGACCGGCGGCTACGACGCAGCGAGGTCAATCGCATAACAGCGTTGCAAGCTTACCTAAAGCAATAAGGGCCTGGCGGTTCAGACGAGCTGCCAGGCCCTTGGTTCTTTCAACGTCCGTTGCGTTGTGTCCTAAACAGACGGGAGTTTGGCGCTACTTCAACAGCGACAGGCACGGGGAGACCGGGAAAGGTCCCGGGACCATTGCGAGGCTGCTCAAAGGCGACGCGTGGCGCTTACCTGCGGGTGCAAGCGAGCGAAGCGAGTGCTTTCCGCAGGTGCCGCGCGTTGCCTTTGAGCGCTTAGCCGAGTGGGTCCCGGGACCTTTCCCGGTCTCCCCGTGCCTGCGGGTGCGGAGGAGCGCTCGCTCCAGGCCTACTCCAGCGGCAGACCGCCTGCGGCCTGTACGCCAGGCACGGCGGGAATCGTCGCAAAGCCAATCTCAAGCTCCTCGTCGGTGGGAACATGGTCCACCATGGTGCCGTTGTTGTACGCCTCGTAGGCGGTGAGGTCAAAGTACCCAGTGCCCGTGAGGCCAAAGAGAATGACTTTCTCCTCGCCGGTCTCTTTGCAACGCAGTGCCTCGTCGATGGCCACGCGGATGGCATGTGCGCTCTCGGGGGCGGGAAGGATGGTTTCCAGCTTGGCAAACTGCTCGGCAGCGGCAAAGACGTCGGTCTGGGCCACGGCCACGGCATCGAGGAATCCGTCGTGCTTCAGCTGACTGATGATGGGGCTCATGCCGTGGTAGCGCAGGCCGCCCGCGTGGTCGGGGCTGGGGATGAAGCCGTTGCCCAGCGTGTACATCTTGACGAGCGGGCAGGTCTGGCCGGTGTCGGCAAAGTCGTAGGCAAAGCGGCCGCGCGTGAGGCTCGGGCAGCTCTTGGGCTCAACGGCGATGAAGCGCGTATCGGGGTGCACGCCCGTGAGCTTGTCGCGCATGAATGGCGCGATGAGGCCGCCGAGGTTGGAGCCGCCGCCCGCGCAGCCAATGACGATGTCGGGATACTCGCCCAGCTCCTCGAGCGCCGCATAGCTCTCAAGGCCGATGATGGACTGGTGCAGCAGCACCTGATTCAGGACCGATCCCAGCTGGTAGCGGCCGCGATTCTCGGGCACGTGCAGCGCGCGCTCCACGGCCTCGCTGATGGCCGTGCCCAGGCTGCCGGAGCGGTTGGCCTCGTCGGCGTACATCTTGCGACCAATCTCGGTCTCCTGGCTGGGGGAGGGGGTCACGTTCGCACCAAAGGTCTGCATCACGGAGCGACGGAAGGGCTTTTGCTCGTAGCTGGCACGCACCATGAAGACGTCGCACTCAAGGCCAAAGCGCGCGGCGGCCTCACTGAGGGCGGTGCCCCACTGGCCTGCGCCCGTCTCGGTGGTAATGGTGGAAAGCCCCTGCTCGTGGGCGTAGTAGGCCTGGGCGAGCGCGGAGTTGAGCTTGTGCGAGCCACTCGTGTTGTTGCCCTCAAACTTGTAGTAGATCTTTGCGGGGGTGTCCAGCGCCTGCTCCAGGCTGTAGGCGCGGCAGAGCGGGCTGGGCCGATAGATCTTGTACATCTCGCGAATGCCCTCGGGGATGGGCGTGTAGGCAGTATCGTCGTCGAGCTCCTGGCGCACCAGCTCGTCTGCAAAGACTGGGGCGATGTGCGCAAACTCGGCCACCGCGCCGTTGGGCAGGCGCATGGGCTCGGGCTTTGTGGGCATGTCGGCGCGCAGGTTGTAGTAGCTGGTGGGGATCTGGTCCTCGGCGAGATAGATGCGGTACGGGTTCTTGCTGGCGGCCATGGCGGGCCTCCTTTCTGCGCCGGTTGGCGCGTTTGAGGAAGGGCTCGGCCACTCTGGCCAACAAAAAACGCCCGTCCTCGACCTATGGGTCTCGAGGACAAGCGTCATGCGTATGCATAAGCCTGCGGTGCCACCTCGATTAGCGGACGCTCGTACATCCGCTCACTCTGTGGGAGCCATCACTCCCTGCCCTATGACGGCGGGCTGCCGTCGCGACTTCCGCCCTGTTGCCGGGGTTTCTTCGCGCCCTCAGCGGGTCCATTATGCCTGCCAGCTACCGCTCGGATCTCAGCTGCCCGTGCTCTCTGTAGGCGCCTCTGCAGGTTTTACTTCCGCTTCTTAGGTTTGGTGGTGCTATGCGATTGGTGAGGAGTATACGAAACGTCATAGGATGTATCTAGAGAGAGAAACGAGGTCGTAACGTTTGTCCGTACATCTTGGACGGCCCCAGATGTCCGACCGAGGCATGCTTGTGGGCAAAAACGGACGTTTCAAGCTGCTTGAGGCGTCCGAAACATCCGCATTTGCCCGCAAGCACGTCCAAAACATCCGCATTGGCCCACAAACGGGTTCAAGGTCTTTGAGCTGGCCGACGCCGGTGACAAACGCATCCTTACGATGCTCGACGAGTATGCGCGCATAGCTGCCGTGCAGATATACAACCTGCAGTGCGTGCTCGACGTGGAGGCCGTGGCCATCGGCGGCGGTATCTCGGCGCGCGAGGACCTCATCGACCGGATTCGCACCCAGTTACAGGCCATCTTTGATGCTGAGGCTGCCTACCAGATTCCTCCCACCATGCCGCGCGTGGTGGCCTGTCAGTTCCGCAATAACGCCAACCTCATTGGCGCCTGGCACGACAACGTGAGCCGCTAGCGCACGAAAAGCATGTCCTTCCTTTGTCCGCCGCCGACACACCTCGACGGCGGGTTTCATACTATTGAGTGTATGAACTACTAAGAGAAAGGATCTGATCATGGCATTTCCCGAAGGATTCCTCTGGGGTGGAGCGACGGCAGCCAACCAGTGTGAAGGCGCATGGGACGCGGACGGCAAGGGTCCATGTTCGGCCGATTTCATGACACAGGGCGATCGCAATCACGCGCGCGAGATTACCTGGCCCGAGCGTGTGCCGGGCAAGGTGTACCCGGGCGACGTTGCCATCGACCACTATCACCGCTTTGAGGAGGACATCGCGCTCTTTGGCGAGATGGGCTTTAAGACATATCGCATGTCCATCGCCTGGAGCCGCATCTTTCCCAATGGCGACGAGGCGGAGCCCAACGAGGCTGGCCTTGCACACTACGACGCGGTCTTTGACTGCTGCCACAAGTACGGCATCGAGCCGCTGGTGACCATCAGCCACTACGAGACCCCGATGGGCCTGGCCAAGTACGGCAGCTGGGAGAACCGCAAGGTCATCGACTTCTTCGTCCATTACTGCGACGTGATCTTCCGCCGCTACAGGGGCAAGGTGCGCTACTGGCTCACCTTCAACGAGATCAACTCCATGGGCATGGGTATGATGAGCTGCTACATGGCCGGCGGTATGGACCCGCATTCCACGCCGCAGCAGAAGGCCACGGCGAGCTACCATCAGTTCCTTGCGAGCGCTAAGGCCGTGCAGCTTGCGCACGCGATTGACCCGCAAAACCAGGTTGGCGCCATGTACGGCGGCATCTTCTCGTACCCCGCCACCTGCGACCCCGCCGACGTGATGGGTAACTACAAGTTCATGCAGAGCTGCTTCATGTACCCTGACGTGCAGTGCCGTGGCGCCTATCCCGCAAGTGCGCTCAAGGAGTACGAGCGCGAGGGTATCGTGCTGCCTGTGCAGGAGGGCGATGCGGAGCTGCTCAAGGCAGGCACGGTGGATTTCCTCACCTATAGCTACTACTTCTCAATGGTGGCCGGCAAGGATACGCATTTTGACGTGGATACGGGCAGCCCCGTGACCGGCTATAGCAACCCGTACCTCAAGACCACCGAATGGGGCTGGACTATCGATCCGGTGGGCCTGCGCTACACGCTCAACCTCTTCTGGGACCGCTACGGCCTGCCGCTGATGGTGGTGGAGAACGGCCTAGGCGTGATCGAGGAGCCGGGCGAGGACGGCATCGTGCACGACCAGTACCGCATCGATTACCACCGCGAGCACATCAAGGCCATGCGTGATGCCATCGAACTCGACGGCGTTGACCTGCGCGGATATACCACCTGGGGCTGCATCGACATTGTGAGCGCGGGCACGGGCGAGATGCGCAAGCGCTACGGCTTCATCTACGTGGATGCCGACGACTCCTACCAGGGCAGCTTCGCGCGCACGCCCAAGGACTCGTTCTGGTGGTACAAGCGCGTGATTGCCAGCAACGGGGCTGATCTGGACTGATGTCGCACGTGTGATGAAGCGCTGATTGAAAGGCGAGGGTACTGGCACCCTCGCCTTTCCTGTCCTATGCCCCGTGGCGCTTGAGCTCCTTGAGCAGCCGCTTTGCCATCTCGTCAAAGCCCGAGCCGGTCATGACGCCTGAGACGATTCCCCCAACGATCGGGATGGCGTGCCCTGCCACCTGACCGGTGAGTCTGCGCGCCATGCGACGCGTGAGGCCGTCCGAGATGAGCTTGATCTGTGGGGCCATGGAGCGCTCTGCCATGACCTGACGAAGCTGGTCGTCGGTGGCACCCGCACTGCGCAGGCGGGCGAGTCGTGCAAGCGCGGCGTCTGCCTCGGGTATTCCCGCCATGACGCCCAAAAAGACAACCAGCGCTCCAGCGGTAGCGATGTCGGGCTCACCCTCGGTGATATATACGAGGTCGCGCCAGCCATAGAGGTAGCTCAGCTTCTGAATGCTGCGAATGAGGTAGCCGTAGAACTGTATGAGGTCGGCGGGTATGGTGGCCGCCGCCGCAACGCCGCCCGGAATTCCGGCGGCAAACGAGAGTGCCGTCGTGCGGCGACCGTCTTGCCCAATCGAGCGTTTGGCAATCTTTTCGATCTGCTTGTTGGAGAGTCCCGCCGCGGCAGGTGTCACATTGATGGATGCCCTCACGATGGGGTGGATGTACTTTGGTCCAAGTGTCTTGGCGAGATAGTCGATTCGGTCGATGCGCGTGCCTGGTAGCAGCACCGCTTGTGCCAGCACCTCGTCAAAGGTGGGAAGCTTCCCCTGGATTTCCTTGAACGCATCGCGGTAGGCATCGCCTGCACCATCGAGCGCAACCTTGGTGGCATCAAATATCTGAACAACAAGGTCAGGCTGTTGCTGGCCTTGCTGCAAGTTGCCTTGCTGCAAGTCTGTTTGTTGCTGGTTGCCCTGCTGCGTGACGTCCTGCTGTAGTCCCTCGCGAGGTTCCTGCTGCATGTCGTTCATGGCTGAGCCCCTTATGTCTACACCTGCATAAAGCTGGGAAGTACCTCGTGGCCGCTCTCTTGGGTCATGCGTGCGGCCTCGGCAATCTGCTCGAGGGCAATGGCGACGCCGTCATCGGCGGAGGCCCCAACGTGCCAGCGCGCGGCCGCCTGAGCCTCGGGCGTTGCGTTGGCTACAGCACACGAGTGCGTGGCGTGCGCAAACATGGCCAGGTCGTTTGGCGCGTCACCAAACACGCAGAGCTCGTCGGACGTGATGCCCAGCTCTTGCTCCAGCACCTCGATGCCGCGAACCTTGCTCCAGCCGTGAGGAATGACGTCAAACCATTGCGGCACGGTATTGAGAAAGTCGAGTTCTGGACACAGCTCACTGAGCTCGCGCTGCAGGGCCAGCTCGTCCTCTCGCTCAAGAAGCGCAACAATGCCCGCCTTTGCAACGGGGTAGGAAGGCAGCGTCTTGTGGCGCTGTGACCCATTATGCATGGCGTTAATCATGAACTCGCCAAGATGCTCCGGCTCGTCACCTACCCAGTCGCAGGTGCCGTCGGGGCGATACACAAGCAGAGCAACGCCGCGACGCCCAAGGATCGCCTCTTCGGCACGGCGTAGCGCCCTAGGGTCGAGAGTCTCCCGTTTTACAAGCTCGCCACGCAGGTAGACCTCCTGCCCATTGACGAGCACGGCCGTCTGATAGGCTGCTTCGTCATAGCACAAAAAACCTGCAACCTCGATGCGGTTGCGTCCCGTTGCCGGGCCAAACACAACTCCCGCCTCCTGACAGGCATGGATGGCGGCAAGCGTGCGCTCCGATGCGTGGTCGTTTCCAAAGGGAATGAGCGTGTTGTCCATGTCGGCGAGGACCAGCTTGATCACGTTGGCTCCTTGGGATCGGCAGGTGAAGGGTGTTTGTGGGGCGTGACGCCAGGTTATGCAAAGAAACGCTCGACGACCTCGGCGATGCCGTCGTGGTCGTTGTCGGCAACCACGACGTCCGCCAGCTCCTTGACCTCGCGCGCCGCGTTGCCCATGGCAACCGAGAGCCCCGCCACACGCAGAACATCGAGGTCGTTGAGGCCGTCACCAACGGCAATGGCGTTTTCCAGGCCAATGCCCACGTGGTCGCAGAGCGTCTTGAGACCGCTGGCTTTGCTTACGCCAAGCGGGGAGCACTCGAGTGAGGCAGCCTCAGAATAGGCGGCCTGCACCGGCAGCCCTGCCAGTGCCGCTGCCGAGCGATCACGCGCCTCCTGGCTGGGGTGGTAGAGGTTGACCTTGCAGACCTCCTGCTCATGAGAGGCAATGTAGTCGAGCACGTCGTTGCACATGGTGCAGTGCTGGCGGTAGAGCGGCTTGTAGATGCCAAGCCCCAGCTGGTCCATACGGTCGACGTCCTTTTCAAGGGTAGCTGTCTGCGATGTGGTGAGCACAACCACCATGGCGTTCTCGCGGAGTCCCTGCTGTGCAATGGCAAGTGCGGTCGCGGTCTCAAACGGATGCGCGTCAATGGTTGAGTTCTGCTCGAGGTCCAAAACGTGGCCGCCGCTCAAAAGCGACGCAAGGCTCACCGTGCCCTGCATCTCCTTGCGGTAGTCCTCGAGCTCGACCACGGCTCGGCCAGTGGAGAGGCACACATGCACTCCGCGCGCGGCAATGTGGTGCAGAGCCTCGAGCGTGCGAGGCGACATGCGCTTTTCAGAGTTGAGCAGCGTGCCGTCCATGTCGAGGGCAATGAGTTGATAGTTAGGCATGAAGTCTCCTTAGCCAGTGTTTCTGATATCACTGTACCCTTGTTTAGCCAAGGGTGTAAGCTGAACGGAGGGACAGGAGGGAGGAGCATCATATGAACTATCGAAGGCTGGGACGTACGGGGCTTAAGGTCTCGGAGATTGGCTTTGGTGGCGAGTGGCTCGACCGCATGAGCGCCGAGGAGGCTCGCGCCATCACCTTGCGTGCCGCCGAGCTGGGCGTCAACATCGTGGACTGCTGGATGAGCGATCCCGAGGTTCGCACGCGTTTGGGAGACGCTTGTGCCGAGAACCCTGGGCATTGGATTGTGCAGGGTCACATTGGCTCCACCTGGCAAGACGGCCAGTACGTGCGCACGCGCGACGTGGAAAAGTGCAAGGTTGCCTTTGACGATCTGCTCACGCGCTTCCACACCGACCACGTTGAGCTGGGCATGATGCATTACATCGACGACCTCGACGAGCTCAAGCGCTGCCTGGAAGGACCCTACCGCGACTATGTGGAGCAGCTCAAGGCCGAGGGCGTCATCCGTCACATTGGCATGTCTACCCACAGTGCCGTGTGCGGCAGCTATGCCGTCGAGCAGGACGCGGTGGAGATGATGCTCTTCTCCATCAACCCTGCCTACGACATGCAGCCGGGCAGCTACGACATCATGACGTTGAGCAGTTCGGCCGGTGACGAGTATGCGGGCTTTGATGCGGACCGTCTTGAGCTCTATCGTGCCTGCGAGCGCGCCGATGTGGGGCTGACCGTGATGAAGGCCTTTGCGGGCGGGCGCCTGCTCGATGCGGAGCGCAGCCCCTTTGGCGTGGCGATGACGCCCGCCATGTGCCTCCACTACGCGCTCACGCGTCCGGCCGTGGGGAGCGTCACGTGCGGCTTTGGCAGCGTGGCCGATCTTGAGGCAGATGCGGCATATTGTGAGGCATCGGAAGAGGAGCGCGACTACGCGACCGCGCTCGCGACGGCACCGCACAACAACGCGAGCGGGCTTTGCACCTATTGCGGTCACTGCGCGCCGTGTCCCATGGGCATCAGCGTGGCACAGGTGAACAAGTTCTATGACCTGGCCGAGGTGCAGGTGGCAAAGGGCGGCGAGGTTCCTCAGCTGGTCCGTGACCACTACCTTGCCCTGGACCACCATGCCGACGAGTGCATTGGATGCGGTGGCTGCGAGAGCCGCTGCCCGTTTGGCGTGGAGGTCATCGAGCGCATGGCGAAGACGGTCGAGCTCTTTGTCTAACTGGCTGCGGAAAAAAAGAGATGCACCAGGTCCCTCGCCCTCGCCTTGATGCGGGTGAGGGGCCTTCTTTGCTCACAGGTATCTGGCTTGGTCTTCTTCTGCAGATAGGTTGCCGACGAGGCGTATGTGCAGCTAGACTGGTGTGCAAAGGGACGCTTGCGTGAGGGGGGGTGGCACGGCATGGGCATGACGTTTGGGCAGGCAACCGTTGCCAACATAGAAGAGCTCATCGAGCTTCGTCTTGCCTATCTGACCGACGACTTTGGCGAGCTTGACTCCGAGCAGGTCCTGCAGCTGCGCGAGACGCTCCCCGGATACTTCAAATGGCACTTGCAGCGCGACCTGCTTGCCTTTGTGGCGCGAAACGACGATGGACTCATGGTCTCATGCGCATGGCTCCTTCTGGTGGAGAAGCCGCCAAGTCCCCGTTTTCCTAACGGACGTACCGGTGTGCTCTTCAACGTGTATACCAAGCCGGAGTATCGACGCCAAGGACTCGCCCGACGGGTCATGGGCAAGCTCATTGAGGAGGCCTACGATCGCCAGCTCGACGTGCTGGAGCTGCATGCCACCGACGACGGTTACCCGCTGTATCAAACGCTCGGGTTTACTGACGACAGCTCGACGCACAAGGCCATGCGCATGATGCTCTAATGGTGCATACGGAGGCCGGCCAGGCGTGCGGCCCAGTGCTTATGGTGCTCAGGCGTCAAAGCCCAAAAGCTCTTTGCCCCAAGGGATGGAAGGTGCTGCCCCGGGTCGGGTGACGGCGATGGCAGAGGCGAGCGACGCCTGCTGCAGGCACTGCGGCAGCGCAAGGCCCTTTTCGAGGCCCGCCACAAAGTAGCCAATGAAAGTGTCTCCCGCGGCGGTGGTGTCAACGGCCCTTACCCTGTACGCCTCCTGCACGATGCGCTCGTTCTGGCAGAAACAGACGCTTCCCTGCTCGCCCAGGGTGACGATAAGCGACGTGCTCGGCCAGCGACTTTGTACGATCTGCCACGCTTCGTCGGGGTCGTTCGTGCCTGTGAGTTGCTCGACCTCAACCTCGTTCACGATGAGCCACTCCACAGATGACAGGTCCATGGTAGCTATGTCGTCGCTGTAGGGGGCCGGGTTGAGGATGACGGACAAGCCGCGTTTTGCGCAGCCTGCAAGTATCTCCCTCATTGAGCTGACTTCGTTTTGCAGCAACACCCGCTCGCCAGTCTGTGCGCTGTCGAGCACCTCCACCACGCGTTCGGGCGTGAGCGCTGTGTTTGACCCACCAAAGACGACAATGCTGTTTTGTGCGGTGGTCTGGTCAACCTGGATGAAGGCGGACCCCTGCGGAGCCTCTACAGTCTGCACGAGCGACACGTCGACGCCGTTTTCG
Source organism: uncultured Coriobacteriaceae bacterium (assembly GCA_902801175.1). GTDB lineage: Bacteria > Actinomycetota > Coriobacteriia > Coriobacteriales > Atopobiaceae > UBA1367. Next base: position 178,856 of record CADCHF010000001.1, on the reverse strand, counting down.
ACCAAAAGATCGCGAAGCGCCGCTCCCTCTGGGCCAATGCAGCCGGCATGTCGTACGGTTGCGCTAGCACGGGCGAGGGCAAGGGTCTGATTGAGTCCCTTTCCACCCGCCTTAGTCTCCATTGCGGTTGCCATGAGGGTCTCGCCAGGACGGGCCAGGTGAGGCACCTGATACACGTAGTCGAGATTCATCGAACCAATGCTGAGGACGCTCATGGTTGCTCCTAACGGCCGTGTCTTACCCAAGCTTAGCAGGAACTGCGCTAGGCTCGTTCCAGTCTGGGCACGGTGTGGGAATGGGGATACCCTTTTCCCACACCATGCCCGAACACCAGAACAGAAAACTTCCCGGGGGTTTAGCGTTCGGACTCCCGTGGTCCGGATATTGGGGACGGTTCCTTTTGTCCGGAACAGAAGATCGGACAAGCCGGACAAGAGGAACCGTCCCCAATGTCTGGTGGACACAGGGACGGTTTGGTTTGGACAAGAGGAACCGTCCCCAATGTCCGAAAGCGAGGGTTTGCGTTTGGGCTACTTGAGGTCCTTGGTGGCCTCCTCAAGGATGCGCAGCTGGGCGATGGTCTCTTCGGGCTTCACGAGCTGCGGCGCGCCATTGGCCACCGTCTCATAAAGTGCCTCGTAGAAGCCGCTGTAGGTGCTGCGCACGGTCTCCACGCGCTCCTCGTGCATGGTGCCCTCGTCGTCGTAGTAGCGCAGGACTCCCCACTGCTCGGGCGTGTCCAGGCCAAAGTCGGGATGTCCCGCAGGCAGGTAGAACTTCTTGAGGTCGCGCTCCTGCTGGTCCTTCTCCACCTTGATGAAGGTACCGAGGGTGCCATAGACCTCAAAGCTCGGGCGCTGGATGGCCGCATGGTAGTTGGAAGCCGCTGTGGCCTTGATGCCAAGCTCGTCGTAGTAGAGGTCAAAGTCGTAGAAGGTCTCGGGATGCCCCTCGCCATAGAGCTGGCGCGTCTCGGTGTGCCAGTGATCGGGGATGCCAAGCCAGCTAATGAGCTGGTCAACGCTGTGGCAGGCATGGCCGTAGCAGATGCCCATCAGGCGGTCGAAGGGCCCCTCCTGGGCGTAGCGCAGATACTCTGCGCGCCAGTAGTCGTAGTGGGTCACAATCTCAAAGACCTTGCCCAGCTTGCCCGACTCCATGACCTTCTTTGCGGTGAGAAAGTCGGAGTCAAAGCGGCGGTTCTGGTAGCACTGCACAGTGACGCCCTTGGCCTCGGCGAGTGCGTAGAGCTCCTCGGCCTCGGCGACGGTACCCACGAAGGCCTTGTCACACACCACATGCTTGCCGGCTTCGAGCGCCTGCTTGGTGAGTGAGTAGTGGGTAAAGTGGGGCGTGCTGATCTCGATAATGTCAATCTCGGGGTCGGCGAGCATTGCCTCCATGTCGGTGGTGTACTCAACGCCTGGAATCTTGGGCCAGGGGCCACCAAGGTGACGTGCCTGCATGGTCTTGATGCGGAACTTCTCGGGCAGCGCCAGAGAGAAAGGCGCATGATAGCGGTTTGAGCCCTTGCCGTTACCAATAAAGCCAATGTTCAAGATGCGGTCTGCCATGTGGTTCCTCCCTCTGTCCCTGGGTTGTTATGGCCAAAGCATATACAAGCGGCTAGGCGCTTTGTTGCAGAGTATCAAGCCTGGTCGAGAATTGCAGCCAAGGGGCTATCGCGTGCTCGGTTTTTGGACTTCAGTTTCAGTCGTTGTGCCAAAAAACGGCCTAGTGCCCAGGCAGATGAGGAGCTCGCTTTTGTTGGGCCCAGCCTCTCGTTTGGTATGGTGGCCAAATGCCAATGCGACCCATGGACGATTGCACAATTAGTACTTGGGGCTTGGTGCGGTCCTTTGAATCCCCATCCATTGTTTCTTGAACCTGCGGGACACAAACTTGTATACAAGGTCAAAGTGAGGGATTTTGCCCTCAAAGCGAAAGGAGACGCAAGATGGATGAGGATCGTCAGGAAGTCTTTGATGCTCTGTGCGAGCGCGCTAGCCAGCTCTTTGGCAAGGATGCCGACGAGTTCACCCTTGACACTAAGTTTGAGGACCTCGGCATCAAGTCCGTCCAGGTTTCGCAGATCACCACTTACCTCGAGGACGAGCTCGACATCGAGGTCCCGTACATGAAGTTCCGTCGCTGCGCCACCTTTGGCGAGGCTGTGGACTTTGTTGCCGACCTGCTTGACGAGTAATAGAGCGCTGCCTGAACAGCCGGTTGCCTAATGCGGCCGGCGTTCTCGTATCATCGCACAAGCGAAAGGATGTGATTAGATGCTCGAGCCCCGCATTCCCGAGGATTGGGTACCGATAACCGACAAGAAGCTGTCCGACCTGGTACAGATGACCGGCGAGCTTGCCACCTTCAACGAGGACGAGATCCCCATCTATTGGGATCCCGACACCGAGGGCTACATCTTCCTGCACAAGGAGGAGTTTGGTGGCGTCGAGATGATGGCCGCCTACCGTGTGGCTCGTCAGCCCAACGACAACCAGGCCGACGTCGACCTCTCCCAGTCCGATGACCCCATGGCTCGCATGGGCCAGGGCTTCTGCCCTCCGTTCAACCCGCACACCTACGAGGTTGAGCCGGGCATCGTGTGCATGCAGGACCAGGAAGTCGTCATGCGCGACGGCACCAAGATCTACGCCGACATCTATCGCCCCGCAGGCGACGACGTCAAGTGCCCCACCATCGTGAGCTGGAGCTGGTTTGGCAAGCGTCCGGGCGACGGCATGAGCGAGTGGCAGATCATGGGCGTTCCGCCTCAGACGGTCTCCAAGTGCGCCAAGTTCGAGTCTCCCGACCCGCTGTACTGGTGCCACTACGGCTACGCCGTGGCTAACGTCGACGTGCGCGGCGCCGGTCACTCCGAGGGCTCCGTCCACATGTTCACCCATCAGGACCGCGAGGATGGCTACGACTTCGTCGAGTGGGTCGCCCAGCAGCCTTGGTCCAATGGCAAGGTCGGCATGGCCGGCAACTCCGGCGTTGCTATGCATCAGTGGGGCATTGCCTCTACGCAGCCGCCTCACCTGGCCTGCATCGCTCCTTGGGAGTCCACCACCGACCTGTATCGCGAGAGCTTCTTTGAGGGTGGCGTGCCCGCGCTCTCGTTCAACAAGTTCATCGCCGCGCAGGTGACTGGCCCCAATGGTGTTGACGACCAGGTTGCCATGGCAAAGATGTACCCCGACATGAACCCCTACTGGGAGGACAAGCGCCCCGACTTCAAGAAGGTCAAGCTGCCTGTTTACCAGACCGCTGGCTGGTCGCACTTCCACCTGCCGGGCTCCATCAACGCCTACAACCGTTGCCGCTCGCACTTCAAGTGGCTGCGTGCTCACCGCGACTTCGAGTGGCCTGACACCTATAACCCCTACAACCTCGATGAGCTGCGCAAGTTCTATGACCGTTACCTCAAGGGCATCCACAATGGCTGGGAGATGATGCCCAAGGTGCGCATCGACGTCATGGACGCCTACGACGTTGACTATCAGGAGCAGCGTGCCGAGAAGGCTTGGCCCATCAAGCGCACCGATTATCGCAAGCTCTATCTCGATGCCTCGACACCGCTCGAGAGCGTTGAGACCGACCACGTCCAGACCTTTGTGGCCGGCACCGAGCCCGTCGAGACCGAGGCCGTGGCCAAGTACAACCCGGTCGACGAGGAAGTCCGCTTTGAGTGGGTCCTTCCCGAGGACACCGAGATCACCGGTCACATGACCCTGCACCTCTGGCTCTCCTGCGAGGGCTGGGACGACATGGACCTCTTCATCAACATCCAGAAGGCCACTGCCGACGGCGAGTGGGTGCCTTGGATGACCCTCGACGAGCCGCATCCTGGCGCATGGGGCAAGTGCCGCGTGTCCCGCCGCGAGCTCGACAAGAAGCTCTCCCGCGCCCATCGTCCGGTGCTCAAGAATACCAGCAGCCAGAAGCTGGCCGAGGGCGAGGTCGTGCCTGTGGACATCGCCATCGTCCCGACCGCCCGCGTGTACCACAAGGGCGAGCGCTTCCGCATCCAGATTGCGGGCCGCTACATCCGCGAGGGCTGGTTTGAGCCGCTGGCCTGGGACGAGGAGGCCAAGGGCACTCACGTCATCCACACTGGTGGCCAGTATGACTCCTGGATCGAGATCCCGGTCATCCCGCCGCGCTATCAGGCTGGCGAGTATATCCACCGCTAATGACTGGCTGGGCGCTTGCAACAGGTCCCACTGCAAATAGCGCATGAGAGGGAGCCTCGGCATTGGCCGGGGCTCCCTTTTTGGTAATAGAACGCCGAGTCGCCAGCCAGGTAGACTTCATGCGAGCAGTGTCCAGGCAAGGTGGCAAAAAAAACGGCGATATGGCAGTCCATTTTTTGGAGAAATCGGCTTGAGGGATCCCCGTGCTATGTATGGCAGTGGTGACGATGCCGTTTACCTGCGATTATCTAAATTGACAGAATATGAATACTGTTCAATTTAAAATAGACACTGCCATATCTCCGATTTTTTGCCACTTTGGCCGCGTGTCGCTCTCACCCTACCCCGAATGCGTCGATGCGCGTTACCGCGCAGTTGTGAAAACGACCAATGAGCCTTTCCTGGGTGTCAATTTGTTTCGGGCTTTCGCACGGTGTTAAACGCTCTCCTCGTTCATACGATTGAAACAATGATTCTCACGCTACTAGAGGTGTGAGTTTTGGAGAGGAGAACCGCATGAAGGTTATGGCAATTTGCGCTGGTCGCAAGAACGGCAACGGCGAGATTCTTGCCAAGGAGGCCCTGGCTGCCGCTCAGGCTGCTGGCGCCGAGGTCGAGATGATCAACCTGTTTGACTACAACATCCTTCCCTGCACCGGTTGCGAGGGCTGCACCATGCAGATGGGTGAGGTCGCTATGGACCCGACCAAGAAGTACCATGGCTGCGTCCTCAAGAACAAGGACGACGTCGACGCACTCATCGCCGAGATGCACACCTGCAACGGCGTCATCTTCTCTGTGCCGACCTACGACCTGACCCCCAGCTCCCTCTACACTCGCTTTGCTCAGCGCTTCCTCGCCTACGAGCTCTCCTTCCTGCTTGAGATTGGCGTTGTCAAGGAGAACCCCCACACCGTGGCTGGCCTCATCGCCGTGGGTGGCTCCATGCACGACTGGCAGACCCTCGCTCTCGAGAGCCTGCAGGCCACCATGTTCACCATGTCCCTCACCGTTGTTGACCGCTTCATGAGCCAGCGCGTTGGCCGCCCGGGCAACGTCCTGCTGCATCAGGAGCAGCTCGATCGTGCTCACCAGATGGGCGAGAACATCGTCAAGGCTATCCAGACTCCGGTCGAGGAGCGCACCTGGCTCGGCGACCCCAACGACGGCGTGTGCCCCGTGTGCCACTCCAGCCTCGTGTATCCTGGCGATCCCCACTGGGACGGCATCGAGTTCCCGTACGAGTGCGCCGTGTGCGGCTGCGGCGGCGACCTGGGCACCAACCCCGAGACCGGCAAGCCCATGCTCGTCATTGACCCCGAGAACGGCAAGATTCGCGACCGCAACAACGACAAGGCCCGCGCCGAGCACCTCAACGAGATCATCCAGACCCGCATCGGCTTCTTCCAGCAGATGGACGAGGTCAAGCCGCTCATGGCCAAGTATCGCGACATGAAGTTCCCGACCTTCACCATCGAGCGCTAAATCACGGCAGCAGGTGGGAGCAGCCCGCTAGGGGTGGGCTCCCACAGCCAGGTGATTACCAACATACGCGAGCCGGCCTGCGCGGAGTCTCTCTCCGTCGCAGGCCGGCTCGTTTTCTATGGACCTGCAAGTGCGCTGCGCCTATCTGCATGGGCGGCTGTGCGGGACTGCAGGGGCGACCGTTGGCGCGCGGTTAGTGGGATCCGTTGAGCTGGCTTCGGCTAAAGCGCAGCCGCGGCACAAACAGGCCGAGGTTCATAAGGATCCTAAAGCCCGACTGCAGCATAAAGAGGTCCTCGCCGTTGGTGAGGTCCATTCCCAAAACCTCGCGGATACGACCTAGCCTGTACAACATCGTGTTCTTGTGCAGTGTGAGCAGGCTTGCAGCACGAGCGGTGGAGCAGCCAACCTGCAGATAGCAGTAGAGGGTCTCCATGAGCTCGCCGCCGTGACTCGCATCGTATTCCGACAGGTGCAGCAGCGCGGGGTGGCAGACTGACAGCAGGTTAATCCTGCGGCCAGCTAGCTCGAGCATCTGCATGTTTGCGTAGTTGCAGTACCTAAAGAGCCCGTCGTCATCTATGGCGTTTGCCGCCAGTGTCCCGTAGCGGATGGCTGCGCGGGCCTGCTCATATGCGGTTCGTGTCTCGATGATCGAGGTGAAGATGTTCGAGACGCCCACCGTGAGGTTGTTGATTGCCGCGACCTCACGAAGCTTGGCCTCGGCCTTCTCCGAGAAGCCCACATCTGCATCGCGTGAGAGGAGAAGAACCAGCTGCTGGTGATGACGCGTGTAGAGCGCATGATGCAGTACCGGCTGCAGCTGTCCGGCAACATGCTCGGCCTCCAGCTGCGAGAGCCCCTCGCCCGGGGCATGCAGGCACACCACATACATCAGCTCTTTGGGGTGGAAGTTGAGGGCCTTCATGCGCCTGCGGGTCACAGCCACGCTCGGGGAGCGGTCGTTGAGCAAGTTCTCCAAGAAGTACGATCCTAGCTCGCCGCTCGTGGGACCCCACACCTCGGACTTCTGCAGCTCCTGTGCCACAAAGCTGGAGAGGCGCTCAAACACCTCGCGGTCAAGATCGGTAAAGGTGTGAGAGCGCTCCATCATCATCACGTGCGCGATGCAGACCCCGCGCACCTTTACGGCGAGGGTCATCGTGTTGCAGTCCAGTATGGTGTTGTGCTGCTCGTAGGGGCCATGGCTGCGAGCGATCTTGGAGTCGATCTGGCTGTCTCTGATATAGGCGACCGCCTCGTCCAGCACGGTCTCATTGGCGATTTCCTCGACCATGACCTGGGCGAGGCGCGTGTCGTCCTCGGGCAGGTCGCCCAGGTGATAGGCAATGTAGCGATAGGTGGGATCGACAACCACAATGGGGTTGCCAAGCGCAGTTGCAGCCTCCTCAATGAGGTATTGCAAGCCCTGGTTTGAGAAGTGTGCTGCCAGCAGTCGCCGAACAATGCCCATCAGCTCCTGGTCTTCAAGGAAGGCTGCTTGCAGGGCGTTGTAGCAGGCAAAGAGGTTTACTCCCTGCTCGAGCCAGCACAGGTTGACGTTGGGCTGGCCCATGAGCGACTGGGGGGCAGCTCCTCCGTCAACAACGACACAGCTAAACAGGCGATGGTCGGGCACGGTCTGGGGCAGCAGCTCGCTGTCGGTGAAGTAGAGCACGTCACCTAAGGGCTCGCGACATGCCTCGTTGGTAAGAAACGCAATGTTATATATGTCGCAGTCTGAGTCCGAGAGCGAAAGGGATGCGATCGACCCCTCGGGCAGACGCGCAAGTAGGTCATAGAGCCTCATGCTGACCTCCTTGAGTCCTGCAGCCGCTCCCATGTCTAACAGGTGTGACCTGCACGGTCCTAGGCTCTTGCCTGGCAATTGATGGGCGGCTGGTAGTGATTGTGCGAACACACAAGAGGATACGACTTTTTTCCGAGAAACGTCGGGTGGGGGTACCTCGAATTTTGCTTGGCCCCAACCGATTATTGATACAAGGAAAAACGTCTCCACACTGGAAGGAGCATGAGGCATGAAGGTAGGCAAGTACGCACGCAGCGTGTCCATCGTGGGCGTCGGCTGCACCCCGTTCACCAACTTTGAGGATCATCCCGAGACCAAGGGCATGAGCGAGGGCGACGCCTTTGGCTACGCCGCGCTCGAGGCCATCGCGGACGCAGGTCTTGAGCCCCGCGACATTCAGTATTTCTACCATGGTTCCGCCAACCCCTTTATGATTGGCGACTCGCTGACCCCCAACATGCAGGTCGCCGACTGGTTTGGCGTCCGCGGCATCGGCTCCGTGCATCACTCCGAGGCGTGCTGCACCGGCTACGTGGCTATGCAGGAGGCCGCGATGGCCATCGCCTCTGGCGAGTTTGACATCGTGCTCTCCGGCGCCGTCGACCTGGCTGCCAGCCTGCCCGTGGTAGGCGCTCCTGGCTGCTTCCGTCGTGACTTCCCGCTCGAGGAGATGCTCCCCTCCATCCCTATGGTCTACGACCGCGCCTATGGCCGCCCCTTCGACTCGGCCTTTGGCATCAGCTTTGACAACTGGATCAACGAGTATCGCTGGACCTACGGCCTCTCCGACACCGACATCGACCGCGCCCTCAACGGCGTTGCCAAGAGCCTGCGCCGCGCCTCCGTGCTCAACCCGCTCGGCTTCTATGACGCCGACTTCGACCAGGTTGCCGCAGCTCAGGGCCTGCCCGACGCCGACGCCTTCCTGACCTCGATGTTCAACCCCAAGGTCACCCAGTACCTGCGTGTGACCGGCTTTGAGACCAAGTGCGACGGCGCTGCCGCCATCGTCATGATGCCCACCGAGATGGCTGTTGCCCGTGGTCTTGACCACAAGGTCATCGACCTTCTGGGCACTGGCTCTGCCGCCTACGAGGGCGCCACTCTTGCCAACGAGAAGACCGGCACCATCCGCGGCACCAAGCAGGTCTACGAGCTCACTGGCGTCTCCCCGGACGAGATCGACCTGCTGTTCATCAACGACTTCTTCATGGCTGGCGACATCGTGGTGCCCGAGGAGGTCGGCTACGTCCCGCGCGGCGAGGCCTGGCAGTACGCAATTGACGGCCGCTTCGCATTCGACGGTGACAAGCCCATCAACACCCATGGTGGCCGCTGCAACTTTGGCCATGCCCATGGCGCTTCCGGCATCGCCGACATCGTCGAGGCCGTCAAGCAGATGCGTGGCGAGGCTGGCGAGACCCAGATGAAGAAGCTTCCGCGCACCACGCTGTTCCGCGGCTTCGGCGGCGGCCAGAACATCCGCGTCCAGATCATTCGCACGCACGAGTAGTCCAGCGCGCAGATAAGGAGAACACCATGCCTCTTCTCAAAGATATGGAACCCATCGTCAAGAAGTTCTACGACGGCGTGGCCGAGGGCAAGCTTTACGGCCGCAAGTGCAAGGAATGCGGCGCCATCGAGTTTCCGCCCCACCTGGGCTGCAACACCTGTGGCTATCACGAGACCGAGTGGGTCGAGCTCTCTGGTCATGGCACCCTGAAGAGCTTCGTCGTGCCGGGCATTCAGAACGACAAGCCCTACCTCAAGGCCATCGCCCCTTACGGCTACGGCGCCGTCCAACTGGACGAGGGCCCCATCTACTCCGTCGTCGTCTTTGGTGGCAAGAAGAAGATCGTCAAGGGTCTGCAGCAGCGTCTGGCCGACGGCGAGGTCATCGGCGTGCACTTCAAGCCCATCCAGCGTGAGGTGCCCCTAAAGCCCGGCTCGGACGAGATGGTTCCCTGGAGCCAGCCCTGCTTCGAGCTTGACGAGGTCGCCGAGTAAATGGCAGTAACCGCAGGTCGGACATTGGGGACGGTTCCTTTTGTCCGGCTTGCGGCGTCCAAGAATTGGACACTCTTACGTCCCCGTTGCACGAGCGTTTGACATTGATCATCTGTGAACAGACGAAAGGAACCCCATCATGGATCAGGAGCTTCTTGAGCAGCTTGCCGGTTTTGCTAAGGTCGCCTACGGCTACGACGGCGAGATCACCGCTGACACCACCTTCGACGAGCTCGGCAAGGGCTCGATGAAGATGATCGCCCTCACCTCCACCATCGAGAACGAGCTCGACGCCGAGGTGACCATCCACGAGGTCATGAAGATGAAGACCTTTGGCGAGCTCGTCGAGCGCGTTGCCGAGGAGATTGAGGACTAGCTCAATCAAGGTGCCATTGGCACTAGGTAAATTTGTGCAATAGTACAAATAGCTCTATCTAATGAGAAGGACCTTGAAACATTTGCAGTTTCAAGGTCCTTTTTTGCATACAGGATTGATTTGTGTAATCGCACAAAGATAATAGCTAAGCAGGTGCACTCACGCTTGTCCGCGGGTGCATTTCTTCTATCTTGGCAGTACGACTTTGGGTCTTGCGCTACCAGCGGGCAAGCCAACTGCGGCCAGAACAAGCACGCACGATGGCGCTGCGAGCGGTAAGGCCATCGTCCATGGTGCGCAGCGGTACGCGCACATCGAGCCTAAAGCCAAACGAGCCGTATCCCTGCTCAATGAGGTCGATGGTGCGTTCTGGATCACGCCATTCGGCCACAGCCTCGGTCACCGACTCGCGGATGTCACGCTCGACCTCTGCCATGTCGGCCTCGGGGTGAATGTCGAGCGGGATGGTGACGGAGCATGCCGTGGTGGGGGACATCTTGCGCAGCGTGGTGGTGTTGAGCACCGAGTTTGGGATGACGATGACATCGCCCACCAGCGAGCGAATCGTGGTGGAGCGCCAGGTGATGTCGGTCACAACGCCCTGGTAGGAACCCACCTCAATCCAGTCGCCCACCTCAAAGACGTGCGCAAGCATGAGCCCGAGCCCCGAGATGACGTTTGAGATGGTGGTCTGCAGACCAAACGAGATGGCGATGGAGGTCACGCCGAGGGCGGCCACAAAGGCCGTGGGCTGAATGCCAAAGACTGGCTCGAGCACGGCAAGCAGGGCCAAGAACCAGATGAGCGCACGCGCAAGGTTGATGAAGATTGAGCCACGTGGGACGTTTCCAGTCTCAAAGATCCGCTTGATGGTCTTTGTCGAGATGGCCTGAAGAGTGAGCGCGATTATGCAGGTAACTACAAGAAAAACCACCTTGCGCATGATTTCGTTCTGAATGATGTCCAAGGGTCCCCCTCACATTGCCGCCATTAGACACGGTCTATGGTAGCGGTTGAGCCCGCAGATGTGCCGCGTCCATCTGCAGGCCGTCTAGCTACGGGCCCGCAGTTGCCCATCATCCGAATGCTGTTTGAGTTAGGATAGGCTAACAAATGACACCTGTCTTGCTCTGGGGAGATGACAGCCATGCAGTTCACCGAGATGGGTCGCGATGACGGAAAGACGCTGGTTCTTTTGCCTGGTACTGCCTGCACCTGGCAAATCAACTTTGCGCGCGTGATTGACGCCCTCGCCGAGCGCTACCACCTCATCTGCGTCAACTACGACGGCTTTGAGGGCGACTCATCCATCTGCTTCACGAGCGTGCCTGAGGTCTGCGCAAAGATAGAGGACTACCTCATTGAGCATCATGGCGGACATGTTGACGCTGCCTATGGCAGCTCGCTTGGCGGCAGCTTTGCGGCCCTGCTTGTGCAGCACGGCCGCGTACACGTGGACCATGCCTTCATTGGCAGCTCCGACCTCGATCAGGGCAGCCCGCTCGTGGCACGCATCATGACCTGGATTGTGGGGCCAATGCTCTCCGGAGCGGCCAAGAGCGAGAAGAAGCGCCAGAAGCTCGTGGACCGGCTGGTGAAGTCGCTCTATGCGGACGAGGACAACGACGAGATGCGCACCTTTTTGGACGGCTTCTCGAACAGCTTTGCCAACATGCACCCCAAGACCATCTCGCGCGAGTTCTACTCCGACTACGTGACGCCGCTCGAGGACGACATCCATCAGGACGGCACTACCATCCACGTGATCTACGCGCTACGCATGGATCCCAAGGGCACCTACCTCAAGCGTTACCAGCAGCACTTCCGCGAGCCCGATCTTATGCGCTTTGACATGCAGCACGAGGAGTGGCTCTTTGGCAGCAAGTGGACTGACACGGTGCTCGCTGCAATTGATGAGCGGATGGGAATCGGCACGTCTGCAGATGGGTGCGGCGCACCTGTAGGCCGCGGGTAGGCTGCCATGCTCGCAAAGCTGCTGATAGAGACCCTTGTTATTTGGCTGCTGTTCTTTCTGTACGTGTGGCTGAGCACCGTGCCGCTGGGGCCGGTGGGAGGAGCCTTCTACTACGAGCAGGACATTCAGGATCGGCTGGTGGAGCTGGGGCTCATCACGCGCGAGCGCATCGCGCGCCGACGCCGCATGGCGGTCACATCTGGCATAGTGGCTGTGCTCGCGGTGTTCTTCATCTGCGTCTGCATGGTCAACGGCGCGCGGAGCTACCTCGACACTGTCTGGCAGACCTACGTGCTCTTTGCGCTGATGGAGACCTTTGACTGCGTGGTCATCGACACGTTGTGGGTGGCGCTCAGTGAATGGTGGGACATTCCTGGCATCGAGGACCTGAGCGCGAGCTCCAAGGACTGGCGTGCTCGCATGCGCGTCAAGGTGCCACGCATCTTTCTGGGTGGAATTCCCCTCGCATTCATTCTTGGCGGCCTTTTCTGGCTGTTGGCCAATCAGTTGTAGCCGCATGGTGCGAACACCCACCCCGTGCTGCCTTTTGACGCTAGCGGTACCAGAAAAACTATGCTGCGCGCTACCATGAGGGCAGATCAACCTTTAGGGGAAAGGGTTCCATCATGGCAAAGGTCGTTTGCAACTTCCTGTCGTACTCGCTCAACCGTGCGGTGGACATCACCGTGGTGCTGCCGTCGGTCACCTGCCCCGAGGCCATGGGCCTTCCCGGCCAGGCGCCGGCCACGCACGTGCTGCCCGCCAAATTCCCCGTGGTCTACCTGCTGCACGGCTACGCCAACAACCACGCGCAGTGGACGGGCTACACCAACGTGGAGCTCTACGCCGAGGAGCGCCGCATCGCCATCGTCAACGTCTCGGCCGAGAACAAGGCCTATGCCAAGGTAGGCGCCGACGACTTCAAGCGCTTCATCTCCGAGGAGCTGCCCGAGTTTGTGACCAACTACTTCCCCGTCTCGGACAAGCCTGAGGACACCTACATCGCTGGCCTCTCCATGGGCGGCTATGGTGCCCTGATGCACGGGCTCACGCACCCCGAGCGCTACCACGCCATCGGTGCGTTCTCGGCGGGGCTCTCCATCAACCCGGCCGTGTTTGCCTCCGACCCCATGGCCCAGGAGCCTGCGGCTCCCGATGCCGAGTACGACCTGCATGCGCTGGCCAAGGCGGTCGCTGCCTCCGACGTGCCCTTCCCGCCCATCTACACGGCCTGCGGCACCGAGGACTTCCTCTTTGAGCCCAACCAGGCCTTCGCCGCCGAGCTCGCCGAGCTTGGGGCCGACGTCACCTGGACGGCGGTACCGGGCTTTGGCCACGAGTGGCGCTTCTGGGACCAGCAGGTAGAGGCTTTCCTCGACTGGTTGCCGCGCGAGGACGTCTACGCCAAGATGGGCAAGCGCAGCTGCTAACGACCAAAACACAACGCAGAGCTCTAAAAGAACGGGCGGGCCACGCATCAACGTGACCCGCTCGTTTGGCACGTGCCAAAACGCTTTAGAAGTAGCTCACCCTAATGCGCTTGCCCATGTCTTCAAGGCACTTGGATAGCTGCTCCACGATGTTCATCTTGATGTTGAAGTTGATGGGAAGGTCGGGGTTCTGGTGCGCTGGGTTCATGGCGCGACCAACGTAGAAGTTGATGTCCGTGGCCTCCTCAAACAACAGCTGGCAGATGCGCGAGGCACCGTCGTGGCCGTAGTTCCAATCTTCGTAGGTCTCGTTGTTCTGTAGGTAGTCCTGGGCGTACGTTAGCACCTTGCTCATGGTGATGACACCCTCCGTTACCAGGTCAACGCCCTCAAGCTCCGAGATTGGCGGAACATCGCTTTTCATACCAGGATGCGTCTTTGCCCTGAGGGGCTTACGCAGGTACTTGGAGGCAATCGACGCGGTGGTCCCTCCGCAAATGATGTGCTTGCCGCCCTTAGAGAAGAACAGGTTCATCATTCTGTTGCAGTCGTCGGGGTCGGAGGGAGGCCCAAACAGGATGTTCATGGGCACACGCTTCCTAATGCGAACAACGGCTGCGGTCGCATCGTCGAGCGGCTTGTAGCCATAGAGCTTGTCGCACTCGTCCACGAGCATCGTGCAGAGCACCTTTGCCGTGTAGCCCGTAAGCGACATGTCGGCCACAAACTTGGCAATGTCCTCGCGCTTCCAGTTGTTGTTGTAGGCCTTGTCCGCGTTGGCGTGCGGGCAACCGTCGCTCATGGCAACAAAGATGTCGCCCTCCTGCAGCCTAATCGTTGACCTGTAGATCGTCTTGTCCTCAAAGTGCAGCTCGGTCATTGGGTAGTCGGTGACATCGCCATCCCTAATGAAGATGACCTCGGGGTTGTCGTATTGAATGAGCTCCGCCGTGTGGTTGCGAATCAAATTGATGATCGTAAAAGTGGAATACGCCACGCCGTGCTTCCCGGTAACGGGGAGCGTGGCAGCAATGGTAGAGACGCACTCCTCGATGGAGAGACCCTCGGCCATCATGGTGGAGATGATCTTAGACGTGAGCGTCGAGAGGATGCTCGCCTGCACGCCACTGCCAAGACCGTCGGCAAGCACAATGACAGTGGAGCCGTCATCCTTGCTCACCACGTCCACATGGTCGCCGCAGAGTTCCTCGCCTGCATGGTTGATGCTCTTGTAGCCAATGTCGGCGCACAGATCATTCATCGATAATCGACTCCTTCAGCTTGGACAGGGCGATCTTGGTCTCTGCGGTCGTCTCACCCAAAAGCGAGGCGATTTCTTGCACGATGAGCATCTGCCTGTTGATGACCTCGTCGGCGACTTCCACCGTCTGGTGGCTGATCTCTTCCTTGCGCTGACGCGCCTCCTCCTCGGCGGTCACGTCGTGCATGATGCAGATGATCATGCGGCCGTCCTCGGCCGGAACGATGGTCTGGTCCACGTAGCGGTCGTATTCGGCCAGGTAGGTGCGCTTGTTGTACACGCCCCTCCTCGAGCGCTTCACGTCGAGGAACGCCTTGGGGTCGAGGATGCGTACCACCTGGTCGCCCAGCACGTCAGACGCAAAGCGGATGTTGAGCAGCTTGAGCGCCGCGTTATTGAGCTGCTGCACCTCGAGCGTGTCGTTGACCACGACCAGGGCGTTGGGGCTGTTCTTGACGATGGCGTCCGAGAAGCTCTCTGCCTTCTCCTTGAGGAACGGCAGGCACATGGAGATGTCAGCCTTGCCCTGGTAAATGGCGACTGCCTTGTCGCGGCAGGTGTTGTAGCCACAGGACCCGCAGTTGAGCTCGTCGCTCGGCTTGAACTTGCCCATCTGGCGGAGGATCTCGACGATCTCGTAGTTGGACGGGACGCGCTCGGAGCGGTCGATGGGCGAGTAGTACTGCTTCATGGTCGAGACATCGGGCTGGTCGACGTCAAAGTCATTCTTCCCGGCAAAGTTTGCCACGGCCATGTAGTCTGCGACGGGGCTGCGACGGTACTTCTCCATCACGGGACCGCCGATGCAGCTACCCGAGCATGTGGACATCTCGATAAAGCACTTATGGATCTTGCCCTGAGCGATGTCATCGAGTGCCGCCAGGCAGGCATCGATGCCATCGAGTGCCATGTAGGTGAAGCCAGGCGCGTCTTGGGCCATGGTCTTGAGGATTCCGCCCGGGGTGGGGAAGAACCTCGCGAGGCCTTTGTCGTCGGTGATGACCTCTTTCTTGAGCTCGATCTGCTCCTCCTTGAGCCAGCTTGTAAGCTCCTCAAAGGTCAGGGCGGCATCTACCACATCGCTGTGCTGGTCGGCCTCGTCCTTCTTGGCAACGCAGGGGCCAATGAACACCGTCTTTGCGTTTGGAATGCGTCGCTTGATGTCGATGCAGTGGGCCACCATGGGCGACACGACATCGGCAAGGTAGGGGAGCTGCTCGGGGAAGTACTTGCGAATCAGCAGGTTGATGGAGTGGCAGCAGGATGAGATGACGATGTCACGGTTTTCGTCGCGCAGCATCCGGTCGTACTCGCGCTTGACCATGGTGGCACCGATTGCCGTCTCCTCAACATCGTGGAAGCCGAGCTTCTTGAGCGCCTCGCGCATGGACTCGATCCCCACGCCATCATAGTTGGCGATGAACGACGGTGCGAGGCTTGCAATGACGGGCTCACCACTGCCAATCAGGACCTTGACCTTCTCCGTCTCATCCACAATCTGCTTGGCGTCCTGCGGGCAGACGACAAAGCATTGGCCGCAAAGGATGCACTCGTCGTCAATGATGTGCGCCTGCTCCGCAGAGAAGCGAATCGACTTGACCGGGCAGTGTCGAATGCACTTGTAGCAGTTCTTACAGTTTGACTTCTTTAGCCTTAGGCAGCTTGTCATTAGGTCCCCCTTGGTTGATATGAGGGATTTGCCCGCATATATGCGCAAATCCTATCGCATTAAAGGGTATCGGATTTGAGGCAAAATGTGGATGGGCTGGCCGACTGTTGTTGCCCTGCTTGCAGAGCCGCGATGTGTCCGTTTGCCCAATGTGCGGGCGACGCAGCGCGGCACCGTCCGAGCAACAAAATAGAATGGCTGTAAGCGGGAAGAGTCGGCGCAATTGTCCCCAAGGAGGCAGTCATGAGAATCGCAATGGCAAACGATCACGCAGGTACCGCGCTCAAGAACGAGATCAAGGCCTGGCTCGAGCAGGAGGGCCACGAGGTCAGCGACTTTGGCACCTATGACACGGAGGGCTGCGACCTCTCTGACTTTGTGTATCCCGCCTCGATGGCCGTTGCCAAGGGCGAGTGCGACCGAGGCATCTTTGTTGACGGAGTTGGTTACGGCAGCGCCATGATCGCCAACAAGCTGCGCGGCATCTTTGCCTGCGTGTGCCAGGACCCCGTGTGCGCCGAGCTCTCGCGCCAGCACAACGATGCAAACGTGCTCTGCCTGGGCGGAAAGATCATTGGCCCGGTGCTTGCCATGGCCATCGTAAAGACCTGGATGTCTACCGACGCCTTCACCGAGGAGAAGTACACGCGCCGTCGTGACAAGGTGGCCGAGATCGACCGCGAGCACACTGTAGCAGTCAAGTAGCGGCTGTCTATCGGTAGGGCTTCGCATATTCATGCAGTACGCCAACGTGGGCCTGAAGCTGCGGGTAACGTAGCTCCAGGCTCACGTCTTCATGCGACCTCAGTAAGATGCTATGCCGCAGGGGGCGTATGATAGTTGCTGGCCTGGCCTTGAACCTTTGCCGCAGGGCTTGAGTCCAAGGCGATTCATTGACGGGGCAATTGAGCCGACCAGCAAGGGCGAGTGTCCCATGTGCTGCATCGGCCTTGAATTGTGCTGCAGATAGAGGTGCTGTAATGCTCGAAACCATACAGACGACGGGTCCTTTCTTTGCATGCGTCTGGGCGCTAACGAAACGGCCCTGCTGCTGACCGATGCCATCCTTTAGAGCTCCCTGTTCTCCTGTAGCCGTACTGAGGCATGCGAGTTCTTGCGCTCCTTCGTATGCTACGAGCCTGGTGACGGACGGCAGGGCAACAATGCGTTGCTCGACGCAGGGGCTTGGCGCCCATACACTCGATGGCAGGTAGTCCCAAGCAAGAGGAGGTTTGCCATGGCGATTAAGGACGTGCTTGCGCAGGTACGCAAGGAGAAGGGTGTCACGCAGGAGGAGCTGGCACGCAAGGTCTATGTCACTCGGCAGGCCGTGAGCCGCTGGGAGACGGGGGAGACCACACCGAGCATCGACATGACCAAGCTCATTGCCCAGGCGCTCGACGTGCCAGTTATGCGCTTGCTTGATTTGCCGCAAGAGCCGGCATGCCAATGCTGCGGCACGCCGTTTTCGGTGCCCAACATGCCCAAGGGCTCCGACGCCAACGGCTCCGAGAACGCCTCGTATTGCAAGTGGTGCTACGACGACGGCAAGTTTGCCTACGCAACGATGGAGGATGTCATCGAGGCATCGGCTCCGTACTTGGCCCAGGCATCGGGTGTGAGCCTCGATGAGGCGGTGTCCTTTATGGGGGTCCTGCTCCCCACGCTCGACCATTGGAAGGGTGAGCAGGCATAGCCTGTTGATGTGTGCGGCCCGCAGGTGACGGTTTGCCTGCGGGCCGCAGCGACACGCCACGCTCCGTAGGTAGCCACGCGCTGCACGTGCACCTAGAGTTGTTTTATCGATCATTGGTATGGGGTGGCAGTGATGCCCGATTTGCGACTGGCACAACAATTAGAGCCCTGCGCAAGCAGCGCCGCATGTGACAGGCCCAGCTTGCCGAGAACCTGGAGCACCATTGAGGGTCACAGCTCATGTCAACATTTGTCTGGCAGACCTCATGCGAAAGACGCGCTAGAGAGATTCGCCTTCCGTGCTCGGCGCTGTACTAAAGCTGAGGTTGAGGTCGGCGGGCGTCCCGATCCCAGCGACGGAGCCACTGCTGGTGTACTGCCACATGGCAAAGGGCTCCTCAAATGAGGGGGCTTGCGAGTACTCCGCAAACCAAATGGGGATGTCAGAGAGCTGCGAGATGTCCAGATACTGCAGGTCATACCTGTTGCCGTAGATCATGGGCTCATAGCCGCCCTCGGAGATGATGTCGCAAAAGGTGCGTGCGCAAGCGGTGGCCGTTTCGCGGTCGATCCCGGCAAGCCTGTGGCCGTCGTTTGCCTCGTAGTCAAAGACAACAGGGTAGGCGAGCTTGCGTCCCGCGAGGAGGTCGAGAGCGAAGACGGCCTCCTCTCGCGCCTCATCAACAGTGACCGCCTGCGAGAAGAAGTAGACACCGCAGGGGATTCCCACCTCTTGCGTTCCGGCCCAGTTCTGCTCAAAGCAGATGTCCTCGTGCAGGTATCCGTCGGTGTTGCCGCGCCAGGCCATGCGAATCATGGCAAAGTCGATCCCATCTGCTGCCACTGCCCACCAGTCGATGTCTGCCTGATATGCAGATACGTCAACGCCCGTCTTTCCTACTGTGCCATCCTCGCTCTCGTAGAAGATGCGACCGTCCTGTTGCCAAAAGCTCGCGGAGTCATAGTAGGACCCGGACGAATATGAGGTATCCCATGAACCATCGTAGTCGTAGTTATAGCCGTGATTGAACAGGCATGCTCTGAGCAGGGTAAATGCGCCAAGGGTAAGGATGAGCCACGCGACCACGATTACGCAGCCACAGCCCCGGTGCTTGGCGTGGGAACGCTTGCGCATGAGGTAATCCTGATGTCGTAACCAAGTGCAACCGCTTCGATAATACGGGATGCTGAAGGTGCGCACTCTTGGAATCGTCAAATATGACACTAGAGTAATCCTGTTGGCGCTTGCTCGGCATCTAGCACAAATCCTTCCAAGAGGCACCTGCAAGAACCGTGGGGGATTGGGCAATCATGCAGTCCTCTTGGCAGGAGTGGGTCTGACGCTGGTGCGCTAAGCACATGTAGGCTTGACAACGGGCTAGGGTCACGCAACAAGCTTGTGCGACCGCACAAGCAAATCAAAGATGAATCACTCAATGATTGGCGGGGCATCCATAGTGTGAACGGCTCTCACTTGGGACAATTGATACCAGCTAGTACTGTGCCTTTTCATATGCGAGAGGAGCATCACATGGACCTTATGGAGCAGCTGCGCGACAAGGCTCGTGCCAACGTGCAGAAGGTAGCCTTCTTTGAGGCTGACGACCCCAAGATGATGGAGGTTGTGGGCGAGCTCACCAAGGAGGGGCTGGCCGAGTGCTACATCGTGGGCGACGGCGAGACCCTGCGCGCTACCGCCGAGCAGGTTGGCGTTGACCTTGAGGGCATTCACGTTGTCGATCTGGCCGATGCCGACGCCAACGAGGCCTTTGCCGTGCGCTTTGAGGCCGAGCCCGACTGCCCGTTCAAGGCAAAGGCGATTCGTCGCCGTTCCAAGAAGCCCATGGACCGCTGCCTCATGATGCAGCGCATCGGCGACGTTGACATCACCTTTGGCGGCCTTTGCTGCTCCACCGGTGACGTTATCATTGGCGGCCAGACCATCATCGGCCTTGCCGAGGGCATCGAGACCATCTCCAGCCTGGGCATCTTCAACATCCCCAACTGGGAGGGCAGCGAGGGCCATCTGATGGGCTTTGGCGACGCCGCCGTGTGCGTTGACCCCGACCCCGAGCAGCTTGCCTCCATCGCCATCACCTCCGCCGAGACCGTCCACGCCCTCATGGGCTGGGAGCCGCGCGTGGCCATGCTTTCCTACTCCACCGACGGCTCCGCCGAGTCCGAGAAGGTCGACAAGGTCCGCGAGGCCGTGCGCATCGCCAACGAGCAGCGCCCCGACCTGGCCATCGACGGCGAGTTCCAGCTCGACTCCGCCATCGTTCCCGCCGTTGCCGCCAAGAAGGTCCGTCGCGAGAGCGCCGTTGCCGGCAAGGCCAACGTTCTCATTTGCCCCGACATCAACGTGGGCAACATCGGCGTCAAGCTCGTGCAGAACTTTGCCCATGCCGACGCCTACGGCCCCATGCTCCAGGGCTTCAAGAAGATCGTCTGTGACTGTAGCCGCTCCGCGCCGGTCTCCGAGCTCGTGGGCAACGTCGTGATGAGCTGCGTCCGCAGCCAGGCTCTCAAGGCTGAGTAGCAAAACCCCAACCAACGGGAATCCCCCCTCCTGTTGGCGCTCCTTGGGCCGGCGGAACTCAGCACCGCCGGCCCGCTTTTTCCTCGCATCTTGCAGAAAGGACTTTCTCATGGCCTATCGCATTCTGGTCATTAACCCTGGTTCCACCTCCACCAAGGTCGGCGTCTTTGACGGCGAGACCGAGGTCTTTACCAAGAACGTTGCTCACGAGGCCGAGAAGCTCGCAGAGTTCAAGAGCGTCTCCGACCAGATGCCCTATCGTCGCGACCTCATCCTCGAGGCCCTCGCCGAGAACAACGTGGACCTCTCCACCATCGATGCCTTTGTTGGTCGTGGCGGCGGCCTGCTCGCCCTCGAGGGCGGCACCTACGCCGTGAACGACGTCATGCTCGACCATGCCTACCGCGGCGCCAACGGCGTGCAGCATCCCGCACAGCTGGGCAGCCAGCTTGCCAACGCATTTGCCACCCAGGCAGGCAAGCCGGCCTTCGTGGTCAACCCGCCCGACACCGACGAGCTTTGCGACCTGGCCCGCATGACCGGCATCAAGGGCGTCTACCGCAACGTGCACCTGCACGCCCTCAACCTCAAGGAGACCGCCATCCGCCACGCTCACAGCATGGGCAAGCGCTACGACGAGTGCAACTTCATCGTGTGCCACATTGGCGGCGGCATCTCCATCAGCGCCCATAAGGCCGGCAAGATGATCGACGGCTACGACATCGTGGGCGGCGAGGGCATGATGGCCCCCACGCGCTGCGGCGCCGTGCCTGTGGCCGAGGTCCTCAACTATCTCGAGGCTGGGCACTCCATCAAGGAGGTCCGCGGCATGTGCATGAAGACCGGTGGCTTTGTTGACCTGCTGGGCACCTCTGACGCCATCGAGGTCTGCGACCGCGCCGCAGCCGGCGATAAGGCTGCTGCCCGCGCCTGGGACGCCATGGTCTACCAGATCAACAAGTACATCGGCTCGATGGCCACCGTGCTTGGTGGCAAGGTCGACGGCATCCTCCTCGGCGGCGGCATGGTCCACAACAAGGGCCTTGTCGCGAGCATCGAGGAGAACTGCGGCTGGATCGCTCCCGTCTCCGCCTACCCCGGCGAGTTTGAGCTTGAGGCCATGGCTGCCGGCGCCATCCGCGTGCTCGACGGCGAGGAAGAGCCCAAGACCTACACGGGCGTTCCCGTCTTCACTGGCTTTGACGACTAGTTTCAACTGATCGATAGATTGTCGGTCGCCTAAAAGTCGATTTGAGCGAGGACATTTCCCACGTTCCAGTTCGCTCAGATGCGAGTTTTAGGCGACCGGTCAAGTATGTGGCTCCCTCAAGCCGCACGGTTTTGGCCACTATCTTTGGGGAGCCACCGTTTAGGAGGAATTCCATGATTAAAGACCCGCGTCTTGCCCTTGCTATCTCAATTGGCCTGCTGCCTCCTATTTGGGCGGTTGTCTCTGGGCACCTTGGCATCACCTGTGGCGCCGTGGCCCTCATTTGCGCAGGCATCTTCGTGACCGCTGGTAACAAGGTGGAGCTTGGTCTGCCCATGTCTTTGGGATTCCTGCTTTCCGACCTTATGGCGGTCTGTGCCATTTGGCTTATGGAGAACCTGCCCTTCCCTGGTGACGGCAACACCTTCATCACCCTGGCAGTGCTTGGCTTCTTGGCGGTCATGCTCTGCACTCGCCTGGAGAAGGTCTTCTTCCTTCCGGCCGTGCTTTCTGGCTGGGCGGTCGGCCTCACTGTTATGGGCCCGCTGGGCTTTGCAAACCTTGGAAGCATGCCCATTCAGGTTGGCGTGGCAATGCTTGCTGGCGTGTGGTACGCCGGTTGGGTCGTTGACGTGTTCAGCCGCTTCATTGGCCCCAAGGAGTAGGCAGATACTTCCCGTGCGGTGCGAGCAACGTATCTGGTGGGTCAATTGTCTCAGGATGTAGCCAGTTTCACGTATTGCATGGTGCTTTCGTACAAAGAATGATGATTCATGGTCGCAAACCTTATGGTTGCGACCATGTTCATTTTTGCGACAAGGCACTATGCTCTAGCCTGCTTTTACCGCCAATCCATCAAGGAGGAGCAAAAAATGCCCATGAAGACTTCCACGCGCTTTGTAAAGGCCGCAATCCTTAACAGCTGTGTTGCGCTCGTACTCTGCATCCTGTGCGAGTTCCTCGCCCTTTACGTCTTTAAGACCGCCGACGCCTCCCGCGGCTGGATCTGGCCCATGTTCTTCATCAACTTCGTGTTCTCATGGTGCATCGCGACCATTCTTGGCATGCAACCCCTCCGAGGGCGCCAAGTTTGGTGCGCTCGTCAACATCCCCATCAACACCATCTATTCCGTCATCCTGTGCTACCTGGTTGGCGCCCTTGACGCCTGCGTTCTTGGTGGCGCTCCGTTCATCGCTTCCGTCTTTGGCTTCTTCCAGAACATCATTCCCGTCTGGATCGCCTGTTACATCGTTACCTTCCTGCTGAACGGCCCCGTTGAGGCTCTGGCTCGCAAGATCTGCAACGATCCTGCTCCGCAGATGCACTAGTACTAGGGCACAATACGCTCTGGGCGCGGCTGTTGGGCATTGCCTGGCAGCCGCGTCTTTTTCACGCAAAAGTGCACGGGAAACCGTTCGGCCGTCGCCAACATGATTCAAGGCGTGAACGGCTCAAGAAGAAGGAAGTTGGTCATCATGCATCAGTTTGCTAGCGCGCAGATTGCGCCAGGGCTCCACAGAATCGTTGACGTGCTCGGAAACCACTGCTACTTGGTGGTGGGGGAGACGCGATCGCTGCTGGTAGATTCTTGCGGTGGCTTTGGGAACCTGCGCGAGTGTGTAGAGGGCATAACTGAGCCGCCGGTTACCGTGGCGCTCACCCATGGGCACGAGGACCATATGATGGGCTCGTATTGGTTTGACGAGGCTCGCCTTTCGCCGCTTGATGGTGGCATGGCTTGTTGGGAGGGCGCCGAAGAGCGTACTCAGCGCATCTACGACCAGATCTGCGAGGAGGGCCTGCTTACGACTGACGCGCCTTTTGCACTGCGTGACGGTGCGTGCCCGGTCGAGCTGCCCGTGGCCGATGGCGATGTCTTTGATTTGGGAGGCCGTGCAGTGCGTGCGGTGGCGCTCCCGGGCCATACGGCGGGGTCAATGGCGTATCTGGTGGAGGACTGTGGCGTTCTGCTCTCTGGTGACGCGGTGACTCCCATCATGTGCCTCTTCTTTGAGGAGTCGCTCAGCATCCAGGGCTGGCGCGAGAAGACGCTTGCCCGTATGGTGGAGCTGCCCTTTGAGCACTTCTACACCGGCCACCATGACCATGCCTTTGCAAAGGATGCGCTTGCCTCCTTTGATGCGGCTGCGGCCTTTGCGATCGAGGACCGTGGCATGCCTTGGGAGCACAACCGTCTGCACGAGTTCCACGGCATTATTCACCTGTGTCCGTGCGACACCTTTGACGCCGACAGCGTGGACTTTCGTGCGGTGATTGATCACTGGCACGAGCTACCTCCCCGCAAGCGGCGTCGTAAGAGGCATGCGGAGTAAGGTTGCCGGCACCTGCGCCGCGTCCACACGCTGGTCCCAAGATCTGCCTTTAGGCACTTTGACCTGGTGAAACAACGAAGCACAAAAGTAGCCCCTCGCCCTTGCAACAAGGACGAGGGGCTTGTCGTTGCTCGCTTGCCGGGAAAGGCCGTTACGCCTTCTGTCCCAATGCAAAGAGGCTTGTTACCAGGCAGACTGCCATGCAGGTAAGGCCGCCAATGAACATCAGCGGGAAGCCGCCAGGTGAGTCGATGACAAAGCTCCAGAACACCGCAGCCACGGCGCTCATAAGCGAGCCAACCATGGAGATGCGCGAGTAGATGTTGGTGTAGTCGGCAGAGCCAAAGACCGAGCGCACCAGAAGCGGGGTCTGCACGGTGGTCATGGCGTAGACCACGCCAAAGAGGAACGCACCAGCAAGCAGTAGGGCGAGCGTTGAGGGCAAGAACCACATGAGCAGAACGCCCACCGCTCCGCAGCCCAGGCCAAAGAACAGGCCCAGCTTGATGGACTTGTCGTTGATGATGCCCAGCACAACCTTGCCAATTGCCTGGCCAGCCATGGCGGCGCTCGCAACCACGCCAGAGGCCGCGGCAATGGCGGGCAGGGTGTCAGCAAACGAGGTGGCGTAGCTTGCCAAGAACTGGTAGATGGTCTGGTTGAGGGTGATCACTCCGCAAAAGACTGCCAGTGCATAGAAGGCAGGCATGCGCATGGCCTGTGCAGCGGGGATGCCCTCAACCTCGGCGGCTGCAGGGGAGCTGGTGTCGGCCTCGGTCGCAAGCTCGTCGGCGCCGTAGGGGAGCAGGCCCTTGTCCTCTGGCTTTGAGCGCACCACAAACAGCGTGAACGGCAGGGTGCCAGCAAGGGCAATGATGCCAAACACCAGATATGCCGTGCGCCACCCCTCTGGACCGCTCTGGATGAGCGCTGTGCCGATGGGGTTAAAGATGACGCCACCAATGCCGGTGAACGCCATGCACAGACCCACGAAGAAGCCCACGCGCTTGACGCACCATGCGTTAATGAGTGTGGGGACAGACAGGTAAATGAGCGGTGCCATGCCCACGCCCATGATGGCGCCGCACACATAGAACCAAGGCATGGAGTTGCCACGGCTCATGCCAATGAGTCCAAGGCCCGCGAGCAGCGTGGCGCCAGTGAGCACCTTGCGCGCATCGAGCCTGCTCAGGTGGTTGCCCGCCATGGGCAGCGTCAGCATCATCATGATGTTGAGGATGGAGAAGTACAGCGTGAACGAGGCGCGAGGCACGCCAAAGAACTCCGATACCGGGGTAAAGAAGATGCCGGCGCAGCTGAGCACCAGCGCGCAAGGCAGGCAGGTGATGGCAATGCAGCTCGCCACGATGGCAAAGGCGTAGTGGAATCCACCCTTTTGGTTAGAAGACATGGGAGTCCTTTCGAGGCTTATAGATGCGGGTGTCATATCAAGAAGTACTCTAAGGAGCGACCCGCACGCATGCTATGTGCAGGCGAACAAAAAGCGCTCTCCAAGAGCTGCGTTGCCCTTGGAGAGCGCATTGGTGTGGCAGGTATCGTTAGCCCTCCACGTCGGCGAAGGCGCCCTCCATCTGGAAGCCCTTCCAAGAGGGCTCGCCGGTGTAGGTCATGACCTCCTCGGTGCCCTCGAGCGCACGGACGGCGCCAGAAGCGGAGCCCTCCATCTCAAAGTCGCCGCCGTAGGCAATGACCGGTGCGATCCATCCCACGCGCTCCTCGACATAGGCCACAAAGCCCTTGTCGTTCGAGACGCCGCCGGTGAGGATGATGCCGTCGACCTGGCCCTTGAGGGTGGCCGCAAACGCACCGATTGCCTTGGCGGTCTGATAGGCCATGGCCTCATAGACAACCTTGGCCCACTCGTCACCGGCAGCGATGCGCTCGTTGATGGCAATGGCGTCGTCGGTGCCCACAAGGCCAAGCAGGCCACCGGTCTTGCCAATGACTCCCATGATCTCCTTCTTGTCGTGCTCGCCCGAGAAGGCGAGTGCCACGACCGGCTTTAGGGGAACATCGCCAGAGCGGTTGGGAGCAAAGGGGCCGGAGCCCTCGAGCACGTCGTTGGTGTCGACCATGCGGCCGTGGCGATGCGCCGCCACCGAGAGGCCGCCGCCCACATGCGCGACGATGACGTTGATCTCGTCATAGGACTTGCCTAGCGTCTCGGCGTAACGGATCGCGCACTCCTTCTGGTTGAGGCAGTGCACATGGCTCTTGCGGTAGACGCCAGGGTAGCCGGTTATGCGCGCCACGTCGTCGAGCTCGTCGGTGTCGGGCTGGTTGACGGCAAACGCGGGCTTGCCGGTCTTTTGTGCAAAGGAGTGCAGGATGGGAGCGCCAAGAATGGCGGGATGGTTCATGCCGCAGTTGAGGACGTGCTCGCACACCGTGTCATCGATGGCAAAGATGCCGCCAATGGTCGGGCCCATGCCACCGCAGTATCCGCTGAAGGCGTCGATGGAGTCGAGACTGACCTTAGCGGCTGCAAGCTCGCGCTCGATGGTGTCGATACGGTACTGCAGCTGGTCCTTGGCGTGGTCAAACGAGGCGAGCTCAGCGGGATCATGGCGGACGTTTGCCTTAAAGATGGGCTTGTCGCCCTCAAAGACGGCAACCTTGGTGGAGGTGGAGCCGGGGGAGAGGGTGAGGATGCGGTAGGTCATGAGCGACCTCCAATCTTTTGGTGGTGGATGCGTACACATAATGCGGCATCTTTAGGCTACGTTCTTGTTTTTCAAGCTCACATAGGCACCGCTCTCAATTTGAAAGAGGCTTTGAATTGGAAGTTTGTACTACCGCACAAGGCCTTTTTAAACTCTTAAGAACAAAATTGAAGGGTATAGCTGGCGAGTGAATGGGTCTTGGTTCATGAAGCTTCGGACGGTTCTGGGAGAGCTGGGCGTTACCGATTTTGAGAGTGGTTCTGGCGTCAACCTCGACGGCGAGGTCATCGTCTTTCCTAGGAACGAGTTTACTTCTCCCATCTCCGAACAGCTCGTCCTTGCACCAGAAGGAGTGTTGACGAACCCCGAGGGTTTCCCGGGGACCTCGCTTGTCCTGTGTGGTGCCGGTCCTCTCAGCGGTGACGTACGCCCTGCGCCTCGCACGGTACACGTTGCCTGCAAGCTGAGTCGCGATGAGTTTGAGCAAAGATTTGTACGCTTGCCCGAACTCCATATTCATCTCGACCTGCAGCGCAAGAGGATCTTTAGCGCGTTTCAGAGCTCCTACGATATCCAGCACTATGCCGATCGCATCTTTGAGATCATGGGCAATCCACTGATGGTGGTCAATTCGGACAGACGTCTTTTGGCGAGCTCCGGGTCGTTCCCCGAGAACCGCGAGGACGTGCTCGAAGAGATCAACCAGGGCTATGTCCTCGAGGAGGTCGACGCCGAGATGGAGCGCACTGGTATCCTTGATGACGTTCGCCACGCCGGGCACTCCATAATTTCGGAGAACGAGCGCTTTGGGCAGCGTTGGGTGACCTCGATCATTACCTATCACCATATGGAGATGGGAAGATTTGACATGCTCGAGCAGGATCGCGTGGTGCGCGACTCCGACCTCGAGCTCATTGACTTTGCTGGCTCTCTCGCCGGCATCATGATTGACAGGTTGGGCATTGCGGGCGAGCGTGCTGGTTCGGGGTCCACGGTGCTCGACGACCTGCTCAACGCGACCTTCGCCAACGACAAGACCATGCGTGCACAGCTTGCTCTCAGCTCCATGCCGCTCGACGACACCTACGTCTTTGTTGAGCTGGTGGGGGAGCGCGAGATACCTCGGGCGCATCTGCAACGCATGGCCTCAAGGGTTTCGGGTGCCTTCAGAAACAGCCTATGGACCATTCGAGACGGCACCCTCGTGGTGCTGGTGGCGCTTGGTCCCAGGACCTGCTCGGGTTGGGACTGCTACGACCGAGCGGAGCGAATCTTGGGCCAACGCAAGCGGCTCATCTCCACGCTCGAGCGAAACGGCCTGCGTGCATATGTGAGCGAGCCCTTTGAGCAGATTGGCCTTGCCCCAGAGCGTCATCAGCAGGTGCGCGACCTGCTGAACGCGCACGTCGACGACGATGGGCTCATCGTGTACTTCTGGCACCATCGCTACGCCGTGCTTGCGAGCCTCTGCAACACCTTTGGGCAGGTTGACATGATGCTCGACAAGCGCGTTATTGCCATGTCGATGTACGACCAGGATCACGGCACCGCCTATCTCGAGACGGCGTTTCAGACCGTTCATTTTCCAGGGAGCCCCGCCGAGGCGGCAAAGGCGCTCAATGTTCATCGCAATACCTACTTCTATCGCGTGAACAAAATCCAGGAACTGTTCTACCTCGATCTGCGCAGCGGCGAGGACCGTCTTGCGGTTGCCTTCTACATTCGCTACCTCGAAGGCATGGACAACCGGCTCATGATCAATGTCGACTCGATGCCGCTCTCCTGGCAGAGGGCGGTCAGGCGCCATGTCGTTCGCTAACTTGCGAGCCATTAGTCTGTAGCCCTATGTCTGGCCTTGTTGTGCGACGTTCCGCCCAACGCATTCAAACGATTGCACAGTGCCTTTGACCATAGAATTTGATGGTTAGAGGCACATAATTGTCCGTTAATCCTTCGGAGAGGGGATGGCTATGACCAAGATTCTGGGTGTGTCGTTTGGTACCAAGAACGGCAACAACGACTCCATCTGCAAGGAGGTGCTGAAGGGAGCTCAGGAAGCTGGTTGCGAGGTCGAGTTCATTCGCGCTCAGGACCTCGACATCAAGCATTGCACTGGCTGCATCGCCTGCGTGAAGGCCCTCATGAGCGGCCGCGGCAACATGTGCGTCCACAAGGACGACTTCGACTGGCTGGCCTACAAGATGTTCACCTCTGACGGCATCATCATGGTTGACCCGATCTTCGAGACCGGCGCCTCCGGCCTCTTCCATACCGTCATGGACCGCTTTGGGCCGCGTATGGACACCGGCAACAACTTCATTGGCATGCAGATTGCCAAGGACATCATTGAGCATGGTGGCAAGGGCACCATTCCTCCCGAGTGCGTCTTCCATACCGGCATTCCCGTGAGCTACATCGGCATCGGCGGCTCCGACTGGGGCACGCACATCCAGTCCGACCACCAGATTCAGTCCATGACCCCCGCCTGGAAGGTCATCGACAACGAGTGGATTGCCTGGTCCAAGACCGCCCTCATGAAGGACGAGGTCGTTGCTCGCGCCCATCAGATTGGCATCAACCTCGCGGAGGCTGCCAAGGATCCCGAGCATGCAGAGTACAAGGGCGAGAAGGGCGTCTGCCCGCACTGCAACTGCAACGACTTCTACCTGTATCCTGGCACCAACCGCGCCGTGTGCGCCGTGTGCGGCCTGCAGGGCAAGATTGTCATCGACGTCAATGGCGCAGTCACCGTCGAGTATGCAGAGCATGACCTCACCGACGAGAACGGCAACGTCATCTACGACGCAGATGGCGCTCCCGCCTTCCCCGGCGTCTATGACGAGCAGGGTCGCGAGCGCGCTCACGACACCATGGGCGGCAAGCAGATCCACGGCGAGGACATTGGCAAGAACGAGGGCATTCTGGCCGAGCTGCAGAAGACCCCCGAGTACAAGGCTCGCGTCGCCGCGTACAAGGAGTTCCTGTCGCCCACCATGCCCGACCCCGAAAACCGTTACGCCAAGTTCCAGGCTCTGGGAACTCGTCAGTAAAAAACAGAGGGCAGCTTTGGTTCTTTGCACAATGCCCCTATAGGTAGGGTCGTTCAACCTCGGTTAGGCACACATAGTTTGGCATGTGCCACTGTGAGAACGTTGCATTAGGGTATTTAGGCCGTCCGCGTAAGCGGGCGGCCGTACGGATAAAGAAAGACGGTTAAAGGAGGAACGAATGGCAAAGCAGCTTGAGACTGATGTCGTCGTCATCGCAGCAGGTCTTTCCGGCCTGGCAGCTGCCATCTCCGCCGCGGAGAATGGCGCGAGCGTCATCTGCCTGGAGAAGGCGTCCAACACCGGTGGCGCCGCCAACATGGGCATGGGCCCCTGCGCAGCAGGCTCTCCCGTGCAGAAGATGAGCGGCATCACCCTCACCCCTGGCGAGCTCTTCCGTCGCCACATGTTCTACACCCACTATCAGGTTGACGCCAAGCTGGTCAAGGCTTACTACGACAAGTCCGGCGACACCATCCAGTGGCTCATGGACATGGGCGTGCAGTTCAACTCCGTGCGTCCTGCCTTCCGCGCTGGTGAGCGCACCAAGGCCTACGCCGACGGCGAGTATACCTGGCACGTCGTTCAGCCCGAGGACGGCTCCGAGCCCGGCCCGCGCGCTGCCACCACGATGACCAAGCGCATGACCGAGAAGGCCCAGGACCTCGGCGTCGAGTTCATGCTCGAGACCCCTGGCACCGACCTCATCATGGAGGACGGCAAGGTTGCTGGCGTCAAGGCTGTTGACAAGAGCGGCGAGGAGATCGAGATCTCCTGCAAGGCTGCCATCGTCGCTACCGGCGGCTTTGGTCACAACGTCCAGATGATCCACGACAAGATCGGCCTGGACTGGGGCAAGAACCTCTTCTCCTTCGCTATCCCCGGCATGGACGGCGACGGCTTCAACATGTGCCACAAGGTCGGCGCGGGCCACACCCCCGTCACCATGGAGCTCATGTACCAGCTGCCCGACAACATGAACCACTTCTACGTTGAGGGCGCCTTCCGCCAGCCGTGCTACTGGTGCAACCGTCTGGGCGAGCGCTTCATGCCCGAGGACGAGGTCTTCAACACCACCTTCGTCGGTAACGCCATCAACCACCTGCCCGGCAAGGTCGGCTACGCCATCTTCGACGCCAACATGCTCAAGCGCTGGAAGAAGTATGGTCCGGACATCGTCTCCCACGTGCATCCGCACGACCTCTATGAGGGCTTTGAGGCTCAGTGGAACGCCGACCTCGACACCTACAAGGACGACGAGGGCAACCCCTACATCGCCCAGGCCGACACCCTCGAGGAGCTCGCTGAGAAGCTCGGCATCAACGTCGACGGCTTCGTGGCTGCCGTTGAGGAGTACAACGAGATGTGCGCCGAGGGCTATGACGCCCTGTTCGAGAAGGACCGCCAGTACATGATTCCTCTGGAGGAGGGTCCCTTCTACGGCTGCAAGCAGTTCATGGGCGCTTACGGCACCCTGGGCGGCGTGCTCGTCAACCACAAGCTCGAGGTCATGACCGACGACTACGAGACCATCCCTGGCCTCTACTGCGTTGGCACCGACGCCTGCACCATCTATGGTGACTCCTACAACTTCTGCATCCCTGGCAACACCATGGGCTTCTGCCTCAACTCCGGCCGTATCGCCGGTGAGAACGCTGCTGAGCTCGCCTTTGGCGACGGTGGCGACGAGGACTGGGATGACGGCGACGGCGACTGGGACTAGTCTTTAAAGCGAATTGCTTGGGTTTTGCTACCTAGCAATGATGGGCGGCCTCCAATGAGAGGCCGCCCTTTTCATGCCGGTAGACAAGCTGCCCCAAAGGCGCGCAAGGCATAGTTAGCAGGTGCGCAAACGTTGGCGTAAGGGGATGAGCTTGGGGTGGATCGTGCTGTCTGGTTGTGCTTATGCACATAAATCTTTGGCATATGGACGAGCCTGATAGTGCGTAAGCACCTTTCTTTTTGTATCTCTGGGGCTGATATTTGAAAGTGGTTTTTTCTGTTCTGACAACGGAAAGGAGAGGAAGCGCATGAAGCTGACGATTGATGGCCAGCTCATCGAGGCGCAAGAGGGCCAGTCGGTCCTTAACGCTGCACTCGATGCCGGCATCTTCGTACCGCATCTGTGCGGCCATCCCGACCTGGAGCCCATTGGGGGATGCGGGCTCTGTATGGTCGAGGTGGAGGGCGAGGACGAGCCCGTCCGCGCCTGCATGACCAAGGCGACCGAGGGCATGGTCGTCAACACCAAGGGCGATGCCGCCGACAAGCTGCGTCGTCTGGCAATGGAGCTGATCCTTGCCACCCACCCTGCCGACTGCACCGGCTGCCCCAAGTACGGCGTGTGCGAGCTGCAGTCCATGTACCAGTACATGGGCGTTTCTCCGCAGCGCTGGCGCTGCAAGGGCCGCACCGTGCCGGCTGACACCTCAAATCCGCTGATCTCGCACGGCTTTACCCGCTGCATCCGTTGCGGTCGCTGCGTGCGTGCCTGTGAGGGAATGCGTGGCGTGGGAGCCATCGGCTTCCACCGTGCCGAGGACGGCTCGATGCGCGTTGCCATTAACGGTGCGTCGCTGCAAGAGGCCGGCTGCCGTTTCTGCGGCGCCTGCATCGAGGTGTGCCCCACTGGCTCCATCGTCGACATGGTCGGTCTCGTCAAGGAGAACCGCAGCCGCGAGGACAACATCGTTCCGTGCCGCAGCGGTTGCCCCGCACACATCGACATCCCGCGCTACCTGCGCTATGTCAAGGTTGGCGAGTGGGAGAAGGCCACCGCAGTCGTGCGCGAGAAGGTTCCGTTCCCCGAGACCCTCGGCAACATCTGCACCCACAACTGCCAGGGCGAGTGCAAGCGCAACTACCTGCAGGAGCCGCTCTCCATCTGCCGCCTCAAGCGTGCCGCCGCAGTGCGCGACACCGGCGAGTGGAAGAGCCGCGTGCGCCACGAGCCCCTCACGGGCAAGAAGGTCGCCGTTGTAGGCGCAGGCCCTGGTGGCCTCACCGCAGCGCTCTTCCTCGCCGAGAAGGGCCACAAGGTCGACGTCTTCGAGGCCAATGCCAAGGTAGGCGGCCAGATGCGCTATGGCATTCCCGCATATCGCCTGCCCGATGAGATCGTAGACCGCGAGGTTGCCACCATCCTCGAGATCAGCCAGGCCGACGACGCCGAGCCGCGTATCGAGCTCAAGTGCAACGAGCGCGTCAAGGACGTCAAGGCGCTGCTCACCCAGGGCTACGATGCCGTGCTGGTGACCGTGGGCACCTTCAAGGGCAACGTGCTGCCCATGAAGGGCCATGACCTTGAGAACGTCTATGTGAACACCGACTTCCTCAAGGCTGCCCGTGAGGGCAACCCGCAGCCGGTCGAGGGCGGCCGCGTGGTCGTGCTTGGCGGCGGCAACGTTGCCTATGACTGCGCTCGCACCGCGGTGCGTCTTGGCGCAGCCAGCGTTGACGTGGCCTGCCTCGAGGCCGAGGCCGTCATGACCTCCACGCCCGAGGAGCGCGAGGAGGCTGCCGAGGAAGGCATCGTCCTGCACGACGCCTATGCCTTCACCTCCATCAACGACGACGGCACCGGCAAGGTCGGCTCCATGACCATCCACAAGATCGCAAAGTTCTACTTTGACGAGAACCATCGTGCGGTGACCGAGCTTGTTGAGGGCGGCGAGCTTACGCTGCCGGCCGACTACGTGATCTTTGGCGTTGGCCAGAAGCCCGAGGACACCATGGGCTTTGACCTTGAGCTCACCCATGGTCCGTACGTGGTGGCCGATGCAAACCACGC
Organism: uncultured Coriobacteriaceae bacterium; assembly: GCA_902801175.1. Taxonomy (GTDB): domain Bacteria; phylum Actinomycetota; class Coriobacteriia; order Coriobacteriales; family Atopobiaceae; genus UBA1367. Next base: position 145,342 of record CADCHF010000001.1, on the reverse strand, counting down.
AACCAGCGCCGACGGCATCTTTGCCGCTGGCGACGTGGTGACCGGCACCAAGAGCGTCATTGGCGCCATTGCCGAGGGCCGCGACGCCGCGAGCGCCATCGACCGCTACCTTGGTGGCGACGGCGACATCTCGGCAGAGCTGCTCGATCCCGAGCCTGTGGAGAAGGAGCTGGGCAAGGCTCCCGCCGAGTTCTACACGCCCGCCGTGCAGCCCCAGATGGCTCCCGCCGAGGAGCGCAAGGGCAACTTTGCGCAGTACGAGTGCCCGTTCACCGAGGACGAGGCCAAGTGCGAGGCAAGCCGTTGCCTGCAGTGCGACCTTCGCCTGACCATTACCAAGCCGCGTCTGTGGAACGAATACTAAGGGAGGGGGAACCATGGACTACGCTATCAACCAAACTGGCACTATGACCGTCTCGGCGTTGCTCGATGCCGCTGGCGCGTCCGCCGAGGGCCTCAAGGCAGTCTGGCTCTCCTATCCGACGGCGACCTTTGTGCCCGCAGCCCAGTTTGCCAACGAGCTCGAGGTGGCAGAGGGCACCGCGACCCTTCGCACCTATGGCGAGGGCGACTGCATGGCTGATGCTCTGTACAAGGTGATTGGCGAGCTACGCATGGCCACCGAGTGCACCTGCACCTTTGGTCATGAGGGTGGCTATCAGCTGCACACCATCATGGGCGACGCCTGCACCAAGAAGGGCAAGCCGTCCGACATCGCTCTGATGCGCGACCTTGCTCCAGTGATGGAGAAGCAGGCCATCTGCGGTGAGGGCAGGGCCATTGGCCGTGTCACCACCCAGGCGCTTGACCTCTTTGGCGCCGAGATTGAGCCGCACTTTACCAAGCGCCAGTGTCCCACCGGCGGTTGCGACGCTTTCAAGACCTACCACGTCCTGGTGAGCAAGTGCACCGGCTGTGGCAAGTGCCTGAAGGCGTGCGATGACGGAGCCATCCTTGGCAAGCCCAAGTTTGTGCACGTCATTAACCAGAAGAAGTGCACCCAGTGCAACCAGTGCCTCGAGGCCTGCCCCGAGGGCGCCATTGTGCGCGCTGGTGCCAAGAAGCCCAAGACGCCGCCCAAGCCCATTCCGGTGCGCCGCAAGTAGCGCTCTTGTAGCTGTTTCTTGACGAAAGGGGGTCGGAGCCAAGCGGTTCCGGCCCCTCTTTTCATGCGGACTATCTTGTCCGTGAGTGACAGGGGAGACGCTTTGGTACACGCAGACGTGGAAGCGAGGGTCGAAGGGGTGTGTCAGGGGGACACGCCCTCAGGTGGTGGTTGCGCCAGTGACACACCCTGGTGTTGCTCGCTCGCGAAGGGACACCCATCCTTACGGCCTGATTGAGCGTGTCAAATATACGTCCCCCATGACACTCCCATGCGACAAGTGAGTGATTGTTCGCTGCTCCTTACTTGGTTGGCGTGTGGCTAATTCCTGCAGCTGGGTATACTTAGTCCTTGTGAATTGAGAACCTAGAGGAAGGTGTCTTATGTCCAAGAACCCCGTGCGCATCGCGCTCATTACCGGATACCTTGGTGCCGGTAAGACCACGCTGCTCAACAACATCCTTGCCAATGACAAGGGCGTTCGTGCGGCCGTCATCGTCAACGACATCGGCGAGGTCAACATCGACGCAGACCTCATTGCCAAGGGTGGCGTCGTCAACAAGGCCAACGAGAACCTCGTGCCCCTCACCAATGGCTGCATCTGCTGCACCCTGGCCGACGACCTTGCCCGTCAGCTGACCGAGCTCGCTGAGTCTGGCAACTTTGACCACATCATCATTGAGGCATCTGGCATCTGCGAGCCCATTCCCATCGCCTTCACCATTGACAACTTCTGCAAGCGGGAGGCTGCTCGCGGTCTTGAGATCGACCTTGACAACATCATCGCCGTGGTCGACAGCAAGCGTATGTTCGACCAGTTCCACGGTGGTCGCGACCTCCTGGCCGAGGACATCGACGAGGACGACATCGAGGCGCTGCTCATCCAGCAGCTTGAGTTCTGCACCACGCTTGTCCTCAATAAGGCCGACCTCGTGACGCCCGAGCAGATTGCCGAGCTGCGCGCGCTCGTTCGTGGCCTTCAGAAGGACGCCAAGATCATTGAGGCGGAGCAGGGCAAGGTTGACATCAACGAGATGCTCTCCACCAACCGCTTTGACTTCAACGCTGCCTACGAGTCCGCTGCCTGGATTGACGCCATGGAGCATCCCGAGGAGCATGACGATCCCGAGGTCTTGGAGTACGACATCCAGACCTTTGTGTACATGCGCCGCAAGCCCTTTGACATGGACCAGCTCGAGAAGTTTGCCCAGAACTGGCCCGACGAGATCATTCGTTGCAAGGGTATCGCATGGTTTGCCGACGATCCCAACATGGCCTACGTCTTTGAGCAGGCCGGTCGCCAGATTCACCTGCAGGAGAACGGCCTGTTTGTTGACTCCGCGCCCGAGGCCGAGAAGAAGAAGATTATTGAGGCCAATCCCGAGATCATGAACGAGTGGGATGACGAGGTGGGCGACCGCATGACCAAGCTTGTTGTCATTGGCCGTCACATGAACCCCGAAGAGATTACCGTTGGCTTTGATTCTTGCCTTGTTGACTGGAAGCGTGACGAGCTCTACTAAGTTCTCGCAGTTCTTGGATGAAAAACAAAGTAGAATCCGAGAAAGAGTTGAACAGGCGGGCGGCAAGGCACATTGATTTGAGCTAAGTACATTTGAGCCCGGCATAACTCAGGGGAGACGGACCTTAAGCGCCAGACGTGGTTGCGAGGGGTCCGTCTCCCTTTTTGTGTGTCTAGCAATAGCATCCGTCCATTGGGGACGGTTCCTTTTGGACGGCCGGATGGAAGCTCTCCGTCCGTCGGGAATCACGTTGCAAAAGAGCCCGGGGCACAGGCTCCGGGCTCTAGGTCGCACTCTGTAGCTCGAGTGTTTACTGCTTGTCGGCGGGGAAGATGACACCGGCCTTGCGACGGATGGTGTTCTGAACGCGGCTCACCGTGAGGCTCTCGTCGAGCTGACGGTAGCACTCATCGAGGTCGCCGGCCTGCTGCTGCGCCAGGAACTCGCGGAACTCGCCCTCCCACATGATGGGATAGCTGTTGTCATAGGTCTCCTCGGTGCCATCGTTGAGATGCAGGGTGACGGAGCCGCAGAGGTTGGGCTGCGAGTTGGAGACGATGTAGCCATCGGTGCCCTGAATCTGCATGACGCAGGGGGCGCCGCAGTCCTTGGCGCACACGTTGATGGCACGGAAGCCGTCGTAGTCGTAGTCAATGATGCCCGACGTGTCGATGTCGCGCTCGATGTTGGCACGATAGACGGCCTTCTTGGGCTCGCCAAACAGGCCAATGGTGTAGGTCATCGTGTAGAGGCCAATGTCCATGATGGCGCCGCCTGCCTTGGCCGGGTCAAACGCGGGAAGAACCTCACCGGCGCGGAAGGCGTCGTAGCGGCTGGAGTACTGGCTGTAGTTGACGTAGGCAATCTTGACGGTGCCAATGCGAGGCAGCAGCTCATCGCGGACGAGCTTGAAGTTGGGCTGACGGGTGGTCACCACAGCCTCCCAGAGGAAGCGCTTGTGCTCCTTGGCGAGCGCGGCGAGCTTGGCAGCCTCGACCTCGTTGGAGGCCAGCGGCTTTTCGCAGATGACGTCCTTGCCAGCCAAAATGGCGGCCTCGCTCACGGCATAGTGCAGGAAGTTAGGGACGGCTACGTAGACGGTGTCGACCTCAGGGTCGGCCATAAGGTCGTGGTAGTCGCTATAACGACCATCGGCGCCGTACTCGTCTGCAAGCTCGTTTACCTCGCCCATCGAGTTGGGGGTGCCAGCCACGGCCACAACGTCAATGCCCCAGGACTTCATGTTGGGTGCAACCATACGAACGATCATGCCAGTACCTACGATGCCAACCTTCATGTTTCCTCCCTTGTGCTTGGTTCCTTGTATAAGAAGATAACAGCTGGTGCCCAGCGTTCTGCGAATGATTCAGCAAGCTGGCATTATGGTCCAATTTGCGTGGGGCAAACCTGTATCGCTCTGGAATTTGGTTTCAGTTGTCCCGTAAATGTGCCACCTTGATCGCTTGGATTGCATAGGCACTCGCAGCTCCTTTGTCATACGATTGAGCCCGCACACAATGCGAGCGAGGAGTGTCCTGTGATCTATGATCGGCTGACGGTTGCCCTGCTTGGCGCTCTGGCAACCGAGCGTGACAACGCAACCAATGCGCACATAGCGCGATATCTCATCACGCATCAGGAGGAGCTCGGCGAGATTTCGGTAAAGGGGCTGGCGAGCGCGTGCAATGTTGGCACAGGCTCAATATCTCGCTTTTGCCGAGAGGTTGGGTTTGCGAGCTTTGACGAGCTGCGTCGAGAGTATGTTGGGGCTGGCCGAGAGTATCAGCTCCAAGAGAGCTCACTGCAAATGGCAAAGCAAGTGTGTGCCTCAATTGCGCAGGTTGAGGCAACCATCGACCGTGACGCCTTGGAACGTTTGGTGGACGACCTATGTGCCTTTGGGCACGTGATGACCTTTGGCATGCTCAAGGCGCAGGCAGCAGCGGTTGACTTGCAGGTAGACCTTCTCATGCAGGGCAAATACGTGGAGACCTGTGTGAGTCACGCGGAGCAGCTGCGGCGGATATCCGAGGCTGGAAGAGATACGCTCATTATCGTGTTCTCGTATACCGGAAGCTACTTTGACGCGCGTGATCTGGATGAGGTCATGAGGAGGGCCGATCGTCCAAAGGTTTGGGTGGTTTGTGGCAAGCGCCATGCCATGCCTGGCTTTGTGGGTGGAAGGTTGCTCTTTTCGTCGGCAGGCGACCAGGTTGCCCACCCGTACCAGCTTGAGCTGGCCGCTGGGATGATTGCTCAGGAATACGCTAAGAGAACGGCGTGACGCGTGTGTGATGCGCACAAGGTTGGCGGCGCCCCTCTAGTGAGGGGCGCCGCCATTTTTTGGTGCTGCGATTTGGCTGCGAGCTGCTGTGGCTAAACGGCTTGCCTGCTTACGCCCGACGCATCTGATTGTCTTCGCCGTCAGTGTCTGGGCGATAGGGGCCACGGTGCATGGGTCCCTGCGGTCCACGAGGGTCTCCGCGATGAGGACCGTGATGTGGACCCCTTGGGCCATGAGGACGCTGGTGCGGGTCGATACCCATTTCCTCGAGCTTGCTCTCCAGCGAGCCAATAACCTTGCCAGCAATCTGGTCGAGCTGGTCACGCTCTTCCTTAGTCAGGCATTCAAGAGCATCCGCACGTTCCTCCATCTGCTCGGGGGAGGGGGCGGCAGCGGCTCCGGCCTCGGTGAGGCGGATGACGGTCACACGGCCATCGGTGGCCGACTTCTCGCGCGTGATGTATTCCTTTTCCTCAAGCTTTGCCAGCAGCTCAGAGAGGGACTGCTGACGCATGTCAAGGAGGTAGGAGAGCTCGCGCTGGGTCGTCTCTGGCTTTGCGGCAAGAAGGGCAAGAACACGACCTTGCCCGCGCAGAGGATCGCCAAGCGCGCCGTGGCGATGCGCCTCTGCCTCGTAGTACCGATGGATGAGCATGCCCATGCGGCCCACTTTGCGAGCTAGGGGGACCTCATGGCTAAACTGATTTCTGTTGTACTTGACGTGTGGCATATGGTTCCTCTCGTATTCAAAAGAATCGTTGTCCAAAAGCAGAATAACAGGTACCTGTGTAAATTGGAGACAAGGCTGCTGTCGTCATGGCTTCTCCATAATAGACAGGTACCTGTGTAAATAGGCAATGGCTGTGCCGCCTGATTTGGCAAGACCTGTCAAAGGGGCCGGCTTTTTGCCCCGGTTGCGCGACACGTGTCTCCAAGGAAAGCTTGCGAGCTTTGCCGCAGATGTCTCTGCGTTCAAAGGGTCAGGGGAGCAAGAAGGGGCAGGATGGGCAAGAAGTAGGTGGTTAAAGCCAAGATATTGTTGTTGCCGTCGACGATAGGCGAGGGTCGCGCTATCATAAACCTTTGCTATGAAGCCAACAAATGCGAGGAGCACATCATGGACCGCATGAGAATAGCGCAGCTGTATGCCGATGCAGAGCAGCTGGGCGGTAGCGTCGTCACAGTCGCAGGATGGGTCAAGTCCGTCCGCGACATGAAGAACTTTGGTTTTGTGACGCTCAATGACGGCAGCTGCTTCAAGGATCTTCAGGTGGTCATGAACCGCGAGTCGCTTGACTGCTATGACGAGATTGCCAGCGTGGGCGTTGGCGCCGCACTTATCGTGACCGGCAACCTGGCGCTTACCCCCGATCGTCCCCAGCCCTTTGAGCTGCAGGCCACAGACATCGTCGTTGAGGGCCCTGTTGCCGAGGGCTACCCCATGCAAAAGAAGCGCACCACGGTAGAGTTCCTGCGCACCGTGCAGCACCTGCGTCCGCGCACCAACCTCTTCCGTGCCGTCTTCCGCGTGCGTTCGGTTGCCGCTCACGCCATCCACTGCTTCTTCCAGGAACGCGGATTCCTCTACGTGCACACGCCCATCATCACCACCTCCGACGCAGAGGGCGCTGGCGAGATGTTCCGTGTGACCACGCTTGACGTCGACAACCCGCCGCGTCTTGAGAACGGTGAGGTGGACTGGAGCCAGGACTTCTTTGGCCATGCTGCGAGCCTCACGGTTTCTGGCCAGCTGCAGGCCGAGAACTTTGCGCTTGCCTTTGGTGACGTCTACACCTTTGGCCCCACCTTCCGCGCAGAGAACTCCAACACCAAGCGCCATGCGGCCGAGTTTTGGATGATCGAGCCCGAGATTGCCTTTGCCGACCTTGAGGATGACATGAACCTCGCCGAGGACATGCTCAAGTACGTGATCCGTACGGTCATGGAGAAGTGCCCTGACGAGCTGGCCATGTTCAACCGCTTTGTTGACAAGGGCCTGCTGGAGCGTCTCGAGCACGTCTCAACCGCAGAGTTCTCGCGCGTGACTTACACCGAGGCCATCAGCATTCTTGAGGAGGCCGCTGCCAAGGGTGTCAAGTTTGACTATCCCGTGAGCTGGGGCTGCGACCTGCAGACCGAGCACGAGCGCTACCTCACCGAGAAGCACTTTGGCCAGCCGGTCTTTGTGACCGACTACCCGGCCGAGATCAAGGCCTTCTACATGCGCCTCAACGATGACGGCAAGACGGTTGCCGCCACCGACTGCCTGGTGCCGGGCATTGGCGAGATCATTGGTGGCTCGCAGCGCGAGGAGCGCCTCGACGTGCTTGAGCGCCGCATTGCCGAGCTGGGCATGGACATCGAGCAGTATCGTTACTACCTCGACCTGCGCCGTTACGGTGGCTGCCATCATGCCGGCTTTGGCCTGGGCTTTGAGCGCCTCGTGATGTACCTCACTGGCGTGTCCAACATCCGCGACGTCCTGCCTCATCCGCGCACCGTGGGCAACGCCGAGTTCTAGGATTGCTTGATCTTTAGAGCTAGGGCCGCCGCAGCGTCAGCTTGGCACTGCGGCGGCCCTGTCTTTTCCTGCGGTTAACCACGTGCCTCTTGTCTGCAAAACCGCTGGTCAGAGCCTTTGCTACGATACGTAGCAAAGGCTTTTGCGGTCTGCAACGAGCACGTGCTGGTGGCTATGGGCCGCTTCGCCTTATGGTGAGGCCATCCAAAGGCACCCAGACAAGGGAGGGCACTCATGTTGGCAGATAAGATCAAGGGTCTCCGAAGGGAAGCCGCGCTTTCGCAGGAGCAGCTTGCAGAGCGTTTGGGCGTCTCACGTCAGGCCGTCACGAGGTGGGAGACAGGTCTTGGCACACCCGACCTCGACAACCTTGTTGCATTGGCGGACCTCTTTGGAGTGACGGTCGACTCACTCCTGCGTCAGTCGCCAGACGTGAAGGTCAAGCAGGAGCCAGATGCGCGATATATGTCAATGACGCAATGCGACGTGTTCTCGCCGCACGATTTCGATATCACCTGGGGCCATGCCGCACGCGTTGAGCTCGTGGGCACCCAGTCGGACAAGGTGCGCGTCATGCTCAAGAGCGATTCGCTCGAGTCTGTTGAGAGCGCCTTCAAGGTTCGTCTTGACCCCGATGGGAGGAACTTTGACATTGACGTCGTGTCGATGGGCGTGGTTACGGACGCTCAGGCGCGCGCTGGACTTGACGTTGTGATTGAGGTGCCAGCAGCTTGGGAGAACCATATCGAGCTCGAGGGAAATGCCGATGAGGTATGTCTCACGAAGCTCGCAGCTATGGGCATAGAGGTGGGCGGCAAGTATCAAAGGGTCACGGTTGCCGATGTGATTGGCCATGTGGAGCTTGATACCAACCAGGACATCTCCGTGAGTTGCGTCACCCTTCCGCAGCGCCTCGACATCAATCAGATTTCGGCCACTTCCAGCCTTTGCGTGCCGGCGGATTCTACGCTGCAGCTCCGCAAGCGCGGCATAGGCAACCACTTTGTGCTTGATGGGGTGGGGGAGTCGGAGGCAGCCGAGTTCCTGGTCGAGCTAAATGGCATGCGTAGCGAGCTGACGATTTCTGCGCAGGCGTAGCTCGCGGGTTTCATGCCGTACTCGCAAGATAGCAAAGGAGCTCACAGTCGGTGAACTGCGAGCTCCTGTTCTTTGGCAGTGTGCGCGACGGTCTATGCGGCCTCGTCGACCTCTTCGGTCTCGGTGGCGTCGTCGGTAGCCTCTGCCTCATCGGATGCGGTGTCATCCTCGGTGGCGGTGTTGCCCGCCAGCTCGTTCAAGACGTCGGATCCACTCGCCTTGGCGCAGAACTTGCAAGGGTCGGTGCGTCCGGCCTCAAAGGCAGCCTGCACGTCACCCGAGTAGATGTCGGTGGAGTTGATGATGGCCTGGCAGTCGGGGTTGAGGTGATACTTGTGGCCAAACGGGGTCCAGTACACGGTACCGGTGCCCAGCTCGATTGCCGTCTCCTCCATGGTTGTGAGGTCTTCCTCCGAAACGGGATGGAAGTCGATGGAGGTGCCCATGCCAATGACCAGCGCGATTGCCGCCGCAATGGTGCCAATCTTCTTGGTCTGCGAGTCGGCCTCCTTGTCGGTGAGCATGAGGATGATCACGGGAACAAAGGCCACAGCCGAAAGAATGGCGCCAAGCTGGCTCTTGAGGAAGAACTCTGCCTTGTTGGCCTCGCTCGGCGGATCGATGTGGTTGGCCTGCTTCCAGAGCTGGCCGGCCACCACCACGCAAATGAGGTCGAGCACGATAAAGGCAACCAGCCAGATAACGAGCTTGCCGGGAAGGTTGGCGAGCGTTCCGTTAAAGACCAGCCAGGCGAGCACCTCAAAGACGATGGCCAAAACCCAGAGCGCAATAGCGATGGGACGACGCTTGCCAGGGTCACCCTTGGCGGTGACCTTGTGAATCGTCACTTCGCGGGCAACGTCGTCGGCGTTGGTCACAACCGTAGACTTGCCAATCTCCTCGCCAGTCTTTGCATCGATGAAGCGGCGCTCTACCTTGCGCTTCTTGCCGGTGCCATCACTTTTGGTCTCAGCCATGATGTGCCTTTCTGTACGTTGAGTCGAACGAGCTTGAACGCGGACGCTCGGTTACCTTGAGCCGATGGCCGTAAGGACCTCGGACTCTGGTTTGGTCGCAAAGTAGGAGGTTGGGTAGTCCTTGGCAAGGGAGCGACCCATGTAGATGTCGTTGCCGTTGTGGTAGATCTCACCAATGCAGTAGATGGGGCTCGACAGCGGAACGACGTTCTCTACGAGTCGGTAGCCAACAAAGGTGTTGCTTGACCCCGAGGTCGTAACAACGGTCGGCTGCACGGTGTTCATGCTGTTGAGCAGCGCTCCCAGGCTCATGCCCAAAAGGACGTCAGCCGAGGTCGTGGTGGGACGATGCGTGGTGTAGCCTCCGCCCATGACCCACGGACCGCCAAAGCCGCTTCCCATAAAGTCGCCAAGGTGGGGAGGCATGGTGTTGCCACCCATGTGAACGGTGAAGCCACCGTTGCCCATGTGTACGTTTACGTTCCCACGATCGCCGGCGCCGCGGCCGCCACCCCTGCCGTGAGTGGTGCCCTTGTCAGAGCTGTGGTCGTCCCGAGGCGTGGGCTTGCTGGGACCAGCGAACATCGCGTTTGAGCCAAGGTGCGAGTCCGGATGGGTAAAGGTTCCACCGCCTGCGAGCGCATAGGCAGGAGCGAGGCTTCCGCGCGGTGCGAGGGTGTTGCGCAGGGTGTGTCCCACGTTAAGCAGGACGTTGCCAGCACGCTCCACCTCGTGGGCAACCATTGCAAACGCGGTGCCCGTGGATGAGGTGGCCGTGGTGGCGTTGCGCTCGAAAGCCTTGGCAAAGTCCGAGTTTGGACCCTCGATGTGGTTGGTCGAGTTGACCAGGATCACGTTCTCGCCAAAGGAGTCGAGGTCCACGTAGATGGGCGTGTCGCACGAGGCATCGGTGAAGAAGAACGGGTCAAAGGAGCGCTCGTGGGCAACGAGGGTCTCCTCCTGACGACCGTTGTAGGTCCGCTCAATTCGATAGCACTTGATGTCGTAGTAGGCCACGGGGCGCTTGCTGTAGGGTGCCACGACGCTGCTGGATGCCATGGAGTTGCCAACAAGCTCGCAGTAGTGACGGTAGTTGCTGCTCGTCGAGCTGAGGTCGTTGAGAATCGCGACTGCGTCTTCTACCTGCGAAGTCTTGGTTGCCTTGATGTCCTCGGCCATCTGCTGCGCTGCCGTTACCTGCGGCTTTGCCGAGCTGGCTGTTGCCGTGCTGGCGCTCTGCTTTGGTTGCATCAGACGACGGATGAGGCCAATGAAGAACAGGGCCATGGCAATCCAGACCATCATCATGACGAAATCATCGAAATACATGGTCCTCCATAAGATGTGGGCCAACAGATAGCGAGCCCGGCACATGGCCGGGCCCGCAAAGAGTGCTCGATGTGACTACATGCCCAGCTCGGCCTTGAGGCGCTCGAGCTCGCCGTCGATGGCGGCGTTGTGAGCCATCTCGGCAAACTGCTCGTTGGCGTCGACCTCGGCGCTGTTGATGTCGGCATAAGCCTCGGCAACGGACTCCTTCTCCACAATCTTACGCTCGAGCTTGTCGAGCTTGGCAAAGGCGGAGTCGATGTTGGTCGTGTTGATGGTCGCGGCAACGCTGGTGGCAGCGTCGGCCATCTTGGCGCGGGCGATAAGGACCTGCTGGCGGGCGCGAGCCTCGTCGAGCTTCATCTTGAGGGTCTGGACCTGGTCCTTCATCTTGTCGACGCTCTTGCTGATCTCGTCATAGGACTTCTGAAGCGGCTCGATCTGGGTGTCGACGGCGACCTTGCACTCGAGTGCCTTGCGGGCGAGGTCCTCGTTGCCAGCCTTGAGGGCGAGCTTTGCCTTGTCGTTCCAGTCGGCAGACTTGGCCAGAGCGTCGGCCAGCTCCTTCTGGGCCATCTTCTGGGAGCCCATTGCCTGACCAAGGGCCTGGGTGGCCTCGTCGACGTCCTGCTCGATCTCGATGATCAGCTGCTTGACCATCTTCTCGGGATCTTCGGCCTTGTCGATCATGTCGTTGATGTTGGCCTTGAGGATGTCGGCTATACGGGAGAAGATTGCCATGGTAAACCCCATTTCTCATCGTGGTTGCCAGCGCATAAAGCAGGGGTGTCTATGCCGGCAGCAACCCTTGTATGATAAGGCTGAACATACCACAGGCCGCGTGAGCTGCTGCGCTCGCAGCGGTAGATGTTTGCATTCTTCTACGGTAGCGGTGCAGGTATGACGGGTGATGGACCTTAGTCTGCCTGTCTCGGACTCCGTTCGGAGAGGCTCACGATAAAGTGAGAAAGTGCAACACAAAGAGCTTGCTAGCGGCGCTCCTTGAGCGCTTTTTGAATGTCATGACGCTTCGTCTGCCAACCGCCCCCTGTCTGGCTCCCTTCTGCTGCCTTATGCGCTGGCTTGGAGGCTTGGGCTCTCGTCATCTGGCACCTCGACTACGGTTCCATCGGGGTTGTAGAGGCGCTTTCGACCGGTGATGAGCCGTGTGCGCTCCTCGAGCGAATGGCCTGACAGAACTGGGCGTGGTAGGGTGTTGAAAGCGTTGGTAACGAGTCGCCCCATGGTGTCCGAGAACTCGGTTCCCTCGCAGTGCTGCATGCCATAGACGCGAATGATGTCGAGCGTCTCCTCGTAGCCCTCACCCATGATGAGCGACGAAATGATGACGCTTCGGGCAAAGATGTCGGCAAAGCTAAGGTCGTCCTCTCCGTCGGGCACATGCTCGTCGATATATGCCCTCAGGTCGCAGAGCCGCTCCGTCTCTAGAAGCGCCTCGACAGGGCGACAGGTGAGCATTTGAGGGGGGATGTCGCAGGGCGTTCCCTCCTGGCTTGCCAAGAGGCTCAGACGCGCCTGCTCGAGTCGTCCCTCAAGCTTGGCAACCTTACACCGAATCTCGTCCTCGTCCTCGGTCTCGATGACAGGAAGCGTTCCTTGGAGTCGATCGTCGAGCGAATCCGCTTCCCTGGCAATGACAAAGTCTAGGAAGCTGTCCCGTATGGCGCGGACCTGCGCGCTGGAGTCAGAGAGCTCGACGCACACGAGGTAGGTGACCCCCTCATGCTCCCAGAGCGAGTAGGCGTCGCGCATGGCGCACTCCTCTAGCTCGATGAGCGCAAGATGAAACTCCCTGCGATCAAGTGGGTCTGTCACCGCGCGGCGGTAGCGATCGTACGCATCGTCCTCGGAGATGATTCCGCACATGGTTGCCAGCGCATCGGCTGCGCGAGCTGCCTGGCGCAGTTGCATCCTGGCTGTTGCGATGCTGCTCAGGTCGGCCTTCGAGACAAAGGTGCGCACCTCTGGCGGTATCCAGGCAACAAAGGCGTCCTCGTCTTGAAGGATGAAGACGTACGGAATCATGGGGTACAGATCCATGACCTCAGATGGGGAGAGTGTCATAAGTGAGAGGGGGTTGGTGCGCATGAGGGCCGCGAGCAGCTTGTACTGCTCTTCGCTGCACCATAGCAGCGAGAGGTCGCGCTCCTCCTTGTCTGCAAGAAGGTCGTGGCAGATCATATCGATGAGCTCGCTTCGTGATGCATCGTGCGAGGGCGGTTGGCTTCCGACGTCCTCGTAGATGTCTACGAGCCAGTCGTCATCAAGCAGCTCAAGTCCCTCTTTGAGCGAGAAGGGGAAGTAATGCGCCTTGATTGAGCGTGCTTCGAGCGAGGCCCTATAGACATCACTTCCCACAAGACGCTCGTCAAGGCGCTTCCTGCGCTCTTGCTTGCGCTCCTCGCCGGAAAGTCCCGCCAAGACGGAGCGGTGAAAGCCCTTCACAGGGCCGTTTGCTGCAGGCTCGCCTTGTTGCACCTTTTCCTTGCAGTGCTGCTTCCACCAGCTGGCCCTCTCGGCAAGCATTGGCCCATTGTCTACTAGGTAGAGACGGTCCTGTGAGGCATTATCGTCAACCAGCGACGAGAAGTGACTCTCTGACGCGCTTCCGAGAGCCGTAAATGGCGTGACGCCCACAATCGTCCCCTGATAGCTCGAAATGGCGCCACGTATGATGAGAGGCAGGTCCGAGCTGTCTCGTGCAGCAAAGCCGCTGGGCATGAATACCTGATAGATGCCGCTCGTGTGCAGCAAGATGGTCTTGGGGCCATCTTGGCGCCACAGGAGAAAGTCTCCGTAGATTGCGCTCTTGAGCTCTTTGAGCCGGGCGAGCCGAGAGCCGGGCAGGTGATCGGGGTTGGCTGTGATGTAGTCGTCTATCAGATTGGTATTACGCCAAAGGACCCTGCCTATCAGCTCAAGAGCGTAGACGCGCTGCTCCTCGCTGTGCATCACCTCTTCTCGCACAATCAAGCGACGTTCATTGGTAAAGCGGCAAAGTCGCAAGAGGTCCTCTTTCAGTTCTTTAAGCATCTGGTCTGTGGCGTCCATAGTCCCTCCTTCGTCGTGGCGTGGGAGAGAGACTAGGCAAGGCGACTCGCATTTTGGTCGCAGCCATATTGTTGTAATGGCGCAGGTGACTCGCACTCGGCGTCGTAGTTCCTGCTGATAAGGGGCAGCCCACCATCGCTTCACTGTTTTGGCGCTGTAACGACAGGCGACAAAACCACAGCTCGGCCACAAGTCCGAGGTTCCATACAGGAGCGGGGCCAATGGCAGCCCACTGCTGAATGCCATTGGCCCCGCTTGTTCTTTGAGGTCAGAGAGCCTACTCTTCTAGGGTCCGTTCGTCGTAGGCCTCTGGCAACAGGTGCGTGGTCCATTGGCGCACGCGCGCGAGCATCTCCTCTACGTTGAGCACGCCATAGGCAAAGCCCTTGCGCACCAGCTCGTCGGGGACAAACTCGTCGTACTTGTCAAAGTATGGGGTCTCGCCCGGATAGACCAGCTCCATGGGGTCGAGCGGAAGCGCCGCCTGCTCACCAAGCACACGGTAGAAGGTCTCCTCGTCGGCCTGCATGGTGAACTGCATGTAGAAGGGGCGGAAGGTGTCGAGGCCCTTGAGGCCAAGGTCCTTTGAGCAGCGAATCTTGAGGAAGCGCTCCAGCGCAAGGAAGGAGTAGGTGCCGAGCCACGGGAGCAGGCACCACACCTTTCCACCAAGGTTGATGAGCGGTCGCGCGGTAAGGCCGGCGTTTGCCGACACGTGGCGGGCCTGCCCGAGTCGTGCGCGGGCGTTTTCCATGAGGTACGGGTACTGCTTGTCTTCGATGAGCACTTGGCGCATGCGCTCGATGATGTGGGTGTTGATGTCACCCGCGCACTCGCCAAAGTAAGCGGGCACCTTGCCCTTTACCTGCGTGACCTCGAGTCGGTGACGCTTGTGGTCGACCTCCTCTACCACCCACACGTGGCCGGCAAGCGCTATGCGCTCGCCAACGGGTGGCGGCTGCACAATGGTTCCCAGTTCCTGTGACTCGCTACGCACCGTGTACTCTTCGTTTTCTTGGAAGACCGCATAGAACTTGAAGTTGTTGGTTATGCGCTCGCCGGCCAGACCCACAATGAGGCCACCGGTCTCGGTCCGCTCGATCTGGTCCTTCTCGAGCAAGAAGCGCAGGAGCACGCGGTAGTCGTCGAGGGTCACTCTGTGGAAGGGCGTGAGCGTGAGCACGCGCTCGGCCAGCTCGGGAGGCGTCAGCTCACCGCAGGAGGCGAGCATGGCCATGGTCTGGTGGTAGAGCAGGCTGTAGGGGAGGCCGTCCAGGCTGGGCGGCTCCACCCAGCGCTCCTCCAGGTAGAGCTGCACCAGCGCTATTCCCTGCAAGAGCTTCCACGGGATGGTCTCGGGGAGCATCGAGCGTGCCTCGGGCTCCTCCTCGCGCATCACGAACCACATCTCGGGCGGCTGCCCGCGACGGCCGGTGCGGCCCATGCGCTGCAAAAATGACGAGACCGTCCAGGGGGCGTCAATCTGGAAGGCGCGTTCCAGGCGTCCGATGTCGATTCCCAGCTCGAGTGTGGCTGTGGTGACGGTGGTCATGCAATTGTCCTCATCGCGCATCAGGTCCTCGGCCGTCATGCGGAAGCTGGTCGAGAGGTTGCCGTGATGGATGAGGAAGCGGTCGGGCTCGCCCTGCGCCTCGCAGTACTGGCGCAGCGTGGTGGTCACGCTCTCGCACTCCTCTCGCGAGTTGACAAAGACGAGGCTCTTGTGGCCGCGCGTGTGCTCAAAGATGTAGGCGCAGCCTGGGTCGGCCCAGGTCGGAGCCGTGTCGCTCGGTGCCTCAGGCGCGGGAAGCCCCAGATCGGGAGCCTGGTCGGTGACGTCGGTGGGAAGCTCGTCTCGGCTTGGAATGGGCGTGTCGGTGGCAGGGGAGGGCGGCTCCTCATAGGTGGGCTCATTGCTGCCGCCGGGCGTGCCGGCTGAGCTGTCCCAGCGCGAGGTCTGCCGGTCTGGAGCCTGCGGGCCCGTTACGTAGAAGTGCTCCATTGAGATGCGCCAGCTTTGGCCAGCTGCCACGATTCTGGGAATCACGCAGTTGCGGCCTGTGCCTGCCGAGAGGTAGCGTCCCGTGAGCTCGGGGTCGCCGATGGTGGCCGAAAGCCCAATGCGACGCGGGTTGACGCCGGCAAGCCTTGAGAGGCGCTCGATGCAGCAGAGCGTTTGCCCGCCGCGGTCGCCGCGCATGAGCGAGTGGACCTCGTCGATGACCACAAAGCGCAGGTCGCCAAAGAGGTGGGCGATGGCGCTGTGGCGGTGGAGCAGGAGCGCCTCGAGCGACTCGGGTGTGATCTGCAGGATGCCCGAGGGGTGCTTGAGCAGGCGATGCTTGTGCGACTGGGCAACGTCGCCGTGCCAGTGCCACACGGGGATGTGCGCCTCGGCGCAAAGGTCGTTCAAGCGCATGAACTGGTCGTTGATGAGCGCCTTGAGCGGTCCAACGTAGAGGGCGCCAACCGAGGCGGGAGGATTCTCGTCAAAGAGGGTAAGGATGGGAAAGAACGCCGCCTCGGTCTTTCCCGACGCGGTCGACGCCGTAAGCAGGACGTTGTCGTCGGTGTCAAAGATGGCCTCGCCGGCTGCGACTTGGATGGCACGCAGGTTTTCCCATTCATGCTCGTAGATAAAGTCCTGCACGAACGGCGCATAGCGGTCAAAGACGTCCATGGCTGGTCCTTTCACGTCTGGGTGTCAGGTCTGACTTCTGAGACGGCTCTCCCCGGACGCCCAGGTCAGATGACGAACTCGGCGTAGTTGGCACCACCTGTGGCGCCGTCTGTGCCCTGGCCGCCGGTGGCGCTCGCGCCTACGGTGCCAGCGCTGGTGACGCTGCCGCCGCCAGCTCCTGCGGCGTCGGAGCCCAGGATCTGCTCTATGCTCAGTCCGGGTGTCTGGTAGAGGATGTCGAGCAGCTCGATGAAGTCGCGAATCACCTCTCGTGGCGTGAGATGGGTGTCTGCCCCTACGCGCCCGTACTCGAGCTGCAGGAAGGTGATGAGGTCGTCCTCGCTCATGGTGCGTTCGTACCCATAGAAGTCCGCATGGATGGTCGCGAGCTTCTCGGTGAGCACGAGCAGCTCCTCATAGGTGAGCGGCTGAAGGTGGATGACAGGCGCGAGCAGGTCGGCCATTCCCTCGCTCGCAAAGCGACCCTGCGTGAGGCGCGAACGCAGCGCCTCGTAGCTGTAAAGGCCACGGCGGCGGTCCTCTATGGACTGAGGTGTGCCGCTCATGATGATGCCCAGGTAGTGCGCCTTGCCCTGCAGGGTGTCGTTGTACATCGTGAGAATCTTCTCGTAGTTGTACTGACGGCTGACGGCGTTGGGAATCTTGTAGAGGTTCACGAGCTCGTCCACAAGAATGATGAGGCCCTGGTAGCCGGCACCCTTGAAGAATGCCGCAAAGAGCTTGAGGTAGTCGTACCAGTCGTCATCGGAGATGACGATGTTCACGCCCAGGTCGGCGCGTGCCTCGCCCTTGGTGCGGTACTCGCCCCTAAACCACCTGATGACGTTTGCCTTGGTCTGGTCGTCGGAGGAGAGGTGCGCCTGCCAGTACATGGTGAGCAGGCGGGCAAAGTCGTAGCCGTGCACCAGCTCTTGCAGCTGCTGGATCTGCCCCATGATGGCGCGCTCGACCTCGCTGGAGAATGCGGGGTCGTTGGGCGTGAGCCCGCTTGCCATCGTGACCTGTGTTTGCACGCCCGATATCCAGCGCTCGAGCACAAGCGTGAGAGCGCCTCCCTCGGGACGTGTCTTGGTGGACAGGTTGCCTATGAGCTCGCGGTAGGTGGCCATTCCCTGGCCCTTGGTACCGTGCAGGCGGCGCTCGGGCGAGAGGTCGGCGTCGGCAACGACAAAGTTGCGACCCATGGCATGGTTTCGGATGGTCTGCAGCAAAAAGCTCTTGCCGCTACCGTAGCGGCCTACCAAAAAGCGGAACGAGGCGCCACCGTCCTCAACGAGGCTGAGGTCAGAGAGCAGCGCTTGAATCTCGGCCTCGCGGCCAACGGTGACAAAGGGCAGCCCTACGCGCGGCACGACACCTCCCTTGAGGGAGTTGAGGATGACCGAAGCGATGCGGCGGGGCGGCTTCTTTTGGTCTTGTGTCATGGGGCTAGAACCTCCTTGATGTCGTCGAGGTAGTCTTCCACGAGCACGGGCTCATCGCCGTCAAAGTCTATGACGGCATCGCCCACCAGGTCGTAGAGCTTCTCGTTAATGCTATCGGCCACGACCGACACAAACGGGTCGGTGGGAAGGAGCAGTTCGCTTGCGCCTTTACCGTCCATGAGCCCAGAGAGGAATCGCTGCTCGAGCTCTGTGAGAGGGCCGTCCTGGGCGATCGTGGCGGCTGTGGTAGCGGGCGGTGGTGCCACTGTCTGCGCCTCTTCTGCCTCTGCCTCTGGAGCGCCAGTATCTTCGATGCCTGGCAGCTGAATCTGCATTGGAGAGCCGTCGGACGGGCCAGGCTCCTGCACCTTCTCTGCGGGCTTGTCCGTTGTGTCCTTGAGGGCTGAAAGGTTCGCAAAGGCACCCAGTGTTGGCTCAAAGACCTCCTCGCCCTGGTCCTCGTCGGTGAGTAGGGCGTCGCGCGTGAGCGCGGCGGCTGAGCGGATGCTGCTTAGCTTGCTGCGGTCAATTGTGATGCGCCTGCGTTCGGCCTCTTCGCGCTCTGTGAGTCTGGCAGCAACAGCCTTCTTTATGAGCTTCTCGATATACGCAGGGACCTTGCGCTGCTTGAGAGGGTAGGAGTAGCTGATTGCCTCGCGAATCTCGTAGTCTACGGCGTGAAGCAGGAGCCCGAGCTCCTTGTTTGTGCCGTGGGCGGTGGTTGCCTGGATGTGATACCAGCGGGCGTCCTTACAAACGAAGCCCTCCGTTTTGCCCAAAAGAATCGTTGCGTCTGGATGCGGCTCTGGGTCGTAGAAGACGGCAGCGGAAAACATCGTGTAGGGCTCGCGCACAGCATAGCCAAAGAGACCCTCCACGTAGTCTGTCTTGCGACGCTTGGAGCAGTGCAGGACCATCTCGCGGAAGGTGTCGGCGGCTACGGCCTGGAAGAGCTCAGGCTCGTCGTGCATGAGGCGAGACCCAGCGGCGCGGTAGGTGGCCGCGGTGCCAAGTGCCTCAAAGAGCTGCTCGGTTGAGGGCACGTCGACCAGTGCTGTCCAGGGGCTCTTTACCCGTGGTTCGCGACCCTGGCTCTCGAGCACGTTGTATTCGGCGGCGACAAGTGTGAGTACTGCCTCGCGCAGGTCGTCCTGACGCTTGGGAATGACTCGCTCTAGATGGTGGTAGATGGCGTAGTCGCGCATCCATCTCCCAAGGTAGGCCGTGAGCTGGCTGCCGTGAACCGGGTCTTGCTTGCGGTAGGCAAGTGCAAAGTCCTGCATGTCCGAGAGCGCCTTGACGCCAGGCGTGGTGCCCGCGCCGCACAGCAGCTCGTACAGATACACGTAGGCAAAGGAATAAGGGTCGGTCTCGATGTGGCCCGCGCGCACCTTTGTGCGCCAGGCAAAGTATGCGCGCAGCTCCTGGTCGGTCATCGAGGCGTAGGTGGGATAGTAGCCGTTGAACGTAACCGTGTGGTCGTAGTTGTCCTCATAAGAAGCCATGAGGTGCGCCTGCTGGTAAAAGAGCCACGCCGAGGCGTTGCTGCCATAGGCAAGCTCCCTTGGAGAGCGATCCTGCTGCAGCTCGCGCATCTTGCGGATTGGTTCGGGCAGGGGCTCTGGGGCAACGTTGAGATTGATGCCAAAGATCTCGTTGAACTTGCGTGATAGATCACTAAGCCGGGTGACGGGAGCCTTGCCGCTCTGTGCCCCCTCGTTTGGACGGGTGGCAGGCCGCCGGATAGGTTGCGCTTGCACCTCTGGCCTGCGATAGGTGGCCTGCGAGGGCTGTGTAGGTTGTGCGGGCGAGGGACGCGAGCCATATGTCGTAGCTTGGGCCTGCGTGTTGGCGCGCTGTTCTCTGCGCTCGGCGGCATCGTGCTGGTGGCGCTCTCCGCGTTCCGCACGCCGGCGGTCCATGCGGGCCTTGAGGTCGCTGCCTCGCTCGATGATGGGTTGGTCGGTATATGACCTCGATGAGAAGGCAGCGCCTTCTTGTATGCGCCGGTCTGCAAGCAGCCGATTGATGATGTCATCGACGTTGGGCACCGTCCCTCCCTTCGTAAGACTACTAGTATAGCGCTATTGGAACACGTGTGCGCATAAGAAGTACGAACGCGTGTACCATTTACTGCAATGATGTGGGCAAAAGCGGACGTTTGGGGGACAGGATCGGACGCCAAAGCGTACGTTTCCGCCCACAAGGCTTGGTGCAGATTCCCGTTTTTACCCACAAGGGACAGCCGTGGCGCTGGCACCGCGCAATGTGCGCTCGCCGAATGCCGAGCCGACTCTTCTGGCAGCTCAGACCGTTCATGCCATGTGGCCGCACCACAATTCTCGCGCTATGCGGCACGTGCCTTTTTAGAGGCGTTGTACTCTATCCACCGGCTCAGGAAGAGACGCTCGGAGCTTGCCAGCAATGCCTCGGGGTCATGCGGATCAATGGCTACGGCTGGTATTTCGGCGTCGCGCGGGACGCCAAATGCAGAGAGTAGCCGCGTGAAGAACACGGCGTTGGTAACTTGGGCATACGAGAAGCGTACGATTCGTGCGTTTGAGAAGCTGATGCGCGACTCCCTCAGGCGCTCGTCTGTCAAAACGTCGACAACGCCTTTCCCGAGCGTCATCGATGGGTTGAGGTACTTCTCGTGTCCGTCAAGCTCGCCGATGACATTCGGCCAGCCTTCTTGCTCCCAAAAGAAGTCCACGCGACGATCGCTACCGGTGATGGGGTCAGTGATGATGTGCTGTAGCTCTGGCAGACGGAATCCTCGTTCAATCATGACGGCACGCGCGACCGACTCGCCTCCGCTTTCCGACCGTCCGTCTGCCAATCTCATGATGTCTATGGCGCTTTGTTTGCCGTCAAAGCGTCCACTGGCGCTCTCGAAGCCATTGAGCAGCTCGTCTTGAGAGAGTATTCCCGTGCGCAAAGACGAGTCGGCAATCGCTAGGCCATAGCGAAAGTTGGCATGGCGCAGACAGTCGAAGACAGTCCGGCTGAGTGGCGTCACTTTGATGCCGTCCACCTCGACAAACGATGTATCTGCCATGACATGGCGAACGATGCCTCGTGTGTCATGCTCCCGGCCGTTGCGTGTTGTTGCGACATGGGTTGCACCAATGAGGGGATGGGAAACCCAGAGCTTGTGGACGATGGCCGCAGAGATGTCGCAGAAGACCCATGTAGGATGCAGTGATGCGAGTGTGCGCATAGTTAGCAACGCCCGCTGCGGCGGCTTGAGCTGACTCCGGTATGCGGCGCGAGCAAAGACCTTTGGCGCAGGCGAGATGAGTTCCTTTCGTGCGACACCGGCACGCAAACGGCGGGCGTCGGAGCTCGACTGCGCGGTTACCAGGCGCTCTTCGCTCTGCGCGCTGGAACCGCTGAACGAGATCCTTTCTCATGCCACGTGCCACAACGCCTCCCTCCAAGACAGATGGGGGACTTATTCCCACGAGAGTCCACTTGTATGCTTGTGGGCAAAAACGGAAACTTGGGAGAGCCTTGTGGGTGAAAGCGGATGTTTGAGGCCCGAAATCAGGCACCAAAGTGTACGTTTTCGCCCACAAGCAAGGCTGCCGCAATCTTGCGCTGTGCCCGACTCGGGAACTTTTCTGCATGGCGGCAGGCGGTCTGTGGCGGGGGTGGCGCATTGCGTATCATGAAATGGTTAGGCATGCCATTAGCTACAGGAAGGCGGACCCTATGGTCTCACGCGTCTATGTAGAGAAAAAGCCCGGCTTTGACGTCGAGGCGCACGAGCTTGCACACGAGCTGCGCCACACGCTTGGCATCTCTGGGCTTACCAACCTCAGGCTTATCAATCGCTACGATGTTGAGGGCATCTCCGACGAGCTCTTTGAGCGTTGCGTGCCCACCGTGTTCTCGGAACCGCAGTCAGATAACGTCTGCTTTGACCTGCCCGACTTTGGCGACGCCACCGTGTTTGCGGTGGAGTATCTGCCCGGGCAGTTTGACCAGCGCGCTGACTCCGCGAGCGAGTGCGTGCAGCTGCTGTCGGCAGGCGAGCGCCCCGACGTGCTCTCGGCCAAGCTCTATGTGCTCGAGGGCGAGCTTGGTGAGGACGACATCGCCCAGGTGAAACACTACGTCATCAACCCGGTCGAGGCTCGCGAGGCCTCCCTTGCCACGCGCGAGACCCTCAAGATGGAGTATCCCAAGCCCGACATGGTCGAGACGCTCGACGGTTTCCTCGATCTTTCGCAAGACGAGCTCCAGGCCTTTATTGACGAGCGCGGTCTGGCCATGGACCTGGCTGACATCACCTTCTGCCAGAGCTACTTTGCCAGTGAGGGCCGCTGCCCGACCATCACCGAGATCAAGATGATCGACACCTACTGGAGCGACCACTGCCGTCACACCACCTTTGGCACGGTGCTCGACGAGGTGCAGATCGATGACTCCGTGGTGAAGGCAGCCTTCGAGCGCTACCTGGAGCTTCGCCGCGACCTTGGCCGTGAGGACAAGCCCGTCTGTCTCATGGACATGGGCACCATCGGCGCCAAGTGGCTCAAGAGCAGGGGCATCCTCACCGGCCTCGATGAGTCCGAAGAGATCAACGCCTGCACTGTCAAGGTGAAGGTCGACGTCAACGGCACCGACGAGGACTGGCTCTTCCTCTTTAAGAACGAGACGCACAACCACCCGACCGAGATCGAGCCCTTTGGTGGCGCGGCAACCTGCATCGGCGGTGCCATCCGCGACCCGCTGAGCGGCCGCAGCTACGTGTACCAGGCCATGCGCGTGACCGGCGCCTCTGATCCTACGGTGCCCGTGAGCGAGACCATCCCCGGCAAGCTTCCGCAGCGCAAGCTCGTGCGCACCGCCGCCGCCGGCTACTCCAGCTATGGCAACCAGATTGGTCTGGCTACCGGCCAGGTGAGCGAGCTCTACCACCCCGGTTACATGGCCAAGCGCATGGAGATCGGCGCGGTTGTAGGCGCCGCACCGCAAAAGAACGTGCGTCGCGAGTGCCCCGCGCCGGGCGACATCATCGTGCTCCTGGGTGGCCGCACCGGCCGCGACGGCATCGGCGGTGCCACCGGCAGCTCCAAGGCACACAAGCTCGAGAGCCTCGAGACCTGCGGCGCCGAGGTCCAGAAGGGCAATGCCCCCGTGGAGCGCAAACTCCAGCGCCTCTTCCGTCGCACGGACGCCTGCCAGCTCATCAAACGCTGCAACGACTTTGGCGCGGGCGGCGTGAGCGTGGCCATTGGCGAGCTCGCCGACGGCCTGTTCATCGACCTCAACCGCGTTCCCAAGAAGTACGAGGGCCTCGATGGCACCGAGCTTGCCATCTCCGAGAGCCAGGAGCGCATGGCTGTGGCCCTGGCGCCCGAGGATGTGGACGATTTCATTGGCTACGCCCACGAGGAGAACCTCGAGGCCACGCCGGTGGCCAAGGTAACCGAGGAGCCTCGCCTGCGCATGGTGTGGGACGGCGAGACCATCGTGGACGTGAGCCGCGAGTTCCTCAACTCCAATGGCGCCCCCAAGCATCAGGTTGTGCACGTGCCCGAGCAACAGGCCTATGCCCCCAAGTGGGAAGGTGCAACGGTGCCCGAGCGCATGCGCAGCCTCGTCACCGACCTCAACGTTGCCTCCAACAAGGGCCTTTCCGAGCGCTTCGACTCCACGATCGGCGCCGGTACGGTGCTCATGCCCTTTGGCGGCAAGACCCAGCTCACTCCGGCCATGGGCATGGTGGCCAAGCTTCCCGTGCTCGGCGAGACCACATCGGTGAGTGGCATGGCCTGGGGCTTTAACCCGTACCTCTCCAGCGCCAACCAGTTCACTGGCGCCTACCTTGCCGTGGTCGAGAGCGTCAGCCGCTTGGTGGCCTGCGGCCTCCTGCACAAGGACGCCTACCTGACCTTCCAGGAGTACTTCGAGCGTCTGCGCACCGAGCCCGAGCGCTGGGGCAAGCCCACGGCCGCCGTGCTCGGCGCCCTCATGGCCCAGATCGACCTGGGCATTGGTTCCATCGGTGGCAAGGACTCCATGAGCGGCAGCTTCGAGAGCCTTGACGTGCCGCCCACGCTCGTGAGCTTTGCCACCGCGGTGGGCAAGATCTATCGCATCACCTCGCCCGAGTTCAAGGGCGCTGGCCACCGCGTGATTGCCGTGATTCCGCGCTACGAGGCCGATGGCATAACGCCCAATGCGCAGGCCATGCTCAACACGCTCGACTACGTTGAGGAGCTCATTGGCTCTGGCTCTGCCATGGCAGTCTCTACCTGCGGTTATGGTGGTCCGGCCGAGGCGCTCTTTAAGATGTGCGTGGGCAACCGCATTGGCTTGGAGGTCGATGGCCACTTTACCGACGAGGCGCTGTTTGGCCTTGCCTACGGCAGCTTCATTGTGGAGCTGACCGACGAGGCAGTGGTGCCCGAGGCGGCCGATGACGTGGCCGTTGGCCCGCTGGGCATCACCACGGATGAGTACATGCTGTACGCCTGCGGCGAGGAGATGGACCTCTCCGAGCTCCAGGAAGCCTGGGAGGCTGCCATCGAGCAGGTGTTCCCGTATCGCGGCGCGGGCGAGGGCGTCGAGGCCGTGAGCTATCGCCGCAGCGAGCACGCCGATGCTCCCAAGGTGGCGCCGCTGGTGCACATGCCGCGTCCGCGCGTGGTTATTCCGGTCTTCCCGGGCAACAACTGCGAATACGACTCCGCACGCGCCTTTGAGCGCGCCGGTGCCGAGGCCCACACCTTCATCATCAACAATCTCTCGCCCGAGCGCGTGGCCGAGAGCACCCACGAGCTCGTTCGCCAGATTGACGCCAGCCAGATCATCATGATTCCTGGTGGCTTCTCTGGTGGCGATGAGCCCGACGGTTCGGCCAAGTTCATCACCTCGTTCTTTAGGGCTCCCGAGGTCACCGAGGCAGTCCGTAGGCTCCTCAACGAGCGCGACGGCCTCATCCTGGGCATCTGCAACGGCTTCCAGGCACTGGTCAAGCTGGGCCTCGTGCCCTTTGGCGACATCGTTCCCATGACCGATGCCTGCCCGACCCTCACGTTCAACAACATCGGCCGTCACCAGAGCCGCCTGGTGCGCACCCGCGTGGCGAGCGACCTTTCGCCGTGGCTCTCCAAGTGCGAGGTGGGCGACATCCACACCATAGCCATCAGCCATGGTGAGGGCCGCTTTGTGGCAAGCGACGAGGTGCTTGCCAAGATGATCGCTGGTGGCCAGATTGCCACCCAGTACGTGGACGAGTCTGGTGCGCCAAGCATGGACCTTGCGGTGAACCCCAACGGCTCGGTCCTTGCCATTGAGGGCATCACCAGCCCCGACGGCCGCGTGCTTGGCAAGATGGGCCACACCGAGCGCTGGAGCCAGGGCAACTTCCAAAACGTCCCAGGCAACCCCTACCAGCCGCTCTTTGATGGCGGCGTGAGCTACTTCGCGTAAGCGCATGGCGCGCCTCCCTCCTCGCGGAAGGGAGGCGCGCTTTTTTGTATCTGCCCAGCTCAGAGCCCTGTCAAATCCTTTTTGCAACAGTCCGGGCGGCTTGTTGGGCCGTATGTCAAAGCCTTTGGGTGGCGTCGCTTGCCAGCAATACGTCAGTCTCCCGTCAAGGGACGTGCCAGAGAGGGGTCATGCATGGAAGTAGCAAAGCGCATACGGGAAGAGCGCGAGCGCTCGGGCATCTCGCAGGAGGAGCTTGCCCGGCAGATCTTTGTCTCGCGCCAGACGGTCAGCAACTGGGAGACCGGCAAGACCTGCCCCGACGTGCAGAGCCTACTTCTCATGAGCAACCTCTTTGGCGTGTCTGTGGATTCTCTGGTGAGAGGAGATGCGGAGACGATGAGCAAGGCAATCGAGAACTACGAGCTGGAGCGGTACAAGATCAGGGTGAGCATGGCTGTGGCCACAGGGCTCATTCTGCTGGGTGCAGTCATGCTTGCCCTTTTGGTCGCACGGGGAGAGGACCTGCACTCGCCGCTCTTCGCGCTTGGGGTGCTGGTGCTCGTAGCGAGCGTGGCGGTGTCCTACATTGCCGAGCGGATCGAGCGGCGCTATGACATCGACACGATTCGCGAGGTGCAGGCATTTATGGAAGGCGCAGACCCTGACCAGATCTCGCGCGAGCGCAGGATTCCAAAGGCAGCGCGCGTGGCGCTAAAGATGGCGGCCGGTGCCGCTGCGGGTGTGGCAATCATGATGGTTCTCTCTGCCATTATGAGCCTGACCAGGCTTGGATAGGCGGTGCCCTCGCACGTGCACAGATTGCGGCAAGGCGGTAAACTTGCTGGTACAAGCAATGGTGCACTCACCGGAAAGGGGTTTCCAATGCGCGCTAGAATCATTCACCGCAACACCCATGTCTACGACCTCGACGCGACCCTCGCGTTTTACGAGAAGGCATTTGGGTTCAAGGAGCGTCGTCGCAAGGGCCCCGAGGATGGCAGCTGGCTCATAGTCTTCATTGGCAACGACGAGACCGACTTTGAGCTCGAACTCACCTGGAACAGGGGATACGAGGGCACCTACGACAACGGCAATGGCGACACCCACATTGCTGTGCGCGTCGATGACTACGACGCCTACCATGCCCTGCACGAGGAGATGGGCTGCATCGTCAAGGAGAACCCTCGCATGGGCCTCTACTTTGTGGCCGATCCCGACGGCTGCTGGGTTGAGGTGCTGCCCGGCTTGGATGACATCCCCCTTGAGGCCAACCGCAGCCGGTAGACTTTGGAAGTTTGGCCTACAGGCTGCCCAAAACGAGCAGTGCCACCACATACACGCAGGTAACGGCAACAGACAGTCCGTCTCTGGCATGGAACTCGAGCGGATGCCAGTGGCTGCGTGCCGCCCCGCCCTCGTAGCAGCGGGCGTCGAGTGCGCGCGAGAGTCCGTTGGCGTGGCGCAGCGAGCTGGCGAGCAGCGCAATGACGATGGGTATCACCGAACGCACCCTGTCGACGAGCGAGCCCTCTGCCAGCGCACCTCCGCGCGCAGTCTGGGCATCGAGGATTGCCGAGGCCTCGTCGGCGATGGTGGGAATGAAGCGCAGCATGAGCGAGAAGACCATGGCGATCTCATGGCCCGGCAGGCCAATGTGCGTGAGCGGTGACATGAGGGAGTCAAAGGCGTCGGTGAGCTGCGTTGGTGTGGTGGTGAGCAGGATGAGCGTTGCGGCAATAACGGCCACCACCAGGCGCAGGCTGTAGTTGACAGCGGCCCAGAGGCCACCAGTGGTGATGTGCAGAGGGCCAAGGGCCACAAGCGTGCTGCCGGTGTCTACGAGCAACAGGTTAAAGACTGAGAGCGCGAGCAGCACCATGACAATGGGCTTGATGGAGCTAAGCACCTTGCCCGCAGGTAGGTGTGAAAGCAGCACCAACCCGAGCGCAATGGCCCAGCCAAACGCGAGCTGCAGCGGCGTGCGTATGAAAAAGACCGAAACCATGATGGCAAGACCACAGACGATCTTGCTGCGAGGGTCAAGCCGGTGCAGGACGGAGTCTGCGGGAACGTAGCTTCCGAGAGAGATCCTAAAGGCCATTGACGTTCACCCCCTCGGTTATTACCGGCTTGGGAGTGTGCGGTACGAGGGCGTCAGCCAGAGCGTCGAGCGTGAGGGGCTCCCCGAGTCCAGCAAAGCCCTCCTCCTTGAGGCGAAGCGCCCAGGTGAGCGCATCGGGCAGGCCCAATCCGCTCGCGTGCAGGGCGTCAAAGGTCTTTGCCGAGAAGACCTCCTCGGGTGTTCCCTGCATGAGCAGCTGTCCCTCGTTGAGTACGATGACTTGCTTGGAGATGGCTGCATCGTTCATGGAATGGGTCACCTGGATGACCGTCGTGCCCTGTGCGTTGATGCCTGCAAGGATGGCGCGCAGCTGCGAGCGGCCGTGTGGGTCGAGCCCCGCCATGGGCTCGTCGAGCACGAGGACATCTGGTTCCATGGCAAGGATGCCCGCAAGTGCGCAGAGTCGCTGCTGACCTCCCGAGAGGTGGAAGGGGGAGAACTGCTCGCGTCCGGTAAGTCCCACGCGAGCGAGGGCGTCGGCGCAGCGGCGCGCGATCTCATCGGCCGGAAGGCGCATGTTGGTGGGCCCGTAGGCGACGTCCTCAAGGACGGTCTCGGCAAAGAGCTGCCGCTCGGGGTGCTGCATCACATAGCCAATGCGACCATGGAGCCGGCGTCTTTGCCTGCGGTCGGAGGTGTCGATGCCTTCCACTATGAGTCGTCCGGCATCGGGAGTCTCAAGAGCGCAGAGCAGGCGAAGCAGGGTAGACTTACCCGACCCCGTTTGACCGACGATTGTGGCATAAGTGCCTCGCGGAATGGTGAAGGTCACGTCATCGAGGGCGGGGTGTCGCGCCTCGCGGGCGTCGGTGTCTCCGTAGGAGTAGGAGAGCCCAACGGCCTCGATGGCTGCGCCTTGCGGGTTATGCGCCGGCGCGGGGGCAGCAGGCCGTTTGCTGTTGTCTCCGCTTGCCAAAAGGCCAGCGTCATTGGCCAGGCGCAAAGACGTGAGGAGCTCCCTCTCGTCGCAAGTCCACGGCACGCCAACTCTCCTTGCGCGAAGCGCCTCGGCAAACCGAGCGGTGAAGGGCTCCTCGAGTCCCAACTGGGCAAGCTCGTCACCGTGGAAGAACACTTCGCGGGGCGAGCCCTGAAGCACGAGGCGGCCCTTGGCAAGCACCACCACGCGGTCGGCGGCCAGTGCCTCCTCCATAAAGTGGGTTACATGCACCACGGTCGTGCCCGCGCCGTGAAGCTGGTCCATCACGTGCATGATTCCACGTCGACCGCGCACGTCGAGAAGAGCACCCGGCTCGTCGAGCACCAGAACGTCGGGCTCCATGGCAAGCGCACCAGCAATGGCCACACGTTGCTTCTGTCCGCCAGAGAGGTTGCTCGGATCGGCCTTGGCATAGCGGTCGAGTGCCACGCGATGGAGCTCACGCGCTACGCGAGCTCCAATCTCAGTGGAGGGAACGCCCAGGTTTTCGGGGCCAAAGGCAATGTCCTCCTCAACGACCGAGGTGACAATCTGGTCGTCTGGATTCTGAAACACCAGGCCCAGACGCCGCCGTACCCGTCTGTACGCCCCAAAGTCGATACCCTGCTCGCCAAACACGCGCTCGCCCAAGAGCTCGACGGTTCCCTCGTCGGGGGCCAAAAGGCCACAGAGGATGGAGGCCAGCGTTGACTTGCCCGAGCCGTTTGGGCCGAGCACGCATATGCGCTCACCTGCGGCAATGCTCAGGCTCACATCGTCAAGCGCGCATGTGCCGTGCTCGTAGCGCAGTGTTACATGGTCTAGTGAGAGCAGGGGCCGGTCCATTGGAGCCTGTCCAAGCTAGTCCTGGAGAGCCTTGGAGAGAGGCTTGTACACCAGAGCCGTGATCACGCAGTTGAGCGCCACCTTAATGGCGTTGAAGGGCAGAAGGACGGGCACGATCATGCCAATGACCTGCTCACGAGGTGCGCCCATGTAGAGCGGGGTGACCACGATGTTTGCGGCGATGGTCACGGCCAGGCACACGACGGCGCCAATGACGAGGCCAATGATGGCACCCTTAAAGGTGGTGTTGCGCTGATAGACCAGGGAGGCGGGAAGCACCAGCGAGAGCGTGGCCACGATGGCCATGAAGGCGCCGTAGATGCCGCTCTGGGTGGCAAGGTGCACCAGGTAGGGGAGAATCGAGACGATGGCTCCGGTGGCGGGGCCAAAGGCAAAGCCGGCAACGAGCGCCACGATGGCGGAGGGGTCGTACTTGAGGAAGGTCACGCCCGGCAAAATGGGAAACTCGATGAAGAGTGTGGCGATGGCGGCAACGGCACAGAAGAGCGCAGTCGTCGCAATGCGCTTGGTGCTCCATCCGCCAGAGGCGGTGGTTGCGTGGGTGTCATGACGTGAACTGGAAATGGTGGCCATAATGGCGCCTCCGTTTCTCTCATCCGGACTGTGACCGTTGGCTCTGGAATCTCACCAGATCGGCCGCTCTTGCGGCTCGCGGGCTCTGGGACCTCGTCCCAATACCGCCAGTGGGGAATTTCGCCCCGCCCTGAAACTGAATGCATTGAGCATAGTCTGCTTGTGACTGCGGCGCAAGACCCTTTCGTGATTCTTGAGCAACTCACGAGTGGGTCGTTTTTGTATTTGGGCGACTTCGCATGTGGCAGGGGTCAGGATCCGCCTGGCGCGAGGGCCGTGGCCCGTTTGGCGATTTCTCGGGCTGCTCGGCACGTCGGTTCGGCGGGAGCGAGGGCTCGCGCCGAACGAAGTGAGGCGCTTCCGAGCTGCCGAACCGTAAGTGTCGAGCGCTAAGCCCGAGGCTGAGCCAAACAGGCCACGGCCCTCGCGCCAGGCGGATCTTGGCCACTTGTAGTTCCAGCGATAATCCCGTCTGCTGGCCAATCTCCCGTTTCTATTTGCGGCGACCCTGTGCCAGTAACATCTGTGCTCTTTGAAGGACGTCCATCGCGGGCACTCTGTGCCCTATACTAGAAACCTATCGAACGTATACCACCTGGGAGGGTGAGCAGCACATGACCGGAGACGGCCGAGAACGCACTGAGCTCGTCTGGCGCTTGCGACAGATCGTTGGCGAGGATAACGTCGAGCTCGATGAGCCCATGTCCGAGCACACGACCTTTAAGATTGGTGGTCCCGCCGACGTGTATGTGACGCCCGAGACGACCGACGAGGTACGCGAGGTCATAGCGGCCTGCAGGGAGGCCGAGGCACCTTACTTTGTTCTGGGCAATGGCTCCGACCTTTTGGTGAGCGACGATGGCTACCGTGGCGTAATCGTGGGGCTGGCAGATGCCTTTACCAACGTGTCCATAGAGGACGAGGAAATCACCTGCCAGGCGGGCGTCAGTCTGCGCGAGGCCTCCGAGATGGCCTGTGAGCTGGGGCTGACGGGCCTTGAGTTTGCCTGTGGCATCCCCGGCACCATTGGTGGCGCCTGCTTCATGAACGCTGGTGCCTACGGCGGCTGCATCGCCGATGTCCTCAAGAGCGTCCGCGTGCTCATGCCCAATGGCTCGATTGAAACCATTGCTGTTACGGATCTTGACCTTGGATACCGTGAGAGCCGCATCAAGAACGACGGACTTGTGGTGCTCACGGCAACCTTTGCGCTGCGCAAGGGCGACCCCGATGCAATCAGGGCACAGATGGATGACCTCACCCATCAGCGCGAGAGCAAGCAGCCGCTCGACAAGCCCAGCGCGGGATCTACCTTCAAGCGCCCCGAGGGCTACTTTGCGGGCAAGCTCATCATGGACGCCGGCCTCATGGGATACCAGGTTGGTGGAGCTGCGGTCTCTAAAAAGCACGCTGGCTTTGTGGTCAACCTTGGCGAGGCAACCGCTGCCGATGTCCGTGCGGTCATTGCGCATGTGCAGGACGAGGTCGAGCGCCAGTTTGGCGTGCGTCTTGAGCCGGAGGTACGCTTCTTGGGCTAGGCCTTTGTGGGACTACGCGCAAGGGAGATCCTTGCACAGGGATGTATGAAAAGAGCCGCCCCAACAACCTGTGAGTCGTTGGGGCGCTTTGTATTGCCTTCTTTGCGCTGCGATGCATTAGTTGAGAACGCTTGTCGCGCTCCAGATGCCTGGTATCAGCTCTGAAAGAAGGGCGAGGTCATCGGCTATGTCGGTCATTACCACAAACACATAGGCATGACCGTTCTCAAACACGATGCCCGAATCGGCTGTGGCCTCATAGCGCTCGCCGTCGTCTGAGGGATACCACCCGGCCTTGGTTATGGTGAGCTCGTCGTTGGTAAGGCCCGCTCTGATGGGCGAAACCTCGACGCGCTCAAAGAGCTCGAGCAGCTCCTCGGCGGACTCTCCGCCATGAGCGAGGTAGTCAAAGCAGTGCTCCCACATGATCGCAAGCTGACGTGCGCTCATATCCGGATAATAGACGGTGGAAAACTGCTGGTAGTCTTTCGAGTCCTTCTCAATGGCCCCTGTGGACACAGCCCAATCGGCAAAGTCTTTGTTTCCGCAAAGCCTGTGCAGGGCACGGTATGCCTCGTTGTCAGAACGGACGATAGTTGGCTCTGCGAGCTGTGACACCTCGGCTCTTGTGATGCGTCCGCTATCAACCAAGTCTTCGTATACCGAAATGACGAAGGGAGCTTTTACGCTGCTCGCAGGATAGAAGACCTCGTCTGCTCCATAGCTGACGCTAGCGTTCGTGCCCAAGTCTAAGATCACGACACCAACACGATGGCCATCCTTCTCCACAGAGCGCACCGTCTTGGCAAAACGGGTGAGGTCAAGCTTGAGTTCGTCTGTCGTGAGGGTCGAGCCATCCACCACAATCTTGTGCTTAAGAGACTTCTTCTTAATGGTGTGCTTCTGGGGAAGCACCCGAGGGAGGGTCTGAGGAGCGTCGAGTATGGCGACGCTCTTTGTTTGCCACTTAGAGGCTGATGTCTGGGACTCCTGAGGCTTGCTTTCGGCTGTAGGCGCGCTCCAAGCGGCAAACCCAATGGTAAGCGGCATGACGCCTAGAGCCCAGGCAAGACTTACCTCGACAAAGTATGGAGGGAAGTATCGTTTGGCCACGGTTAGTTCTTGAGCGAGTTGAGCGGGGCGGGGAAGCGGCCGCCGCGATGGGCGAGCACAGTGCCTGCAAACGGGCTGATAGGCATCACTGGGGCAGTGCCAAGGAGGCCTCCAAACACAAGCGTGTCGCCAACGTTGTGCCCAATGGCGGGAATCACGCGGACGGCGGTCGTCTTGGTGTTGATCACGCCGATGGCCATCTCGTCGGCAATGAGCCCGGCGATGGTCTCGGGGGTGGTCGTGCCCGGTACCGCAATCATGTCGAGGCCCACCGAGCAGACGCTTGTCATGGCCTCGAGCTTCTCGAGCGTGAGCGCACCTTCCTCGGTGGCGCGAATCATGCCCGCGTCCTCAGATACGGGGATGAAGGCTCCCGAGAGGCCGCCCACGCTGGAGCTTGCCATGACGCCACCCTTCTTGACGGCGTCGTTAAGGAGCGCCAACGCACAGGTGGTGCCAGGTCCGCCCGTACGGCCTACGCCAATGATCTCGAGAATCTCGGCGACGGAGTCGCCAGCGGCAGGGGTCGGCGCAAGCGAGAGGTCAACAATGCCCTTCTCCACGCCAAGTCGACGCGACGCCTCGCGACTCATGAGCTCGCCTGCGCGCGTAATCTTGAAGGCCGTTTCCTTGATCTTCTCTGCAACCTCCATGAGGCCTGCGTCCTGTGGGAGCTGGCGCAGGGCTGCGGCCATGACGCCAGGCCCAGAGACGCCCACGTTAATGACGGCATCTGCCTCGCCGCCGCCGTGGATGGCGCCGGCCATGAAAGGCGAGTCCTCGACCATGTTGGCAAAGACGACGAGCTTGGCTGCTCCGCAGCAGTCACGGCTGGTGGTTGCCTGAGCTGCGCTCACAATGGTGTTGGCCATGAGCAGGACGGCATCCATGTTGATGCCTGCACGTGTTGAGGCAACGTTCACGCTCGAGCAGACGCGCTCCGTTGTGGCGAGCGCCGATGGGATGGAGGCAATCAGGCGACGGTCGGCGTTGCCAATGCCCTTCTGCACAAGCGCAGAGAAGCCGCCGAGGAAGTCGATGCCCAGGGTCTCGGCTGCGCGGTCGAGGGTTGTGGCGAGCGGAGTGAGGTCCTGGTTTGTGCAGGCTGCCGCAATTTGTGCAATGGGCGTTACCGAAACGCGCTTGTTGGCAATGGGGATGCCGTATTCGCGCTCAAGGTTCTCGGCCACCTCAACAAGGTGCTCGGCAGTGGTGGTGATTCGGTCGTAGACCTTGGTGCACATGCGATCGATGTCTTCGTCGGCACACGCGTGCAGGGAGATGCCCATGGTAATGGTGCGCAGGTCGAGGTTTTGCTGCGAGACCATGCTCAGTGTCTCGGCGACCTCCTCGGGGGTAATGGCCATGATGTCCTCTTTCGTAAGGTTTGCCACCCCATTATGCATGACTTGCCCAACAAGAGGTTGCAGGCAGGTGACAAGCACCTGTCTGCTTGGCCTTTCTACTAATTGTGGCTGACGCTATGCCTGCAGTGCCCCGTTTGTGCCAAACACAAAGACGGTCGTGCTCTCAAAGGGGTACTCGGGGGTAAAGACCGGCTGCGGGAAGTTCTCGTGGTTGACGGCATCGGGGTAGTACTGCGTCTCGAGCGCAATGCCCGCAAAGGCCCCGTAGCTGTGGCCGTCTCTCCCATTTGGGACGCTAAAGGTGCGATCGGTATAGATCTGCATGCCCGGGGCGTCGGTGAGCACGTCCATCACAATGCCCGAAGCATCGCCGCAAAGACGGGCGGCCTGTGCCAGCCCTCCATTGTTTTCCAGGCAGAAGTTGTCGTCGTAACCGTCTGGCAGCTCCTCGAGGCAGGCTCCAATGGTTCGGGCACGCCTAAAGTCGTAAGGAGTCCCCTCAACAGGGCAAATCTGGCCGGTGGGGAGGTGGTCAACGAGCGGTGTGTAGGCCTTGGCCTCTATCTGCAGCGTGTGGTCGAGCACGCCTCTGCTGGTGTGGCCATTGAGGTTCCAGTATGCGTGATTGGTGAGATTGATGATGGTGGGCTCGCTCGGCGTGACGCGGTAGCTCACCGCAAGGCGGTCGTCCTCGCTGAGGCTGTAGCTCACCTGCGCTGTGGCCGAGCCCGGGAAGCCCTGGTCTCCCGAAGGACTCTGCAGCTCAAGAGTGATGGAGCTGTTGCCAGTCTCGAGCACCTTCCAGATGCGGTGCGCCCAAAAGTAAGGCCCGCTGTGAAGGTTGTTTGGGCCGTCGTTTGCGGCAAGGTGATAGGTCTTTCCAACAAAGTCAAAGGTGGCGTTGGCAATGCGGTTGGCATTGCGCCCCACAACAAAGCCCAGACAGTAGGAGTCGCCAAGGTAGTCCGACGCGTTGGAATGTCCCAGGAGCACGTCGGTAAGATGGCCCCTTGCGTCTGCCACGCGGCAGAGCACCAAGGTCGCTCCCAGGTCGCTGATTCCCACGGTTGTTCCTCTGCCATTTGACAGCAGGTAAAGGCTAGCGGCTTCGTTGGTTTCCAGGTGTCCAAAGTGAAGAGATGCGCTCATGGGTGCTCCTTTCCCATTTGAGGGACCGCCTCTATCCTATCGCCTTTGGGCAAGCCGTACGCATGACGCGGCAAGTTAACCTCGTGCGTCTTGAGTGAGGAGATGTTCGTGCACCGCGCTTAGAGTTTGGGCTGTGATAATGTGCGGAAGGCCTCAACGGCACCTCAAAGACTTGCTAGAATTTGAGAAAGGCTTGTCTCGAGGTGTTCCATAACGCTTCTTCCGAAAGGTGCCTCCATGCTCTACATTGGCGTCGATCTTGGTACTACAAACGCCTGCTTCCTGCTGATGGACGAGGAGGGAGATGTTCGTCGCACCATCGTGAAGGCTTATCCGTTGTACTTCCCCCAGCCCGGCTGGTGCGAGCAGGACCCCATTGTATGGTGGGGAGCTGTGCGTATGGGCATCAGTGACCTCATCAGGGGCTACGACGTGAGCCAGATTGCGGGTATTGGCGTTGCGGGCCAGATGCACGCCCTGGTGGCACTTGACGCGGACGACAAGCCCGTGTGCCCGGCAATCCTTTGGAACGACAACCGTGCGCAGTTCCAGAGCGACTACCTCAACAACGAGGTGGGACGCAGGTGGTTGTCGGCAAAGACGGGCAATGTCTCATACCCTGGCTTTACCGCGCCAAAGCTCATGTGGCTGCGCGAAGAGGAGCCCGAGAAGTTCTCTCGCATCGACAAGCTCATGTTGCCAAAGGACTACATCAACTATCGCCTGACTGGCGTACACACCGCCGACTGCTCCGACGCCTCGGGCACGCTGTTGTTTGATGTGCGCAAGCGCAAGTGGTCAAAGGCCATGCTCAACATTTGTGGCCTGCGCGAAAACCAGATGCCCAAGGTGCACGAGAGCTACGAGCCCGTCGGCACGCTTCTTCCCGAGGTCGCCCAGGAGCTGGGCCTGCCCGAGAGCGTCTTGGTCTGCGCGGGCGCAAGCAACAACGCTGCTGCCGCCATTGGTACCGACACAGTGGGAACGGGCCACTGCAACATTCGCATTGGCACCTCGGGCACCATCTTGGTGAGCGATGATAACTTTGCCGTCGACGAGCACAACGCCCTGCACAGCTTTGCCCATGCTGACGGCACCTATCACTTCTTGGGATGCATGCTCTCTGCCTCGGCATGCAATCGCTGGTGGATGAACGACATCCTCAAGACGCGCGACTACAGTGGTGAGCAGGGTCGCATCAACCCTAAGCGTCTTGGGCACAACAGCGTCTTCTTCCTGCCCTATCTCATGGGCGAGCGGAGCC
Organism: uncultured Coriobacteriaceae bacterium; assembly: GCA_902801175.1. Classification (GTDB taxonomy): domain Bacteria; phylum Actinomycetota; class Coriobacteriia; order Coriobacteriales; family Atopobiaceae; genus UBA1367. The sequence continues at coordinate 108,950 of CADCHF010000001.1, read as the reverse complement.
CCTACAACGATCCAAACGCTCGCGGCGCCTTTATTGGCATGCACCTGCACACTTCGCGCGAGGACATGACGCAGGCCGTTCTTGAGGGCGTGGCCTTTGCCATGCGTGACTGTCTTGACATTGCACGTGCCGAGGAGGTGCCGGTCAAGGCATCGACCATTTCTGGTACCTCGGTGACGCCGCTCTGGAAGCAGATCTTTTCCAATGCCTTGGGCATTCCGCTCATCACCACGAAGGTGCCCGATGTCACGGCGTTTGGTGCCGCCATGTTGGCATGTGTGGCCTGCGGCGCATGGCCCGACGTGCGCAGCTGTTCGCACGAGCTCGTTAAGACCGCCGACATAATTGAGCCCGATCGTTGGACGGTCTCGCTGTACCAAGAGCGCTACGACGTGTGGCACTCGCTCTACCCAGTCCTTCGTCCAAAGTTTGGCCGCATGAAGTAAGCAGCCGTACCGTGTCACCCAGCTCCTCCCGAAGGGTGTGTCATGGGGGACGTACACTTTGACACACGCAGTCCGACGGATAGGATTAATGTGGCTTCATATGCGACGCGATCCCAAGATGAACGTCTTTCGCGTGTGTCAAAGTGTACGTCCCCGCTGACACACCCCCTTGCAGGTTAAGCGGGAATGCGAGCCAGATTGCCGTCCCCCAAGACACGCCCACAGACGCGGACTTTCATTTGGTTTGGACGGAGATGGCACTCTCTGGCTTTCCGCTATTGGCACATCCGCTATTGTTGAGCATGTCCATCAATTGCTTGCAAGCCCACGCCCGCCATCGCTGGTTGGGTAAGGAGGAACCACCATGCCAGACGACGACATCCGCCTCTCCCAGGAGCTTTGCTCCTTTATAGCCAAGAGTCCAACCGCATTTCATGCGGCCAACGAGATGGCGCGTATGCTCGACAAGGCCGGCCTCACGCGCTTGCGCGAGGGCGAGCGCTGGGAGCTTGTCCAGGGCAAGGGCTACTACACGATGCGAAACGACTCCAGTATCGTTGCGTGGAAGGTGCCCGAGCATTTTGAGGCGGACAGCTATGCCTTCCAGTTTGCGGCAGCGCATACCGACTCGCCCATGTTCAAGGTCAAGCACGTGCCAGAGCTTGCGGGACCATGCGAGACGCTCCGCCTCGACGTTGAGGGCTATGGCGGAATGCTCGATGCAAGCTGGCTCGACCGGCCTCTGGGCATTGCGGGGCGCGTGGTGGTCCGCACCAGCGATGGCCACATAGAGAGCCGTCTCATAGCAAGCGAGCGCGAGGTTGCGCTCATCCCAAACGTTGCCATTCATCAGCGTCGCGATGCCAACAAGGGCTTTCCCTACGACCATCAGGTAGACCTTCTTCCACTGTTCTCTGCGGGCAAGCTTGCCAAGGGCTCGTTCGATGCGATGGTTGCTGAGCTGGCGGGCGTCGATGTGTCGCAGCTGCTGGGGAAGGACCTCTTTGTGGTCAACCGCACGGAGCCACGCGTGTGGGGTTGGGCGAGCGAGTTTGTGAGCGCACCGCGTCTCGATGACCTGCAGTGCGCCTTTGCTGGCGTCAACGCCTTTGTGGCGAGCGAGAACCCGTCGAGCGTGACGGTCTTTGCATGCTTTGACAACGAGGAGGTCGGCTCGGGCACGCGCCAGGGAGCGTGGTCGACAATGCTGCGCGACGCGCTCGTGCGTATCAATGCCGCACTTGGTGGCAGCGACGAGCAGTATCTGCGCGCGCTTACCCGATCGTTCATGGTGAGCTGCGACAACGGGCATGCGGTGCATCCCAACCATCCCGAGCTCTTTGACGCGAGCAACGGCGCTCACATCAATGGGGGAGTCATCGTAAAGGAGGTGGCGAGCCAAAAGTACGCCACCGATGCCTTTACGCGCGCCCTGTTCACGGCCATCTGCAACGACGCAGGGGTGCCCGTACAGACCTTTGCAAACCACAGCGCCTCCGCTGGTGGCTCAACGCTGGGCAATCTTTCTGGGCGACAGGTGAGCGTTGCCACGGTTGACGTTGGCCTGGCCCAGCTTGCCATGCACTCGAGCTACGAGACCGCCGGCGTATTGGACACGGGATACCTCATGCATGCCCTTCAGGCGTTCTATGCCTGTGAGCTGCGTATCAACGAGGGCTCGGCCACGCTTTAAAGGCCTGCTTTCCCTGCTGTGTGGCACGGCGTGGCAGCGCGGACCATCTATGGCAGTGCTGTGGTTGACCGGCAAGAGACTAATATCTTTCTCACAATGTGCAAAAATACTCACGATGTGAATTACTGCACACTGTGAGAAGGAGTCTCATGGAACCGACGGTTGAGACCCAACGAGTGGACCGGCGAACCGCCCGCACGCGAACAGCGCTGCGCGAGGCGCTTGCCGAGGAGATCCTTGCTACGGGAGACCTCTCTCAGGTCACCGTCACTGCGGTCTCGGAACGCGCTGGCATCACGCGCCGCACCTTCTACTCCCACTATCGCGACATTCCCAACTTGGTGGCCTGTGTCGAGGAGAACATCATATGCGATCTGTGCTCGTTGGTACGAGACATCTCGGGTGTGACCCTCGACCATCTTGAGGAGGCCCTGAGCAGCTTTAATCCCTGCCCTGGCTCCGAGGACGTCCTTGTGTACCTGCGCGAGAACGGTGTTGTCTTGGGTGCGTTGCTTGGCGATGGCGGCGACCCCGCTTTTGCCGAGAAACTCAAGGCAATGGTGCGCAAGGTTGTGCAGGTTCGTGCGGCGGAAGGGTTTGCGCCCGAGGGCATCTCTCCGCTCGCGGACGCCCTCTTTGACTATTACCTCACCTTTGTCATATCGGCCGAAGTCGGCGTGGTGGTGAGATGGCTCACTACGGGCATGAAGGAGCCCGTAGAGATCATGTCTCGCATGATGACTGCGCTTCTGTTTGTGAGGCCTGGCGACCTCTACGGTCGGCCCATCAACTTTGACATTCCCACTATTGCCCAGCGTGCGGCTGAGGGCAGTAAGGAGCTGAGCGATGTCCGCTAGATATGACGCCTCAAGCAAGGCGCAAGCCGAGTTCCCGCGTGCCATAGAGCTCGTTCAGGACGGGGCAGAGCTAAAGCCGCGCAAACCAGCCGACTTTAGGCATGCTCGTCTGCGCCTTGGCATCGACGTGGGCTCCACCACGGTAAAGCTCGCCGTCATTGACGCCTACGACAAGCTTGTCTACGCCAACTACGAGCGGCACCACACCGACATCCGCGCTACGGCACGTGAGCTGTTTGTAAAGGCTCGCCGCGTGGTGGGCGATGTCCCCATGCGCGTGTCCATTACGGGCTCGGGCGGCATGCTGCTTGCCACGTGGCTTGGCCTTGAGTTTGTGCAGGAGGTCATTGCCAGCAAGCGCGCGGTCGAGACGCTCATTCCCCAGACCGACTGCGCCATTGAGCTTGGTGGCGAGGACGCCAAGATCATCTACTTTGACAACGGCATCGAGCAGCGCATGAACGGCACCTGCGCCGGTGGTACGGGAGCCTTCATCGATCAGATGGCATCTCTGCTCAAGACCGACGCCCCTGGCCTCAACGAGCTTGCCCGCAGCTACAAGCACATCTACCCAATAGCGAGCCGCTGCGGCGTCTTTGCCAAGTCGGACGTGCAGCCGCTGCTCAACGAGGGCGCTGCCGCAGAGGACATTGCCGCCTCGATCTTCCAGGCCGTTGCCAACCAGACGGTGTCGGGCCTTGCCTGCGGTCATCCCATTCGCGGCCATGTGGCCTTCCTTGGCGGCCCGTTGCAGTATCTCTCCGAGCTTCGCGAGCGCTTCTATGAGACGCTCAACCTCGACGAGGAGCACAGGATTGTGCCCGAGAACGCCCACCTCTTTGTGGCCACGGGCGCTGCCCTTGCCGGCGAATCCGACCGCAAGGTGACCTTTGCCGAGGTCATTGGCCTGCTTGACAACCTGCAGGGCGTGCAGGGCTCCGAGGTCGCCCGCCTCGATCCGCTCTTTGCGAGCGAGGAGGAGTATCGCGACTTCAAGGACCGCCACGACCAGCAGGTGGTTCCCAAGGGCGAGCTCACAAGCTACCACGGCCGTGTCTTCATTGGCATTGACGCTGGGTCCACCACGATGAAGGCCGCAGTGGTGGGCGAGCAGGGAGAGCTGCTCTACACCTGGTACGACGTCAACAACGGTGACGTGCTTGGCACCGCCCAGCGGATCATGGACGACATCTTTGACCATCTGCCCGCCGACTGCACCATTGGGCACGTGACCACGACCGGCTACGGCGAGCAGATTCTGATCCAGGCGCTTGGTGCGGACTCCGGCGAGATCGAGACCGTGGCACACCTGCGTGGCGCAAAGGCCTTCGTTCCCAACGTCGAGTTCATCCTTGACATTGGTGGCCAGGACATGAAGTGCCTGCAGGTGCGCGAGGGCGTCATCGAGCACATCATGCTCAACGAGGCGTGCTCGAGCGGCTGCGGCTCGTTCATTGCGAGCTTTGCCGACTCCATGGGCATGAGCGTGCAGGAGTTTGCCCGCTCGGCGGTGCATGCCGACGCGCCAGTGGACCTTGGCAGCCGCTGCACGGTCTTTATGAACAGCCGCGTGAAGCAGGCCCAAAAGGAAGGCGCCACCATTGGCGACGTCGCTGCGGGCCTGAGCTACTCGGTCATCAAGAACGCCCTCTTTAAGGTCATCAAGCTGCGCGACTACGACCAGATTGGCGCAGACGTGGTGGTGCAGGGCGGAACCTTTATGAGCGATGCCACGCTGCGCGCCTTTGAGCTGCTCACGGGCCGCGACGTCATCCGTCCCGACATTGCGGGCGTGATGGGCGCCTATGGTGCCGCCCTGCTCGCACGTGACCGCGCGGGGGAGGACGGCGTCTCGGGCCTGCTCTCGCGCGACGAGATCGACAACCTGCAAGTCAAGCAGCGTCAGGTTCACTGTGGCCGCTGCTCCAACAACTGCCTGCTCACGGTGAGCGACTTTGGTGGTGGCCGCCGCTTTATCACGGGCAACCGTTGCGAGAAGGGCGCCGGCAAGACGCGCTCAAAGGGCGAGGAGGCTCCAAACCTCTTCAAATACAAGAACGAGCTGCTCTTTGACCGTGAGTGCCTAAGCCCCGAGAACGCGCCACGCGGCACGGTGGGCATTCCCCGTGCGCTCAACATGTACGAGAACTATCCGTTCTGGCATGCGTTCTTTACCAAGCTCGGCTTTGCCGTGGTGCTCTCCGACCAGACCAACAAGCAGACCTACGAGGCAGGCATTGAGTCGATGCCCTCCGAGAGCGTCTGCTACCCGGCCAAGCTCAGTCACGGCCACGTGATGAACCTCCTGTCCAAGGACCCAGACTTCATCTGGATGCCCTGCGTGAGGTGGGAGCGCACCGAGGACGAGACGACCACCAACCACTACAACTGTCCCATTGTCATGAGCTATCCGCAGACGCTCGAGCTCAACATGGACGAGCTTGCCGACAACTCGGTCGAGTATCTGGCGCCCTTCATGCCATATGACAACAAGCGTGAGCTCAAGCGTCGCCTCTACGAGGTCGTGAGCGAGCAGCGCGAGGCCGATGCGGCCAAGGGCAAGGGCCGCGTGCGTGGGGAGCATATCACCCGCGCCGAGATTGACGAGGCGGTCAACTACGCCTGGGCTGCGGACGAGGAGTTTAAGGACCAGATGCACCGCAAGGGCGATGAGGTCCTGAGCTGGATCGAGCGTACCGGCCGTCACGGCATCGTTTTGGCTGGCCGCCCGTACCACAATGACCCCGAGATCAACCATGCCATCCCCGAGCTGGTGAACGGCTTTGGGTTTGCGGTGCTCACCGAGGACTCCGTGGCACACAAGATGCGGCCCGAGCGCCCCATTCGCGTGGTTGACCAGTGGATGTACCATGCCCGCCTGTATCGCGCGGCGCGCTTTGTGGCCTCGCGCAACGACCTTGACCTTATCCAGCTCAACAGCTTTGGCTGCGGGCTCGACGCCCTTACCACCGACCAGGTGCAAGAGATCCTTGAGGCGAGCGGCAAGATCTACACCGCCCTCAAGATCGACGAGGTCTCAAACCTCGGCGCGGCCCGCATCCGCGTGCGCTCGCTCATGGCTGCGCTCGTCGAGCGTCAAAGCGAGCTCGAGCGCAAGGCCGCGGAGGGCCTGGTGAGCGAGGTCGCTCCCGAGGGTGTGTACATGGCCGATGGCTCCCTTGAGCATGCCCGCGAGAGCAGCCCCAGCCGTCGCACCCCTGTCTACCGCAAGGCCTCGAGCGCGGCCTTTGAGAAGGTCCGTTACACCAAGGAGATGCAGGACGCGGGCTACACCATCCTGTGCCCGCAGATGTCGCCCATTCACTTTGAGCTGGTCGAGGCAGTGCTGCGCGCGGCTGGATACAACGTGGTGCTTCTGCCCTCCGTTGACCACGATGCCGTTGACGCGGGCCTCAAGTATGTGAACAACGACATCTGCTATCCGTCGATCCTTGTGTGCGGACAGCTGATCAACGCCGTGCTTTCGGGCGAGTATGACCTCACGCGTACCGCCGTGCTCATCTCGCAGACCGGTGGTGGCTGCCGTGCGACCAACTACATTGGCCTCATTCGCAAGGCGCTCAGGGACTCTGGCCATCCAGAGGTTCCGGTCATCTCGCTCTCGCTGGCAGGCAACCTCGACGAGAACAACTCTGGTTTCTCGCTGCTTAAGCCCAACATGCTCATGCATGCGCTCTACGCCATCATCTATGGTGACCTCATTATGCAGCTGCTCTATCGCACGCGTCCCTACGAGAGCGAGAAGGGTGCGGCAGAGCGCCTCTATGGAGCGTTCATGCGCAGGGCGCGTACCTCGGTTCCCACGATGAGCCGCAGGAGCTTCTATCGCATGTGCCAGGACACCATCGACGCCTTTGAGGCCCTGCCGCTCACAAACGACCGCAGCAAGCCGCGCGTGGGCGTGGTTGGAGAAATCCTAGTTAAGTTCCACCCAACGGCAAACAACGAGCTCATCAAGGTGATTGAGGAGGAGGGCTGCGAAGCCAACGTGCCTTGCCTGCTCGACTTCTTCACGATGGCCATGTCGCACGAGATCAACATGGCCCACGAGCTTGGTACGAGTGCCCAAAAGCGGGTTACCGCTCGTGCCGAGATTGCACTTGTTGAGTCGGTGCGCGAGCGCATCAACAAGATGCTCGCCAAGACGACGCGCTTTGAGCCGTATCCCTCCATCTACGAGCTGGCCGAGAAGGCCACCCACGTGCTGTCGCTCTGCAACAACATGGGTGAGGGCTGGCTGCTTACCGCCGAGATGATCGAGCTCATTGAGAGCGGCACGCCTAACGTCGTGTGCGCGCAGCCCTTTGCCTGCCTTCCCAATCACGTGGTGGGCAAGTCGGTCATCAAGCGCCTGCGCCAGCTCTACCCCGAGAGCAACATCGTTGCCGTGGACTACGATCCTGGCGCGAGCGAGGTCAACCAGCTCAACCGCATCAAGCTCATGATCAGCGTGGCCAAGGAGAACCTCCGCGAGAAGGGCGCGTTTGTGCTCGAGGGCGACGACGTGGACGCGAGAGGCGAGACCGCAGGCCCCATTGAGCTTTCGGCCGCACAGCTTGCCCAGATTGAGGAGGCGAAGCGACGCGCGGGAGTTGCGGGCTAGCCAAGATGGGGTGCTTAGGAAAGGCACCGGTCGCAAATGTAGGTGGCCGGTGCCTTTCTCTGTGAAAATGTTTGTGAGAAACATGACGTGCGCTAGAGTAGGTATTCCGCATAAATGCTGAAACCAGCAGCGTATGTCAACAAGACAAGGAGGTTCGGGTGTCAGCGTTTGAGGGAGCTGCCAGCCGCCGCTGGATCGAGCAAGTCACGAGTCGTATCGAGCAGAGTCCTATCGCCAAACGGGTACTGGCGTTTATCAGCGACTATCTGTTGGGTGGAATTGCGTCGATGCTGCCATTGAGCATCGTTGGTTCCATCATAGGAGCGGGGACGATTGGGGATCTCTCCACCCTGATTACTGGGGGATTGAGCATCCTGCAGCTTACGGGCGTTGTGCTGCTGTCGTTTGTCATCTCGTTTGCTTACTTTGTCATCGTGCCGCTCAAGTTGTGGCCTGGACAGACGGTCGGCAAGCGGCTCGCGGGCATTGAGGTGGTCATGCTCGATGGGTCGCCCGCGTCGCTCAAGGCCCTCATGATCCGCTGGGCCTTCATGGTCTTTGTGGAGACGTTCTTCAGCATCAACTCTTCTTTTGTTATCCAGCTCCTCGAGCTAACGAGCGGAGGGGCTTCTTCGAGCGCATTTGCCCTGTTGGGCGGTGCGGTCAGCATTGTGTCCGCCCTGCGGGTGTTTCGCGATGGGGAGCGTCGTGCCCTGCATGACGTGATGGCGGGCACGTGGGTCTATACCAACGAGTGAGTTAGGAGTCTGTTTTGAGTGACGTCTTGGAGCGCTTCATGCGCTACGTGCAGGTGAGTTCGCAGTCGGACCCGCAGGCGCCAGAGGACCAGGTACCCTCTGCACCGTGCGAGCACGATATGGCACGTCTTTTGGCTGAGGAGCTTGAGGCCCTTGGTCTGGATGACGTGACGGTCGATGAGCACGCATATGTAACGGCGTCACTTCCGGCATCCGACGGAGCCCAGGGCCTTCCTGCGCTCGGCCTGCTTGCGCACATCGACTCCTCGCCCGACGCTCCGGGTGACGGCGTGAAGCCCCATGTGGTGCACTACGAAGGCGGTCCGCTTGTCATGGGAGTGGTCGACGGGCTTGAGGTCTCGACGTCTCCTGCGGAGGTGCCAGACCTCAACGACCTTGCCGGGCAGGACATCGTGTGCTCCGATGGCACAACATTGCTCTCTGCGGACGACAAGGCTGGAGTTGCCGAGATCATGGCACTCGTTGCCCGTCTCAAGGAGCATCCCGAGCTTGCGCATCCCTGCATCAAGGTCGCTTTTGTCCCCGACGAGGAGATTGGTCACGGTGCCAGCCTGCTCGATCTCGAGAGCTTTGGGGCAACGTGGGCCTACACCGTGGACGGGGGACCGCTGGGCGAGTTCTCGTATGAGTGCTTCAGCGCGTCCGAGGCGACGGTCGAGGTACAGGGCGTTATGGTCCACCCTGGCTCGGCCAAGGGCATCATGGTCAACGCAATGACGGTCGCAGCGCAGTTCCTCTCCATGGTGCCTGCTGCGGAGCGTCCCGAGCACACGTGCGGGCGCGAGGGCTTCTATCATCCGTATAGCATCGAGGGAACCTCCGCAGGGGCAAAGTTCGCGTTCATCCTGCGTGACTTTGACAACGACCGCCTTGCCGCGCGCGAGCAGACGCTCCGCGATATTGCCAGCTTCCTTAACAGCCAGTATGGTGCAGATACGGTGCGCGTGCGCGTGCGCGAGCAGTATCGCAACATGGCCGAGCACTTTGCGGGCCGCGAGTTCCTCATTGAGAATGCGCTTGAGGCAAACCGCGAGGTGGGCATCGAGCCGTGGGTCGAGCCCGTTCGTGGGGGTACCGACGGCGCCCAGCTCACCTTCCGTGGGCTCCCGTGTCCCAACTTGGCTACGGGTGGCTACAATATGCACTCAGTTCGAGAGTTTGTGCCCGTTCGCAGCCTTGAGCGCACAGTCGACATGCTCGAGCGTCTTGTTGCCAGGTTTGCGGTGGAGCAGGAGGGATAAGGGCCAAGTAGCCATGTGGTCGTTCACCGTCTTGCAGCTTACCCTTGGTGTCGTTACCCCTCCCGTGGTTGCGGCGCTCATGGCGATGCTGTCTGGTGAGAGCCTTGCCGAACGACATCACCTGCACCATGACACCTATGCCGTCTCGCAGGTCGCCTCGCGCTCGCTGACGCTTGTCATGGTCTTTATGGCGGTGCTTGGCTGCTTGAGCGGTTGGCTCAGCCAACTGGGAGTCTTTGCAACCGACCCCAGGGTGCCACTCTGGTTCTTTGTGTCCTTTGAGGTGTCGCTCCTCGTGGCGGTTATCGCCTTGAGTCGCTATCGCGTGATGGCCTATTCCGACAGGATGGTCATCAAGCCGGCGTTTGGCAGGACGCACACGATCTTTTACAGAAACATCCGCCACATGCGGCGAACGCCGTCCACCATGGCAGAGGGAATGTATGACCTCATGATCGAGGACCAGGACGGTACCGTGCTGGGCATTTCGGGGATGCTGGATATCGAGCGGATTCTGATGCGCATCAATCGCTTTGATGTTCTCGATGGCTAGGGCGCCTCAATAGCTAGTCCCCATAACCAAATTCGTATGCCATGAGATTGGGCCGCCCCAAGGACGGCCCAATCATTTACTGGCTCTTTTGAGCGCTCGCGTTGGCGACTGTGGCGTGCCGGTACACAGGAGCGCCGGCGGGCGAGAAAGCTTCGTGGCTGCAGTTACCAGGCATGCGTGGCAAAGATGGGCTCGTCTTCCCAGGGAACAATCTTTCCGCTCTTGAGCGTTGCTGGCAGGTCAATGAGGCGCTGGTTTGACGAGCCCCTAAAGCGCAGGCTGATGTCCTTCTTCTCTAAAACAAAGGACCCGTCCACGAGCACGTCGATGCAGGCGAGTATGCGGTCTGTGACCTCGGTGCGACGAGGGCTCTTTTCGCTGAGCAGGTCCTCTAGCACGTCTCCGGTGTAGCACCAGATGGACTTGTTGGGCAGCTCTTGGCGCACGCGCTCGACCAGCCCCACGAGGGCACGCTGGTTCTCGGGCTCCATGGGCTCGCCGCCCAGCAGCGTGAGACCTGCTACGTATGCCGGCTTTAGGCTCTCAACAATGGCGTCTGCGACCTCGTCCGTATAGGCTTTGCCAAAGGCAAAGTCCCACGTCTGCGGCTGAAAGCATCCAGGGCAATGATGCGTGCATCCAGAGACAAAAAGAGTGGTACGCACGCCCACGCCGTTTGCAATGTCACAGTACTTGATCTCTGCGTAGTTCATACCTCTCCCATATCCCGCAAACGCGTTCTCAATTGTGGCAAATCTGCTTGTTAAAGCAGCATGCGTGCGGCAAGTCATCTCAAGTCGTTAAGCCGTGCTAGGCCTACGCGTGCTGCGACTCTGGTGGAATAAGGGAGGTCCCCCTCCCTCAGCGCGACTTCTGAGCGCCCGCTCTTGGCGCGAAGGTGAGCGCAGAGGAAGGGGGACCTCCCCGTACAGGTGAAAAAGACTTACAAGTGCAGCACGCGATCCTTGATTTCTTGGGTGCGGCCCTGGTTCCAGTACTGGGTGCCAATGTAGCCGCAGGTACGACGAGCAACGTTCATCTTGTTCTGGTCGCGGTTGCCGCAGCACGGGCACTCCCACACCAGCTTGCCGTCGTCCTCAACAATCTGGATCTCGCCGTCATAGCCGCACACCTGGCAGTAGTCGCTCTTGGTGTTGAGCTCGGCGTACATGATGTTGTCGTAGATGTACTGCATCACGCTGATGACGGCCTCGAGGTTGTCCTGCATGTTGGGAACCTCGACGTAGGAGATGGCGCCGCCGGGGGAGAGGCGCTGGAAGGCGCTCTCAAAGCTCAGCTTGGTGAAGGCGTCAATCTCTTCGGTCACATGCACGTGATAACTGTTGGTGATGTAGCCCTTGTCGGTGATGCCCGGCACAATGCCAAAACGACGCTGCAGGCACTTGGCAAACTTGTAGGTGACCGACTCGATGGGCGTGCCATAGACGGAGTAGTCAATGTCCTCGGCCATCTTCCACTCGGTGCACTTGTCGTTCATGTGCTGCATGACCGAGAGGGCAAACTCGGTGGCCTTGGGGTCGGTGTGGCTGTAGCCGGTCATGTACTTGACGCACTCGTAGAGGCCGGCGTAGCCCAGGCTGATAGTGGAGTAGCCGCCGTAGAGCAGCTTGTCGATGGTCTCGCCCTTGTCGAGGCGTGCGAGGGCACCGTACTGCCACAGGATGGGGGCCGCGTCGGAAACGGTGCCCTTGAGGCGCTCGTGGCGGGCGCGCAGAGCGCGGTGGCAGAGGTCGAGACGCTCGTCAAAGATCTCCCAGAAGCGCTTCATGTCGCCCGAGGAGGAGAGGGCCACGTCGGGCAGGTTGATGGTCACGACGCCCTGGTTGAAGCGGCCGTAGTACTTGGGCTTGCCCGGCTCGTAGTTCTTGGCCTTGGCCACGTTGTTGTAGCCGTTGCCCGAGCGGTCGGGTGTGAGGAAGCTGCGGCAGCCCATGCAGGTGTAGCAGTCACCGTTGCCCTCGGTCTCGCCCTTGGAGAGCTTGTACTCAAACATCTTCTTCTCGGAGATGTAGTCAGGAACCATGCGCTTTGCGGTGCACTTGGCGGCGAGCTTGGTGAGGTAGAAGTACGGGGTGCCCTCGGTCAGGTTGTCGGGCTCGAGCACGTAGATGAGCTTGGGGAAGGCGGGGGTGATCCAGACGCCCTTCTCGTTCTTGACGCCCTGGTGGCGCTGCTTGAGCATCTCCTCGATGATGAGGGCGAGGTCGGCCTTCTCTTGGGCGTTGCGGGCCTCGTTGAGGTACATGAACACCGTGATGAACGGCGCCTGGCCGTTGGTGGTCATGAGGGTGACAACCTGGTACTGGATGGTCTGGACGCCGCGGGCGACCTCCTCGCGCAGGCGCTTCTCGACCATGACGTCGATCTGCTCCTTGGTGGCCTGGAAACCGATGGTCTCCATCTCGGCGTAGACCGAGCGGCGAATCTTCTTGCGGGAGACGTCCACGAAGGGGGCAAGGTGCGTGAGGCTGATGGACTGACCGCCATACTGCGTGGAGGCAACCTGGGCAATGATCTGCGTGGCAATGTTGCAGGCGGTGCTAAAGCTGTGCGGCTTCTCGATGAGGGTACCGCTGATGACGGTGCCATTCTGCAGCATGTCCTCGAGGTTCACGAGGTCGCAGTTGTGCATGTGCTGGGCAAAGTAGTCGGCGTCATGGAAGTGGATGATGCCCTTGTCGTGGGCGTCCACAACGTCTGCCGGAAGCAGCGTGCGCATGGTGAGGTCCTTGGAGACCTCGCCGGCCATGTAGTCGCGCTGAACGCTCACGACGGTGGGGTTCTTGTTGGAGTTCTCCTGCTTGACTTCCTCGTTGACGCACTCGATGAGGGCCAAGATCTTGTCGTCGGTCGTGTTCTTGTGGCGCTTCTTGTTCTGCTCGTAGCGATAGATGATGTACTTGCGTGCCACGGCAAAGCGATCGAGAGCCATGAGCTGATCCTCGACGAGGTCCTGAATCTCTTCGACGGTAACGGTGTGGCCAGCGACCTTGCACTTGTCCTCGACGTTGAGGGAGGCAAACTTAATCTCGCGCTCGCCTAGGCGCTCGTCCTCGGGCACTTCGCGGTTGGCGGCCTTAATGGCGTTCTCGATCTTTGAGAGGTCAAAGGTGACCTCGGCACCGTTGCGCTTGATGATCTTCACGTCTGTCTCCTCGCGGGTTGCGTTTTGCCATGGGTAAAAGGGCCACCTGAGCACTACATTTATGGGCCGATCTCAGAGGTGCCTGTTGTGTGCGCAACATACTATGACACAACTTCTTGTGTCGCGTTGGTGTTGATAACACTACATGTTGTTGAGAAGTACGTTGATAGTCTGTAGATAACTTGAATCGCCGCAGGTAGGAAAAGGGCACTCAGAAAAACATTACAGACAAATAAATTCAGGGAATTCTATGCCAGTTTTGGCACCATAAGTGCCGCCATTTTGTCGCATTAAGCTCTACCTGCGGTGACTCAAAAAAGCCAAAGTCCCCGTTTACGCATCGTCGCTGGCGGGTGAAATGGAGGACTTTTGAAGACGCCCAGCCCGTCCATTGGGGGCGGTTCCTTTTGGACGGAGACGAGGGATCTGGCTCGCGTTCACGTTTGACCTGCGAGAGGGTGTGTCAGCGGGGATGTACCGACACACCTCCTGGTTGGGGCCGGGTATCGACCTGCGGGCGTGTCAGGGGGACGTATAATTTGACACACTCAATCAGGCCGCAATGACAGATGAACCTTCAAGAGTGGCCAACATCTGGACGATCGGGTTTCCGAGTGTGTCAAATTATACGTCCCCCTGACACGCCTTTCGAGAGTGACTGACAGCAGGACGAGCGAGCCTCAAATTATGCGTCCCCCTGACACGCCTTTCGAGAGTGACTGACAGCAGGACGAGCGAGCCTCAAATTATGCGTCCCCCCTGACACGCCCTGCGTGGAGTACCGTCTCCAACGCAAGGGGGCCAGACGCACCGGTGCGCCTGGCCCCCTCAAACAATCTGTCTTTTCTGTCCTAGCTCAGCAGGTCCACTACGGTCAGGTCGAGCCTGCTTGCCTCGACGAGCTCGCGGCTTCCAAAGACGCAGAAGCCCCTCCTGTCAGAGAGTCCCTCGATATCGCCTACAAGGTCACGAATGGCCGCAGGTGTCACTGCCAGCTGCTGTGCCCTCACCATGTCGCGATAGCCTTCGGGACGCTCGTTGATGACGAGCGAGTCCTGCCTGCGAGCGAGCTGGCGAGGCTTGAGGGGCGCGTCGTGCTTGGCGACAACGGAAACGACAAAGCCCGCAAAGTCGCTCTCGGTGGGGTCCCACTGAGAGAGCCAGTCGGCTGCCTTCTCAAAGCGAGCGACGGTTGGGTCCACTCCTGGGTCGCGATAAGACCAGAACTGCGTGAGGCCGTTGGTCGTGTACCTAAAGCCAGTGCCGTAGGCGCCGCCCTTCACCCTGACCTCGTTCCAGAGATAGTCATACGACAGAGCGCGCGAGGCGATGCTCCAAGAGCCATGATCGTTGGTGCCAATGGTCAGCGGCGGCTGTCCCTCGGCCACGTAACAAACGTTTGAGGGGATGACAAAGGCCTCGTTCTTCACCTGTAGCGTGGGGACCTGCAGCTTGTGCGCGCAGGCATCGCTGCCAAGGGCGGGCAGCCCAAGGGTTCCGGCTTCCTTCCAGAAGGCATCGCGGTCCTCTGCCGACCCAGTGATGGAGACAAACATCTCGTCCGAAGTAAAGATGCGCTTGGCAAGCGCCTCGAGCTTTGCGGGGAGCTCCGGCGCAAGCTCGTCCCAGCGAGAGAGCAGGTCCTTCACAAACAGGTAGTAGTCAACGCCCGAGAGTGCCTCAGAGACCTTGGACATGTTGCAGTAATAGGAGGAGAGGCGTGCGATGGCACTCGAATGGCCAGCGCCAAGGAATTGTCGCTCCATAGAGATCCTGCGCTGCTGCACGATGTCGTGAATCTGGTCGAGGTCGTCAAAGCGCGTGGTCGACCAGACCTCTGCGGGAAGCGCGGCCAGGTCAGAGACCTTCTCCGAAAGCGAGCTCGCGCCAACAACCATCATCGGGCGCACAAACTCCGGATCGCCGTCCTTGCCATAGACCTCGGGGAAGAAGCTCAGGTTACCGAGATTCCTCTCGACCACGGTGTCGAGCTCTGCGGCGCTCAGGCGCTCTGTGGCAAGACGGCCGAGCAGGTCGGACAAAAGCGTTGCATAGGGAAGCTCGTCAAAGCTCAGTCGGCGCAGGTCAAAGTAGTTGTATGCGTAGACGATGCGGTGCGTGTCAAGCTCATGGGCAAGGCAGGGCAGTGGCGCGCTGACCCAGCGAGCGGAAGTCTCGGCGGGGGCGTCCCCAATGTCTGCCACGGTGAGGTGAGGGAGCTTGGCGAGGTCCTCGGGCGTGTCGGGACGCTCCTGCTCCTCGCGTAGCGCCGCAACCTCGTCGCGAATCGCCTGTACGTCTGCCTCGGACATTCCAGCCCTCTTCTGAGCAAGCTCTGCCTGCTCCTCGGCACTGTCGCCCTCTTCGACCGCAATGAGCTCGATACCCGCCTGATGCTTGTTGGAGCACACCAGCTCGTCGAGCAGACGCTCAAAGTACCCCTTACCAATGCCCGCGCCGATGGAGGCAAGCTCGTGCTCGTAGCGGAGATAGTCAACGGGGCGATCGTCGTCATAGAGCCAGCTCGACATGACCTGGATGGAAAGGGCCACGCCGTCGGAGTACGAGCCGCCCCAGTCGTTCTCGCGCAGATTGAACTCCGCCTGGGCGAGAGCCGCCTCGGTGCGGTCGGTTGGAATCTTGTCCTTCACGAGCGACGCGCAGACATCCTCTACCAGCTGCTTGAACTGATTGGCAACGCCGGGCTTGGCCCCCTTGAGCACAAACAGGACCTGGGGTTGCAGCAACCCATCAAGAATGGTGACGTTGAAGTCATCGCCAAGGCCAGAGTCGAGCACGGCACGCTTGAGCGGCGCCTCGTTGGAGCCAGCAAGCACGTCAAGCAGGACGTCGGTGGCAAGGACGCGCTCGCGGTCTGCGGAGGTGCCCAAGACGTAGCCGAGCGTGACCGACGCATTGCTCGGGTCGGTGGCCATCTTTACCTGCGTGATGGGGCCCGTAACGGGGGCCTGCAACGGCAGGGGGTTGGCCTCGCCGGCAACCGGCCGCGCGGCGTCAAAGCGCTCGCCCACAAAGGCCAGCTCGCGCTCGATGTCAATGTCACCATAGAGGATGGTGTAGCTGTTGGGCAGGTTGTAGTGGCGCGCGTGATGGTCGATGAAGCGCTCGTAGGTGAGCGTGGGAATCGCGCGCGGATGGCCGCCCGACTCAAAGCGATAGGGCGTGTCGGGGAACAGGGCTCGCTCGAGGTGCATGAGCGCAACGTCATCGGGGTCCGAGAGCGCGCCCTTCATCTCGTTGAAGACCACGCCGTTATAGACGAGCTGGTCGTCGGTAAGCTCGTAGTGCCAGCCCTCCTGCTCAAAGATGCGCGGGCGGTTGTAGATGGCCGGATGCAGGACCGCGTCAAGGTAAACGTCCATGAGGTTCTCGAGGTCGGCAACGTTGGTTGACGAGACCGGGTACATCGTCTTGTCGGGGAAGGTGAGGGCGTTCAAGAAGGTCTGCATCGAGCTCTTGAGCAGGTCAACAAACGGCTCCTTGACGGGGAAGCGGTCGGAGCCGCACAGCACCGAGTGCTCAAGGATATGGAAGACACCGGTGTCGTCTGCCGGCGGGGTCTTGAAAGCAATGGCAAAGGAACGGTTGGTGTCTGCCGTGGCGAGCCAGAGCAGCCTGGCGCCGGTGGCGTTGTGGCGCATCACATAGGCCGTGCCCGAGAGCTCGGAAAGCGGCTCTGTCGCAACAACGGTAAAGCCTTGATGGATGGTGCCAACGGCTAGCGCGGGGTCAGGCGTGGCAAAGCGGTCGGTGGGACAGGTGGTTTCGCTCATATGGCCTCCGGAAGTATGGGCGCATCGCGCCAGAAGTGTCATAGGGGATACTTTACCCATTTGCGAGTAAAGACGTGGTGGGGGACGGGCAACCCATGAACTGTTGACGGGTCGTTCGTGCGTTTGAGACCTTTGGAGAGCTTTCGAGCTGGCGTGCTGCCTGCTAACGACCGCCAGAGCGTGTTGGAAGACCTCTCGATATGGAGCGCATCTTGGTCCCGCTCTCTGTTAATATAGAGGCTCACTCTGTTCCGGCTATGTCCTGCATACAAACGCGGTCGCCTAAAACTCGCATTTGGCCTTGCAAACCCAAGGGTTCCGCTGAGGCGAATGCGAGTTTTAGGCGACCAGCTTCCTATGCCATGAAAAGGTACGCTCTGGCTTTGGCGCTTGCGGTGAGTACGCATATGAAAAGGGGGCATCAACCGACGCCCCCTTGAACGATGTGCTATGCAACAACCACTAAATGCTGTTCATCTCTGCAAGTACCGACGAGTACCAGTCCTGCCAAGTGGGCGGGCAGTACTTCTGGGCGGCAGAGGGAGAGATGGTGTAGCCATAGCCCGCCGAGAGTCCGGCAACGTGGCTGCGGATGGCGCTGTCCCAGTCGCCCCAGCTCGAGCTGCCCCAGCCCCAGGCGTTGTAGGGCCTAAAGCAGATGGCGCCCTTGGAGCTCTCGATGCAGGAGATGGCGGGAGACCAGCGCGGGTCAACGTTGTAGTCCCAAGCTGCCTCCGCAAAGGTCCTGCCATGGCCACCAAGCGGGGAGCCGGCCAGATACGCGTCGATGCGCGGCGCCCACTTGTTCACAAATGCGTCCCTTTCGGAGGCAACCGGCTGCTCTTGTGCGGGCTGCTCGGCGGGCTGCTCCGCCGCGGGAGTCTCGGTCTCCTTTTGCTCGGCGGGGGTGTCAACAACCGTCTCGGCGGGGGAGGTGCTGTCCTTTGGCGTGCTAACGGTGGCCTCCTGGCCGCTGGAGGTGGTAAAGGTCTTGCCCTCCTCGGCCTGTGCCTGGGCGATGGCGGCCTCGGCAGCAGCTCGCTCGGCCTCTGCCTGCGCAATTGCCTGCTGGCGCACTTCCTCGCGTGCGTCGAGGGCCTCCTGCTGTGCCTGGCGTGCGGCCTCTGCCTCCTTGGTTGCCTGAGCCTTGCGAGCGCTCAGGGTGTCCTTGGCCTGCTGGAGCTCCGCCTCCATGGAAGCCAGGCTCTCAAGCTCAGAGACGTTCTTGCTCTGGATGCGGTCAAGGTAGGTGATAGTGGCAACGAAGTCGTTGAAGTTGTCGGTGGAGAGGATGAGGTCGATGAGGCCACCGGATGACTGTTGCATCTTGTAGAGCGTGCGCAGCGACTCTGCAGCCTTGGCACGCTGGTCGGGGAGCTCAGCCTCGATCTGGGCAATCTGCTCCTCGTTCTCGCCAATCTCGCCTTGAATCTGATCGACGTTGGCAAGGGCCTCTTCATAGGCGGCGGTTGAGTCCTCAACCTGCTGCTGCAGCTCCTCGTAAGTTGCAGCAAAGCCAATGGCGGGCCTTGCAAAAACGCAGAGACCTGCGACCGCGGTAGCCACCGCAAGCGTGGTAATGTGCTGTGCCGGTCGTCGCACGGGCACCTCTTTCTCCGGGGACAGGGACGCTGGATTTAAGTCCAGTGACTCATAATCTTACAGCTGTGTCCCAAATCCCATCGTTATTCCACGAGTAGGTGGTCTATCTGGCCTTATTTTTGCGGTGTGCGTGCGCACAGACGAGCTATGTTGTATCGTTTTTTGACCGTCCAATAAACGGGCAGGTTACCTAAAAACAATGTCGACGATGGGGGACCGAGCGGTGGAATGGATAGAGATCTTGAAGGCGGTGCTGTTTGGCATCGTTGAGGGCATCACCGAGTGGCTGCCTGTCTCGTCAACAGGCCACATGCTCCTGTTGAACCAGTTTGTGACGCTCGATGTCTCGCGCGACTTCTGGGACATGTTCCTTGTGGTGATCCAGCTTGGGGCGATCCTCGCGGTCTGCGTCCTCTTCTTTGAGAAGCTCAATCCCTTCTCGCGCAAGAAGGACGATGCGGCCCGGCGCGCAACATGGTCGCTGTGGGCAAAGGTCGTGGTGGCTTGCGTTCCGGCTGCCGCCGTGGGCATCCCTCTCGACGATTGGATGGAGGAGCACCTGGGCAGCCCCTACGTCATTGCGTGCGCGCTCATTGTCTACGGCGTGGCCTTCATCCTCATTGAGCGGTCGAGGGAGCGCAGGGTCGCCAGACTCGAGGCAAGGCCAACGGAGCGTCCGCGTCATCTTGCGGCGCAGGTCAACGTTGGTGGAACCACTACCGAGCGGGCCGATGAGCTTGCGCGCGTCACCTCCATCGAAGACCTCGATTGGCCCACGGCAATAGGCATTGGCATCTTCCAGATACTGTCTATTGTGCCGGGCACCTCGCGCTCTGGCTCGACCATCATTGGCGGCCTGCTGCTTGGCTGCTCGCGCTCGGTGGCCGCGGAGTTCACGTTCTTCCTGGCGATCCCGGTCATGTTTGGCGCCAGCGCCTTGCGTCTGGTGAAGTTCTTCCTCAAGGGCAACACCTTTGCGCTGGCAGAGTGGCAGATTCTAGGCGTTGGATGCGCCGTCGCCTTTGTGGTGTCGCTCCTGTCAATCCGCTTCCTCATGGGCTTTGTGCGCAAGCATGACTTTAAGCCGTTTGGCTGGTATCGCATCGTGCTTGGCATTGTTGTCCTGGTCTACTTCCTGCTTGCCTAGCGGTCGGCCCTGTCCCTAGGTCTTGGGGCCCACAATTGAGGTGCTTTTGGCCTCTTTTTGAGGTGCGTTGGCATGCCTGGAGGCCACCGGCGGCCTTGGGAGCCCAATTATGGCCAAGCAATGGCGGCCAAACATCGTAATACCTCCCCCATACGTGGCAAAACATAAGGTCAAATGGGCCGTGCATGTGTTAGCTTTGTCATATGCGTCTTCGGCGATTGGCGAACTATGTATTGCGGCAACTGTGGTACAAGGCTTCCGGAGTGGGCCCACTTCTGCGAGAAGTGTGGCTCTAGGGTGCCCGCTGTCCCAACCGAAGACCCCATTGAGCGCCTTGACCCCGACAGCAGCTTTGTTGAGCCGCTGTGGGCAGACGATGACGCAGCGCAAGAGTTCGCCCAAGGCGATGTCCCGACTCGCAGCATGACCGATGAGATGACCGTGGCGATGGATGTGGCGTCCACGGTGGCAGAGGCAAACGCGACAAAGCCGATCAGCATGGTCGAAGTGGTTGGCAGCCAAGGCGAGGGGCCAGCTGAGGCGGACGATGTCGCAGCTCAAGGAGCTCCTGGGGTCGGGGATACCCCCGTGACAGAGGATGAGCCTGAATCTGTTGTAGGGGAGCCAGATGCCAATGTGAGCTCAGAGCCCGACAAAGATGGTGCGACCGCAAGCACGGACGAGGGCGAGCAGGTTTTTGGCGAAGAGCCGTCGGACAAAACGCAGCTGATGAGCGAGGAGGACCTCGCCGAAGCAGGTCAAGATGACAGTGGGCCCAAACTGTTGGATGACGCAGAGGTGCCTGAGGCTGTCGAGCAAGGCGAGGCCGGGCATACCGACGCGCGCGAGCATGAAGAAGAGGCGCCTGCCGTAGAGTCCACCGAGGACGAGGCTCCTGAGGGCAATCACGAGGGCTCTGTTCCTGAGTTCCTTTCGGCGCGCCGTCAGGCCTCAGACGCAGGTGACGAGCAGGAAGCGTGGATGGGCGAGGACGAGATCGAGGGGCGCTACATCCTTGACCCGTGGGTTGGTCGCCGTCGTGCGTCGGAGCGAGAGCGCAGCCGCGTTCCCATGACACTTGTCGCTGGTGTGGTGTGCGGTGCGATGGTGGTCGTGCTCATCCTCGGTTATGGCCTGCTCTTTGGGGGCAGAGGTGGTGCCGGTCAGCAGGAGGACGGCTCTGTCGTTGTGAGCAAGGCTGTCTCAAAGGACGAAGCCGACCGTGTCATCTCGAGTCTCAACGGATGGTGGAAGACCGGTCGCACCTTTGACGGTCGCTACTGGCGTCTGCAAGACGGGCTCATGGAGGTCTATGCCGCAGATGGCAAGATTGCTTCGCAGGTGCTTGTGGACGCTGGCTCCGTGGAGCACATGAGCTCTGGTCCTGGAGAGATCGAGGGCTCGGGCTACTACCTGCGTGACATTGCCTTCTACCTTCTTGATGACGATCCCGATACGCTGCACTCCATTGACGCCGATGGGACCGCCAATCAGGACGCCAATCTCTTGCGAAGTGACGTTCCACCCTTTATGGGCAGCGGCGATCAGCAGACAACGAGCCCGGAGGCACAGGCGCAGGAGCCAGGTGACGCGAGCGAGTACATCCTGCCCGAGTCCTCGACGCGCGCTTATGAGGCTTGGGAGCTCGAGGGCCTTTCTGACCACGATCTGTTTATTGCTCGCAACGAGATATATGCTCGTCACGGCTACGTCTTTGAGGGCGGCGAGCTGAGCGAGTACTTTGCCTCAAAGAGCTGGTATCTTGCCTCCGATGTGTTCAACGAGGCCGACATCACCGAGATCGAGCGGCAGAATGTGAGCACGATCCTGTCCATCGAGCAGCAGCGGGGCTCAACCTACGTATAGGCAAGGCGTGACTCGTCTAAGATGCTAATGCCGGGGTCGCCATGGGCGGGCAGCGCAATTGGCAGCACCTCAGCATGCGTTTGCGTCTTTGCGGCTAGGGGAAGGTGTTTCCAAATGGAGCTGTTGGTGCCGGCACAGGGGCCCGAGCAACTCGACATGGCCATACACTTTGGTGCACAGGCGGCATACCTTGCCGCTCCGCGTTGGGGCATGAGGGCTGGCGCCCGCAACTTTAGCGAGGACGAGCTTGCTCAGGCTGTTCAGAGGGCCCATTTGGCGGGTGTTGCGGTGCACCTCACGCTCAACACCGTGATGACCGACGATGACATTGACGAGCTGCCCGCCTTCTTGCATCGCGTGGACGAGATGGGCGTCGATGCGGCCATTGTGGCTGACCTTGGGGCCATGGCGCTCGTGCAAGAGCATGCCCCGCACGTGGCACTGCACGTCTCGACGCAGGCATCGGCCATGAATGCCCAGGCGGTCATGCAGTATGTGCGTCTTGGGGCGCAGCGCATAGTGCTCGCGCGCGAGATGACGCTTGCCCAGATTGCCGAGCTGCGCAGGCGTGTGCCCAAGCATGTCGAGCTCGAGGTCTTTGCCCATGGTTCGATGTGCGTGGCCTACTCCGGGCGGTGCCTGCTCTCGGCAGAGCTCATGGGTCCCAGTCGCTCGGCAAACAGCGGTGGCTGCGCTCAGCCCTGCCGCTGGGGATGGAAGCTCGTTGAGGAGCGGTCCGGCCAAGAGATTCCCATCGAGACGGACGGAAGGGCAAGCTACCTGCTCTCTTCCAGCGACCTCTGCCTTCTGGAGCATCTCGACAAGCTCGAGGAAGCCGGTGTTGACGCAATCAAGATCGAGGGCCGCTCAAAGGGCAGCTACTACACGGCCTGTGTGACCAATGCCTATCGTCATGTGCTCGACGGCGATGACCCCTCCCTTTGGATGCCCGAAGTGGAGCAGGTGAGCCACCGGCCGTACTCCACGGGTTTCCTGTTTGGCAGCCCCTCCCAGCGCACCTACGCTGCGTCATATGCACGCGAGCGAACGATGGTGGGAGTGGTTCGCAGCTGCAGGCGGGCGGGCGACGCCTGGGAGGCGGAGGTCGTCTGTCGCAACAAGGCAGCTGCGGGACGTGTGCTCGACGTGCTCTCACCTGGCTATCCCGTACGCACCATGCGGCTCGAGGAGGAGGGCGGCCTTGCGACCAATGGCGAGAGCTACGTGCTGCGAATGCCCTTTGCCGTATCTCCGTGGGATCTTCTCTGCCTGCCAAACTAGCCCGAGTCAAACCCTTTGAGCTGGGGTTGGCTCCACGCTGCAGGACGGATGCTCGGCGCGGCTTGCGGCGAGCGATGTCTGTAGGTCTCACGAGGGTGTTGGTTTTTGTCCTTGGGGGTCGTTAGACTATACCAACGCACTTTGTATTGTCCCTCGACCCAAGGAGTCATATGCCTCAGGACCAGCAGCAGCTCTTTACCATCGACTTGCCAGACGACAGCGCTCCCGTGTCGGCCGCAGGTGCAGCTGGCATGCCGTGGACTCCCAAGCCCGCGGTCGGTTTGGACGAGCTCAATCCCGCACAGCGCGAGGCAGTGCTGTGCACGAGGGGGCCACTGCTTGTGCTGGCTGGCGCCGGTTCGGGAAAGACTCGCGTGCTCACGTACCGTATCGCCCACATGATTGCCGACGAGGGCGTGCGTCCGTGGCAGGTGCTGGCCATTACCTTTACCAACAAGGCCGCCGCAGAGATGCGCGAGCGCTTGGGAAAGCTCCTGCCTGGAGGTACCCGCGGCATGTGGGTCTGCACCTTCCATGCAATGTGCGTGCGCATACTGCGCGAGGACGGCGAGCTCTTGGGGTACCGTCCCAACTTCTCGATCTATGACGATGACGACTCGCGGCGTCTTGTCAAGGCCATCATGAACGACCTTGACATCGACAGCAAACAGGCGCCGCTTGCCAGCATCAGGTCGCTCATTAGCCAGGCCAAGAACGCCCTTGTTGGGCCCGACGAGATGGAGGCTCAGGCAAGCTCTCCCCAGCAGCGAGCGGCTGCCCGCGTCTATCACCAGCTGCAGCGCAGGCTCGCGCGCGCCAATGCCATGGACTTTGACGATCTTTTGGTCAATACCTACGAGCTGCTCTCCAAGCACGCCAGCGTTCTTGAGCGCTATCAGGAGCGCTTCCGCCACATTAGCGTGGACGAGTACCAGGACACCAACCATGTCCAGTACCGCATCACCAACTTGCTTGCCGCGCGCTATCAAAACCTCATGGTCGTTGGCGACGACGACCAGTCCATCTACTCGTGGCGCGGCGCCGACATCCGCAACATCTTGGCGTTCCGCAAAGATTACCCCTCTGCAACGGTGGTAAAGCTCGAGGAGAACTACCGCTCTACGGGGCACATCCTCGAGGCCGCAAACGCCGTGGTCGCAAACAACTCGCGCCGTGAGGCAAAGCGGCTCTACACCAGCTCGGGCGACGGCGACAAGATCGAGGTCTTCCAGGCCGCAGACGAGCGCGACGAGGGGCGATGGATTGGCTCCGAGATCGAGAAGCTCCACGACAAGGGCACGAGCTACGACGACGTTGCTGTTTTCTACCGCACCAACGCGCAGTCGCGTACGCTCGAAGACATGTTCTTGCGTGCGGGTGTCCCCTACAAGATTGTGGGCGGAACGCGATTCTTTGACCGCGCCGAGATTCGTGACGTCATGGCCTATCTCAAGCTTGTGGTCAACCCCGACGATGACGTGAGCGCCGAGCGCGTGGTCAACACTCCGCGACGCGGTATTGGCACCACTACGGTTGCCAAGGTGCGGGCCTACGCTGCGGCCAACGGAATCTCGTTCTTCGCAAGTGCGGAGGCCTGCATTGCCGAGACCGGCCTCATTGGCGCAAAGGCTAGGCAAGGGCTTGCAGAGTTCTGCCAGGCGGTCGAGTCCGGACGCCACTACAGCGGTGACCTCACGGACGTCGTGCGGATGATTGTCGAGAAGGCTGGGCTCATTCGTGCGCTCGAGGCCGAGAACACCGTCGAGGCCGATGCCCGTATCGAGAACATCAAGGAGTTCTTTGGCGTTGCGCAGGAGTTTGACGAGACTCACGACGACGTGGCCGAGACGCTCGAGAGCCTAAGGCAGCTTCGCGAGGCCGGAGCCGTTGAGGGCTACAGTGCACCTACGGCGATTGTGCCAGCTCCCGATGAGTCCCATCCGCAGGTGGCTGCCGAAAAGCTTCCTGCCCTCATGGAGTGGCTTGCCCTGCGTAGCGACCTCGACTCCCTGGCAGGTCAGTCGAGCGCCATCACCATGATGACCATCCATTCCGCCAAGGGCCTGGAGTTCCCTGTCGTGTTCGTTGCGGGTATGGAGGAGGGGCTCTTCCCGCATCGTTCCTACGAGGGCGATGGCGCCTCGATCGAGGAGGAGCGACGCCTGGCATACGTGGCCATCACGCGCGCGGAGCGCAGGCTCTATCTCACCTATGCCTCAACGAGACGCGTGTTTGGCTCGGTGCAGACCAACCCGCCCAGTCGCTTCCTCAACGAGATTCCGCGCGAGCATCTGCACTCGACCGGCATCGGAAGCTCTGGCCTTTCGGGTGTTGGCTGGGAAAAGCGCGGCGACCGTCATGGCACCTATGGCAGCGGTAGGGGCTCTGAGGTATATGGCGGGCGCGTGTTTGGCTCGCGCACCCGCTCCACTGGCGGCGAGCGCAGCTCCGAGAGCTCGGCTCCCCGCAACGTCAAGCCCATACGCCCAGACGCAACGCGCGCGGCCCAGAGTTTTTCAGCTGGAGACCACGTAGCTCACAAGACCTTTGGTCCCGGGGTGGTCAAGGGCGTCTCAGGCGATACCATAGAGGTGTACTTCACTCGCACCGGCAAGACAAAGAAGCTGCTCAAGGGGTTTGCCCCAATCGTCAAAGTGGAGGGATAGCCGATGGAAGTCGCCGAGGCTCAGCAGACTCTCTGGGAGTTTCTCACGAACACGCAAGTGCTTGGGATGAGCCTCGTCGACGTGCTTGGCAAGCTCATGCTGATGACGGTCGTGACCGTCGTTGCGTATACGCTTCAGAAAACCCTGGTAAAGTTCGCGCAGCGAATACTTACCAAGGCCAAGGTCCCCTCTGCGTCCATCCTGCTCAACATCCTCAAGGTGGTAGTGTGGTCGCTCGCGCTCATGACGGTGCTCGAGCCGGTCTTTGGCGTGCAGCCCACAGCATTTGTCGCAGCCCTTGGCGTTGGCTCGGTCGCGCTGTCGCTGGGCCTGCAAGACACCATGTCCAACATCATCGGTGGCTTGTCGCTCATGACCAGCAAGGTCATTGAGCCTGGAGACCACGTCAAATTTGGCGACTTCACGGGCGTCGTGACCGATATCAACTGGCGCTCGACTTGTGTGAGCGATGCCTACGGGCAGGTCAACGTCATTCCAAACTCTATGCTCTACAAGGCCGCCCTGGTCAAGCTCAATGCCTTTACGGCAAGTCGCTGCGTTCTGCAGACGGTCATTGTTCACGGAAGCATTTTTGACGAGGTTCGCCAGGATATTGACCGTATTGCCCGCGAGCGGCTCGACGAGTGGTATGACGCCGACCAGGGGGTGCAGCTGGTCGTGGTGAACGTCGACGTTGCCGGCATCATCACGCAGATAGTCATCCACGTTGCGCATGGCGTGCTCATAGACGAGGCACGCACCCGTCTGGCCGAGGGCATCTCAGGTCGACCTTGGGTAAAGATGCCATAGGCCATTGGTTGAGCCGGGCTGCTACAAAAAACGGATTCATGCAAAAGGAACGTGCCAGTCACGAAGACGACTGGCACAGTTTTTGTCTCTGGATGCTTGTTGTGATGCAAAGAGCGCTAGGCCTGGCTTGCGGCAAGAAGCTCGGTTGCGCGTGAGACGATTCCCGCGCAGTGGCGTGCTATGTCTGCCTCATGGACACGGTACTCCGTTTGGCTCGTGGCGTCGGCGTTGTCTGAGATGGCCCGCACGATCGCAAAGGGCACGCTGTTGCGCCAGCACACATGTGCAATTGCCGCGCCTTCCATCTCGCAGCATGTTGCGCCAAAGGTGCCGATGATGCGGTCCCTCTCGTCCTGCTCAAAGACAAAGACGTCGCCGGAGGCAACGCGCCCCTCAACAACCTTTACCTCGGGGGCAACTTCGCGCGCGGCTCGTAGGCAGATGCCTCGCAGCTGCTCATCGGCCTCAAACGAGAGCTTGCCATGAACTTGGCGCATGTCTACCAGCTCGGGGATGAGGCCTGGCTGGTATCCCAGGGCTCCAACATTCATGTCGTGCTCGACGGCATCGGTCGAGATGACAAGGTCACCAACCTTGAGCGCGCGGTCAAGTGCCCCGGCAACACCGGTGTTGATGATATGGGTGACCGCATACTGGTCTATCAGCTTTTGGGTGCACATGGCAGCGTTGACCTTGCCCACGCCACAGCGCACCACTACGGTATCTGTTCCGTGCATTGTGCCAGCATAGAAGCGCATCCCTGCCGACTCGAGCAGAGTGGGCTCGCTTAGCTGGGCAATAAGGTGGTCGACCTCGACCTCCATGGCACCAATGATGCCGAGCTTGATGGCCATCGTGAGTCCTCCTTGACTCGCATGCGGTGCGGAACGCAGGCATTCATCATAGGTGACATGCCTGTTGGGTGGTATGGCTGTCTGGATGATGGGGCCTATTGGCGACGGCAGCCACGCGTAAGACATAAGCCAAGCGCATAGCGCATTCAGCAGTCAGAGGGGTCCCGCTCAAGCCACGCCCATGTGCTCTATTCGTCCTCTGAGGTTGCGCGTGCGTTGGGATTGAGGGCCGCGACTAAAACGCGTCTCTCCTCAAGGTCGAGCACCTTATCGATGTAGGCCCTATTTGCCAAAAGCTCGATGGCGCGCTCAAGCAGTACGGGCAGCTCACCCGTTATGCGACTGCCGTTGACGTCACGCAAGAAAAGATGCGTGCTATTCGGCAAATCGTCTGCGAGCGCACCGTTAGCAAATCGCACAGCCAACGCCCCCTCAAGGGCGGTGGCAAACTCATCATAGGTGTGAGACACATCAAGCTCGCATCTCCTGCTAAGGTCAATGAGCTGGGCGATTTGAGAGATGGATAGCACGCGCTTAAGACAGCAAACAAACATTAGATAGGACAGGTGACGCCTGGTGTAGCGCTTGCGGTTAGGCGCCGGCATTATCCGTTGTTTGACGTAGTTGTTGACCATGGACCCGGTGACGACCTTCTCACCTGGGACATAGAGCGGCGAAAGCTCGGTTGAAACAATGGAGAGCACCTGATCGAGATAAAGCTCGATGCGTGGCATCTCTTCAATACGGGAGATATGCAGATTGCACATAGTTTCAAAAAGCTGGGCTCGCTCCTGTTCGTAATCGAAAGGTGCCGTGACCTCGTCTTTCTTTCTCGGTGACATCTCGCGCATCCTTCCAAACAACGTTTTGTTAACTGGATAATCTAGTATCAAAGACTAGATTAGGGAATATCAGGAGTATAGTGAACCATGTTCGCACAGGATGCAGGTCTGCAGCTTGAGGTTTTGTAGGAGGCGGCATGAACGCTCAAAAGATCGCCCTCTTGACGGATACCGGCACCAACACGCCGGAGGAGTATATTTCACGCTATGACATTCGTGTCGCTCCGCTGCTCATCACGTTTTCTGATGGCATAACCCTGCGAAGCGGTATCGACATCACGGCACAGCAGCTCACAGATCGTCTTGTGCACGAGGTCCCCAAAACGTCCCTGCCCTCGCCCGATACCATACGCCAGCTCTTTGAACAGGCCAAGAACGACGGCTACGAGAGCGCTGTGTTCGTGACCATCTCCTCGGGCCTCTCAGCAACCTGTCAGACGGTGCGCCTCATTGCCTCGCAGATGGAGGACTTTCCCGTTGTGGTAGTTGACTCGCTGTCGATTGGCGTTGCAGCTGGCATGGTGGTCATGGCCGCTGGTCGCATGATCGAAGAGGGCGTGAGCTTTGGTGCGCTCCAGGCTGCACTCGATGCCGTGGCGCGCAAGACCTGGGTCTTCTTCTCTACAACGACGCTCGAGTATCTCCGCAAGGGCGGACGTATCTCTGAGCCGGTGTATCGCCTGGGCAGCATGCTCGACATCAAGCCGGTCATCACCTGCAACCAAAGCGGGCACTATGTGGTGGCTCGCAAGGCCCGCGGCTGGGAGCGATCGCTTACAACAGAGCTCAGCCTTGCCCGAGAGAAGGCGGCAGGCTTCAAGGTGGTTCGGCTTGCCATATGCTGCTCCGATTCGTGCTCTGGGCTCTTTGACAGCCTTGAAGAGCGTCTGCGCAACGAAATGGATGAGCTGGGTGTCGAGGTCGAGAGTCTGGTCCGTTCTGGGGTCTCGGCTGACCTGCTTGTGCATACGGGTCCCGACCTTGTGGGAATCGGTGTCGAGGGCGTGAGGTAGAGCTCCCTTGGCGCCAATTGCGGAGTCCGCCTTAAGATGCCTGTCAAAAGCGACCCGGCACGTTTTTTGTCATATATTTAAATAGTTATGAACTTTGCGCATGCGTAAGGATGGCGCGCTTCTTGCCCATCCGCTGCCATGCCGCAAGGGGTTTCTCTACCTTGGGGCGTCCGTTGCCTCATAACCCATTTAGATGGAGGGACATGTCCGAGAACACCAACGCTCAAGAGACGACAATCGAGACCAGCCCCGAGGCCATCATTGCCGAGCCTGCGGTAGTCAAGCGCCTGAGCACCGCAAACGCGATTGACAACATCACCTCAAACGGCACCATTGCTGCGGCTGTTATGGTCATCGCGGCCATATTGGCTGTGGCGGTCGCCAACTCCCCGGCCTATGAGGTCGTTAGGGAGATTCTCGAGGCCGAGCTTTCCATAACGCTTGGGCCCGTAACCATGGGCATGTCAATCGAGGCCTTTGTCAACGACTTCCTCATGGCTGTCTTCTTCATGCTGGTGGGCGTCGAGCTCAAGTACGAGATGACCATTGGCCAGCTGCGCCATCCGCGCCAGGCAGCGCTGCCCATGCTTGCTGCTGTTGGCGGCGTGACTGTGCCGGCGCTCATCTACACGCTTTTCAACTTTGGCCGCTCGACCATTGGCGGTTGGGCCATTCCCATTGCTACCGATATTGCCTTTGCCCTTGGCGTGATGTCCCTTTTGAGCGACGCCATACCTCAGGAGACCAAGGTCTTCTTCCAGACGCTGGCCATTGCCGACGACATCCTGGCCATCCTCGTGCTTGCTCTCTTCTACGGACAGTCGCCCAGCATCGCGTGGTGTGCGGCGGCTCTTGGAACCATTGTGATCCTGGCTCTCATCAGCCATGCGCACGTCTATTCGGCCAAGCCCTATATGTTTGTTGGCCTGTTCCTGTGGATCTGCATGTACAACTCGGGCATTCACGCAACGCTTGCGGGCGTCATCTTGGCGTTCTTCTTGCCTGCCCGTAGCGACGTCCGTCTTGACAACCTTCGTGACTGGCTTGCCGAAGAGGCGCGTGACCTCGACGACAAGTACGACGACAGGCTGCACGTGCTTGGTCAGCATGACTTTACCCACGCTGCGGTGTCGGTCGAGCGAGTTATGCACCATGTGACTCCGCCGCTGGAGCGCGTTGAGAACAACATCTCGACGCTCGTCAACTTTGTCATCCTTCCGCTGTTCGCCTTCACCAACGCTCAGGTGCGTCTGGTTGGCGTTGACCTTGGCACGGTCGTTACTGACCGCGTGGTGCAGGGAGCCTTCTTTGGTGCGGTCCTTGGCAAGCCCATCGGCATCATTGCCGTGACCGTCCTTCTGGTTAAGATTGGCTTTGCCAAGCTTCCCAACAATGTGAGCTGGAGCCAGATTGTTGCCGTGGGCATCATGGGTGGCATGGGCTTTACCATGTCGATCCTCATTGCAGGTCTGTCCTTTAGCGATCCGGCCGAGGTGCTTGGGGCAAAGTGCGCCATCCTTGCGGGGTCGGTTGTTGCCGCCGTCGCTGGCCTGGTGTTCGTGAGGGTTCATGACGCCATTGCTGGAGCACGCGGGCAAAAGCCTCAAGAGGCTCGCTAGACGACTCTTGCACCTTGGTTAGGGGAGGGCTGCGTCCACGCGTGGCCCGCGTGCTCGAGGTGTGCCTCTCCCGTGTCCACATTGCATGATGCTTTTCAGGACATGCTGCTGTCCGCGACCTCTCACGGCTTGGGCTTTTGACGGGTGAGGGGTCGCCTGCAGTGTAAGGCGGCCTGCTCATGCTATGCTAATTCCGTTATGGCAACTGAGCAGAGATGTGATTAGATGCCCGATACCTTTCGAATATCACTTCGCAACTACCTTGTGATGGTGGTCGTCTGCCTTGGTGCGGCGGCGCTCGCTGTTGCGCTTTGGTGGTTCAACCGTGATGTGTCGTGGATCGGCATTGCCATCCCGCTGTTCGTCTACTTCGATGTTGCCCTGCTTGCGCTCATATCGCTTGCCATGTGGGCAGTGAGCTCAGAGGATGCTGACGCGCGCGAGACCTGTGACCCAATTCTTCGCCGCTACGAGCGAGATGGCAATGTCGACGACCTCCTCTATGGTTACGAGCTTTGGCGCCTCGATAGCCATGGCATGGCCACCAGGATCGACTTTTTAAGGGCCGTTATCGACCTGTTGATTGAAGACGGCTATGTGTACGAGGCCGCCGACCTGCTCAATGACTACCAAAAGGTGGCCACGACCACCGACAGCATCCGTGACTACAGGCGCTTTCGCAAGGTGTGCGAGCGCAGGATGGAAGCGATTCTGGCCGAGGCGGCCGAGCAGGAACGTCGCTGGGAGGCCGAGCGACTTCGCGAGGAACAGCTTCGCGAGCGCCGCCGCCGCGAGGCCCTTAGCTAAGAAAAACGCGTCTTGTCAAAATGGCAAGGCGCGTTTTGGGTTGCACATGATGCTTTGGGTGCGCTTTGGCGTGTGGTGGCGCTACTCGACCGTCCCGTAGACGTATCCCCAGCCGTGGGCGGTAATGATGGAGTTGAGCTGGTCGCAAAGGCGAAGGCGCTTGTACCTACCAGCGGGCAGCAGGTCTATTACCTCGCGGAGGTCATCGCTCAGGTCGTCAATCTCGGCACGCATGATCACATCGATACGCGAGACCGACCCCGAGGGCCCAACCTCGCGATAGAGTGCGTCAACCAGCTCCTGCAGCTCTCCAAAGTCGGGTGCTGGCGAGCTGCCGGCTGGCGCGGCGTCGTGGTCTCTGTAATCGAATCTTTTCATGGTGACCATGGTAGCAGGATTTGTGCCCGCAGTTACGTATACTCTTGTGGCGAACGGCAACTGACCTTGACGCCACACATTTGAGTGGCGTTGTGGCGGCAGGGAATGCTGCCCAAGGTGGTCGTTCAACGATGTACGCAAGAAGTGGCGAGAGGATAACAATGGCCAACGTGTACGAGTCCATGAGCAATGCGCAGCTGGACGAGGCGATCCGAGAGCTGGAGGAGCAGGCGGAGCAGATTCGGGCGCGCGGCCTTTTGCTTGATATGGCCCGCGGCAAGCCTTCTCCCGAGCAGACCGATCTCTCGCGTTCAATGCTTGACCTTCTTGGCAGCAATAGCGAGCTGAGCGACCAGGGGGCTCCGGCTGACAACTACGGCATTCCTGATGGCCTTCCTTCGGCGCGTGCGCTTGCCGCGGAGCTCTTGGGCGTGAGTGCCGACAATGTCATTGTTAACGGGTCATCGAGCCTCAATCTCATGCACGACGCCGTATGCAACGCCTATACGCACGGCATTGGTGGCGCCGATCCCTGGTGCAAGCAGGGCGAGGTCAAGTTCTTGTGCCCAAGCCCCGGCTACGACCGTCACTTTGCCGTCACGGCACGCTATGGCATCGTCAATGTGCCCATAGCCATGACTGCCGACGGCCCCGACATGGATGAGGTCGAGCGGTTGGTAGAGAGCGACCCCACGGTCAAGGGCATTTGGTGCGTGCCCAAGTACGCTAACCCCACCGGCATCAGCTACTCCAACGAGACCGTACGCAGGTTTGCGCGTCTCAAGCCCGCAGCGACTGACTTCCGCATCTTCTGGGACAACGCCTACATCGTGCACGACCTCTACGACGAGGGCGATGAGCTTCTCAATATCTTTGATGCACTAGAAGAGGCGGGCACCACCGACCTCGTGTATGAGTTTGCCTCGACGGCAAAGGTCACCTTCCCAAGCTCGGGCATGGCCTTTGTCACGGCAAGTGCAAACGACATTGCCGAGCTACGCCGCGCCTTCTCCATCATGCGCGTCTCTCCCGAGAAGCTTACGCAGCTCATGCACGTGCGCTTCCTGCCAGACGTGGCCGCCGTCCGCGCCCACATGGCAAAGCATGCCGCCATTGTTCGCCCGCGCTTTGAGCTGGTACAGCAAAAGCTCGAGGAGGGCCTGGGCGGCGCTGGCATAGCAACGTGGACCAACCCTCGTGGCGGCTACTTTGTGTCGTTTGACGGGCCAGACGGGTCGGCCAAGCGCATCGTTTCGCTCATGAAGGAGCTTGGCGTGACGCTTACGGGTGCCGGGGCAACTTGGCCTTACGGAAAGGACCCCCGCGACAGCAACATCCGCATTGCGCCAACCTATCCGAGCCTGCAGCAGCTTGGCGAGGCGCTCGATGTGTTTGTCGTGGCCGTACGACTCGTGTCTGCAAGAATCGCGCAAGAGGAGCGGCAGGCATAGGGCGCTTTGGTCCCGTCCTGCCATACTCTCTTCGCAGAGATTCGGTAGAATGCATATTCTCGCATTTAATGACGGGTGCACATCCCTAAGCTATCAAGGATGTGTGCCTGTTTGTATGGAAAGGTTTTGACACTATGGCTGATAAAGGACCGGGCAGCACCGGAAGGTCCGCAAACAAGCGTCTTGCACGCGCAAAGATCAAACCCACCGAGCATGGCATCAAGTCATCTAAGGGTAGGTCGGCAGAGACCCAGCAAGAGCCGTCAAAGGCTGAGCTGCGCAACGCTCGCAAGCAAAAGATCGCGGCAATCGCCATCGGTATCTTTGCTGTGGTTATGGCCCTTTCCATGATGCTGCCGTCTCTTACCTACATCTTTGGCAACCCCAACGCCGTGCCAGAGGAGCAGGAGCAGGCCTCCGAGGATACCAGCGCAAGCGAGGAGACCACGACGGAGGACGAGAGCTCGAAGCTCTCTGACATGGGGCGCATCGACGCAAACTACCATGCGGTCGTCGATCCGCTCGAGGCAAAGCTCGAGAAGGACCCCAAGGACCTTGCCTCGCTGCTTAACCTGGGCAAGAACTATGTGTCCTGGGCATCTGAGGCGAGCTCCTACG
The DNA here is from genome assembly GCA_902801175.1 of uncultured Coriobacteriaceae bacterium. Taxonomy (GTDB): domain Bacteria; phylum Actinomycetota; class Coriobacteriia; order Coriobacteriales; family Atopobiaceae; genus UBA1367. Next base: position 74,843 of record CADCHF010000001.1, on the reverse strand, counting down.
CAAGCGACGAAGAGGGGCAGGAGCACGTCTCTGACCTCTACGACAAGGCCATGGACTACTTTGACCGCTACCTGGAGCTCAATGATGACAACGCCGTGCGCGTCAACCGTGCCATGTGCCAGCTGTACTCTGGCGACTTTGATGGCGCCCAGGAGGCCCTTGAGTCGCTGACAGAGAGCGCTCCCGACTACGGTCCGGCATGGGCAAACCTCGGTCTCATCTATGAGTACACGGGTAACACCGAGCAGGCAAAGGAAGCCTACCAGAAGGCAATCGACACCGATCCTAACGACGAGTACGGCGCCAAGAGCTATGGCAACCAGAGGCTGGCCGCCATTGCGGCATCCACCACTTCGCTCGAGGGCGAGGACGAGGCAGCTACGACCGAGACTACCGAGGCCGACGGCAGGGCCGCGCTCGAAGAGGCGCTTGGCACAGGCATCTAAGAAAGGGACTCACAGCATGGCTCTTTCCATCACCACCACCAACGAGGGCGGACGCAGCATCATTGCAGCTCAGGGAGAGGTCGACGTCTCGTGCGCGTCGCAGCTTCGAGAGGCAATCGACGCGGCAATCGACGACGGCGTTCGTCAGATTGAGGTCAATCTTGCCGAAGTCCCGTATATCGACTCGACCGGCATTGGCGTTTTGGTTGGGGCGGCCCATCGCGCGCTCGATGTTCAGGCGCAGCTGGTTGTCTCCAATCCCCAGCGCAACGTGAAGCGCGTGCTTGACCTTTTGGGCATCACCGCCGAGCTGGGCATCGACAGCCCCGAGGCATAGACGGGAGGCATGAGGCATGTTTGGTATCGGAGAAACCGAGCTCCTCATCATCTTGGCCTTTGGATTTATGATCTTTGGCCCAGACAAGCTGCCTGGCATGGGCCGCACCATTGGTCGTGCGCTCCGTCAGTTTAGGCAGGCGCAGGAAGGCTTCACAGAGGTGGTCCAGACCGAGGTCATGGACCCGCTGCAGCAGGCCATGGGCGACCCGCTGGACACCGGCACGCGCGCACAGCGCCGTTCGACGGCCGAGGAGCGCGCTGCGGCACTGGCGCAGGACGCAGACATTGACGACGACGGTGCCACCGAGGCGCCGGCTCGCAAGGAGACCTTCGCCGAGCGCAAGGCGCGTCTTGCCGCCGAGAAGAAGCTGCGCGAGCAGGAGGCGGCTGCCGAGCAGGCTGAGGAGGCTCCCGCCGAGGATGCTGACGCCGCTCAGGCAGGTGAACAGGGGGAGGCCGCAGAGCCTGCCAAGCCCGATACAAGCGCATCTGCCCTGTATGCCATGGGTGGTACCTCCAAGTTTGCCGCCGCAAAGGCCCAGCAGGTGAGCGCCAAGGCGGAGCAAGAGGCCGAGGCGGCCCCCGAGGCAGAGGCGCAGCCTGCATCCGACGATTCCTCTTCCGCGCAGGACAACACCGACGAGAGCGGAAAGGAGGGCGAGGGCGAGTAGGCCACGGGCCGCACCCTCCAACCAACCATGCCTATCGGACCAGCACGCATGCCCTTGATGGACCACATCGGCGAGCTTCGCCGCAGGTTCACCATCGTTGTGGTTTCGCTTCTCATCACTTCGCTCGTCATCTACTTTGCAACACCCACGCTGATCGAGATCATGCTCGATCCCATTCGTGACTCCCTGCCCGAGGGCCAGGACCTTACGGTCATCAGCGTTCTTGGCGGCTTCACGATCCGCTTCAAGGTTGCCGTCTTCTTTGGCGCCATCGTGTGCATGCCCATCATCATTTGGGAGATCATGGGATTTATCCTGCCAGCCCTGCACGAGAGGGAGCGCAAGTGGCTCGTCCCCACGGTCGCAGCCATGATCGCACTCTTCTTCTTTGGCATGATCTTCTGCTACTTCATCATCCAGCCCGCCGCGTTCCAGTGGCTGACCGCCCAGAGCTACGACTTTGCCAATGTCATTGCCGACGCAGAGGACTACCTTGGCATCATGATGCTGCTCGAGATTGGCTTTGGCATAGGCTTCCAGCTGCCGCTCGTGATCTTCTACCTCTCGGTGCTGCACGTAGTGCCCTACAAGACCTTCCGCGAGCAGTGGCGCACCATCTATGTTGGCCTCATGGTCATGGTCGCCATGATCACCCCCGACGGCTCGCCCGTAACGATGATGCTCATGTTTGCTGCGCTCATCGTGCTCTATGAGGTGGCCCTGGCGGTTGCGCGTCAGGTCATTGTTGCCCGCGACGGGCGCGAGTCGCTCAAGTGGAGTCGCTCGGAGTACGAAGAGCACGCCTTTGAGGACTAGCTCTTAACCCGGCTAAAAGTTTTAAGAGGACGGGCGCCCCGCTACAGGGCGCCCGTCCAGTTTATTGAGATGCGTTTGAGCTGACGCGCCGCGGGCGTCAGCCGTTACGTTTGTGCATGGCCCGCCGCTCGCGGGGTAATATCATTATTTTGTCTGCGTTCGTATATGTATTACTTTTAGGTGAGAGAATTCCGTCACGCTTTCGCCATATCGGTCTTTGGCGTTGGGTATAGTGTCGTGACATGTTGGCGTGCGGGAGCTCGTGCCGCACAAGACTCGAGATAGATTTTTGGGGACGTTCGTGAAGCTAGTTGTCACAGAGAAAAACGACGCAGCGGCGCAGATTGCCCGGCTGCTCTCTACATCGGGCAGGCCAAAGGCCGACAAGGTCTATGACACGCCCATATATAGGTTTAACGTCAACGGCGAGGAGTGGGTGACCATCGGCCTCCGTGGCCACATCATGGCGCCTGACTTTCCTCCCGAGCTCAAGTATAGTAAGTCCGAGGGCTGGTACTGCCTGACCTCCGACGGCGAGCATATTCATGCCGATCTGCCCGACTCCCTTGAGCGGCCACCTTTTAAGGTCAAGCGCAAGCCCTATCTTGCGGACGGCATCGACATCAAGGGCTGGAAGGTGCCCAGCCTGCCCTACCTGGTGTGGGCTCCCATCGAAAAGCTCCCGGCAGAGAAGGGCATCATTCGTGCCCTCAAGAACCTTGCCAAAAAGGCCGATTCCATTGTTATTGGCACGGACTTTGACCGCGAGGGAGAGCTGATTGGCTCGGATGCGCTTCGCCAGATGCGCCAGGTCGCGCCAAACACGCCGGTGAGCCGTGCACGCTACTCGGCGTTTACCAAGGCCGAGATTGACCATGCCTTCAACAATCTTGTCGAGCTCGACCAGAATCTTGCCGATGCCGGTGAGAGCCGCCAGTATATCGACCTCGTGTGGGGAGCTGTGCTCACGCGCTACCTCACCATGGCTCGCTTTGGTGGACTGGGCAACGTCCGCAGCGCCGGACGCGTGCAGACGCCCACGCTTGCCATTGTGGTCGAGCGCGAGCGCGAGCGTATGGCCTTTGTGCCCGAGGACTATTGGGTGGTCTGGGGCGACCTTGCCCATGCGGGAATCGAGTTCAAGGCAACCCATACCACGGCTCGCTTCAAGGACATCGCCTTGGCCCAGGCGGTCTTTGACAAGGTGAAGGATGCCCGTAGCGCAACCGTCACCTCCATAGAGAAGAAGACGCGCACACAACGCCCGCCCGCGCCCTTTAACACAACTTCGCTGCAGGCCGCTGCCGCCGCCGAGGGCATTAGCCCCGCGCGCACCATGCGTCTGGCCGAGAGCCTCTACATGAACGGCCTCATCAGCTATCCGCGTGTCGACAACACGGTCTATCCTCGCTCGCTTGACCTACGCGCTACGGTCAAGACGCTGCTTGACGTGCCGCAGTATGCACCGACCTGCCACCAGATTCTTGGGCAAGACAAGATCGTGGCCACGCGCGGCAAGCAGGAGACCACTGACCATCCGCCCATCTATCCAACTGCCGCTGCCGACCCAGACAAGCTGCAGCCGGCCGAGTGGAAGCTCTACAACCTTATTGCTCGGCGCTTCTTGGCCACGCTCATGGGGCCGGCAACCATAGAGGGTACCAAGCTCACCTTCGACATCGAGGGCGAGCCCTTTGCCACCTCGGGTAGCGTGCTGGTGAGCCCGGGCTTTAGGGCAATCTATCCGTATGGACTCAAGCGCGACGACCAGCTTCCGCAGCTGGCCGAGGGAGACGTGTGCGACGTCAACCACATGCAGCTCGACGCCAAGCAGACAGAGCCGCCTGCGCGCTACAGCCAGGGACGCCTCATCCAGGAGATGGAAGCTCGTGGACTTGGCACCAAGTCCACTCGCGCCAACATCATCCAGCGCCTCTACGACGTCAAGTACCTCAAGAACGATCCCGCCGAGCCAAGCCAGCTTGGCATGGCTGTCATCGATGCACTTACCGAGTACGCGCCGCACATCACCTCGCCCGACATGACCGCCGAGCTCGAGAACGACATGAACAAGGTCTCGGAGGGTACCGAGACCCAGGAGCAGGTGGTAACCCATTCAAGGGCGCTGCTGGCAGGCATGATGGATGCGCTCATTGAGCACAAGGAGGACCTGGGCGAGGCCATTGCCGATGCGGTCACGGCCGACGCAAAGGTGGGCGTGTGCCCCAAGTGCGGCAAGGACCTCGTGATGAAGAACTCCGCCAAGACTCGTGGGTCCTTTATTGGTTGCATGGGCTGGCCAGACTGCGACGTCACCTACCCGGTACCCTCGCGCGTCAAGGTGATCCCCATCGAGGGCGATGCTGGCGTGTGTCCGCAGTGCGGTGCCCCTCGCATTAAGTGTCAGCCGTTCCGCCAGAAGGCGTACGAGCAGTGCGTCAATCCCGCTTGCCCCACCAACCAGGAGCCAGACGTCGTGGTGGGGGAGTGCAAGGCATGTGCCGAGGCCGGTCGTCACGGCGACCTCGTTGCTCACAAGAGCGAGCGCAGCGGCAAGCGCTTCATTCGCTGCACCAACTACGAGGACTGTGGTACCAGCTATCCACTGCCTCAACGAGGCGCGCTGCGCGCAACCGGCCAGGTCTGCGAGCATTGCGGCGCTCCCATCGTGGAGGTTACAACGGCCCGTGGCCCGTGGCGCATCTGCGTCAACATGGACTGCCCAGGCAAGGAGAAGCAGGCGGCATCGAGTGGTCGTGGGCGCGGCCGTGGCGGTGCGCGACGCGCGTCATCTTCAAAGCGGTCGAGAAAGTAGGTACAGCATGAAGCCGTTGTTTATCACGCTTGAGGGAATCGATGGAAGCGGCAAGACCACGCAGGCAAAGCTTCTTGCCAAGGCGCTCGGCCGTACGGGCACCGAGGTCGTGACGCTTCGCGAGCCAGGTGGCACCGCCATCTCCGAGCGTATTCGCAAGCTTCTGCTTGACCCTGCCAACAAGGGGATGGCCCCCGAGTGCGAGCTTTTGCTCTACGAAGCTTCTCGTGCCCAGCTGGTTCGCGAGGTTATAGAGCCGGCCCTCGAGCGTGGTGCCGTTGTGGTGTGCGACCGCTTCTTTGACTCGACCTTTGCCTACCAACACGGCGGACGTGGTCTCGATGCCCAGCTCGTCAAGGCCAGCAACGACCTTGGCAGCTGTGGCATGGTTCCCACGTGCACGGTTGTCCTCGACATTGACCCACAGGTTAGCTTTGCGCGTGCCACCAAGGGAGGCGCCGACCGCATGGAGGCCGAGGGACTAGCGTTCCAGCAGCGCATCCGCGAAGCCTACCTGCAGCTTGCCTCAAGCGACGCGCGCAGGGTGCACATCATCGACGCCAACGGCACGCCGGAGGAGGTCTACGACCGTCTGGTCGGAGCCCTTGCCGAGCTCCTGCCGGCGCCCATGTTTACCGAGGAGTCATAGATGCCCGAGGCCCTTCCCCAGATTCCCCAGGCACTTCAGATGCTTGACGATCAGCCAAGCGTGCGCGACTTCTTGGCGCGGGCGGTTGTGGAAGGGCGTCTGTCGCATGCCTATCTCTTTCTTGGGGCTCCGGGGTCGGGGAAGACCGATGCGGCTCTTGGGTTGGCGCAGTGCATCGTGTGTCCCAATGGGGGATGTGGGAGCTGTGACGAGTGCATCCGCGTGAGGCATCGCACTCATCCGGACGTGCGCCTCATAGAGCCCGAGAGCGCTACGGGCTATCTTGTGGACCAAGTGCGCGAGCTCATAGAGGACGTGGCGCTTGCCCCAGTGCGTGGCGTGGCAAAGGTCTACATCCTCACCAATGTGGGGCTTCTGCGCCGAGAGGCCGCAAATGCCCTTCTCAAGACCATAGAGGAGCCTCCGTCGGGGGTCACCTTCATCCTCATTGGTCGCACGGTTGATGCCATCCTGCCCACCATCGTCTCTCGTTGCCAGCGGGTTCCCTTCAGGATCGTCTCGGAAGGGACTGCGGAGCGTCGTGTGATGCAAAAGATCGGCGCGAGCCAGACCGAGGCGCGCATTGCCCTTGCGGTTGCCTCAACCCCCGAGCGTGCGTCTGAGCTGCTGCAGTCTTCGGGCAGGCGGCAGGTCAGGCGCCTGATGGTGCGAACAATAGGCGAGCTGGCCCATGACGACGAGTGGGATGTGCTCTGCGCGGCAAAGGCATTGGTCGAGGCCGTGCTCGAGGCCCAGGGAAGACTTCCGTCCAAGGGGCGCAGCAAGGACGACCCGGTAAAGCGCGAGCTTGAGCGCCGCATTGAGGGGCAAGAGGACTACCTCTCAAAGGGCGCCATCACGCAGATAGAAAAGTCTGTTAGGCGCGAGCTGACCGCCCGAGAACGTTCGGGAATGATGGAAGCTCTTGCTGCCGCTCAATCCCTGCTCCGTGACGTGCTAACCTGCTGCGAGGGCATAGATGCCCCCATCGTCAATCAAGACGTGAGCGATGTGGTCGAGCGCATTGCCGCCAATACCTGTACGGGTGGTGTGGTACGAGCGCTCGAGGCCGTGGCTCAAGCCGGCAATGCCATCTCGCACAACGTGAACACACAGCTGGCCTTTGAGGTCATGCTTCTTGCAATCAAGGAGGCACTCGCATGCCCACCGTCATACCGGTGAAGTTTAAATATGCAGCCCGCGACCTCTGGTTTGATCCCCAGGACTCGGGAGCCGAGGAGGGCGATCACGTCATCTGCTCTACCGAGCGAGGCGACGAGATAGGCATTGCCACCATGGATGCCATCGAGATGGATGACGAGCGCCTGCACGACACCATTGGCGATGCGGTCCTTAAGCCCGTGCTCCGCGTTGCCACCGACGAAGACCTCGATAGGGCAGAGGAGCTCGCCAACCTGGGTGAGGAGGCGTTCCCAACCTTTAGGCGCCTGGTGGCAGCCTCTGGTCTCGACATGAAGCCTGTGGGCGTCGAGTACATCTTTGGCGGTGGCAAGGCCGTTTGCTATTTCTCGGCCGAAGAGCGAGTCGACTTCCGTCAGCTCGTGCGCGACCTCTCCCATGAGCTGCATGAGCGTATAGACATGCGCCAGATTGGCGTGCGCGAGGAGGCAGCCTTCATTGGCGGCTATGCCCACTGCGGCCAGGAGCTCTGTTGCGCGCGCTTTGGTCGCCAGTTTGAGCCGGTGTCCATCCGCATGGCAAAGGAGCAGGACCTGCCGCTTAACTCCAGCAAGATCAGCGGTGCCTGTGGACGACTCATGTGCTGCCTGCGCTACGAGTTTGAGGCCTATCGCGACTTCAAGACCCGTGCGCCAAAGCGCAACGCCGTCATCGACACGCCTCTTGGCAAGGGCAAGATCATTGAGTACGACACTCCCAAGGAGCAGATCTGCCTGCGCCTCGAAAACGGTAAGCAGGTGCGTGTTGCCCTGGCCGACATGGAGGCATCCGAGGCGGCGCACAAGAAGAGCGAGGAGCTGGGCTGCCCCTGCAGGCCCGATACCGTGACCCGCGCTGCCCTCGACAAGCTCGAGTCCCCAGAGATAAAGATGGCACTGGCCGAGCTCGACCGCCAGATGGGAGTCATTCCCGAGGAGACGATGGACGAGTCCCTCCTGTTTGTCGAGACCAAGCCCCGTCGTCGTAGGCGCAAGTCCTCTGGTGAGGAGACGCAGCAAGCAGAGCAGAGGCCCCAGCCTCAGTCGCAGGCAAAGCCCAAGCAGGAGAGTGCCTCGCCAGAAGCGCCTGCTGGTCGCTCTCGCCGCAGGCGTCGTAAGGCCCAGGGCCAGGCGGACCCGGCGGCTCAGCAGCAGGTCGCGCTGCAGCAGGCGGCGGTCGAAGCTCCCTCGGCAGAGGCGTCCGAAGGCCAGCCGGCCACCCGTCGTCGCAGGCGCCACCATGCGGCCGCACCCGCCGAGGCCGCACCTTCCAAGCAGGCCCAGCCGCAGCCGCAGAGCGAGCGCCCGCGGGGCATGCAGCCCAAGCGCCGTAGGCGCCTTGGCGACAAGGGAGGCGCTGCCGCCCAAGAGGTACAGCAGTCGCAGCAACAGGCAGCCAAGAAGCCCGCTCCCAAGCACAAGGCTCCCGCACCGCAAAAAGCGCAACAGCAGTCCAAGGATGCCGCAGCTCAGGGCGAGGCCTCTGCCGATGCAAAGCCAAAGAGGCGTCGCCGTCATCGTGGTGGTAGGGGACGCGGCAAGGGCGGCCAGGGCACAGACGCGGGTTCACAGGCTTCCTCTGCCCAATAACGGCACGTCAGTGGGTAGTAAGTAAATAAAGCAAATTGAGGCTCGCACAGGATGGATCCCGTGCGAGCCTCTTGCATTTGTTTTGATCAGTCACAACGTTTGCGTTTAAACATAGACTCGGTAGAGTTCTTATTATTGTCTATGACGGGGCGTATACTTGCAGCAGGCAAAGGTTGAACAGTTCTGGGCGGTGCCGCAATGCAGATTCGTGCGTTTCATGGGGTCAACTTGGCCGGGTGGCTCACGCTCGAACCATGGGTCACGCCGGAACTCTTTGCGGATTCCGGTGCGCTAGACGAGCCGTCTCTCATCGCTTCAATTGGGCATGCTCGCTATCAGCGTCTTGTCGATCGTCATCGCTCAACCTTCCTTTCGCAGAAGGACTTTACGCACATTGCCTCGCGCGGCTTCAACGCCGTGCGCCTCCCGGTTCCTTGGTACTGCTTTGGCCGCCTTGGCCCAGAGCCTGGTCCCTATTCGGGCTGTGTTGACCATATCGACCACGCCTTTGACTGGGCCGAGGAGGTCGGGCTGGGCGTGCTCGTCGTTATCGATGTGTCGCCGGGCAGTGCCGACGAGAGCTCCTCGCTCGTGCGCGACCAGGTCGATTTTAGGGAGTATCGCGAGGACCTCCTCGACGTTATCGCGGCACTCTCAAAGCGCTATGCCTCGCGCATAGGCTTTCTCGGTATTGAGGTTGCCGACGACCCCGTGGCGCAAGTGCGTAAGGGCTTCACCCTTACCGATGGGGTTCCGCTCCACTGGTTGCGCAACTACTATCGCGATGCCTATGAGGTCGTGCGTACGCATGCGGGCAACGAGGCCCTCGTGGTCCTGCCCGACGCAGGTCTGCCCGGTGCCTGGCGTAGCTTTATGGCACAGGATCGCTACCACAACGTGTGGCTCGACTGTCACCTCTTCCACCATACCGATCATGTGGATGCTGCTGGCCCCTCTGCCGTGCGCACGCTGGTCGACCGCTCGCGCGCCTATCTCGAAAAGGCTCGCAAGAGTGGGCTGCCAACCATGGTGGGCAAGTGGTCTGCCTCGCTTCCCTATGCCGACACGATGATGACGCCCGAGGGGCAAATTGCCCTGGCGCGAGTCTATGTGTCAGAGCAGCTTTCGGCCTTTGCCACTTGCCCGGGCTGGTTCTTCCAAACTTGGAAGACCTCTGGCAGGCTCGTGGGATGGGACGCCCGCGTTGCGCTTGCAACCTTTGAGCGTAGGATGCTCGACTAATGGCGGTGTCTGGCGCAAGGGGCCTGCTCTCGCTGGTAGGAACCCCCATAGGCAACCTCTCCGATGCCTCCCCACGTGTGGTTGAGACGCTTCGCAGCTCGAGCGTCGTTCTCTGTGAGGACACCCGGGTCACTTCGCGCCTGTTGGCCCATTTTGACGTGCATGTGCCGTTGCGCCGTGCCGACGAGAACGTCTTGGCTCGCCGCGTGCCCGAGGTCATGGAGCTTTTGGATGCCGGCGAGCACATCTCCTTTGTCTCTGATGCGGGAATGCCCGGCGTGTCCGATCCTGGGCAGCGCCTGGTTGACGCGGCTCTCGATGGCGGGCACAAGGTGGAGGTCATCCCTGGCCCCTCTGCGGTCGTCTGCGCGCTTGTTGCCTCGGGCCTTCCCATGGAGCACTTTTTCTTTGAGGGCTTTCTCCCGCGCAAGGCCGGAGCCATCGCGACCCGCCTGGGAGAGCTGGCCAACATCCCCGGCGCGCTCGTGTTCTACGAGTCTCCTCACCGCGTTGCGGCAACGCTCGCTGTCATTGCTGAAGTGTTCCCCCTGCGTCGTGTTGCCCTGGTGCGTGAGCTCACCAAGCTGCACGAAGAGGTCGTGCGCGATCTTTCGGCTAATCTTGCCCAAGAGATCGTGGAGCGGGATGAGGTCCGCGGCGAGTGCGTAATTGTGGTCGAGGGCCCCGTAGCGGGGGAGCAGACGTCCCAACAGGCTCCGGCACTCTCGCTCGACGAAGCCATCGCCCAAGGAATCGCCGATGGCGAGTCCAAGTCACGCCTAGCCAAGCGCCTCTCAAAGGAACTGGGAATCCCAAGGTCAGAAGTCTACGATCGCATAGTCGAGCTCTCCTAAACACGCTTCTCCTCATCTCGTCTAATTGTGAAGCGCAAGCAATCCACGTCTTTCCCTTACGCCCAGCACTCCCTCTCAGGTGAGGTAGGGCACAGAGTGCGGTCGAGATACAAGTCACTTCCAGCTCGCCACATCGCGATGCGCAGCGAGCCTCGAGCAGCATAAGCCCCCAATCACGCTTTCCTAGGTCCACTAGAATGCCGAGCATGCATGTACCCTGGGACATCCCGCACACGACCGTCGCGATGCGCAGCGAGCCTCGAGCAGCATGCGCTCCCAGTCACACTCCCCGGTCCATCTGAGTGTCGAGTGCAGCCGGGTCGGGGCAGCGCCGCAGGGGACCGTTGCGAAGCGGCTCGACCGTCGCGGGCGGCGGGACCTGCGGTCAAGCGAGCGAAGCGAGCGTTTCCGCAGGTGCCGCCCGCGGCTGTCGAGCGCTCTTGCGGAGCGTGGTCCCCTGCGGCGCTGCCCCGACCCGGCTGCCCACAAGCATTTCTGGATTCCAAAGGTGTCTCTCGGGATCACCAAGCGTTCTCGCAAGGAATGCTCCGAAGCAAATCCGGCTCCCTCGCACGCCTCGGCAGAAACATGACGCAGCGAGCGCAGGCCCCCCAGCTCTGCGAGCCTTTCATGCCCGCGCATTTCTTCGCTAATGCTCCGCTAGGCATGTGTACAATAGACAGGTTGCAACCTTCGTCATTAGGAGGACGGTCCATGAGCAAGCCGAGCTTCTACATCACCACCCCCATCTACTACGTCAACGCCGCCCCGCATCTGGGTACTGCCTACTGCACGATCATGTGCGACGTGATGGCACGCTACAAGCGAGCGACCGGCTATGACGTCAAGTTCCTTACTGGTCTCGACGAGCATGGTGAGAAGGTGCAGCAGGCAGCCGAAGCCCACGACATGACTCCGCAGGCCTGGTGCGACAGCCTGGCTCCCGCGTTCCACGAGATCTGGAAGACCCTCGAGATCAGCAACGACGACTTCATTCGCACCACCGAGCCGCGTCAGATCAACGCGGTGCAGAGCTTATGGAACCGCATGAAGGAGGCCGGCTACATCTACAAGGGCAGCTATGACGGCTGGTACTGCGTGCCCGAGGAGACCTACTTCACCGAGACGCAGGTCACCAAGGCCGACGAGGAGCGCCACACCGAGGGCCAGCACCTCTGCCCCGACTGCGGCCGTCCACTGGAGCGCGTGCAGGAGGAGAGCTGGTTCTTCAAGCTGTCCGCCTTCCAGGACAAGCTGCTTGCCCTCTATGACGAGCATCCCGACTTTGTCATGCCCGACTTCCGCATGAACGAGGTCCGTACCTTTGTCGAGGGCGGCCTGCGTGACATCTCGGTGAGCCGCACCAGCTTTGACTGGGGCATCCCCGTGCCCTTCGACGAGAAGCACGTTACCTACGTGTGGTTTGATGCCCTGCTCAACTACGCCACGGCCGTGGGCTTTGGCAATCCTGACATGACCGACGAGTACGCTCGTCGCTGGCCGGCACAGTTCCACGTTGTGGGCAAGGACATCATTCGCTTCCACTGTGTCATTTGGCCCGCAATGCTCATGGCCATTGGCGAGGCCCTGCCCGAGCACGTGTTTGCGCACGGCTTCCTCATGGTGCGCGACGACGAGACTGGTCAGACCCGCAAGATGTCCAAGAGCCTTGGCAACGCCATTGCTCCGCAGGACGTCATAGACCTGCTTGGCGTCGAGGGCTACCGCTACTACTTCATGACCGACTGCGTGCCTGGTGAGGACGGTGGCATCAGCTTTGGCCGTATGGAGCAGGTCTATAACGCCGACCTGGCCAACAGCTGGGGCAACCTCGTCTCCCGCTCGCTCAACATGAGCGCCAAGTACTTTGACGGCAAGACGCCCGAGCTTCCGCAGGGCTGGGAGCAGCAGGACAACCCGCTGCGCACCATTGCCGAGGGTATCGCCGAGCGCTACTGCGACTACATGGACCGCGTTGAGTTTGTGCAGGCAAAGGACGAGGTCATGGAGCTCGTCCATGCGGCAAACCACTACATCGAGGACTCCGCTCCCTGGACGGTGGCAAAGGATCCCGAGCGTGCCGGCGAACTCGTTGCCATCATCGCCAACCTGCTTGAGGCTATCCGCATCAGCGCACACCTGCTCGAGCCCTTCATGCCCCAGACCTCCGAGGAGGTGCTGCGTCGCATGTCGCTCGAGGACGAGGCCGCAAGCGATGACCTCAAGGCCGCCTGCGCCTGGGGCGGACTTGCCGGTGGCGTGCCCGTGACCAAGGGCAGCGCCCTCTTCCCGCGCCTGCAGAAGTAGTGTCACAAGCTTTGTAAAGAGTCGGGAAGGCTCCTGGGTGGTCTCTTTTGCCGCCCGGGAGCCTTCCTTTGCAATCGAAGGAACGCTCATGCCCGTGCATTCTTGGCTGGCAAGCCCCACGCAAACCAGAGCCGTGCTCGACCAACATGGTCTGGCAACCAAGCATCACCTTGGACAGAACTTCTTGATCAACGACGTCATCATTGGCAAGATCCTTGACCTTGCCCAGATCGGCGACAGCGATGTGGTGTTTGAGATTGGTCCAGGCATAGGGACGCTCACCGTGGCGATGCTCCCCCTTGCGGGGGCAGTGGTTGCGGTCGAGGCCGACCGTGGTCTTGAGCCCGTGCTCGCCGAGACGTGCGCGCAAGACTCCGAGCGCTTTGCCCTCGTGATGGGAGACGCCCTCCGCGTAACGCCCGAGCAGCTCACGCAAGCGGTGGAGTCTCTGGGTATTGAAGGTCTTAGCCCAGCACCTGCAAAGCTCGTGTCCAACCTGCCCTACCAGGTTGCGGCGACGGTCGTTTTGGGAACCTTCCAAAACCAGCCTAGTGTGGACCGTGCGGTTGTTATGGTGCAGGCCGAGGTCGCCGATCGAATGGCAGCTTGCCCCGGCACGAAGGAGTACGGGGCCTATACCGCAAAGCTGAGGCTCTATGCAAGGGAGACCGGACGCTTTGAGGTGGGGCCAGGCAACTTCATGCCACCTCCGCACGTCGACTCTTCGGTGATTAGGCTGGACCGCTGCCCCATGGCAAACCCGCTTAGCGGGGCTCCGCTTAGTGAGAATGAGGCCATGCGCTGCGCGCAGGTCATTGATGCGGCCTTTGCGCAGCGTCGAAAGACCATCCGCAACTCCATGTCAGCCAAGGGCTTTGATAAGAAGGCTCTCGATGAGGCCTTTGCCAGCTGCAAAATCGATCCACGTGCCCGTGCTGAGGCGCTTTCACCAGAGGACTTTGTGCGGCTGGCATTTGCCCTAGGGTGGGAGTGATCGCGGTGTCCAAGAAGAAGCATCGTCTTACCGACGAGGAGCAGCTTGCGCTAACCCGCGAGGACGGGCAGCTGTTTCATGATCAAAAGGGCCGGCCAATTGAGCTTGGCCCCCTGAGCTCTCCCTTGGCCGACACTCATGGGCACCTTTTCCATGCGGGCAAGGATGAGCGCACGGCACACGTGCTTCGCGCGGTGATGGGGGTCTCGGATGCGCCGGGATGGAGCGGGCAGCCTCTTGCCCCATGGCTGCGCGATGTCGAGGGTGCGGGCCTGCTACCCGGGGACGACCTGCGTTTTGAGATGGCGGCAGCCGAGCACGAACGCTTTGCGTCTGCCCTGTGGCTCGCCCGCGCCGCGCTCTGCGGGGTTGGCTTGCTGGGGGTGCCGGTCGACTGCCTTGACCTTGAGCTTCAATCCATGCGGCATGAGCCACCAGAGGAGTGGTTCAAAACAGACGAAATCACAAGGACTGCCTCTAATCTAATTGACCTCTTGCAGTCTTGGGGCGTAAAGCCACACACGCCGCGGCCCAAGGACCTGCTTGACAACGTCTTTCTTCTTGTTGGCGCGCATCCCTATACGGCTGTCGACCTAGAGCAGGCCGGATTCGACAATGCGTCTGGTCCGAGCGACCCGCGTGCAAGGCTCTACGAGAAGCTGCTCGATCGTTCCAACACGCGTGGTGTGGGGGAGATTGGCCTTGACTACGGCCCATGGGGCAACAAGGTCGACCACGATATGCAAAAGAGAGCCTTTGCACGTCAGCTCAGGTGGGCGCACGAACGAAACTTGCCGGTTGAGCTGCACATACGCGATGCCGACGGTGACGAGCGCGCCACGGCCCATCTTGATGCGCTGCGCATCCTCGAGCGGGAGGGCGTGCCCAAGGCCGGGTGCGACCTGCATTGCTTTACCTCGGGGCCAGAGGTCATGAGACCGTTTGTGGAGATGGGCTGCTACATTGCCTTTGGTGGCGCTGTTACTTTCTCCCGCTCGGACGACATCCGTGAGGCCGCGGTTGAGTGTCCGGCGCACCTGCTGCTATCCGAGACGGACAGTCCCTATATGGCGCCGGTCCCGCTCAGGGGAACGGTCTGCGAGCCGGCTATGGTGAGCTTTTCGGCTGCAACGGTTGCGCGCGTACGTGCCGATGCGGGTGTCGCAACCTACGAGGAAACCTCCGAGGCCCTGTGGAACAACGCCCAGCGTTTCTTTGGCCTGGAGTAGCTTTTGGGCTTTGGTTTGCGTGAGGAGACTGGGCTTAACGACGCGGTCCGTCTGCAGCTATAGCTCGCTGTCGGCCATGGTGCGTATTGGCTGATACGCCTCGCAAAGGCGCTCGAATGACCACGCGGCGTTAGCGGGACTGGTTGAGGGAAGGCCCACACAGCCCACGCCACAAGCCGGTTCGCAGAGCCTTCGATAGAGCTTGGTGGCGGTCGACCCAGTGGTAAAGATGGCCTTGATGGGTGCCTCCCGCAGTACGCGACCGATGTCGTTTGGCACAGGGTCCTTGATCGAGGAGTCGCTCGCCCCGTTTATGCTGCAGCTCTCGAGCACGTCCCATAGCGCAAGACGATGGCGTCGCAGCAGGTCAAAGCGCCTATCGCGCGCAATGGGGTCCTCCTCATCCCAGAGGGCCGCGATCACTTTCCAAAAGCGATTGCGTGGGTTGCCGTAGTTGATGTCCACCTCGCGTGACTTTGGGCTGGGAACCGTTCCCAAGATGAGCACTTTGCTCTCGGGCCATATCACCGGCTCAAACGACCGGACTCTCTCCAGTTCCATGAACTGCCCCAATCACGTGTTGAGCCGCTACCCCCAATGGCCTGCGCGCTCATAACTATGGAGATTTTAGCGTTGAGGTCGCCCCTCATGGTGCTCGTGCGACCTTGCCAAGAGCGCGGCTCGCATGGGCAAGCCATAAGGACCCAGGTCCTCTGATGTCACGCACGTCTTTGTTGCGTGCTAGAGGCAAGCCCATGCCAACCTAAGACGTGCGCTGCCACAACCACGCTCGTGCCAACATTGGCGCACTCATGCAACGGGTGAGGCGAGGGCCCGTGTGGTTGGTTCTTTAGGTTTGGGGTGATCTGTTGTGGTTGATGTGGCCGAGTTGCTCGGCTGTGCATTTCAGTCGGCGCAGGAGCTCATGTGGCCCACACGCTGTGTGGTCTGCGATCTTCCGGGCGATCTTTTGTGTGAGAGCTGCCGAAGGAAGCTCCCGTGGATCGAGCAACGCTTTGCGTGTCCTAACTGCGGAGCGCCATTTGGCAGGCTCATCTGCACCGAGTGCGACGGCACTTGGCCTCTGCGCTCCTGCGTATGTGCCCTTCCGTTTTCGGGGCCTGGCGCGCAGCTTGCCACAAGCTTCAAAGATGGACACGAGCTGCGCCTTGCTCCCGTCATTGCGGCTGCCATGGAGTGCGCCGCCTACGAGGCATCGGCCTGGCCCGCGCGCGATGGCATGTCGCGCTGCAACCCCGCAGAGCTCGATGCACTCTGCTACGTGCCTGCCACCTGGGCGGCCTTCAAGAAGCGCGGCTTTGACCATATGGAGCTTGTGGCCAAGGAGCTCTCCTGGCTTGTGGGTTTGCCACTGGCAGACGCGCTCGTACGCACTCCGGCAAAAGACCAGCGAGAGCTTGGTCGCGAGGAGAGGCGTAGCAATCTGGCGGGCACGGTGGAGGTCGTTGACTCTGTGGTGGGAATGCGTCTTCTTCTCATTGACGACGTCATTACAACAGGAGCGTCTGTCTGCGCATGCGCCGAGGCTCTGCTTGCGCACGGCGCTCGAAGCATTGGTGCGCTCGCACTCGCAAGGGTGTGGTAACTGCACGATTGCTTCAAGTAGCTGTTATACTTCATTACGTCTCAACCCAGGTCTGTGGTTGCGGGCGCTCATGGTTTGCGTCCTAGTCCATGGCAGACGAGGCCAAAGGGATCCACGTAAGTCGCCGCGTGCGCGCGGTGGCGATCATGGCTCGTCCTAGAGGTAAGTCGTACCGCCCGTTATACTCAAGAGGCATGGGGCCTCGCGGGCGAGAGGGTTACTAGTGAAGGGCGCTGCGGCGTCCCGAGCAAACGCCCCGGTATGCGAGTGTGGGGTCAAAGACCAGGTCAGCTGGGCTGAGGCGCACAGATGACACAGGTAGCCGTGGGCGATGGTCTGCGGGCAGGGAGGAAGCTCATGGAAGGTAGGCTTGCTGGAAAGCTCAAGGCGGGTGTGATGGCACTCGCCATGACGGTGTCGCTCACGGGCTGCACAATTCCCTTCATCAATGTGGAGGTGCCCATTGACCTCCCCGATCTGTCGGGCATCAAGCTGCCGGACATCAATCTCCCCAACATCAACCTTGAGGACCTCAACATCCCCAAGTTCACGCTTCCCATTGGCGTGAGGACCTCGGTCGATGAGGCGCGCGACACCGTGCTTGCGGGCAAGGTATCGTCGCTTGACCAGTCTGCCCTGGTGAGCCCTGGATATCTTACCGTCGGTCTCAAGACGGCCTCCCTTGGCGCGCCAATGTGCGTCGAGGGCGATGCCGGCAAGGTCTTTGGCCTTGACGTTGACATTGCCGCGGCCCTTGCGAGCGAGATGGGGCTCAAGGTTCGCTATGTGCCCGCCACCGATGCTTCGTCGCTTGGCACGCAGTGCGACATCATCATGAGCGGCCAGACCGACAACCCCAACCACATCACCATCTCTGGCACCTATGTCGAGAGCGCAACGTCGTTCTTCTATCGTGGGTCCAACGTTGTCGCGACTGCCACCGAGCTTGGAGGCAAGAGCGTGGGTGTGCAGGGCGGCTCGGTCTCGGAAGCCGTGCTCAACAACACCGGCCTCAAGATGAGCCAGAAGTCCTACGCCAGCCTCAACGAGGCCTTTGACGCTCTTGCCAATGGCGAGGTCGACTATGTCCTGTGCGAGGCCTATCCTGGCGCCTACCTTGCCTCGCTGCACAAAGGGATTGGCTTTGCGGGTTCGCTCGAGGTTCCCGTCACCTCTGGCGTGGCGGTGCTGACCAAGAACGCCGCACTTGCCACACAGGTGCAGACTGCCTTCGACACTATCTCCCAAAACGGCATCCTGCAGCTTGTCCGTTCGCGCTGGGTGGGTGAGATGCCCACGCTCACCACCGACTCAGTGATTCAGAACGTGCCCACCGCAGAGACGAGGACCACCAGCACCCAAGAGTCGAGTGACACTCAAGCAACCGATGGCACTGGCTCCGAGGAAGAGGGCGACGGCAGCGACGCTGGCTCCAACGCCATCACCAACATCTAGGCAATAGCTCTCCATTGCTTCTGCTTTCAGAATTAGTCGAGCAGCAGCACCGCTCTTAGACCGCTTGCCGAGCGGCTCAAGGAGCGGTGCTGCTGCTCTTCGCCACTCGGCGATTGAGCGTAGCGTTCGAGTCGTTTTGGGTATGTACTTAATGAAAGGAGCCGCACTGCGGCGCCACGTACCCATCCGCGACGAGAAGGAGGCATCGATGGTCGACATCAAGATCTCGGGACGTAGGGTCAATGTCACCGACGGGATGCGCGAGCGTGTCAACGAAAAGATTGGGGAGGCGCTACGCGTCTTCGACATATCGCCCATGACCTGCGACGTAGTTCTCAGGGTCGATAAGAATCTTTCCAATCCCGAGCGCAGGACCTGCGAGGTCACCGTCTTCGTGCGCGACAGCGTGGTGCGCGTGACCGACAGCTCGACCGACATGAATGCCGCCATCGATGAGGCCGCTAGCAAGGTTTCTCGTCAGTTGCGCAAGTACAAGACCAAGGTAATCGACAAGCGTCAGCGCGCATCGCGCGGCCTTGCCCATCCAGAGCTCGAGGCTGTCACTGCCAAGAACCTCGCCGACCTCATTGAGCCGGCTGAGGAAGACGATCAGCTCGTTCGTGAGAAGATTGTTGACCTGGTCCCCATGACCGAGGAGGAGGCGCTCGTGCAGACCGACCTTCTTGGGCACGATTTCTATGTTTTCGAAAATGCCACAACTGGTCTGGTTAACGTGATTTACCACCGTCATAATGGGGGATATGGCATTATAAAGCCCCGTATCGAAAGCGAGGACGACGAGTAGCTCACCCGACGTCCTCATGATGAAATGAGAGCATCATGGAGCAGGACGTCACCAGCACCGCCGCTAGCAGCTCGACGATAAGCAACCTCAACGGCCCGGTCGACGTGTCAAACGTTGGCCGGGCGTATCACAGGCGTCGTACGTGCAAGATCATCGTGGACTCCCCGGGCGACTTCGACCGGGTGGTTGCCGACCGTCTTGGCGTGCGCGTCATTCCGTTCTCCTATGTCACGCCCGATGGCGAGTTTCTGGACGACCTTTGGGAGTCGCGCTCGCCCCACGACTTCTACGAGATGATGCGCAAGAACCCAGACATGCGTATCACGACGGCCGCCGTCACCCCTGGTCGCTACATCGAGATCTTTGAGGAGGAGATTGCGGACGGTCTGCCCGTTCTCTACCTCGGCTTCACCGGCGGGCTTTCCTCGTCGATCGACTCCGCTCGCCAAGCGGCGGAGGCGGTCATGCAGGCCCATCCCGAGTCCAAGATCTATGTGCTCGACAACCTCTGCCCCTCTTTGGCCGCCGAGCTGCTGGCCATCGAAGTGGTGCGCCAGGCCGCCGAGGGCTTCACGGCCGAGGAACTCTATCACTGGGCCGAGGACGCCCGCTACTTTGTGCAGGGCTACTTCACGCTCGACAGCCTCCACTGGCTCGGCCAGGGCGGTCGCATTCCGCCCACTGCTGCCAACGTGGGTGGCAAGCTCGACATCAAGCCCGAGCTGAGCTACGACCGCACGGGTGCACTCACGCTGTGCGGCATGTGCCGTGGCCGCAAGAAGGCTCTGCGGGCAATCCTGCAGGACTTCCGTGAGAACTATGGTCACGACCGCAGCCTGCCCATCGCCATTGCCTCCGCAGACGCCGACAAGGATGCGGACTGGCTCGAGGCGCAGATTCGCAAGGAGAAGGGTTGCGAGGACGTGGTCGTCATGCGCAGCTATATCTCGCCGGTCATTGGCAGTCACGTGGGTCCCGGCATGGTGGCCGTGGCCTTCTGGGGCAGCGATCGTCGCGAGAAGCTCTCGCTGACCGACCGCATTGCGCGCAAGGTGCGTGGCGCATAGCAATCGACTGGTTCTACCAACATGTTAAGAGGAGCGGGCATGACCAAGGGTACTGCCTTTAAGGTTGCCTTTATAGGCACGGGGATCATGGGTGCGCCGATTGCGGGGCACCTGCTTGACGCCGGCTATCGAGTAACGGTGCACAATCGCACGCGCAAGAAGGCCGAGGGCTTGCTTGCGCGTGGAGCCACCTGGGCAGAGAGCCCGGCGGCAGCTGCGCGCGATGCCGACGTGATCTTCACCATGGTGGGTTACCCGTCCGACGTGGAGGACATCTACCTTTCCACCGATGGCCTGATCCGCGTTGCCAAGCGCGGGGCCTGGCTCATTGACCTCACCACCAGCTCTCCGCAGCTTGCGCGCGACATCCACGATGCGGCGGAGGTCGAGGACAAGCATGCATTTGACTGCCCAGTGACGGGAGGGGAGCAAGGTGCCATCGATGGCACGCTCGTTCTCATTGCGGGCATCTCCGAGCACGATGCCGAGCCCGTGATTCCGCTGCTCAAGACCTTTGCAAAGACCATCCAGTGGTTCGATGAGCCCGGCGCTGGCCAGATTGCAAAGCTGTGCAACCAAATTTCCGTGGCAGCCTGCCTGGCTGGAGCCTCTGAGCTATTGGCCCTGGCTCGTCAATACGGGCTTTCCGAGCGCAAGGTTGCCCAGATGGTTGGTGGCGGCATGGGCGGCTCGGTGCAGCTCACCAATGTGGCAACAAAGGCCATCGACGAGGACTACGCTCCGGGCTTCATGGCACAGCATCTGCTCAAGGATCTGCAGCTTGCCATTGAGGCTGCCGAGGAGCGCGACGTCACGCTGCCCGCCACCGAAACCGCCCTCAACCTTGTGGACATGCTCTGCCAGGTTGGCGGTGGTCGCAAGGGCACCCAGGCACTCTCGTTGCTCTATACCGACGAGGAGACCTCGACCGCAGCCGGCCTCGACTGGTCGGCACTGGCCGAAGAGGTGCCCAGCGAGCAGCTTTCGAGCCCCGCACGTCAGCGCTATTTCATGGGGACGAGCCAACTGTAGCAACTGCTAGCTCAGTGCTGGTGTCCGGGCACGCCTTGCTGGCGGGTGCGGTGCTCGCGCTGAGGCTCTAGCTATCTGAAAGGATCCAACACTACATGAACGAAGTGACCCAGAGTTCCATGGCGGTTCTCATAGACTATGAGAACCTTGCCTTGGGCACCGGGAGAAGAAAGCGCAACGGCCATCAGGAGGTTGGTCCGCTGCCCGACGTGAAGCGCATTCTTGAGCGCCTCGTCGACAAGAGCCGTATCGCGGTAAAGCGCGCCTATTGCGACTGGCAGCGCTTTGACACGGCCATCACTCCTCTGCACGAGCTGGGAATCGAGCTCATCGAGATTCCCGATCGTGCCTTTACGGGCAAGAACTCCGCCGACATTCGCCTTGCGGTGGACGCAATGGAGATCTGCCTGACCAAGGACCACATCGACACCTTTGCGATTCTCTCCGGAGACTCCGACTTCTCGCCGCTCGTGTCCAAGCTCAAGGAGTTTGGAAAGACCGTGGTAGGCGTGGGTATGAAAGAAGCCACAAGCCCGCTGCTGACCGAAGTCTGCGACGAGTTCATCTTCTACGAGGACATTGTGAGCGCGGGTGGGGTCCCAGCCTTTGAAGGCAAGGTCTCAAAGGAAAAGCATCCTTGCTACCAGCTGCTTTTCGAGACAATCGACGCGCTGCAGGGCGAGAGCGAGGGCTCGCTCCTTGCGTCTCGCATTAAAGACACCATGAAACGCAAGCGACCTCAATTTACTGAGCGCAGCTATGGCTACAGGTCGTTTACAATGCTCTTGCGCGAGGCCTCCAAACTTGGCTTCATTGACATCCACCAAGACCCAAGGAGCGGAACCGTCATGGTCGACGGCTTCTCGGAGTAGCTTGAGAGAGGAACTATCCATGGCAGAAGAACTAACTCCTAGTGCTGCATATCTTGTAAGCGCCCTTGCAGGTGCTCGTAGGCGTTCTAGGCAGGAGGCCGCACATCACATTGCGCTCATGGCACACGAGGACGCTTCGCAGTTTCTCCCGTTTGCCGACGATCTGGTGGATGCGCTCTATCGTCCCGAGGCGCAGACCCGCTGGGAGGTCTTTGATGCGCTGGGCGAGCTTGCGCTGATTGATCCCGATCGTGTGGCCGAGGGCTACGATGGCGCGGAGGCCTCTCTGTTTGATGAGGATTCTGCCACCGTGCGTTTGGCTGCCTTCCGCTACCTGTGCCGCCTTGGTGCCGCATCGCCCGCACGTTCCGACCAGGTTTGGCCGATTCTCGACGAGGCAGTGCAGTGCTATCACGGCGATCCTGAGTATCACGACATGCTTGTTGCCCTGCTCGAGTTTGCTCGTGGCAATCTCTCCGAGAAGACAAGCGAGGCGCTTATCGCCCGTGTGAGCTTTGATGCCGACAACAGCCAGGCGTTCATGAGGGCCTACTCTGCACAGATCATCGCAGCCGCGAAGGGTGGCGAGTGACGTGGCCAATGCCTCCAACGAGTCGAGCGAGAACACGCTCGCACCCGCCGAGGTCTATGTTGCCCCGCAGCGCAAGCACGGGTCGAGGATTCCCACGCTCGTGTGGTTGCTTTTGCTTGTTGCGGCGCTAGCAGGTGGCTTCTATGTGGGCCATTATGTCGTAGTCGAGCCCGATGATGGCGTGAGCTTTGGTGCGCTTGCCAACAAGACGAGTATTACCGAGGCAGAGCTTGACAGCGCAGTGGCCACCTACGTCATTGACGGAGAGGTCTTTGAGGTCACGGCGCGCGAGGCGCTCGCGCAGCAGAGCTCCCTTGACGCAGCTCGCAATGCCGACGGCGGCTACATCATGCCTTCTGCAGAGAGCGTCATCTCGGCTGTTCGCACTGCGCTTTTGATGCGCGATGCCGAGGCCAAGGGAATCACGGTGACCGACGAGGAGGTTGTTGCGTATGCGCAAGAGACCTTTGGAACCGATGACCTCGCCAGCCTAGCTGCCGCCTACACGATGGACCAGGAGACTCTCACCAATCGCCTGAGGGAGTCCGCCACCATGGCCAAGCTTCGCGTTGCCGTAGTGGGCGAGGCGCCCGAGGCTCCGCAGGCTCCGGCTGCGCCCGAGGAGGGCAAGGAGGCGGAGCCCACTGCCGACTACGCGGCATACATCATTGGCCTTGCTGGTGACGAGTGGGACGCTGAGCACGGCATCTGGTCAGAAGAGGGCGGCGACTATGTCACAGCTCTTAGGGACTACGATGTAAGGGCCGATGCGGCCACCTACGACGCCGCGCAGACGGCTTACAACGTCGCCTATCAGCTCCACAGCGCTGCCGTGACCTCGGCTAGCACGCAGTGGACCGAGTACGTGAACACGCAGCTGAGCACCGCAAGCGTGGCGCTTTCGTCGGTGGTCTCATAAGACAACAGCCAGGGGGCCTGTCATGAAGGCTGTGGTGAGCGCATGCCTGCTGGGCGAGCCATGTCGCTACGACGGGCGCTCAAAGCCATCAACAGCTGTACGTGAGCTTATGAAAGGGCTGCAGGCGCAGGCCGTGTGTCCCGAGTGCGCTGGTGGGCTTCCGGTTCCGCGTTGTCCGGCAGAGCGAGTGGGGGACCGTGTCATCACGGCCAACGGCGCCGACGTGACACGCGAGTATTTGGCTGGGGCCACCGCATGCGTTGAGCTCGCTCGTGCAAACAACGCAACGCTCGCCGTGCTAAAGGCCAAAAGCCCTGCATGCGGGGTTGGCCTTGTGTACGATGGTACACACTCGAGGAGACTGGTATCGGGAAACGGCATCTTTGCCGAGCTCTTGGAGAGAGAAGGAATCTGTATGGTGACCGAAGAGACCGTGGAAAGCTGCAAGCCGTCTGTTGAGCATCCTATTGCTATCGTGCTCGGAACGGGCCTTGGGCATCTGCGCTCGCTCGTGCACGCGGTGCGCAGGATTGACTACCACGACATTGACGACTTCCCTGAGAGCGCTCGTCCCATTCCTGGTCACGACTTTGAGGTCACCATCGGTACCGTAGACGGTGTTCCGGTTGTGGTGTATCCCGGCCGCATCCATCTGTATCAGGGCTATACGGCTTCTGAGGTCACAGCCTTGGTACGCCATGCCCATCGCTTGGGTTGCCGTGTCATTGTCTTTGCCTGCGCCACTGGCGCCATCCCGGGCAATGCCCATACCGGCCTCGGCATCATTACCGACCATATCAACCTTACGGGCGCCAACCCGCTGGTGGGCGACGACAACCTCCGTGGGGTCGAGACTCCCTTTGTGAGCATGGCGGAGGCCTATAGCCGCTACCTGCGCACGCTTGCCCGAGGCGTTGCAGACGATCTTGGCATTGCGGTCGAAGAGGGCGTCTACGCGGGTGTTCTTGGTCCGAGCTTTGAGACCCCTGCCGAGGTTAGGATGCTTGCGGGTATGGGCGTAAGCTACGTTGGCATGTCCACCGTCTGCGAGGTCATTGAGGCGCAGGCGCTTGGCATGAACGTGCTTGGCCTTACGCTTGCAGCCAACTATGCGGGGGAGGGCCAGGTCTCGCACCAGAGCGTGGTCGAGGAGGCCAGCCGTCACGCAAGCGATTTTGAGAGCCTCGTGCGAGGAGTGCTTCGCCTGCTGTAAGTGTTTCACTGACGGATGGTCTCTGTATTCTCAGATTCGACAAAACTGGGACTTGAAATGCAAAGGCCTAGTTAGGTATAGTAAGTACTTGCCGTAAGGCACATAGGATGCCGGATTAGCTCAGTTGGTAGAGCGACGCACTCGTAATGCGTAGGCCAGCAGTTCGAGTCTGCTATCCGGCTCCACGACTTCTCGCAGGTCAGACGTGGTATAGCGTCTGGCCTGTTTGCGTTTCTGAGGTGCTGGCACCACACTTGGCACCACACTTGGCACCACTATCAGCCATTTCGGAATTTGGAGTGCTTTTGGGGCGCCACCAGCAGCTTTTCCAATAGCGGTAGACATCAGATTCATACGCAACGCAAATATGACCTGTTTAGTTGCATGGTGCCCCTAAGTGGTCATTGAGGGCTTCAGATAGGGAAGGGTTAGCGTCGCTCGCTTGTCAGCACCCTTGGAGGAATCAGATCTGAGCCCGTATGAGCCCACCAGAGGCGGAATGAGGTCCTTCAATTCGAGACAATAATCAAACAATCGTAATCCTTGCGGGAATTGGCTCGTACTTGTTAGCTTAAGGGTCGCGGGGACTCCCCCGCGCTGTCAGGTGGAGGTGGCGGCGCCGTACCTTCCCGCGGCGTGGAGTACGTGGCCCCGACGTCAATGATAGGCGTCGGGCAAGACGGAGACGGGGTCGACGGTGACCTGTACGTACAGGTCACGATTTTTGCTACAACCAGCAAGAAACGGACAACGGCGCGGTGTGATCGAGGAAAGCGATTGAGTTGAACGAGGGTCGGAAAAGAGACCTTCGTTCAACCGAAAAGAGCCACCCTCGCGGATGGCTGGTTTCGGCATGGAAACGGCCCCTCTCGGGGCCGCGGGTTGGTCGGGATTGCGTTATGTGCTGCGACTGCGCGTCAGGCAACACCAACGGCTTTGTGCTCACTCTTAAGCTTTAGCCACAGTTCAAAGTCCTCGTCATCGAGAACGCTTCGCATTTGTTGATCGGTTACCATCTTGAATGTCATGCGGCCAATTCTCCCATCGACCGCTGCGAAAAAAGCGCGCAGGGCCTGTCTGCGAAGCGGGTCGTCGCTTAGTCCGTTTGTGTATTTTACGAATGGTCTCATGGAATCGTTATACCACCTTTGAGCTGGGCAGCTTACCTATACTTGGTTGAACGAGGGTCGGAAAAGCGACCTTCGTTCAACATTATCATCCAAAAGAATCAGGAAAAGGAAGTGAATAAAATGCTTGAAAAACCAGAAACATACGAAGAAGCAAAAATAATAATAAAAAACAGTACAACTAGTGAGATGGCAGAATTAAATAAAAAATTATTAAAAATAAGAGCAGGATTTATAACCGCAATAGGACTAACAGCTGCAACAGCAGCAGGGATTGTAGTAAATGATCCACTAGTAACCATAGGCTTTATGCCAATTTTTGGAACAATTAGTTTAACTAGCATTGTTCAGTACCTTCACTATTTAAGAAATCAAAAAAAGATAAATGATGATACTTTCTTTGATGGTAAGTCAGAAGAAGAAATTATGAAGATGGCTGAAGAATATGTTGAATCATATAATGAATTTATTCCACAATATAAAGGGAAAGGAAGTTCAAAATGATATTAAATGTAGGTGATGTTATAGAAATTCATAATAGGCAAGCAACTGTTTGTTATGAAAACTCATGGCCGACATAGCGTCCAGGCTCTCCGACGACGAGACCTACCGCTGCCTGCTCACCGTCCCCGGCGTCGGGCCCAGGACGGCGACGGCGCTCGTCACCATGGTCGACGTGTCGCTCTTCGACGGCGACGACCGGCTCGCCAGCTACTGCGGGCTGGCGCTGGCCGACAGGCGGAGCGGCACCTCGGTCGACTCCACGTCCGCCGCCAGGTCCGGCAAAAGGCAGCTCAAGAACCTGCTGATATTCAGCTGCAATTCGCTCGTCGGGTCCAAGGGCAGGTTCGGCAGGTACTACGACGAGTGCCGCGCGAGGGGCATGGGGCACAGAAGGGCGCTCAAGGGCGTCGCCCGCAAGAGGCTCGGCGTGATCTACGCCATCATGATCGACCGCGTCCCCTACGTGGAGCCGCCCGCAGGACCTGATGTTGAAAACTCGGCCCCCTGCCCTCAACCAACAACGCCGTCGAGAGCACGAACGCACGGCTCAGGGCCATGCTCAGGGAGCACCGGGGACTGAGCCTGGAGCGCCGCATCAAGGCCGTCTACTGGTGGTGCTACATGTACACGGAGTGCCCGCTGCCGGCAGCGGAGATCCTCAGGGTCATGCCCACCGACGAGGACATCGCCAAGGAGATGCGGGAGATCAGCTACGAGAACAGGGCATCCATCGGCCCACGGAAGTGGGGAGATGGCCTGGTGTGGGAGGAGCTGCACAGGTCGATCCCGTGGAGGAGGGACTGGGACTGACCGCACACTTTTTGTCCTATAACCCTGAAGATAGGGATGGCCATAACGCCTTCTACATGGCAGTCTGGCACTGTACGATAGCTGCCATACATACAGAAGTCGAGGTAAAACAATGTGAAATGGGCTGAGTGACATGGTACAGACAAAGCTGGAGGCATTCCAGAAGGTGCTCATGTCCGTACGAAGACCTCAATGGGAGCAGGCTATGGTCAAGGCTGCCCAGTAGGCTGAAAGCCGAAGGAGCTTTTGTCTCCGGATATCAAAAGTGATGCAAGCCGTGCCTGGTGGCCGCATAAAACGCCGAAATATCCAGCAATTCGACCATATAGCTCGTCCATAACATGGAGCTTACGAACAATACACTATCATGAAACAGCCTTAACAAATTCTTGCCCAAACTCATACGTTTGGAGAGAACGAAGGGACTTATTCATGAATGGTGTAATGGCAGCCGGTGCGGTCTTAACACTTTTAGCTGGAATCGGAGTGTTTCTCACCGCATGTGGCATGCTGAGTTCCAATCTTGAGACGTTGGGCTCATCAAAGCTTCGCGATCTGTTTGCGTCTGCGTCAAAGAGCAAGCTCCTGGGCGTTGGGATTGGCGCCCTTGGTACGGCGGCTATTCAAAGCTCAGGCGCGGTCACAGTCATCATCATTGGTTTTGTCAACGCGGGCATCATGACGCTTACGCAAGCGGCTACGGTCATCTATGGCGCCAATATCGGAACTACCATCACCGGCCAAATTGTTGCGTGGGGCATCAGTGGTGGGGGAGGCCTTTCGTCCACGGTGATCTTCTCGGCCCTCGCAGGTGTGGGCGCGTTCATCGTCTCGTTCGCCTCGAGCGACAAGGCAAAGACCATCGGCGGCATACTCTGTGGCTTTGGCATGCTGTTTGTTGGTCTGTCCACGATGAGTGGTGCCATGGAGAGCTTTGCCGAGCTCGACAGCGTAAGGAACTTCCTCGCCTCCATCAACAACGTGCTGTTGCTCGTGCTCATTGGCGCCGTGCTCACAGCAATCATCCAGAGCTCGTCGGTTATGACATCGGTCGCCATCACCATGGTCGTTGCCGGCCTCATCACGCTTGATCAGGGCATCTACCTCACAATGGGTTCCAACATTGGCTCGTGCGTGGTCTCGGTCATTGCAGGCATGACGGGCTCTGCCAACGCAAAGCGTGCGAGCTATATCCACCTCATCTTTAACGTGGCGGGTGTGATTATCTTCTTGGCAATAGGGCAGGCGCTCAAGCTGGCTACACATGGCTCGGTGAGCTTTGGCACTATCTTTGGCGACCTCTTCCCTGGCATGCCGCAGGTGCAGCTGGCCATGTTCCACACGGTGTTCAATGTGGTCGCCGTCATCCTGATCCTTCCGCTTACCTCGGCGCTTGTGGCCCTGGTAACAAAGATGGTTGCCGACGATGAGAAGACGACTTCTACCACTACCACCTTCTACCTCGATGACAACTTCCTCGAGTCGCCCCCAATCGCTATTCAGCAGGTCAAGAGCGAGATCATGGGTATGGCCGGCATTGCCATGCGTAACTTTGAGTCGGCGATCAACATGGTCAAGAGCGCCGACTATTCGGACCGCCCCACTTTTGATGCCAATGAGGAGGAGCTCAACTATCTCAATAGGGAGATAGCGCGCTTCGCCTCAAAGCTCTTTGGTGAGCAGCTTTCTGCGGGCGACCGAGATTACCTGTCGCATGCCCTCAAGTCTATTTCGGACCTTGAGCGTGTGGGCGACTACTCCAAGCACATCGTTGAGTATGGCGAGGACTTGCTAGAAAACGGCGACAGCTTCTCTGATACGGCGCGTGGAGAGATTGACCAGCTAGGAGATATGGTCGAGACCCTCTTTGGACAGGCGATGCGCGCCTACGAACACGAGGACGAGCTTGAGGTTGTCAACGCGGGTGTGACCGAGCTCGCCATTTCTGACCAAGTGGCCGAGATGAGCGCCAGCCATGCCCGTCGTATCAGCGAAGGCAAGTGCTCGCCAGATGCTGGTGCCAACTACTTGGCGCTTGTGTCCGACGTAGAGCGCGTTGGTGCGCACTTCTACAACCTTGCAAAGACGGTGCGCGGCCTGTAAGCGTTATCGGCCGTAGGTTTTAAAGCCCCGGGGTTTAAGTGAACCAGCGGGGCCTATCGCTTTACCGATGGAGCGCCGCGTAAGGCGGATTCATCTCCTCTTAAGGGAAGAATCTAGCAAAATTGAACCTTATCAGTTCAATTTCTTGGGATCTGTGCTAAGGTGGCAGAAATTGAACCACTGAAGGTAAATTGAACTTTCCAAAATTGAACTACGGAGCAGCAATGCAGCAATCCTTTGCAGAGCGTCTCGAGAAGGTGATGGGGGAGAAGGGCCTCAAGCAGGTTGACCTTCTCCGTCTAGCTGCTGAAAAGGGCCGCAAGCTTGGTAAGAGCCAACTCAGCCAATACCTTTCCGGCAAGACCGTTCCTCGTGCATCGGCAATTCAGACCCTTGCAGACGTGCTCGATGTTCCACAGGAGCGCCTTTCGGGCACCGAAGCGCAAAGCCCTCACGAGGGTCCACCCACAAACGTATCTCCATCACCAAAGCAAGCTCCGTCGCCAGCACCTACGCACCAACAGGAGGCACATCCCATGTCTGTTCGCCGTTTTGACAAGTCAAGCAAGCTCGACCACGTTTCTTACGATGTCCGCGGACCCGCACTCGACGAGGCCATGCGCATGGAAGAGGATGGCATCAACATCCTCAAGCTTAACATTGGTAACCCGGCGCCGTTTGGCTTCCGTACGCCCGATGAGGTCGTGCAGGACATGGCCAGCCAGCTGCGCGACACAGAGGGCTACTCCGACAGCCGTGGTCTCTTTGCCGCGCGCAAGGCCATCATGCAGTACGACCAGCTCAAGGGTATCCCCAACGTCACGATGAATGACATCTATACGGGCAACGGTGTCTCCGACCTCATCAACCTAGTGATGCAGGCCATGGTGGAGACCGGTGACGAGATCTTGGTCCCCAGCCCCGACTACCCGCTCTGGACCGCTTGCGTGACGCTTGCTGGCGGTAAGGCCGTGCACTACCTGTGCGACGAGCAGGCAGACTGGCTGCCCGATCTAGACGACATGCGTGCCAAGATCACGAGCAACACCAAGGCCATCGTCATCATCAATCCCAACAACCCAACTGGCGCTCTCTATCCGCGCGAGGTGCTCGAGGAGATCGTTGAGATTGCCCGCCAGAACCAGCTCATCATCCTTTCCGACGAGATCTACGACCGTCTGGTTATGGACGGCGACGAGCACGTCTCCATCGCGAGCCTGGCTCCGGACCTCTTCTGCATCACCTTCAACGGCCTTTCCAAGAGCCACATGATTGCGGGCTGGCGTATTGGCTGGATTAGCATCTCTGGCAACAAGCGCCTGGGCAAGGGTCTTTTGGAAGGCATCCACATGATGAGCAACATGCGTCTGTGCTCCAATGTGCCGGCGCAGTCCATCGTGCAGACGGCACTTGGCGGCTATCAGAGCGTCAAGAACTACGTGGTGCCAACGGGCCGCGTGTGCAAGCAGCGCGACTATGTGTACGAGCGCCTGTGTGCAATGGACGGCGTGAGCGTGGTTAAGCCCAAGGCGGCGTTCTACATCTTCCCCAGGCTCGACCCCGCAAAGTTCAACATCACCGACGACGAGCAGTTCCAGCTTGACCTGCTGCAGGACAAGCGCGTGCTGATCGTGCCGGGCAAGGGCTTTAACTGGGAGACGCCGGGATACTTCCGAATCGTCTATCTGCCGCGTCGCGCAGTGCTGGGCGAGGCACTTGACCAGCTCGAGGACTTCCTCAAGTACTACCGCCAGTAGGCATTGCTGCTCCATGCCAAGCTAACAAACGCGCTGGGACCGGTCTCCGTGGAGGGACCGGCCCCAGCGCGCATTTGCGGCTTTATGTAGCTGGGTGCTAGGCGTCGAGCTCTGCCTCAATGCGATCAAGGCTTTTGCGAGTGTGGTGGTAGTCCAGCACCATGGCGGCGAGAGAAAAGACAAACACTATGACGGCCATGACGCAGCCAATACACAGATTGGCAATCCAATAGACGCCGGCGATCCCCACAAACTGAATCTGGGCAAGGCACTCAACCACAAAGCAGCAAATCAAGCTTGCTGCAGCCCCAAGGCCCGAGCAGATTGCAAAGTAGTTGGTGGGACAATGGTCGACCTCGGCAAAGCGGTTGTTGGCAATGATGCCCTGCTTGGTGAGCGTGGAGCTAAAGATGGCGCAGCTGATTACGATGCCTATGCTCAAAATGAGGTGGGGAGGGAAAGCGTCCATGTACTTGCTGCCGACTGCGGAATCGTTGAACATGCTGGCGGCGCGACGCAGGGCGTTGCTGTAGTACATGGTCACGATGCTAACGGCAAGCAAAGACTTTGCTAGCTTGCTGTAGGCACGATTCTCCTCGGCTACGATGCGCTCGTCCTTGGGGCCCACATAGGCTTCCCACTGGCTGATGAGCTTCTTGATCATTGTTATTCATCCTCCCAAAAGAGATCGTTGAGCGTGACGTTCAATGCCTTGCAGATGGCGATGCACAGGTTGAGGGTGGGGTTGTAACCACCAGACTCGATGAGGCCAATGGTCTGACGCGTGACGCCAACAGCTATTGCGAGGTCTGCCTGCGACATGTCATGGGCGGCACGAGCGGCCTTAAGGCGGAGGTTCTTCTTTCCCGGCATCTTACCTCCCTTCGCTGAAGATTGCAATTAGTCGGATATCCGTTGCCTGTTGTCAGATATATATTGCATCCACTTTAGGAGGATGTCAACTATATCTTGCAAAAAGCCTTAGTCGGATTGCGCTCACAAGGCAGATGCAACTGTGCAATCCGTCATGGCAAAAAACGAACAAACGTACGTTTCTGGCAGACATACGAACAAATGTTAGTTATACTCTTCACCAAAGAGTAAAAGAGGGTGGGAGAGTGTATGGCAAAAGTTGAGATGATTGGAACCGCGAACGATCGGTGTAACGATTTGGAGAGGCTTGAGGAGCTGAGGCCGATTGACGACGACTTCATGAGGGTCATCTACAAGGACAATGTTCCTTTGGCTGAGGAGACGCTGCGCATTGTCACGGGGATTTCTGGGTTGCAAGTTGTGAGTGTCGAGACACAGCGTGATGTCAAGCGACTGGCTGGGGCTCGTTCGGTGGAGCTTGATGTCATGGCCAAAGACTCTGCTGGTCGATGGCACAATATCGAGGTGCAACGTGGAAACAAGGCACATCCCAAACGTGCTCGGTATCACTCTGCCGTGATGGATGTTGAGGCTCTCAATGCCTCCCAAGAGCCAGAGGTGCTTCCCGAGCAATGGGTTGTATTCATCATGGAACGTGATCCCTATGGAGAGGGAAGAGGAACGTACCTCTTCGAGCGTGTAGAGCAGTCGTCCAATATGGCTCTTGGTGACGGCACTCATTTGCTGTATGCCAACGGTGCATATCGTGGGGACGATGAGCTTGGGATGCTCATGCATGACTTCTGTGAGAGCAATCCAGACGAAATGCGCAATTCGTTGATGGCAGAGCGGGTAAGATACTTTAAGAGGACTCCAAAAGGGGTGACGCATATGTGCGAGATATTCGAAGAGATTCGCCGCGAAGGCATCGAGATCGGCGAGAGGCGGGGCATCGAGCTCGGCGAAAAGCGGGGCATCGAGCTCGGCGAGGAAAGGGCGATGCTCAAGAGCGTACGCCGGCTGATGGAGAGGCTGTCGCTCACTGCGCAGGAGGCATTCGACATTCTCAATGTGCCCGAAGCCAAGCGCCCCCACTACTTGGCCTTGTTGTAGACTTGGTGCTGGTTTGTCTGATCGGGGGGCAGCTTCTCTTTCGTTGAGAGCCGCCCCCCGATGCGTTCTTTAATCTGTTAGTAGCGCAAATGCCTCATACGGGCGTACGATTCCTGCCTGTGGCGCATCAGCGTAGTTACACGCAGCTTCCACCAGCGTCGCCATTCCGTACTCTTCGGGTACCTGCCACGCCACCTCGTGGTCAGTAAAGTTACACACCACGAGCATCCGCTCTTTGCCCAGCCAGCGCTCATACACAAAGAGCTCGTCGCTCTCGGGCTCGAGCAGACGGAAGTGTCCGTGCACCACGAGGTCGCTCTCATGCCTGAGTGCGATCAGTCCCCGATAGTGCGCAAAAACAGAGTTGGGATCGTCCACCTGTGCAGCAGCGTTAATGGTTGCACAGTTGGGGTTGACGGGAAGCCATGGCTTGCCAGTGGTGAATCCAGCCAGCTCACTGTTGTCCCACTGCATAGGCGTGCGGGCATTGTCACGGCAAATCTCGCGCATGCACGCCATGGCTTCGTTAACCGAGCAGCCACAGTCCTGGGTGAGCATACGGAACGCGTCGTGCGCCTCAAGGTCGTTGATTAGGCTCATGTCCTGCCAGGGGTAGTTGGTCATACCCAGCTCCTCGCCCTGGTAGATGTATGGAGTGCCCTGCATGAGGTGCAGGCAGGTCGCAAGCATCTTTGCGGACGTCTCACGCCACTCGGGCGTGTCGTTTGCCCAGCGGCTCACGGCGCGAGGCTGATCGTGGTTGTCCCAGAAGAGGCTGTTCCACGCCACGCCGTCAAGGCCCGTCTCCCAACGGTTGAAGACCTGCTTGAGGTCCACCAGGCGCGGCTTGTCGGTCACCCACTTACCACGGTCGGGGTCGCCGGTCAGGCTCACGTGCTCAAACTGGAAGACCATCGACAGCTCGCTGCCGTCCAGGTTAGCGTACTTCTTGGCGGTCTCTACGGTGGCACCGCTTACCTCGCCCACGGTCATGGTGTCGTACTTGGAGAGCACGCGCCTGCGCATGTCCTGCAGGTGAGGGTGCACGCCATCGTCGTTGATCAGCGGTAAGAGCGGCGCATAGCCGGTCGGCCCCGGCTCGCCCGAGGGAAAGCTCGTGTCCTTGGCAATCATGCCAATGACATCCATGCGGAAGCCGTCCACACCCTTGGCCAGCCACCAGTCCATCATGTTGAAGATCTCGTCGCGTACACGCGGGTTCTCCCAGTTGAGGTCGGGCTGCTTGCGTGAGAAGCAGTGCAGGTAGTACTGCTGAGTGCCCTCGTCCCACTCCCAAATGCTGCCACCAAAGATGCCGCCCATGTTGGATGGCTCATGGCCGTCTACCGGGTCGCGCCAGTAATAAAAGTCGCGATAGGGATTCTCGCGGGAGCTGCGACTCTCCTTAAACCAACGGTGTTCGTCAGAGGTGTGGTTTGCCACCAGGTCCATAACGATCTTGATGCCGAGGCTGTGGGCAGTGGCTAGCATTTCGTCAAAGTCGTCCATCGTGCCAAAGCCTGGCCAAATGGCCTGGTAGTCACTGATGTCGTAACCGTTGTCGTCCATGGGGCTCTCGTAAACAGGTGAGAGCCAGATGACGTCGATGCCCAGCTTTGCAAGATAGGGGAGACGCTTTGTTATGCCAGGGATGTCACCAATGCCATCTCCGTCGCTGTCTTGGAAACTCTTTGGATAGACCTGGTACACAACGGCGCGCTGCCACCACTGTTCGCTCATGACTCCTCCTCGGTCGATGCCTGCAGCAATTGTAGGCTAGGCATATATGGAGATGCGACAGGCGGGCGGCGATAGGCGCGTATCATCCATATGCCCGTTGCGTTACTGGGCGAGTTGCGCCCACAATGCCTGCTAAGACGGGGCTCCTTATGGGAGTCTCCCATTTGTGCGAATCATACGTAGCCCATGCGATTTTACGCAGACTGTACGCTACTCATGCGGTTTTCATCCTACTTCTAACTAATAAAACGCACATCTAGCTTCATGTTTCCAAATAATCGCATGTGCTGCGTGCAGTTGCCACGTGCTCGCGTCCATCCTGTCGTTTGCCTATCATGGAAACGTTCATAACGATAGGAGGCAACATGCTCAAGGCAAACTATCACACCCATACCGTCTTTTGCGATGGCGACAACACGGCACAAGAAATGGTTGATCGCGCTCTTGAGCTGGGCTTTGAGCACCTTGGCTTCTCTGGCCACATGGATGAAGAGATTCACATGGACTGGCCTGCCTACTTTGATGAAATCACGCGCTTGTGCTCCGCATATGCTGGCAAGCTCGACATCCTCTGTGGCGTGGAGCTCGATACCCTCTATGACCCCGCCTGCTGTCCTGGAGCGGAGTACATAATTGGCTCTACGCACTATGTGGATGTAGACGTTCCCTTTCCGCGAGCTATCGACTACTCTGCCGAGGTCTCGCAGCGTCTCTGCAACGAGTGCTATGGAGGCGACTGGTATGCCATGTGCCGTTCGTACTACGAGACCGAGGCCACGGTCTATGAGCGCACGCACTGCACCTTTGTGGGACACTTCGACCTCATTGCCCGGTTCAATGACCAGCTGCACGCGTTTGACGAGACCGATCGGCGCTATATCGCCCCTGCGTTAGAGACCATGGCATACCTTGTGGAATGCGGGATTCCCTTTGAGATCAACTGTGGGGCTCACAACCGTGGCCGTAAGGCCGAGCTCTATCCACGTCAGAGCTTGCTGCGAGCCCTGCACGACATGGGTGGTGAGATTCTCATCAACTCCGATGCGCACCAGACCGCCTGTCTTGCGGGCAGCTTTGACGTGGCGGAAGAGCGTGCCCTGGCCTGTGGGTTTGACCATGTGAACATCCTTGTGCACAACGCAACGGGCAAAGTGGAGATGCGCGGCGTGGCGCTTGGCAGATAAGCCGCGCATCAGTCCAAACTCGATGGGATATCATCCGCCAGCAGCAAAACCGATGCCTTATGACAGCCTGAAATACCGCCCGCGCGTTGTGCGGGGCTAAATAGCCCTTTGTTCCTTACATAAACTGTGCACAATATTACGAATCCTGAGACAATGCTGTTGCACCTTACCGACCTTTTGCCACCGTGTGCCCGTCATTACCTTCAGCTGACAGAGACCTCAAAGCCCCCTAACCATTGCCTTATATGATGGTTGGACCCGACTGAAAGGCCAATCATGGTCACCTTCTCTCAGTTCCTCGGTGCCGTGCAGGCCAACCCGTTTTTGGCGTTGGTTATCCTGCTCGTTATGGGAACGATTTTTGTTAACGGTGCCACCGACGCCGCGAACGCCATCGCAGAGCCAATCGGGACGCGCGCCATTGGCGTCGATGCGGCAATTTGGATGAGTGTCATAACCAACTTCATCGGACTTGTGGGTATGACCTTCTTCTCGACGGCTGTCGCAGACACCATGAGTGGCATGGTCGACTTTGGCGGAGATTCCCATGTAGCGCTTATTGCCCTTGCGGCAGCTACGGTCTCCATCGTCACGTGGTCGTCGCTTGCATGGGTGTTTGGCATCCCCACAAGCGAGAGCCATGCGCTCATTGCTGGACTCACCGGCGCTGCCATTGCCGTGCATGGTGGTATCGAAGGCGTCAACTTGGGCGAGTGGGTCAAGGTCATCTACGGTCTGGTGTTGTCCACGGTTCTGGGCTTTCTTGCCGGCTGGGCTATCGCCAAGGTGATTCCCTACATCTGCCGAGATGTCGACCGTCGCGTTGCCAACGAGTTCTTTGCCAAGATGCAGGTTTGGGCCGCGGCGGGTGCTTCGGCCATGCATGGCGCACAAGACGGACAGAAGTTCATGTCTACAGCCATGCT
This sequence comes from uncultured Coriobacteriaceae bacterium, assembly GCA_902801175.1. Taxonomy (GTDB): domain Bacteria; phylum Actinomycetota; class Coriobacteriia; order Coriobacteriales; family Atopobiaceae; genus UBA1367. The sequence goes on along the minus strand of CADCHF010000001.1, from coordinate 38,015 downwards.
TGCCATCATGCTCTCGCAGAACATGAGCGTGGAGGGTGCACAGTTCCCCTTCTGGCTCGAGGTGGCCTGCGCCCTGGTGATGGCTATTGGCACGGGCATTGGAGGTAAGCCCATCATCAAGAAGGTGGGCATCGATATGGTACGGTTGGAGCAGTATCAGGGCTTTGCTGCAGCACTCAGCGCAACCGGTGCACTGCTCATAGCCACCATTACGGGTCTGCCCGTCTCCACCACGCACACGTCTGGATCGGCCATGATGGGTGCTGGCGCTGCCAAGGACCCACGCTCGGTGGACTGGGGTGTGGCACAGGAGATGGTAATGACCTGGGTATGCACCTTCCCGGGCTGTGGTCTGATCGGCTTTGTCCTAGCCAAGGTCTTCATGCTTCTGTTCTAGTATCCGTCCGCTTAGTGCGACCGTCCTTTCCCTGCGACCGATTGGAGTCCCCATGCCCCGCATGAAGAAGGAAGACATCTACTACACCCTACTTAAGCAGCTTGCCGCCGTCCTGGTTGATGCAGCCGAGGAATATGTGACCATCATGAGCGGCTTTCCTGAGACCTTTACTCGTCTGCCGCGCATGAAGATGCTCGAGACTCAGGCTGACGAGACGGTGCGAGACATTATGACTCGCCTGTATACGAGCTTCATCACACCTTTCGATCGCGAGGACATCAGTGAGCTGGCCTTGGCCATGGATGACGTAGTGGACCATATGGAGGCCGTTACCATTCGCCTAGACCTGTTCAACGTGGGCGGAATGCGTCCCGAGGCTGTGGAGCTTGCCGAGCTCACGCTGGCGGCTGTGCGCGAGGTTCTATGAAGAAGGCAAGTGCGGTTGGCCACGTGGAAGACGGGGGCGACGAGGTGTACGAGAACGCACTTCGTGCGCTATTCCGAGAGGACGAGACCCGTGGCAAGGAGAGTCTGGCATGGCTGCGTCTCTTTGACCGCATGGAGCATTGCCTTGATGCTTGCGATCATGTTGCTGGCGTAGTGCGCAACGTCGTGCTCAAGAGCAGCTAAGAGGCAAATCTGTGCATTCTAGATTCGAGGCGCCCACAGCGATTGAGTGGGCCCTGGTGAAGAAACTGCCAGCAGGGTTTTAACGTTCAAGTGATGAGAATTGATTCATGACGTAACCTTAGGGCGAGCCATCGTTAGAGGCGAGGTGGCTCTAAGGTTGCGCTGTTTGGGCAATGAAAACAATGACTTACGGCGAGCACTGTCTTTTTGGAAGAGACAATGCTCGCGTTTGTCACAATTGAGACTAACGACACTTTGTGGATTCCCTTGTTGGCCTTGTTGCAGGTTGTTAGGTTAGATGGAACCCCTTTGCAAGGTCTTCAGCAACCACGCTATGCGTTCGTCATCGAAGACGCAGGTTAAGAGAGCTTGCAATGTAGGTTTTCTTTCCGGTCGGTGAAGACTTAGCGGTTAATTTAAGCAAGCCCTCAAGAGGGGTAGAATTCTAAAACTGTGACCTAGTCCACAACACTGATGGGAGTTTTACTCATGAATGACCTGCGTCAGGCCATACAGGATGCAATCCACGAGTATGGCTTTGAGATTCTGCAGGAGCCCAAGCGTCTTGTTGGCCTTGTGCTCGATGCTGCCGAGCTCGAGACCGCTGCCTCCGCAGCTCTTGAATCTGCTTGCGACGAGGGTTTCTTTGCCAAATTTGCCGACTTGCTGCAAGAGGATGCCGCCTCACATGTCGATGACGCCGTTGCTCGTGCGGTCGACTATCTGAGCGATGAGCACGCCATCGACTCTGCTGTGGCCAAGCAGATCGCTGCTGGCATTGCCGAGGGCATTGTTGCTAGCGTCGAGGAGGCCACCTCCGCTGAGGCCACCAACGACGATGCTGACGATGCTGCCTCCGAGGATGAGGCTCCTGCCAAGGCAGAGGAAGCAGCCGAGCCTGCAGATGATGTCGACGAGAAGGTCGAGGCCGCGGTTAAGAACGTGGCCGAGGAAGCCGAGGCCGACGAGAAGGCTGCCGAGGAGGCCGTTGCCGGCGAGTCTGAGGCAGAGGAGGATGCCGCTGCAAAGAAGCGCGAGCGCCGCTCCAAGCAGGCGCGTGCCGCGAAGGCTGAGGTTTCTGAGGCCGCCGAGCCTGCCGCCAAGGCCGTTGCCAAGCCCAGCTTCCTTGACACGTTGAGCGTTCCCGCTTGGATCGGCATTGCGGTTGCATGCCTCGCACTTGGTCTTCTGCTTGGCCGTTTCGTGCTGGGTGGCTCTGGCGCTTCGGGTGTCAACCTCACGGGCAAGACCGCGGTTGCCGAGTCCGAGCTCGACAACGCTTATGCCTCCTACAACTACAACGGTGAGAACTTCACCATTACGGTTCGCGACGTCCTTGAGCAGGTCGGCTCTGTTGAGGGCGCCCTTGACGCCGAGGGCAACTACACCCTTCCCTCTGCCGACTATGCACTGGCTGCCGCTCGTAACGCCATCCTCCAGAAGGAGATTGACGCGCGCAACATCGAAGTGAGTGACGATGACCTGACCGCTTATGCCGAGAAGGCCCTTGGCACCAGCGACTTTGAGGCTATTGGTAGCGCTTATGGCATGGAGGCTTCTGAGGTCAAGGACCTTCTCATGGACAGCTGCCGCATGAACGCCCTGCGCGAGGAGATTGTTGGTGGCGATCTTCCCGAGATGCCCAATGCCCCCGAGACCCCTGAGGAGGGCAAGGAGCAGGAGGCAACCAAGGAGTATGCCGACTACATCATCAACCTCGTTGGTGACGAGTGGGATGCCGACGCAGGCACCTGGGCAAGCACCGATGGCAGCTATGCCACCGCTCTTGAGGGCTACGAGGTGACCACCGACGGTGCCTCCTACGATGCAGCAAACGCAGCCTACTATGTGGCCTACCAGCTCTATTCCGAGCAGCAGACGGCTATGGGCAATGCCTGGACCGAGTACCTGAACGGCCTGTTCAGCAACGCCAACATCCAGATTGGCTCGCTCGTTTCGTAAGCAAAGGCACGCGTACAGCAAGAAATGCCAGCCGGCGGACCCATCCAGGTCCGCCGGTTTTTTTGGTCGCAAGGGTGTGTCATGGGACGAAGAAGGGAGTGTGTCATGGGGACCTGACACACACCTATCAAACTGTATTTACAGATATATTTACAATTGTCTTTACAGATGGCATGACTCATGTCATACTTGTCGCGGCATGTGCAGCCAACCATCCAGAAGAGGGGTACTCATGGATATCGCACGCGAGATTGACCGCCTCAAGCGCGAAAAGGATGCCGTCATCCTGGCGCATTACTATGTTCCACCCGAGACTCAGGCGCTTGCCGATTACGTAGGCGACTCGTTCTACCTCGCACGACTGGCCCGCACCCTCGAATGCAAGACCATCGTGCTCTGCGGCGTGTCGTTTATGGCCGAGAGCGCAAAGATGCTCAACCCCACGCGCACGGTTCTTTTGCCCGAGCCCACAGCGGACTGCCCCATGGCCCACATGGTGCGCAAGGCCGACGTCGATGCCGTTAAAGAGCGCTACGACGACCTTGCAGTGGTCTGCTACATCAACTCGACGGCCGAGATCAAGAGCTGGAGCGATGTGTGCGTGACCAGCTCAAACGCCGTCAAGGTGGTGCGCGAGCTGCCGCAGAAGAACATCCTCTTCATCCCCGACATGCACCTCGGCCATTACGTGAGCCTTCAGGTGCCCGAGAAGAACTTCGTCCTCAATCGCGGGTACTGCCCCATTCACCACAAGATGATTCCTGCCGAGGTTGAGGAACTTGAGATGGCGCACCCCAACGCGGTGGTGATTGCACACCCAGAATGCACTGAAGAGGTCTTGCGTGAGGCGGACTATATCGGATCCACCAAGCAGATGATCGACTACGTTGCCACGAGTGACGCGCAGGAGTTCATTGTGCTCACTGTAGTGGGCGTACAGCGCGAGATGGAGCTGGCAACTTCCGGCGCCGGCAAGCGCTTCTACTTCCCACGCACTACGCCCATCTGCGTCAACATGATCAAGGTCACGCCCGAGAAGGTGCTCGCCTGCCTGCAGAACGGCACGGGCGAAGTCGAGCTTCCCGAGTGCCTTGATGCCGCCACGACCCCGCTTGAGCGCATGCTCGAGCTTGCAGCGCGATGATTACGCTGGGGGCAGGGGCACCGGCGCCCCAGATTGACGTCGAGAACTGCGAGCGTGTGAGCTGCGACGTGCTCATTGTGGGCTGTGGCGTGGCGGGCCTCTATGCTGCGCTCAACCTGCCAGAAAACCTCTCGGTGGAGATGCTCTGCAAGGAGGATGTGGCCAGTTGCGACAGCATGCTTGCGCAGGGCGGCATCTGCGTGCAGCGTGATGACGAGGACTATGAGCCCTGGTTTGAGGACACGCTGCGCGCGGGCCACTACGAGAACCGTCGCGAGAGCGTCGACATCATGATCCGCGAGAGTCGCCCGCTCATCAATGATCTCATGGCGCTCGGTGTGGTCTTTGACCGCACGGTGGATGGCGAGCTCGACTACACGCGCGAAGGCGCACACTCCCGTCCGCGCATCCTGCATCGCGCCGATCTTACGGGCGCCGAGATCACCTCAAAGCTGCTGGCACAAGTGCAGAATCGAGGCAACGTGGCCATCCATGAGTACACCACGATGCAGGACCTCCTGATTGAGGACGGAGTCTGTGTGGGCGTGCTCGCAACCGATGGTGCCAACGAGCCGGTCATGATCTATGCGCACGACGTCATCCTGGCAACTGGCGGCGTGGGCGGCCTCTACCCGCGCTCTACCAACTTCCGCAGCCTTACGGGCGACGGCTGCCGCGTGTGCCAAAAGGCGGGCATCCCGCTGGAGCACATGGACTACGTGCAGATTCACCCGACGAGCCTCTACACGCCCAACCCCGATAGGTCGTTCCTTATCTCCGAGAGCTGTCGAGGCGAGGGAGCCATCCTGCTCGACGCTAACGGCGAGCGCTTTACCGACGAGCTGCAGCCGCGCGACGTGGTCACCGCAGCCATCTACGAACAGATGCGCCGCGAGGGCAGCCAGCACGTGTGGCTCTCGTTTGAGAACGTGGCGCCCGAGGTCATCACCACGCACTTTGCCAACATCTATCGCCGCTGCCTGCAGGAGGGCTACGACATCTTGCATGAGCCCATCCCTGTGGTGCCTGCACAGCACTACCTCATGGGCGGGATTCACGTAGACAGCCAGAGCCGCACGAGTATGCCGCATCTCTATGCGGCGGGGGAGACCAGCTGCAACGGCGTGCATGGCGCCAACCGGCTGGCGTCCAACTCGCTGCTCGAGAGCATGGTCTTTGCACGTCGCGCGGCGCTCGATGTTTCCTCGCACTTTGCCAAGGTCGCTCACAGTGCGTGAGGCGGCCAGCACAAGGTTGGACAAAAGACTTTGCAGACATACCTGCCCAGATAGGAGCCATTCATGAACCCCATCACCCTCAAGCTGCAGGCCGAGCCCCTCGTGCGCATGGCCTTGCAGGAGGACATCACCAGCGAGGACGTCTCCACCGCATCGGTCATGCCTAATGCCGCACGTGGGCAGGTGCATCTCATTGCCAAGCAGGATGGCGTCATCTGCGGTCTCGACGTGTTCCTGCTTACGTTCCAGATACTTGACCCTACAGCGGAGCTTCGCGCCTGCGTGGGGGAGGGCGACGATGTCGTCAGTGGTCAGGAGCTGGCAGTGGTAGAGGCAGACGTGCGTGCCCTGCTCTCGGGCGAACGTGTCGCCCTCAACTACCTGCAGCGCATGAGCGGTATTGCCACGGCGGCCAGGCGTATGTCGTCCCTCTTTGCGGGGACAAAGACCCAGCTGGTGGACACCCGCAAGACCACGCCCAACATGCGCGTCTTTGAGAAGGAAGCCGTGCGTGTGGGAGGTGCCGGCAACCATCGCTACAACCTCTCTGACGGCGTCATGCTCAAGGACAACCACATTGATGCCGCGGGTGGTATTGCCGCAGCCGTTGCAGCGGCTCGTGCGCATGCGCCGTTCGTGCGCAAGGTGGAGGTGGAGGTCGAGACCCTCGACATGGTTCGCGAGGCGGTGGCCGCGGGTGCGGACATCATCATGCTCGACAACATGAGCGTTGACACTATGCGAGAGGCTATTTCCATCATTGATGGCCACGCGCAGATCGAGGTGTCGGGAAACGTCGACGAGGCAAAGGCTGCGACCCTTGTGGACCTTGGCGTCGACTTTGTCTCCAGCGGCGCTCTTACGCACTCCGCTCCCATCCTTGACCTCTCGCTCAAGCACCTAAGCGTGATAGAGTAGCCCCATGAATGGGAACGAGCGCAGATTTGAAATACTGGCCCTGCTTGAAGGTGCAGCTGGCGCGGTGCCTGGTGCCGAGATAGCCGAGCGCTGCGGCGTGAGTCGGCAGATCATCGTTCACGACATTGCGCTTTTGCGCAGCGAGGGCAACGACATTGTCTCGACGCACCATGGGTACGTGCTGGTACGGCCGGGTGGTGCGTGCCGTCGCATCTACAAGGTGTTTCATGACGAAACCCGCGTGCAGGAAGAGCTCTTTGCCATCGTGGATCTGGGCGGCACGGTAGAGGACGTCATCGTCAACCACCGCGTGTATGGGAAGATAGAGGCGAAGCTCGACATTTCGAGTCGTCGTGACGCCAGGCGATACCTCGACGAGCTTTCGCAGAGCAAGTCGACGCTGCTCTCTCGCGTGACCTCTGGCTATCACTTTCACCACGTATCCGCAGACTCAGATGAGGTTCTGGACGAGATAGGTGAAGAGCTTGGTCGCTTGGGCTTCTTGGCCGAGCTCATGCCCTACGAGCGCACCAGTAGCCTCGGGAAGTAGCCCGGTTAGATTCCAGGCTTGCTGCGAATGCGAAGCATCGTTGGGTGTGGCATATGCCTCGTGTGTCAAATTGACTTCGATTGTTTCGGGGGCCGCTCTTTTTCTTGCACGTGGCCTATGTGGTAGTACCCTAATCTGCATGTTGTGATGCCGCCTGTGCGGCAGTTCGATTGGAGCTCATCATGGCCATTGAGAAGAAGGATATCGACTGGGGCAGCCTGACCTTTGCTTATACCCCCACCGACTTCAGCTACGTTTGCAACTACAAGGATGGCGCCTGGGGCGAGGACATCCTCACGCCCGACCACACTCTGCAGCTCTCCGAGTGCGCAGGCATCTTCCATTACTGCCAGGAGGTCTTTGAGGGCCTCAAGGCCTATACCACCAAGGACGGCGACATCGTGTGCTTCCGCCCTGATGCCAACGCCTCCCGCATGGCCGACTCCGCTCGCCGCATCTGCATGCCGCCCTTCCCCGAGGACCGCTTTGTTGAGGCCGTCAAGCAGGTCGTGAAGGCCAACCTCGCATGGGTGCCGCCCTTTGGCTCCGGCGCCACGCTCTACATCCGTCCGTTCATGATCGCCACTGGCAACGTCATTGGCGTCAAGCCCGCCACCGAGTACCAGTTCCGCATCCTGGTCACTCCCGTTGGCCCCTACTACAAGGGTGGCGTCCAGCCCGTGGCACTCAAGGTTCCCGAGTATGACCGCGCCGCACCTCACGGCACCGGCAACATCAAGGCTGGCCTCAACTACGCCATGAGCCTGTATCCCTCCGTGATTGCCCACGCCGAGGGCTTTGCCGACAACATGTTCCTTGACCCGCAGACTCACACCTATGTGGAGGAGTCTGGCGGTGCCAACTTCCTGCTGGTCAAGGAGGACGGTACGCTCGTGGTCCCGCAGTCTGCGACCGACTCCATCCTGCCCTCCATCACCCGCCGCTCTCTCGTGCGCGTGGCTGAGGAGATGCTTGGTATGAAGGTCGAGCAGCGTCAGGTGCGTTTCGACGAGATTGACCAGTTTGTTGAGTGCGGCATGTGCGGCACCGCTGCCGTCATCTCGCCGGTGGGCAAGGTCGTTGACACCGAGGGCGTCGAGCACGTCTTTGGCGCTGGCATGGAGCACGTTGGTCCGGTGCTGGCCAAGCTCCGTGAGACTCTCACCGGCATCCAGGCTGGCGAGATCGAGGACAAGTTTGGCTGGGTCGTGAAGGTAGCGTAAGTTCTTATCCCAGCATGGCTGGCCCGTAACAGCCAACTCCTTTGCTACATATGGGAGGCCCCACGCTCAAAGATCAAGTGCGGGGCCTCCTTCGCTGTATCGAATGCGTTGCGCTTGCGGATTCTTTCTAGCACTCCTCAAGTCTTCCTCGGCTATTCATGCGATAGCTATGCCCGTACGAGGAATAGTAGCCGCCACCGTTGGGGAGCACCTGTACCGATTCGCCGCCTTCTGTCTCCATCCAGGTAACTTGGGCTGACGCATAACTGCCATGCAGGTCGTAGGAGATGCCCTGAGCGTCCTCATAGTGACCACCGACTTGGCGCAGCTCAATTGGTCTTCCGTATTGGTCGTAGGTTGTAGAGGTGCCGTAACGCTCGGTTTTGGTGCTGCCGCCAGGGTTATCCGTTATGTACGCGAAAAGCGCAAAGGCGATCGCCATGCCTACGACGATGATAGATGTGATGCCCAGGAACCTAAAAGCAGTGAAGAAGCTAGGTCCCCCTTGATGCAGGCTCGCCCAGAGCGAGAATGCTGCCGAGTTGAAGAGCGCTATGAAGGCCCGCACGAGCGCGCCCTTTGGGTCCTTGCCAAACAGATGCACAATGGTGCCAATCAAAAGGAAGAAGTTGATGAGAGCGCCAACGATGATCTTGCCTTCCGCGCAGTTAAAGCTCTCCCAAATGGCTTGGGCCAGTTCCCAAAAGAATGCAAAGAGTTCGTTCATGGCGCCCATTTTGACCTCCTCGTAACGTTCTCTTAGATGTGCTCCAGCGGCAAGCTTTGAATCATTTGCTGACGCTCTTGGAACACCGTTGCTTTCAATGCATCGTGCAAGCCTATGACCCGTTGCTTGGCTTATATGATGAGGGCACTTTTTTGGTTGCTGTTGCGCAACATGGCTGGTTGGGCCCCTACGCAGGTAGTACGTATGGGCGTGGCGACAAGGCTAAAGAGTTAAAAGCCCTGAACGCTATGGGGAATATGCGTGGCGGCACCCTTAGTTTATCCCGCCCTCGGCTATACTTGCCTCCTGATGTTTGTTACAGACTTTGGAGTTGATGATTCATGGCACAGAGGGTTCAGGGAACCGAGGACCTCTACGGCGGCTACATGCGTGCCTGGCAGCACATGTGCGACGTGGCGCGCGAGCTGTTTGGCGCCTATGGCTTTGACGCCATCGAGACGCCCGCGCTCGAGCAGGTCGATACCTTTGTGCACGGCATTGGCGAGTCCACCGACGTGGTTCGCAAGGAGATGTTCCGTGTGTTCTCTGGCGCGCTTCTGCCCGAGGTGCTGGAGCGGGGGAGCGAGAGTCATCTCAAGGCTCGCCAGCGCATGGCAATGCGTCCCGAAGGCACAGCTGGTGTTGTCCGCGCTGCGGTGGAGCACAACTTTGTACCTCAGGGTGGAGCTCCCGCCAAGCTTTGGTACTCCGAGGCAATGTTCCGCGGCGAGCGTCCGCAAAAGGGCCGTCTGCGCCAGTTCCATCAGGTGGGCCTTGAGTGGCTCGGCGCGAGTGATCCGGCAGCCGATGCCGAGGTCATCATCGTGCTCATGGAGTACTTCAAGCGTCTGGGCTTTGACCCGTCTAAGCTGCGCCTGGTGATTAACTCCATGGGCGATGCCGCTTGCAGGCCTGCCTACCGCAACTCTGTGCGCCAGTTCATCCTCGACCACTCGGACGAGATGTGCGAGGACTGCCTCGAGCGCGCCAACATCAACCCGCTGCGTGCCTTTGACTGCAAGAACGACCACTGCCGCGAGGTGATGGAGGCCGCACCCAAGGTGACCGACGCTCTCTGCGACGACTGCCGTGAGCACTACGCGCAGGTCAAGCGCTATCTCGACGAGGCGGGCATTGCTTACGAGGAGGATCCGACGCTCGTGCGCGGCCTCGACTACTACACGCGCACCGTCTTTGAGGTCGAGGTGGAGGGCGCTGGCGTTGGCGCTATTGGTGGCGGCGGCCGCTACGATGGCCTCATGGAGCTCGAGGGCGGCAAGCCCACGCCCGGCATTGGCTTTGCGGTGGGCTTTGAGCGCATCTACCTGGCGCTGCAATCGCTGGGCGTTGACCTTGCGGGCGAGGAGCCGAGCTGCGTGTACGTTGCCTCGATGCCTGACCAGCGCGCCGCTGCCTTTACGGCGACGCTCGCCCTGCGCAGTGCTGGTATTCGTACCGAGGCCGACTATCAGGGTCGCTCTCTCAAGGCGCAGTTCAAGCAGGCCAACCGTCTTGGCGCACGCATCTGCGTGGTGCTTGGCTCCGACGAGGTCGCGGCTGGCGTTGCCACTGTGCGCGACATGCAGACGCACGATCAGGTGCAGGTTTCGATGAGTGAGCTTGCGGGCTTTGTTGCCGAGCGAGTGAAGTAATACCTGCAAAGATTGAACGTAGGGGCGCTCCCTGTTGGATGGATTCCAACAGGGAGCGCCTAAAAAAACGGCCCCGTTGAGGGCCGTTTTGTTACACGTTGATTGGTGGTTGCCAGCTATAAGCTGGCGATTGCCTACCAGCGATAGGCCAGAAGGCCCAAGCGTGCAAAAGTGAGTGCCGCTGGGTCGCGATGGTCCTCCTTGTTGAGGCCAAAGACGTTCCAGCGAATCTTGTCAGAGGTGCGGGCGAGCTTATCCTTAAGCGTGCTGAACAGGCTGGCGTTAGTCTTGGTGGCGTTGCTCATGGTGCTCACTCCTCTGCGTGGCTTTAAGGCGCTTCACGTGCATCCTTGATTTCATATTAAGGATTTGTTAAAACGATTTCTAACTGTTTGCATCGATAGAAATCACAATTGCAATTTGTGGGATTGAGGGCCGCCAATGAACTTTCAGACCATGGAGTATTTCATTGCCCTGGCCGAGGAGCGTAGCTTTACTCGCGCCGCTCGTCGCCTCATGGTTACCCAGCAGACGCTTTCTGCGCATATCGCAAACACCGAGCGAGAGTTGGGCGTGCGACTGGTCAACCGCAAGGTCCCGCTCACGCTGACATACGCTGGTGAGGTGTTGCTCGACTACGCTCGTCGCATCGAGACCGACAGGCGCTCTATGGAGCAGGAGTTTGCGGACATCTCCGGTGATGAGCAGGGCCTTTTGGCTGTGGGCATCGCTTCCACACGAGGGCGCCTGCTCATGCCTAATGCCCTGGCGGAGTTTCATAAGCGAAAGCCCGGTGTTCGCATACTCATCGATGAGGCCGAGAACGAGGAGCTGGTTGAGGCCTTGCGCGAGGGGCGCACCGATATGGCGGTGGCCACCTTCCCCAAGAACGTGCCCGGCTTGGAAGTGCACCTGCTGCGCACCGAGCAGATCGTGCTGCTGGTGTCGTGGAGGCTGCTGCGCTCGCTCTACGGCGAGGAAGCTCGCCAAGTGAGCGAGGAAGTCACGCGCAAAAGGAGCCTGGCCCCGCTCAAGGACTGTCCCTTCCTGCTGCTGGGCCGCCATGACGAGCCTGGCGATCTTTCGCGACTCCTGCTTATGGACGCGGGCATCGGGAATGATCCGGCGGTGGTCTCGTCCAACTCCGAGACCCTGATGGAGCTCGCCCTGCGCGACATGGGCGCGACCTTTGTGCCGCGCGACCTCGCCCACGCGATGCTCGGCGATGGCGAGGAGGACGACATGTGCATCATGGACCTTGGCCCCGACGCGCACATCGACATCCACGTTGCCTGGCGCCAGTCAAACCATGTGTGGAGCGTCATCAACGATTTTGCCAGCCTGCTCATGGAGCAGGTGGGGGATGCGGGCAATGTGCTCTAAGGCCTGCATACCTGCTTGTTTAGTGGGTTTGGCTATGGTTTGGCAAGCCAGTGAGTTTTGGGGGAGAGATGCAGCGTAACTGGGACGTTCAGGAGGTGCGTAATGGCGCGGTTGTGCTGCGTGTCCGTTCCGCCATGCCCGCAAGGGAGCTTCTGCAGCAGCTGCTCGCCTCAAAGGAACAGACTCGCAAAGTGCTCGCCCGTGGTGGACTGAGGCGCCAAGGGGTGGTGCTTTTGGGCTCCGATGAGCTTCTCCCCAGTGATGATCTTGAGCTTATCTTTATGGCAGAAGAGCAAACGACCGCGAGCGACGGTCCCGTGCAGGTCATCTACCAGGACCGGCTGCTGATGGCCGTTGATAAGCCAGCGGGCATTCTTGTGCATTCCGACGGCACCGGACCCGACACCCTCACTGCGCGTGTGCAGGCGCTACTTTTGCGCATGGGGACTACAGCTACAGCACAGGCGGTTCAGCGACTCGACGTTGGTACCTCTGGCCTCGTGCTCTTTTCCCTTACACGCGAGTTCCAACCGGCACTTGACGCGCAGGTGGCAGGACACGACATGCGTAAGCGCTACCTAGCTGTTGTGGAGGGGACTTCTTGGCCACGTGATGGTGAGCTCCTCAGGCTCGATTGGCCTATTGGACGAGACCGTCATGATGCCCAGCGGATGCGGGTCGGAAGGGGCGGAAAGCCCTCTGTCACACTTGTGCGTGTGCTTTCTCGGCAGCATGGCAAGACGCTTCTGCAGGCTGAACTGCAAACTGGCAGGCGCCATCAGATTCGCGTGCATCTGGCACATGCGGGACATCCCATTGTTGGTGACACGCTCTATGGTGGGCGGCGCTGTGGCGAGGGCCTCATGCTTCACGCATGGCAGGAGCGTGTGGTGCATCCCCTTACTGGCGAGACGATAGAGCTGGAAACCCAGTGGCCCGAGCGCTTTGCGCGCATGGGTTTCGAACGACCCTAGTTCGCACGGCCTGACCGGACACCGTACCCGATTCCGCGTCTGGCGCCAGACACGGAGTCGGGTCTTCTGTCTGGTCGGGCCAGAAACCGTCCAAAAGGAACCGTCCCCAATGGACGGAATGGCACTGTTTCTGCTGCTCAGCTGTCTACGAGTTCTTTGTGTTGCATTTCTGGTCATTTTGAACTCCCTTTAGAACTCAACAGGCCGTTCGCGAGCTGACCAAATTGTTTTTGATGCAACGAATGGCCAATCCATGCATACTAAAACGAAGGGGACTTCGTGAGAGGAGTGCACCATGGCAGATACCATGCGTGGCGTCTATACCAACCTGACTGACATTCGCAGGGACGTTTTCTGCGAGGTCGCAAAGATCATGTATTCAATCGGTGAGCATCCAGAGTGGAGCGATGCCGAGATCGATGACAAGTTCGATGAGCTGCCCTACAAGATTCTTCCGGGCGACGTTGCCACCTATCGCGAGAGCGTCTTTCTCGAGCGCGCAATCATTGGCGAGCGCATCCGCCTTGCCATGGGACTCTCGCAGCACGGTGCCGACAGCCGTTCGCGCATTTCCGCCGGCATCAGCCAGGCCGAAGGCGCCGGCCTTGCCTACTATGAGCCGCCTCTGATCAACGTAATCAAGTTTGCGTGCAATGCGTGCGAGGACAACGTCTATCGCGTGTCGAGTGCCTGCCAGGGCTGCCTCGCTCACCCGTGCCGCGAGATCTGTCCAAAGGGAGCCATCAGCTTTAAGCACAAGAGGGCCTTCATTGACCACGAGAAGTGCATTGGCTGCGGCCGTTGCGCTCAGGTGTGCCCCTACCATGCCGTTCATCATCACGTGCGTCCCTGCGCTGAGGCCTGTGGCATGAAGGCCATCGGCTCCGACGAGCACGGCCGTGCCGAGATTAACTACGAGAAGTGCGTGAGCTGCGGCCAGTGCCTCATCAACTGCCCGTTTGGTGCCATTGCCGACAAGAGCCAGATTGCCCAGGTCATCTGGTCGGTTTTGAGTGGCGACGAGGTCATTGCTGCGGTTGCCCCCGCTTTCGTGGGACAGTTTGGTGGCCAGGGCAACGTGGGCAAGCTTCGCGAGGCCTTCAAGCAGCTTGGCTTTGCCGGTGTTGAGGAGGTTGCCATTGGCGCCGACCTATGCGCAGTCGAGGAGGCGGAGGACTTCCTTGAGGAAGTCGTCGACGGTGATCTTCCCTTCATGGGCACCTCTTGCTGCCCGGCCTGGTCGGTCATGGCAAAGATGGAGTTCCCCAAGCAGGCGGATTGCATCTCGATGGCCCTTACGCCCATGGTACTTACGGCTCGCATGATTCGCTCGCAGCATCCCAACGCCAAGATCGTCTTTGTGGGACCGTGCTCGGCAAAGAAGCTCGAGGCCATGCGCAAGAGCGTGCGCTCCGAGGTCGACTTCGTCCTCACCTTTGAGGAGATGGCTGGCATGATGGCGGCAAAGGAGATCGACTACCTCAAGCTCGAGGACGACAAGAACTCCGACTTTGCCGTGGCAAGCGCCGACGGTCGTCGTTTTGCTGTTGCGGGCGGCGTGGCTGCGGCCGTGGTCAACGTCATCAAGGAGAAGCGTCCCGACCTCGAGGTGAAGGTGTACGGCGCCGAGGGCCTCAACGACTGCCGCAAGATGATCCAGATGGCCAGCAAGGGCAAGTACCCCAAGTACCTGCTCGAGGGCATGGCCTGCCCCGGTGGCTGCGTGGCCGGCGCTGGTACGCTCCAGCCCATCCGCAAGTCGCAGATGGCTGTCGAGCGCTATGCAAAGCGCTCTCCTCATCAGATTGCCACCGACAACGAGTTCCGTTCGCTAATTCATCAGCTCGAGCGCGAGGAGGATGGCGTAAAGGCCGAAGAGTCGAGCGAGTAAGAGCTTGACCGTCAGATCAAGTGCCGACGGGGTCGGCCCATGCGGGCCGGCCCCGTGCTTTTTATGCGCGTCACAGCGCAGTTGAACCCTGGCGGACAAGCTGTGCGAGGCCGCTTACGGCGCATGTTTTTTATGAGTCTTCTCTCGCGTACGCTAAGCTAAGTCGCAATACCGAGAGCAATCAATTCTGATGATGCCTATACTATCGATGTCTCAAAACGACCCTTAAACGCAGAAGTGGGGCACCCATAATGGCAGACGACAACACTGTCACGATGAACAATGCAGATCTTGCCGATACCGGATCGTTCGAGCGCATGGCAACAGACTCGCTGCAGCCGCTTGAGGTGATTGGTACAGAGTCGGCTCTGGCTGTGTCGCAAGACGATGATGGGGCCCAACAGGCCATTCGGGAGCTTGAGAACAGGCGCAAGCAGCGCAAGCGCAAGCGTCGCAACAAGATCATCATTGCCTGCGCAATAGCGGGCGGTATCGCCGCGGTTCTCTTTGGACGCTCGCTGCTCAAGGGCAACGAGCCCGAGGAGGAATACGTTCCCGAAGTCGCCGTGGTCGAGCGCGGGTCGTTCCAAAGCGTCATCTCGTCGTCTGGTGCCCTCAAGGCGGGCAGCACGGTAATGGTGACGCCCGAGGTCGATGGTGTTATCGAGAGCATCTCGGTTATCGAGGGACAGCAGGTAAACGAGGGCGACGTCCTCTTTAGCCTCAAGAACGACAGCCTTGACAAGGCAATTCGCGATGCGGCGCAGGACGTGCAGACCGCCCAGCAGGGAGTTGCCTCGGCGCAAAACGGCGTGAGCCAGGCCCAGGCTTCGCGTGACGATGCCTGGAGCAGGTATAACGAGGCGTGGAACGAAGCCAACGAGGCACACAGCGAATGGGAGTACCTCTCGAACAA
The DNA here is from genome assembly GCA_902801175.1 of uncultured Coriobacteriaceae bacterium. Lineage (GTDB taxonomy): Bacteria > Actinomycetota > Coriobacteriia > Coriobacteriales > Atopobiaceae > UBA1367. The sequence continues at coordinate 22,410 of CADCHF010000001.1, read as the reverse complement.
CTACAGTAGGCTCCACGCCTCTTGGCAGGCACGCAAGGATGCCGCGGAGTCCCTTGCCTGTGGCGAGCCTCAAGATCCTGGCATGGAGCCCACCAACCCAACCGAGCCGGTAAGGAGCGACTATCCCGATGATGCCTCCTACAGGAAGGCCAAGGACGAGTACGACCAACAGAAGAAGGCCTACACCGATTGGCTGGCTGCCGAGCAGCAGTTCATTGCGGACACGGCGGCCTACAAGGCTTACCTCGATGCACTTGCAGGCGTGGGCGAGGAGCCCCAGCCCGCTGGCGCCGAGCCGACCTATCCCGAGGCTCCCGACGACATCTCGCTCGTCGCTGCCATCGAGAGCGCCCAAGATGCGGTAACAAGCGCCAACACAGCGCTCAAGAAGGCCAACGAGGCCTACGACGAGACTGTCAAGAATGCCGAGAAGCGCATCGTTAAGGCGCCCATCTCGGGCAACGTTGTGGCTGTGGGCGGCAAGGTTGGCGAGGCGATTGGTTCCGCCGCCGGTGCGGCAGGTGGAACCGCTAGCGGCGCCATCGTGCAGATCTCTGACGTCAACAAGATGGCCATCGACATCGAGGTCAACGAGATTGACATCCTCAGCGTCAAGCAAGGCCAGCATGCCACGGTGACCTTCTCGGCCGTGCCCGACGTTGAGATTGACGCGCGCGTAGTCGAGGTGGCCACGGTGGCCTCCGGCTCGAGCGAAGGTGCTAATGCAGGCGGTGGCGGCGGTATCGTGACCTTCCATGTGGGACTGGTCATCGACCAGCCCGATGACAGGCTGCGTCCTGGCATGACTGCCCAGGTCAAGATCTACACCGTTGACATTCCCGATGCCCTCATGGTGCCGCTTGGTGCTGTGACCGAGGACGGCGCGGGGTCTGCGACCGTCGAGGTGGTGCTTGACGAGGAGACCATGGAGACCGAGACACGCACGGTGGCCCTTGGCGAGCGCAACTCCTCGCAGGTCGTGATCACCAGTGGACTCGAGGAGGGCGAGAGCGTCCTTGTGGGCGGTGGCTTTGGCGCGGCCGAGGACGAGTTTGTCGACGAAGAGTTTGCGGGCTAGCTATGGCACCCGTTATTGAGGTACGCGGCGTTCATCGTGTATACGAGTCGGCCGCGGGCTATGTGCACGCTCTTAAGAACGTATCGCTCACTGTGGAGCACGGAGAGTTTCTCTGCATCATGGGGCCTTCTGGCTCGGGCAAGTCGACGCTGATGAACATGCTCGGCTGCCTCGATACCCCCACGTCTGGTACCTATCTGCTCGAGGGTGTGGATGTCTCAACGTTGAACGACGACGAGCTGGCCGAGCTGCGCGCCATGCGCCTGGGCTTTGTCTTTCAGTCGTTCAACCTGTTGCCACGCGCAACCGTGATGCGCAACGTGATGCTGCCGCTAATCTACTCCGACTGCCCGGTAAGCGAGCGCGAGGCACGAGCCGTCAAGGCGCTGCAAGCGGTGTCGCTACCGGTCGAGTACTACGACCACCGCTCAAACGAGCTTTCGGGTGGCCAGATGCAGCGTGTGGCCATTGCCCGAGCGCTGGTAAACGACCCTGCGGTGATATTGGCCGACGAGCCCACAGGCAACCTTGACTCCGCAACCGGCGAGATGGTCCTCAAGACCTTTAGGCGACTCTGTGACGAGGGCAAGACCATCGTGCTCATCACCCATGACCCTGACGTTGCCAATGTTGCCGACCGAACGGTGCACATCCGCGACGGAAAGCTTTTGACCGACGAGCAGGAACGTGCGCTGATTGCTGCCGACCCAACCACAAGGAGCAACACATGAGAGTCCGAGATCTTGTGTATGAGACGGCAACGGCGCTCGACTCCAACCGCGGCCGCAGCCTGCTCACCATCCTTGGCATCGTCATTGGCATTGCGGCCGTCATTGCAATGACGGCGCTCATTGGCGGAGTCAAGCAGTCGCTTGTGGGAGAGCTTGGCCTCAACCAGGCCCGTCTGGTGCAGCTCTATGCCTGGCCTGGACGCACGGTAACCCTTGACGACCTCGAGGCACTCGAGGAGCTTATGCCCGAGTACGAGTGCCTGACCGCATCGTCCTTTTGGAGCTTTGAGGTAAAGAACGAGACCAAGAAGTTTGACGCCAGCGTGATGGGAGTGCTTCCGAGCTATCAGAAGGTGTCGGGACTCAAGATGGCGCAAGGCACCTTTATTACCGACGAGAACGAGGACAAGGGCGACCTCGTGGTGGTGCTCGATCAAAACTCGGTCAAGCAGCTCTATGGCGATCCCAACGAGGAGGTCGTGGGCAAGACCGTCATGATCAACAACGGGAGCTACACAATCAAGGGCGTGACCGAGGCCACTTCGGCTCTCATGGCAAGTGGCGGCACCGTCTATGTGCCCTACTCGACCTGCGCCACGCGTCTTAGCGGCTATTGGGGTGTGGACGACATGATGGGTCTGGCAAGAGAGGGTGCCAACATGGAGACCATTGCCGACAAGACCCGCGACACGCTCATTGATTACTTCAACATCAGCGACGACAACGCCGAGGACGCCGTGTACGTCTACACGATGCAGTCGGTCATCGACGAGCTCAACTCAACGATGGCGTCGTTTGAGCTGCTGATGACTGCGGTTGCAAGCATCTCGCTGCTGGTAGGCGGCATAGGCATCATGAACATGATGCTCACGAACGTGACCGAGCGCATCCGCGAGATTGGCCTGCGCAAGGCCCTGGGTGCCCGTAGCTCCGACATCACGATGCAGTTTTTGCTTGAGTCCATCTGCCTGTGCTTGGTGGGCGGCATCATTGGCATTCTTGTGGGCTACTTTGGGTCGTTTGCGCTTACGGGCCTGGCCGGTGGCGTCTTTGACGTGGGTGGTGAGGGCAATACCATCGTGCCGGCGATCGACATGAAGTCGGTTGTAATGGCAACGGGCATCAGCGTGGGCATTGGCGTGCTGTTTGGGTACTATCCGGCACGTCGAGCCTCAAAGCTCGATCCGGTGGAGTCACTGCATTACCAGTAAATGGGGTTGGACCTGCGGCTTCGGTACGGCTCACTTCTTGCCGGAGCTATATGGGCTGGCTCAGCGAGTGGGGGAGGGCATTCTCGCCCAAGGCGCGTTTCTTCCTCAACAAAAAACGGCGACCCTCCTTTCGAAGGGCCGCCGACTGCGTTTATCGGAGCTTACCTACTCGCTGATCGAAGCGTAGAAGGTAGCGTGGTCAAACTCCTGCTCAATGGTGTTGCCGTGAATGAACGGCAGCGAAAGGAACTCGTCGACCGTGGGGACCAGGGGGCTGCAGTCCACAAAGTGGTTCTTGTGGTTGCGACGGCTGGTGTCCTGGGCACGCCATGCCTCAAAGTTGCAGTCGGTGAGATAGTAGACAGAGTTGTCAACGCGCATGTAGACGGCGTGGTTGACGTGGAGGTACTCTGCCAACTGATCGTAAGAGATGTCGAGAGCCTCGGCTGCTTTCTTGCCCATATCGAGTCCTTTCTCCGAAGGCCTAAAACCTTATGTCCAAATCATACCCGCATGTGCCAAAACCATCCACCCACTTCTTTGGCAATAGGCAAGCGGCCATCACGTTTTCACTGAAATGAAGAGCTTGCAGAAAATTTTTATCTGCATGCGCAAGGCTGTAAAGTAAAGCTAACTATGGATATTGCGAGCAAATTAAGCTCGTTTTATTGAAAGTGGGACTCCGTGGCATTTTGCAAGCGCGCTCGCTCCGCTCGTCTGTCCGCCATGGCTCTGCTCGTCTCTGTCATGGCCAGTCTGGTTTTGGCGCTCTTTCCCAAGCCTGCACAGGCAATGACGGCCGCAGAGTACTTTCTCAAGTCGGATGCCTTCATATCTGATGCTCGCTGGAAGAACGGCATTACCTGGAACGGCAGCCAGATGCCCAAGCTCTCAACATGGACCAGCTATGGGTGCTATGCCTATGCCTGTGACTTCTCCATGTACATGTATGGCAAGAGACGCTACGAGGATGGCACTCGCTTTACCAATGTGAACGATATTCGTACCGGAGACGTGGTGCGTATCAGTGGACACACCTTTGCGGTGCTTGAGCGCATAGGCAACGACCTGCGTACTGCCGAGGGCAACTATGGTGGGTCCTCTCGCTACGTGCGTGTGGCCAACCCAGGCTATACCATCTCCAATGGCACCATCTACCGTGTTGAGTCCGCCTACTCCACCACGGCGGTGAGGTTTGAGGCGGGCTGGCACTTTGATACGGGTGGTGCCTCTACTCGCTCTGTCTCGCACAAGGTCAACTGGGTGCGCCTTTCGGGAACCTATCGCTTTGATACCATGAAGGCCATTGTGGATAAGGGCTGGTCAGGCGCAAAGGGTGGAACCGTTGTTGTGGCAACTGGCTACAACTACAAGGATGCTCTCTCGGCTTCGGGACTTGCCGGCCTCTATGGGGCACCGGTGGTGCTCACGAGCGGAAGCTCGCTCTCCTCCCAGGCACGAGAGGTGCTTGTGAGTCTTAAGCCCAGCAAGGTGTTTGTGGCTGGCGGTGAAGCTGCTGTGAGCAATGGTGTTCTCGATGCCATTGCAAGTGCAACGGGAGTTCAGCCGGAGCGTAAGGCTGGCGTCACGGCGGCGGCCACCTCTGCCGAGCTCGCACAGGCAGGCAAAGGACTCTGGGGCGACACCGCCATCATCACGACCACCAAAGGTTTCCAGGATGCTCTGTCGGTGGCACCAGTGGCATATGCCAAGGGTTGGCCTATCTTGCTGGCCACCAACGGAAACGACCTCGAGAGCACGGTGATGAATGCTCTTGGGGACTGCGGCATCAAAAAGGTGCTCATAGTGGGCGGCCCGCAGGCCGTGACCGCGGAAGTCGAACAGAAGCTGCGCGGAGCTGGAATCACAGTTCTTCCCCGTCTTTACGGCACCTACGCCGTGGACACTTCAAAGACCATCGCAACCTGGGCGCTTGGCAATGGGCTTGGTGCTAACAACATGGCGTATGCGACCTCGGTGAATTTCCCCGACGCGCTTGCGGGAGCGGCCCTCTGTGGCAAGAACAAGGCGGTGCTGCTGCTTGCGGACGGTGCACACGCGAGCAATGTCAGCTTTGCCATCGCAAATCTCTCTGCCATCAAGACGGGCTATGTGCTCGGTGGCACAGCTGCTGTGAGCGAAGGCCTCGTTGCCAAGCTGCCATAAGACACTGCGATTGTTTGAGGGCTGCCTTTTTTTGGGGTTGTCAGCCACGTCATGCCTGCCGCGCTCGTCAAAATGATAGTACCCTCTCGCATATAAATCAGTTGCGAATATATATATGGCTTAGACTATGCGACTGAAAATGCCGCTCGTACAACGGTGGTTCGTGCCCAAAAAATGCTGACCATGCGTGTTGATCCACTGCAACGAGTGACATCTACAGTTGGAGGTCGGAGGTTACAATGCGGAACACAAGTAGGGCGAACATGCGACAGTTTGCACTGAGTATCGTTGGCTTGGTCGTGGTGCTGGCAGTGCTTCTCATACCATCACATGTACTTGCCGAAGAGACAGTTGAGTCAATTTCGTTTGTGCCCTCGCGTCCGTATTTCGTGCAGGGAATCGACGGGCGGAAGGTGGACGACTCGCAAGGCTCTTGGGAGCGCTATGACGTGCGTTTTAGAAAAGGCGACGAGCTTACCGTGCGCACTTCGGATGGCAAGGTCAAGACGTATCGTTACGCGGGTTACGAAGACAGCTTCGATTGCGTGGGTGGAGGCACGGGGATTTGGGGCCCCTATGTCTCCTTGGTCGCCGAGCAATCGGCGGCAAGCCCTTGGGGGCTTGGCGCGCACGATGTCACGATTGTCTATGAAGGCTCAAGCTGCGTAGCTACCTATGAACTGATTGAAAATCCCGTGGCTTCCATTTCGGTCACACTGGGCAAGCCTATGGTATTCACCGAGTTTGCCAATGCACGTGAGACGGAACATTATTGGTGGGAATACGTGTGGGTTGATGACAATTATGAACCGTTGTACAGCGATGCAAGCAGCTTTTATCCAAGCTTCGACCCGGCGTTCTCCGAAGGTGACTGCCTGACCGTTGCTTGGATCGATGGAACGTCGACAACTTATAGCTACAAGGCCGCAGAAGACACTGAGTACGGGTACATGGGCAACTCTCCTCGCTTTGTCAACGTTAGCGATTCTAGCGACGAGCTGCCCATGGAGTACCTGAGCCGCTTGTATGATGACCAGTCGTTCTTGAATCAGTGGCGAGTAGGCACGCACTACTGCAACCTTTCCTTCATGGGCAAGACCTGCCAGATTCCCGTGGAGGTAAAGGAGGGGCGGGGACTGTTCGCACGCCTGTGGGGAACCAATGGCCTCGCCACGATGGCCTCAATCATCGAGTGTGGCCATACGAGGTTTGCTCGGGGTGGTACGGTCGTGCTAGCTACTCAGAGCAGCTACAAGGATGCGCTCACTGCGGCTGGTCTTGCGGGGCTCAGCAACGGTGTAGTGTTGCTTACGAGCAAGAACCGTGTTTCCAGCATTACGATGGAGGAGCTTGAGTGGCTGTCTCCGAGCAAGGTCTACATCATGGGTGGTACTTTGGCCCTTACCGAAGACATCGAGAATGCTGTGAGGGAGAACCTGCCACAAGTACGGGAAATCATTCGTGTTGCCGGGAAGAATGCCCCGCTCACCTCTGTGCAGGCCTACGAGAAGGGGACAGGCTGGTCTAGCACCTGCATCGTGGCAACGAGCACCTCGCATGCCGATGCCCTCTCCATTGCCCCATATGCCTATCGTTACCATGTGCCGATCTTCCTTACGACGCCTGCCAAACTGGAGGATGCCGTCTGCAAGGCCATCAAGAACGGTGGTTTCAAGCGTGTTGTAATCGTGGGTGGCACCTCGGCGGTTCCCACAGGTCATGAGGACGAGCTCAAGCGCATCTGTCGCAATGTCGTTCGCATTGGCGGAGATAACGCAATCCAGACGAGCAAGCTCATCGCAAAGTGGTGCATCGACCAAGGTATGGGTGTCAGCCATATGGGCGTGGCCACGGCGACCAACTACAAGGATGCCCTTACGGGTGCGGTGCTCTGTGGGTCGCAGAACTCGGTACTTGTGCTTACGCGGGCGAACAACTTCGATGCCATCGACAGCATCATCCGTAGTAATGATGGCAAAGTGAAGGTGGGCTACGTCTTTGGTGGGCCAGCCGCTGTGCCCGACGAGACGCTTAGCCACTGCCAGGGTGTGGTTTCTGACGTGCGGCCATAGTGCCACGCGATTGTAGGACGTCTTGAGCAAAAGGGCGGGTTGCAGGTGGCTTTGCCTGCAACCCGCCCTTGGTATGCGCGGAGTACCTTGCGCCTATGAAAGCAGCAGCTGCAGCACTTGATCGGCCGTGTCCACAATCGTCGTGGCACCAGCCTCACGGAGCGTCGCCACGTCGCGGTAACCCCAGGTGACCGCGATGCAATCGCAGCCCACGTTTTGTGCCGTAAGCACGTCCACCTCGGAGTCGCCTACAAAGACTGTCTCTGCTGCGTTTGTGCCCATGTGCTCCATGGCAACAAGCACTGTGTCGGGAGCAGGCTTGCGGCGTACGCCCTCACGCTCGCCGGCTACCGCCTCAAACGTGCCAGGAAAGTAGTGCTCCATGAGGTCCTGTACGGCTGCGTTGCCCTTGTTTGAGACCACGGCGAGCTTGAGGCCAGCAGCGTGCAGATGCTCCAACAGACTGGGGATGCCAGGGTAAGGTGCCGTGTTGTCCTGTGAGTGCACGATGTAGTACGCGTCGAAGTCCCTCAGCACCTGTTCCTGCATTTCGTCAGGTGTGCCTTCTGGAGAGGCGAGCCTTGCCAATTGACGGTAACCGTTTCCAACAAAGCGCCTTACTTCGTCGATGCTGCGCTCGGGAAGCCCGTTTGCCCTGAGGGCGTGGTTGGTGGCTCGGTAGAGGTCCTCCAGCGTGTAGAGTAGAGTCCCGTCAAGATCGAAAACGACCGCCTTGTACCTCATGCCAATCCTTCCATTGCTCGGTTATTGCGCCTGCAGAGCGTATCATGTGAGAGCATGAGGAGGACGCCATGACCGAGCATAAGCCCAAACTTGACAAAAGCCTGTCGGGAAGCACCAACCCAAAGAGGCATCGTAGGAGGCGCCTGTTTGCGGCGCTCGTGATGCTTGCTGCGATCGCTGCGGTCGTGGCGGGCATTGCGATCGTTGCGCGAGCGATGCTAAGCCAGCGGCCTGCGCCAAATGCGCATGCACAGCAGGCTCAGGAGCTTGGGGAAGTGCTTGTCACCGACGAGCAGGCCGAGCAAGCGCCATCTCAGGTCAGCGAGGAGCCAGAGACAGGGGCTGAACCGCAAGATGCCGAGCTCACGCTCATGATGATCGGCGACATCCTGATGCACGACAGGGTTATCGAAAGCGGCAGCAGGGGAGACGGCAGTTACAACTACGACCATCTGTTCTCGCACATAGCAGGCGACGTGCAGGCCGCCGACGTGGCAGTCCTCAATCAGGAGACGATTCTTGGCGGCAGGCACTGGTCCTTCTCGGGTTATCCGGTCTTTAATAGCCCACAGGAGGTGGGAGACGCCGAGGTGGCTGTTGGTTTTGACGTGATCCTCAAGGCCACCAACCATACGCTTGACCTGGGCTATGAGGGAGTACATGAGGAGCTAGCCTGGTGGCAGGCCGCTTACCCTCAGGTCGCAGTCATTGGCGCCGCAGATCCCGACGGTGATGGCGTTTGCCCTGCGGGAGGAACGTCGGCCGCTGGGGCGTATATCGTCGAGAAGGACGGGCTCAAAGTTGCGCTGCTCAACTACACCGACGTCCTCAATGGCAACGTTGACCCCTCAAACGATGCCAATGTGGTCTCTATCTTGAGCGAGGATGGGCTGCGTGCAGACGTTGCCGATGCGCGGAGTCGTGGTGCCGACTTTGTGGTGGTCTTTGCGCACTGGGGCGAGGAATACGAGACCGTGCCAACCGAGCGCGAGCGCTGGTGGGCACAGGTGATGCAAGACGCTGGCGTGGATGTGGTCATTGGCGGCCATCCGCATGTTATTCAGCCGGTGGAGGTGCTCGGCGAAGGCAACGACCGAATGCTTGTGATGTGGTCTGTGGGCAACTTTGTCTCGACCCAGGCTGGCGCCGCAAACATGGTGGGCGGCATGGCAAAGGTCACCTTTACCAGGGATGGTGATGGGCTAAGGGTGAGCGCCTATGAGTTCATTCCAACCATCACCCAGCGCGAGCCCTATTCGACCAACATGAGTGCCTACAAGATTGGGGACTACACCGACGAGCTAGCTGCTGCGAGTTCTGTGAGTGCCATCGATGGGGGCAACGGATCTACCGCAGGTTGGTATGTGGATTACTGCTCCGACGTGCTCGGCCCTTCGTTCGACCTCGATACGCTCTCGGTACACGGCTCGATGTAGTGCGGGTGTTAGGTTGCGAGTGTTCACCCGTGAGCGGCGTGTCTTGGGGACGTACACTTTGACACACGCAGTCAAGCTGTCAAGATGAGCGAGCCTTCGACAGTGGCGTGCTCCCTTGATGAGAGTCTTTCGCGTGTGTCAAAGTGTACGTCCCCAAGACACGCCGCTCCGTTCGAAAACTGGCCCCGACTGGGGGTGTCAGGGTGTCCCCCTGACACGTCTCTGACCTGATGTCCGACTTAGCACAGGGGGATTTCTAGAACGTGCCATGAGTGCCACATATGCTACCTGCGCTCGTAGTACAATCATCCTTCGTGTGCATGCGCCGTCTACGCAGGCACACAACGTCTGATGGTATCCGCCCGTACCGACACGGGGCGGACACGACGAGAGGAATCACCATGAGCTTTTCCCTGCATACCCACACCTGTGGCGAGCTGCGCGCCGAGAACATCGGCGAGCAGGTCACGCTCACTGGCTGGGTCCGCGCCCGCCGCGACTTTGGCGGTCTGATCTTCATCGATCTGCGCGACCGCGAGGGCCTTACCCAGGTCTTCTTTGACCCCGACCTGTGCGATGCCGAGGTGTTCAAGGCTGCCGAGACCGTGCGTCCCGAGTGGCCCATCCTCATTGAGGGCGAGGTGCGTCACCGCATTGAGGGCCAGACCAACCCCAACCTTGCCACCGGCGAGGTCGAGGTCCTCTGCACGCGCGTCGAGGTCCTCAACACCTCAAAGACGCCTCCCTTCCAGATCGAGGATCACATCGAGACCAGTGAGGACCTGCGTCTTAAGTATCGCTACCTCGACATCCGTCGTCCCAAGATGATGGCCAACCTCAAGCTGCGCTCCGACTTTACCTTTGCTCTTCGTCAGGCGCTTCACGACCGCGCCTTTATGGAGGTTGAGACCCCGGCGCTCTTCAAGTCGACTCCCGAGGGCGCTCGCGACTTCATCGTTCCCTCGCGCCTGCAGCCGGGCAACTTCTACGCCCTGCCGCAGAGCCCGCAGCTGCTTAAGCAGCTCCTCATGGTGGGTGGCGTCGAGCGCTACTACCAGGTTGCCAAGTGCTTCCGCGACGAGGACCTGCGTGCCGACCGTCAGCCCGAGTTCACGCAGGTGGACATCGAGATGAGCTTTGTGAAGCAGGACGACGTCATGGGTGCGCTCGAAGAGATCTTTGCCGAGGCGTTTGGCAAGATGGGCGTAAAGATGGAGCTCCCGCTGCGCCGCATCCAGTACTGGGACGCCATGGACACCTATGGCATCGATAAGCCCGACACTCGCATTGGCATGGAGCTGCATGACGTCACCAGCATCTTTGCAGCCTCTGGCTTCAAGCTCTTTGCCTCTGCTGCCGCTGCCGAGGGCCAGTACGTCAAGGCCATTTGTGCACCTGGCGCCGGAGTGTGGGGTCGCTCCAAGATCGACAAGCTTGCAGGTGTTGCTGCCACCTTTGGTGCCAAGGGCCTCGCCTGGGTTGCCTTCAAGGCCGACGGCTCCGTGCAGAGCCCCATTGCCAAGTTCCTCTCTGCCGAGGAGCTTGACGCCCTCAAGGCCGAGATGGGCGCCAACCCCGGCGATCTCATTCTGTTTGCCGTGGGTGGCCGTCTTGAGACCGACGAGATCCTGGGCGGCATGCGCAACCACATGGCCGACGTGTTGGAGATCCCGCGCGAGGGTCATGACTTCCTGTGGGTCGTGGGCTTCCCGCTGGTGCACTGGGACGAGGAGCGTCAGGCCTACGCTGCCGAGCACCAGCCCTTCACCCAGCCCGTTGAGGCTGACATCGACCGCCTTGAGTCCGACCCGCTCTCTGTGGGCTCTTGGACCTACGACTTTGTCATGGACGGCTACGAGGCCGGCGGTGGCGGCATGCGTATCCACAACGCCGAGCTGCAGATGCGCATCCTCAAGCTGCTGGGCTTTGACGAGGAGCGTGCCCGTGCGCAGTTTGGCTTCCTGCTCGACGCGCTGGAGTTTGGTGCGCCTCCAATGGGCGGCTTTGCGCTCGGCCTCGACCGCGTGTGCATGCTGCTCACCGGTTCCGACTCCATCCGCGACGTCATGGCCTTCCCCAAGACCACTTCGGGCGGCGACCTCATGAGCGACGCCCCGAGCCCCGTCTCGGATGACCAGCTCGACGAGGTCTCGCTGAGTGTCCGCTAGCATGTGCAAGGAATAGCTCTTGATTTTGCAGGGTCGTACTCCAAGGGGTGCGGCCCTTCTTCATGCGCCATGCGCTGGACAGAGCGTATCGACCTTGCACTCGCATTTCGTCCTCTGTGCCATGCAATCGGTAAAACATACGTGGCGAGCCTACGTCATCTAGCGCAAAGACTCTCTTTTTGCTGCAAAGCTGCAGCTTATGGGCTATTCTTTTGGAGTCCATCACCAATGTCTGGCTGTTGTTACGGCGCTACAAGTGGCACGTCTAAGACCGATCATGTTGCCTGGCATGGCACTCTGACAGCAGCTTGAAGGCGGCCAAACGCTGGCTTTGCTTCATTGTGATGGCCTACGAGACGAACTGACCGCACTGTGTCTTTGCGGTCGCACCGCGGGAGGACCGATGGCGGAACTGGAAAACGGGAGCAACCCCTACGGGGAGAACGAGGCTCGCAGACATCGTAGCGGCGAGGCCCGCCCCAGCGCTCGTAGCAGCTCGGGTGATGCGCGCCCGCAGAGGCGAGAGGGCCAGAGTCGCCCGGCGGGATCGTCAAACGCCGGTCGTACGAGGCGCACGACCACTGGCGAGACCCACCGCAACGCCAGCCATGCGCAGGCTCGCCCTTCGCTGCGCTCTTCGGACGGCACGCGACAGAGGCGCAGCGCTCCGGCTGGCAGATACACGGGTTCCGCTGGGGCGCAGGGAAGCCGTCAGGGCGCCACGTCCTCCAGGCAGCGCACAGCCAGCCGTTCTGGCAGGTCGGGAAGCGCAGTTCATCGCTCAGCAAATGGCCGCAACGTCCGTCGCGGCGGCGCCTCGGCAGGCATGTCCCGTTCGCGTGCAAGGCGCCTTTCTGCCACAGGAAGGCCTCGTGGTGGCAGGGCCGGCGCTCGCAGCAGAAACGCCCTCGTGCCAGCTCTTGGAATTGCCGCAATAATCGGTTGCCTGCTGGTCCTGTTCCTGGCGGTGAGGGGCGTGGCGGGCTGTGTTTCGCGCGCCTTTGCGCCAAAGGACGAGGCTCCCGCGCAGCAGCAAGAGACCGAGAGCCAGACCAGTGCCCCTGCGGCCAAAGAGAGCCCAGTGCAGATTGACCTTGTCATGATTGGTGACATCCTGCAGCATCGCGGCGTCTTTGAGAGTGGCTACATGGACGACGGCACGCGCAACTACGACCACATCTTTGCCAACATTGCTGGCCTGATTGACGGCGCCGACATCAAGGTGGTCAATCAGGAGACGGTGCTTGGCGGCGCGCAGTTTGACTTCTCGGGCTACCCGTCGTTCAACGGCCCGCAGGAGATGGGCGATGCCGAGGTCAAGGCCGGCTTCAACGTGATCCTGCGCGCCACCAACCATGCCATGGACATGGGCTATGCCGGACTCTCGAGCGAGATCTCGTTCTGGCACACCAACCATCCAGAGGTGGGCGTCATTGGTGCCGTGGACCCCAACGACCCAGAAACCTCCGTCGACGACGTGTACGTGTTTGAGAAGGACGGCTTTAAGGTCGCCCTGCTCAACTACACCTACGACCTCAATGGCTACGAGGATCCGCAGGGTGCGGTGTCAATGCTCGACGAGGAGCACGTCAAGCGCACGCTGGCTACGGCAAACGAGCTTGCCGACATGGTGGTCGTGTTCCCGCACTGGGGCGAGGAGTACAACCTCACTCCCGTGCAGTCGCAGTACGACATGGCAAACACACTCATCGAGAACGGCGCCGACGTCATCATTGGCGGGCATCCGCACGTCATTGAGCCAGTCGAGGTGCTCACTGCCTCCGACGGCCGCAAGGTGCCCTGCTTCTGGTCGGTCGGCAACTTTGTGAGCACGCAGCTCGACAGCGAGAACTTGGTTGGCGGCGCCGCAAAGGTGACCCTCTACAAGGACTCGGACGGCTCCTGCCGTGTGACGGCTGCGTCGTTTGTGCCGACCATCACCCACGAGGGGGTGGGCGCTAACCTCACCACCTATCCGATCTATGACTACACCGATGCGCTTGCGTCTTCGAGCTATGACTCCAACAACGGCGTTGACCACTCGACGCTCACACGCGAGTGGGCAAACGAGTTCTGCACGCAGGTCCTGGGCTCTGGTTTTGACACAGCTTCTGGCGTGCTGACGATTGACCCAGCCAGCTTGGAGCCCACACAGGCACAAACGGGCGACTCGACTGGTCAGCAGGGGCTGACCGTGGTTGATGGCGACGGTGCCAATGCGGAGGAGCTCGACACTGCGGCCTAACGAAAGGGTTATCTGACTGGGGCCACCCTGAGCGTTCCGTGCAGCGAGGGCCATCCGTAGAGGGTGGTTGGCACGAATCGCCCAGGGTGGCTCCTTTGTTGTTTGGCAGCTGGTTCTTGTTGACCGGCGACTCTTTTACGCACTAACGGGCACGTGCTACAATGCCGTTCCATGTGCGAACAGCAGCTGACATACCGTGATTACGCGCGCTTTGCGCGACTCTCCCTCGACGACCTTGCCAAACAGTGCGAGGCCGAGGCCTTTCATGCGTCTGGTCCCGGAGGGCAGGGCGTCAACACTGCCGATTCGGCAGTGAGGATGCGCCATGTGCCAACAGGGATTGTGGCTGTTAGTCGAGAACAGCGTAGCCAGCTGCAGAACCGTCAGGCTTGCCTGAAGAAGATCCACCAGCAGCTCGAACTGCGCTCCAGGCGCCCCAAGATTCGCAAGGCCACCAAGCCGAGCAAGGCCGCCAAGCAGCGCAGACTCGATGCCAAGCATCGGCGCTCGAACGTTAAGGCCTCAAGGCGTCGTCCCGGCATGGACGACTAGCTACCGCCAACTCGCAAACTCTTTTTTCTTGTGTGCCCCCGCCTGGCCAAGCTTGCGGAATTCTTCGTTCTTGTGCTCTGACAAACATGAGGAGCTCCACCAGTGCGTTGACCTTCGGTAGTGGAAGAGCACAACAACGAAGAATTTCGCATGTTTGGCACGCCGTGCGGCACAGCAATGAAGAATCTTGCAAGTGGGGGCTGTCTCTGTCTGGCTTATCTAGCACGCAGGCGGATGGTCACGTATTGCGCGGCCAAAAGCGCAAACAGGATCACCATCACCGCAAGATAGGCATATACGGCACCCATGAAGCCGGCCGTGCGCACCATGATCATCGAAGCCGCAACCACAAAGACAAAGGCAATCACATAGGCGAGCATTGCCTTGCCCTGTTCGCGCAGCACGGTGAGAATCTGAAAGAGGAAGTCGCTCGCTGCGGCAAAGCCTCCGGCCAAAAGCATCAGGTATTGCGCGTGCCTAAAGGGCTCAAAGTCGGCCGCATAGAGGAAGCTCGCCAGCGGAATGCCCACGATGGCGGCAAAGATGGTCATGCCAAGGGTGATGACGGCCGCTGCGCCGAGCATTGCCACCACAATGAGGTCAAAGCGAACCCGCTTGGTGGAGTCCTGCCAAATGTTGGCCAAGCGAACAAGCTGGGGCTTGTAGATGAACCCCAGGGCCAAAAGGGCCTTCTGCGCGGGGAAGTAGATAGCGCTGAAATAGACTTGGTCCTCGTAGGGCAGCGTCCCCTCCATGGCAAACTTGGGCACCGACTCAATGAGGTTGAACAGAAAGATTGCCGCAAAGGCCGGGAAGCACTCCACAAAGATCTCGCGTACCTCGAGCCACTCCCATGAGCGTGAGCGTGGCGTCTCGAGCAGGGCAAGCGGTATCGTCACTACCACAAGCGATGCCAGCTCGGCGATTGCAAGCGCGATGCTTGCAGTGGGAAGGCTTCCCGAGGTGAGCAGGATGACGGTAAAGACCACCAGGGGTATAACCGTGCGCAGGGCGAGCGAGATCCCCGAGAGGTAGAGCTTGTCCATCTGCTGGAGGCGTCCTTCGTAGACGTCTGCCAAGGCGTCGATCGCGCGGTAGCCAAATGCTCCCGCAGAGATGAGCATCATGCTTGTCTCGTAGGACTTGGCAGTGCAGTACATCCATCCGCAGACCAGCATGAGGATGCAGGTCATGACGCGCTGCACCTGATATGCGCCAAAGGAGTCCATCTCGTCGAGGTCCGACACCTGAAAGGTGCGCACGCCATAGTTGCCCATCCACAGAAGCAGCGTTGCAACCGTAAAGGCAAGGTTAAAGCGTCCAGCCTCCTCTGCACCGGTGAGCTGCGTGGCAATGATGGTCAACAGGGGGAAGAACGAGCCCCAGATGGTTTGGCCGGCGGTGTTCCAGATGTAGTCGCGCAGGCCCTGGTTGGAGTCGTAGAGCTGGGCTTGCTCACCCAGGGGCACCTTGCCAAAGGCGAGCGCGTACAGCCGCTCCCACCACTGGTCAACAACGCGGCGCAGCGGAGACTGGTGCGCCACCTTTGGCTGCTTGCTTTGCGCAGCCGGTCGAGCCTGTTCCGCCTTGTCTGAACTCTTAGCAAAAGGGATGTGGAGCATACCCTACGGGCCTTTCTCTTGATTTCATAAACATCCATTGTACGCGACGGATGGTTAACTGAATTCAACTCCACAACGTCAGCGCCTTGCCTCGTCCCAAGATCAAACCACTTGTGGAATGCGTCCTGAGCCAGGGGTTCTCGTGCGGCTCATCCCATCTTGAGTTGCTTTCGTCAGCCAGCTAGGCGTGTTCTGCAAGGATAGGCGTCATTGTGGTTAAGATGCTTCTAGACACCAAGACAGTTCACCCGTTGCCAAGGGGGCCAAGATGTTCTCAATAGATGTGGAAGCGTCCAAGCGCTGTGCGAGCGATCTTGAGCTCGTGGCAGACACGTTGGAAAAGGTGCGCGGGGCACTGGCGTCCGCTAGCGTCGAGAGCGCCATGGCGGGCAGCGCTGGACTGCGTGTGCAGCAGAGCATCCAGAGGGCGAGCGATGTCGCACAGGTATATGGTCGCGGCGCCGCCTCGCTGTCTGTGGCTCTCTCCCAGATTGCAGATACGTACACCAAGGCGGAAAGTGGTGCAAAGTCCAAGCTCCCCGCCACGCAAGCAGACACTGCCGTATCGCGCAACAGTGACGCAAATCTGGCAGATGGCTCTGGCGTCTTTGACAGCAAGGGCGGCTATGGTGGAGACCAGGGCGACATGGAACATAATCAGAGCGGGTTCAAGTTCCTCTGGTGGCGTTTCTTTGAGAACGGTGAGCTGTTTGATGCGGTTCGCAAGTACCCAGGCTACGAGAACTACACCGATGACCAGATTGCCGAGCTCTTTAAGGAGATCAACAGCGAGGGCTGTGGCTATGTTGCAATGGCCAACTCGATCTTCATGCAGTTTGAGTCCGATCCCGCAGCGTTTGAGCGCACGTTTGGGTTCCCAATGTATGACAAGGATGGCGAGTTCAACTTCAATCGCCTGATTCTCGACTTCTACTGCACGACGGACGACATGTTCTACCTTGATGAGGACAGCGGTACCCACGCCCTTGTTGTCGAGGTGCTCAACTCCTACGAGGACCATCCTCAGGACTTCATTGACAAGTACGGTATGGCGCCCTTCGCCGACGAGGATCATTACAACCCCGATGCCATGCAAGCCGTTGCAAACGATTACCAGAACAGGCATGTTGTAAATTACGAGACCAGCGGCACAACAACCTCCTCACTTGACAATAGGCTCGAGCACTACCTTAGCCAAAAGGGTCTGAGCTATACCTCGGAGATTGACAGGAATGGCATGACGGCTAGCGAGTTGCGCAACACGCTCGATAGTGGCAAGTGCGTGAACATCGCCTCGGGTGGCTTCAACCTTTATGACAGCGAGGGCAATGTGGTCGCAAGCGATGTAGGCGATCACTGGATGACGGTCACCGGTGTTACGGCCGACGGCAACTACGTTGTCTCCTCGTGGGGAGACAAGTACTA
Organism: uncultured Coriobacteriaceae bacterium; assembly: GCA_902801175.1. Lineage (GTDB taxonomy): Bacteria > Actinomycetota > Coriobacteriia > Coriobacteriales > Atopobiaceae > UBA1367. The sequence continues at coordinate 4,960 of CADCHF010000001.1, read as the reverse complement.
CATTCATCCGAATGAGCTGAGCTACCAGGACTATCTCATCATGGATGTAAAGTGATTGGTGTAGCGGTCGATTGGGCGGGCTCGCCTGCAAAGGCGCCGTTGTAATAGATGCATACTGTTGATTGGTTTGACAATGAAACTAGTAAAGGCACTTATCGGATTGGGGTTGGCGTGCGCCTTCTGCTGCGGATGCGCAAGTGCCCAGGCCCCTAAGACCGAGAGCAAACCCACCGAAAGCAGCTCAGTTGCGAGCGAGGAGGAAGACGTCATGCGCGAGTATTCGACTGTGGAAGAGGTCGCCGAGGACCACTTTGTGGTGAAGACCACAAAGGACCAGCTGTACTGGCTGGACCTTGAGTATTGCAACGGCTTTGAGGTGGGGGACTTTGTGCTGGTGTGCTATGACCCCGCCCAAAAGATAGAGGATGGCGATCACTTCTTGGTGACGCCTACACGTGTTGAGGCAAGTAGCACCGTTGTTGAGAAATCGATGGCTGGTTAGGTTGTTGATCTAGTAGCTGACGAATGCATTGACCCGGCGCAGCGTTGCATGCCCGTGCTTTTGTCGGTTGGCTCGGTGCGGCGAGTCGTCTGAGTGACACTTTAATAGCTTGTTGGAGCTAGGGGCGGTTGTGTGGCGGCAGCGCGAACACAACCGTCCTGCTGTAACTGTGCTGCCGAGCGGTTCGGCTTGTGTCATCATGTTCTTCAAGCTTTGAGAGAAAGGCCGCTCATGCGTCGCAGGGGAACCCTCATAACCTTCTTTGTGCTGGTTGTTGCGCTGACCGTGGGCTTTGTGGGTCGCGACCTTATGGCGCGCAGACAAGCCGCCCAGCTTGCCGAGCAAACAGCACAAGAGCTGGCCCAGAGCAGTGGAACAACGGACGACGTCATCATGCTCGCCGACCATGACGTGACGATTTATACCAACATGGGCGAGCCCGTTAGCTTTGCGGACATCGCCAATGGTCAGCCCCTGGTCATCAACTTTTGGGCAACGTGGTGTCCGTACTGCGTTGACGAGCTTCCCGACTTTCAAAAGATCGTTGCCGACTACGGCGACAGGGTGGCATTTGCGTTTGTGGACGTGGCCGATGGCCAGCGCGAGAGGGCGGATGACGCATGCCAGTGGCTGGTGGACAACGGCTTTGACGACCTGCCTGACTACTACGACCGCGACATGGCCGCGGTGCCCTCGTTTGGCGTCTATGCGTATCCCACCACGGTCATTGTTTCGGCCGAGGGGGAGGTCCTCACCATCTCGGCGGGTCGTATCGATGCGGCGCTGTTGCGCGGAACCCTCAATCAGTTGGTCTAGCCATGGGTTATCTTGCATGCTTCTTTGAGGGGATTGCCACGTTTGTGTCGCCTTGCCTGTTGCCGCTTTTGCCAGTCTACGTGGCCTTCTTTGCGGGCAACGCAGGAAAGGGCGCCTCTGGCGAGAGCGCTCTGGACACTGACGGTCTCAACATGCGTGTGCTAGTTCGCGCGCTTGCCTTTGTGCTGGGCTTTGGCGTCCCCTTTACGCTGATGGGCGCCTTTGCGGGGGCACTTGGGTCGCTTTTGGTCTCTTATCGCAGGGTTCTTGATGTGGCCTGCGGACTCGTGATGGTCCTTTTGGGATTGGGCTACCTTGACGTGGTTCCCGTGAGGCCCTTTGCGGGCTCCGTACGCATGGGTTCGTGGGCTCGCGGCGCAGGCGTAGTGTCAGCTGTGGCCTTTGGGGCCGCCTTTGCCGTTGCGTGGACACCTTGCGTGGGAACCTTTCTTGCCTCGGCATTGAGCCTGGCGGCTAGCTCGGGTAGCGCGGTGCAGGGCACGGTCATGTTGGCGTGTTTCTCACTTGGTCTGGGTGTGCCCTTTGTGCTGGCGGCGCTGCTCATCGACCAGCTCGAGGGCACCTTTGCCTGGGTAAAGGCGCACTACGACGTTGTGAATCGCGTGTGCGGCGTCATGCTCGTGATCGTTGGCGTGCTCACCGCCTGCGGCTATCTTGGGAGCTGGCTAAGCGTCTTGGCACCGTAGCCACACATTGCCGCCTCGCGTATGTCTTAAGAGCCCTGCAGCGCCTGACGATACAGGTCCCTTGCTATGCCTGGGAGCCGATGCGTCCAGAAGGAGCGCGTGAACAGGTCTTTTGGCCTTAGGTCCTTGCCGAGGTTGGCGGCGAGCGACGGAAGCAGCTGGGCGGTGGTGACAAGGGCGAGTTCTGGGCCGCGCAGGTCACATCCAAGCAGTTCAAGGGGCCTGCAGACAACGCGTGCCACACGCGCAAACTCCTGCCGGTCTGCTGCGTTTGCGAGCGCAATGCTGGCAATGGTGATGCCTGCAAGGCGCAGAACCATCTTTGCGGCGGCGACGAGAGCCCCTTGCGTGATAACGACTGGCCCCAGCGTGGCGAGCTGCACGCCCTGCTGAGTGCTTGCGATCTGCGCAACAAGGGTGACCATCACAATGGGCAGCATGGGAAGCAGCGACCGCGTGAGCGCGCGAGGGGAAACGCGCGCCAATAGCGCGGCGGCAAGTGCTGCGACAAGGAAAATCCCCAGCGTTGACAGTGCGTTTGTATGCATGACAGCAACAACGAAGGTCACAAAGGCCACAAGACATGCGAGCGTGGGCATCAAGCTGGCTGCTGCCTTGCTGGCAGAGGTCTCGCTGTCCTGGCCGCCGGTAACCTCGCCTTGCTCATCAAGCTCATCCGCTGGTGCCTGGCCATAAGGCTTGAAGCCTCCGCTTGCGGCCTGTGCCAGTTCGGCCTCTCTCAGCAGGCCTGAGGTTTGCCTGGCTACCACACCACATAAAAGGCCCGTCACGCAACCAGCCACAGCTAGCAGTGGAGCGCTGTACCACACAAGCGGCGTGCCCAGGAGCCATTGGGCCACAAGCAGCTGACCTGCCTCGTGCGCCAGCGCGCCTACCACAGAGACCATCTCCAGTCGCATGGTGGGCAAGAGCGAGAGCGGGCACATGAGCACAAGGGCCATTGCGGTCCCCACCGCCGAATAGGCGAGCGTCATCGGGTTGCCAAAGAGCAGCCCCGTGGCCAGCACCTTTATCGCGGCAATCCAACAGGCACCGCGCAGGTCACGGTTTGCGAGGGCGGCAAGCACGGGGATGTTAGCCAGGCCAAGCTTGACCCCTGGGATGGGAATGGGCACAAAGGTCTCGAGGTAACCCAGTAGCAGGCAAAGTGCGCTGAGCGCGCCTAGTCGCTTCCAGCGTTGTGCCTCGGCGGGGGAGAGAGGTGTGCCGTTTGCGGTCATGCTAGCGCGCCACCAGGTCAACGTCGTCCTCGCCCTCAACGAGCGTGACGTCCATCGCGGTGCCACTCTCTCCTTCGGGCACGACCTCTATCCACAGCTGGTGGGGGAGACAGATGATCTGCGCTCCAGGAGCGGTAAGCGCATGCTGCTGCAGGCAGTTCCCGTTGGGACAGTCCGCCCTGGCCATGCGCACGCTGCCAGCCTCTACGGCAACGGTGTTTGCGCCTAGGTTGGTTGAGACCTCGAGTGTGGCGTCCTTATCAAGCGGCAGCTCGTAAACCTTGCCGTCTGCGTCGTGTACCAGTGCCACCATACGACCCTGAGCCTGTGTCGAGGACCTCTGCCACACTAAGAGGGCAGCCAAGATGCCGGCGATGATGACGCCGGCGATGATTGTTGCCCTGTTGTCGCGCAGCAGCGAACCCATTCTGTGGCCTCCGTGGCAGCACACCGTTGCTTTGTACTGTGTCGAGTCGCCTAAAACTCGCTTTGGGGCTCTGCAGATCGTGGGAAAACGACTTTGCAAAAGCGAGTTTTAGGCGGTTGGTCTAGTATCAGCGTGTTATATGGTAGCCGTCATTTGGTGGCGTGGGCGCCAAAGCAGGGGGAGGGACTCGTAGATGCACATGAATCGTCGCAGCTTTCTAGGCCTCGCCGCCTGCGCGCCACTGCTGGTATCTGCCTGTGCGAGCGGTGCTGATGCCCAGGGCAAAAAAGACGCCATGCAGCAGAAGTCCTTCTTTTGCTTTGACACGGCTTGCTCGGTCGGCGGCCTTGTGAGCAGCGAACAGCTAGACGAGCTGGTTGGTCTCTGCGAGCACTTTGAGTCGACCCTCTCGCGTACCATCGAGACAAGCGACGTTTCGCGCATCAATGCCGCGGGCGGAGAACCGGTTGAGGTCGAGGACGCTACGGCCGAGCTCATCGGGCTTGCCCTTGATTACAGCCGCGCCTCTGGTGGGCTCTTTGACATCACGATTGGCGCAGTTACGCGGTTGTGGGACTTTCACGAGCAGCTTGTTCCTGCTCCAGAGGACATTGCCGAGGCTCTTGGTCATGTGGGCTACGAGCGGGTGCAAATGGACGGGACAAAGGTTCAGCTGAGTGATCCCCTTGCGGCCATCGACTTAGGAGGCATTGCCAAGGGCTACGTGGCCGATGTGCTTTGCGACCAGTTGGAGTCGTGGGGCGTTACCAGCGCATATGTCAACTTGGGCGGCAATGTGAAGGTGGTTGGCCCAAAGCCCGACGGCAGCCCGTGGGCAGTGGGCGTTCGCGAACCGGATCCCAATGCTAGCGATACCAGTTCGGTTGCTCGCGTGAGCATAAGCAGCGGCTCGGTGGTTACGAGTGGCCTCTACGAGCGCCAGTTTGAGAAGGACGGCAAACGCTACTGGCACATTCTTGACCCGCGTACAGGCTACCCGGTAGAGACCGATCTTGTTAGCGCAACCATTGTGAGCGAGCGCTCGATTGACGGTGACGGCTTCACCAAGCCGCTGTTCATGATGGGGTCGCAACAGGCGCTGGCATGGGCAGAGGAACACCCACAGCTAAAGCTGCTGCTCATTGACCAGACGGGGGAGCGCATGATGTGTCCAGAGGGCTCCTTCGAGCTGCTATAGGCCTTACGCAGCCTGCGCGTCCGCTCAATGCGAGCGCGGGGCCCGATAGGGACCCCGCGTCGGAAGGAA